>JAFTQC010000056.1 GCA_017462965.1 Clostridia bacterium | reverse complement strand
GCTTTGGAGAAAGACTGGCTGGAGTATCCGGTATTTCATGTCGACTTTAACGGAAACGACTTTACCCGCCCCGAAACATTGGTACAAAAGATTGAAAGTGCTGTAGCCACATGGGAAACGGCATACGGGAAAGACCCGTTAATGACAACATTGGGCGACAGGTTTACTTATGTATTGGCACAAGTTCATAAAAAAACAGGGAAACGTGTCGTTGTGCTGATTGACGAATACGACAAGCCTATTTTAGATGTGATTGATACCGGACTTTCTTCAATAATAGCCGGAGAAAAACGCTTGTTGGAAGATCAACATCGTGAAATCCTAAAAGGTTTCTATTCAACTTTCAAGGCAGCAGACGAGCATCTGAAATTCGTGCTTCTTACAGGTGTAACCAAGTTCTCGCAAGTGAGTGTGTTCAGCGGTTTTAACCAACCGGCAGACATCAGTATGGATCCCCGCTACGAAGCGCTTTGCGGTATCACCAGTGAGGAACTTTACCATTACTTTGACAAACCAATACAGACATTGGCTGTTAAGTTCGGATTCACAATCGAAGAAATGAAGAATTTCTTAAAACAAAAGTATGACGGTTATCATTTTGGTGAAAATTTGATTGATATCTACAATCCATTCAGCTTGTTGAATGCTTTTGCTTCGCAACGAATAGACGACTATTGGTTTCGTAGTGGAACACCCACTTATCTGGTACGACTGCTTAAACACAATAAGGAAAATCTGAATGAATTGACAGGAAAGTATTATGATCCAAGCCAGTTTGTCGATTACAAGGCAGATGTAGAAATGCCGCTTCCTATGATATACCAAAGCGGGTATCTCACAATTAAGGGATATAATATGAGACAGAATACTTTTTTGCTCGATTTCCCGAATAACGAAGTGAAAAAAGGATTTGTTACCATTGTAGCCAATGACTATTTAGGTACAAAAACAGATACCGGTAGTTGGGCACGTGATGTGGTCAATGCTTTGGAAGCCGGAGATACGGAAAAGTTCCGCAAATTTCTCACATCATTTTTAGCAGACATTCCTTATTCCATGCGTCGTAAAGAAGATGAACGGGAAAAGGAACGCTATTTCCATTACACTTTCTATCTGCTTATGCGTATGATAAGTTGCTACACGGTTTATACCGAAAAGGAACAAAGTGAAGGACGAGTGGATTGCATTGTGGAAACTCCCGATTACATCTATATTTTCGAGTTTAAACTGGACGGTACAGCCGATGAAGCTTTACAGCAGATAGAGGAAAAAGGCTATGCCCGTTCTTATGAAACAGATAAACGTAAACTATTCAAGATTGGTGTTAGCTTCTCTTCTAAAACAGGAACTGTGAATGACTGGAAAACAGTTGACCAATAAAACAGTAAAGTTTGGGTACATTATCCGAACTTTGCATATACAAGGAATATTGTAATAGAAGCGACAGTGATATTTGTATTTGAACGAAAAATTATCTGATCTCCAACTTTCAGCTATTCGATAAAAAGTATTATAAAATATGATAATTCTTTTTATCGAACGGCTGAAATATAAGAGGGATGTAATAAAAATTACAATGTCAATCGAATTAATTTAAAGTCTTACTCTATCTATGGAACGAAATAACAATTCTATTCTTCTGCTTTGCACAGTACTTCAATATTGCTACAGTGTTACTATTGGGGGATAATCTCACTACTATTAATGGGTGTATACATTTAAGGGGCACAAAACAAAATGTTCCAGTCATGAAGCATAAACAACGGTGGCAAATTATTTGTGGCACAACGAGTTACGACAAAAAACGGGCGATAAGGAGATAAAAAACGAATTACGACAATGTGCGACATTTTTAGGCTTTTTGTCGCATTGAGTGCGACATATATGTGACACTTGCGGCAAATGGCGAAAAGTGGCTCAGAAACGTTTATAACGGCGTTTTTGAGCCACTTTCTTTTTGAGCAATGCGACAAACCATCTATAAGGAATAATCTTCGGGATAGGCGCAAATGTTAAATGAATTGTTAAAAAAGGGGGTTGCACATAGTTTTGCACATAGTTTGCACATTAATTTCTTGATTTTAGGGGGGCGAGTTTGGCGGTATAATACAAGAAAAGAGGCTTAAAATATGGTGTTATTTGGCAGTATACAAAATAAAAATAGATCGTATCATTACTCAATGAAGAGATTGATACGATCTTTTTCGGCGTTGTAGTTACAGTCTATAACTTTTCAGAGTCGTCATTTCATTTTTGACACACTCTCTCAATTGCAAAGTTACAATGTAAGAGTAGAAGTAATTTATTGATGTCACAACGTCCCACACTACATAAGCTACGCCACTAATAGCGTGGCATACCCCCAATAAATCGCTACAGAACCACTTAAGAGGCAGGAAGGTTTGCCGTGACCAAAATTTAGGGTATTGTCGTATATAATCACCTAGGTTAGGTGTAGTTTCTTATCACTAATTTTATTTCAATTCATTAATCATATCTATAATGAGTTCACCTAGCTCTCCATGTTTTTCAACAAAATCGGACTCATATGAATTCCAATATTTACTATTCTTATATTCCGTCACATCGTAAACTGTATCATAGTCTAAAGACATAAGCAAATAAAGTTCTTTACATAATGTGTCAGATTGTTGATTTATTATATAATAGAATGTCTCAACGTATTTATATGAAATTTTTTGCCTTTTGGTCATAATCCACTTTTTCCCGTCAAGTTCCACTATATTATCTTCTGTCAAATTTGCGACATCGATATAAGCCAGCCCACAAAAACACGAAAATATGAATACATCACGGACTTGCTCCAATCTAACTGTAGAAAATTTTTTCTGCATGATACTTCGTATTTCATCGTCTGTAAGAAATCCTCTATCAACATGTTCCAAATGGAAATGATGATTTATAAAGGGATCCTGAGACAATACTCCGCTTTTTTGTGCAAAAATTACTACCGTCTTGAAAAATTTCAAAGTCTTGGTAGCGCTATTAGATTTTAATCCGCCAACAGTTCTCAAATAGATGTCGAATTCATGCACCATAATATGTGTCAATTCTTTGGGCTGTATATCTTTCCTGCCATATTTAAGATCAAGGAATTTCACAAAATGTTTTTTGGTCGCTGAATATTTATCATAGGTCGCTTTAGTTTTTCCAAGGCCTATCAAAGACTTCGCATCCTCCAGGTATTTGTCAAAGAATTCTAAAAAAGTCGTTCTAGGCTTGTCTTTACCTAAATAAATACTCTTAATTTTATCCAAAGTCAAATCAGCATCATCTTCATATTGTTTAAAGATAGCTTGTAAAGAATGGGAAATATGATCCAATTGTGCATTGGTATTCAATGCTTCAACAGTACGACCTTTCATGCGGCTGGTTGCATTATTCCATAATTTCTTGTCAACACTTAAACCGGAAGAACCTAGATTGAGCATTTCGCCATTAAGGAAAATCCGAATCATTAGAGGAGATTTTCCTTGTTTGTTCTCATAATTTGAGCGTACATAGTACGATACTTTAAATATCATTCTCATACAATTAATTTTAGTGTAGCATTAATGCCACAAAGTTCAATATAAATTATTGTAAACATGATATTTATATGGATTCAAATAGGATTTCATATTTCATTCACTGCTACATTTTTTGACTGTTTTTTCCCATTGTAGCAGTTGATGTAGCAAATATTGATCTGAAACTGATTGCTGAACGTTGCGAGCGTGCCTTCATCGCTTCTCCATAAAGCAAGAAAAAAGCATCGTAAACAACTGATTTACGATGCTTTGACTTACTTGTTGAAGGCTTTCTGAAACCTTTTAATTTTTTGTTAAGCGGAGAGAGAGG
>JAFTQC010000055.1 GCA_017462965.1 Clostridia bacterium | reverse complement strand
GGGGTGATTTCACGATTCGGATTTGACATAGATAGTATAGAATTCGAACAGGCACTTGACTTCATAAAAAATATTGAAAATGTCCATTTGATAAATCTTCAATGTCATTTTGCAAAAAGGAATGTTGAATATTGGCCTGCACGAGCAAAAGGTATGGCAACATTAGCTCTTCGGGTAAAGGAAAGACTTGGTTATATACCCGACAGAATAGACATCGGTGGTGGACTATTTGGACACATGGATGATACTTTAAAAGCGCAATTCAGTACGACTATCCCGACTTATGAAGATTACGCCAAAGCCGCAGCTTCGGTGTTTGCAGAACATTTCCCCAATCTTGAAACCGAACTATTGATTGAGCCTGGATCTGCTTTGGTTGGCGACTGCATGAAATTTGTAGGAAAAATTGAAACGATCAAAACCGTAAGGAATAAAACTTTTGCAACCATGCTGGGCAGTCAAAAAAACATTAGCATGGGAGGCGTTAATCCGCCGATTTTTGTTATCAAATCAGGCACGGAAAGAAAGTATTACGAAAATGTTGATATCGTTGGATATACCTGTATTGAGGGTGATGTCTTATATCACGATTATGAGGGCGATTTGTCCGTTGGAGATTATGTAGTATTCTCAAATTGCGGCTCGTATTCACTTGTTATGAAACCGCCATTCATTCTTCCAAATTTCCCTGTAATAGACATAAGCGGAAATAAAGTTGAGTTGATAAAGCGCCAAGAGTATTTTGATGATATTTTTCATACATTTTCATTTTAACATGGAGGCGTTATGTATTCAATTAACAAGTTTCTAAAACGTTTTTTTGATATTGTCATATGCTCTATCGCAATCATTGTATTGACACCTTTATGGATAATAGTTGCGATAGCTATAAAATGTGATAGTAAAGGCCCCGTGTTTTTCGCACAAGAAAGAAGAACAAAAAATGGTCGTATCTTTAGAATGTACAAATTTAGATCTATGGTGGTTAATGCAGAAAGCATGGGGGCAGGTCTGTTCAACTATGAGAACGATCCACGAGTAACAAAAGTAGGTCGCTTTTTGAGAAATACAAGTATAGACGAACTGCCTCAACTGTGGAACGTGATAAAAGGCGACCTCTCTATTGTTGGCCCCCGTCCTTGTGTAAAATATGAGCTTGGTGACTTTGATACGCTAAATAAAAAATATAAAAAACGATTTGAAGTACGAGCCGGAATAACAGGTCTTGCACAAGTAAAGGGTAGAAATGAAAACTCATGGGAAGAAAAGGTTACATACGACAACCAATACATTGACGAGTTTAAAAAACAAGGGTTGTGGCTTGATATAAAAATCCTATTCTCTACCGTGGCAAAAGTTTTCCGAAAACAAGATATTTACGAGGAAAAGGTTGACTCAACCATGGATGATGCTGAATCAGCACGTCTTGCAGAAGAAGAAATAATCCGACTTGCTCATTTGCCCGATGAAGAAGAAATAACAGTTGGTTAAGGAGAAAAATCATGAAAACAGATGTTGCAAACAGATTTATATGGTACAAAGGCGAAATAGTGAATGTAAATGATGCAAAAATTAATATTCTTGCACCGACAGCACAATTTGGCTTAAATGTTTTTGAAGGCATCCCATGTTATTGGAACGACGAGGAAAAGCAATTGTATGCATTTAGATTGGATGATCACTATAACAGATTGCTTCGCTCGGCAAGATTAATACAAATTAATTGTCCCTATTCAAAAGATGATTTCCAAAAAGCACTTATTGATGTCATAAAGGCTAACGAGTACGATGAAAATCTTTCCGTTAGGCAAACATTATTTGTAGACGGCTTTGGATCTTGGGGATCGGCAGAGCCTGTAGATATGTTTGTTGCGCCTATTCCTAAAGGAAAGACAAGCTCTGAATACAACAAAAAAGGCTTGAATTGTTGTGTCACATCTTGGAGAAGAATATCGGATGATACGTTATCGCCAAGAATCAAATGTGGCGCAAATTACATAAATAGTCGAGTAGGACAAAGAGAAGCTCTGCGAAATGGATATGACACTTGTATTTTTTTGAATGATGCAGGTAAAGTAGCTGAAGCACCCGGCTCATGCTTTTTTATGATAATTAATGGTGTTCTTGTTACTCCGAGGCTGACAGATAGCGTACTCGAAAGTATTACAAGAGATACAGTTATCAAACTTGCAAAAGCGATGGATATTCCTGTCCATGAAAGAACAGTAGACAGAACGGAGCTATATACCTGTGACGAAGCCTTCCTTTGTGGCTCTGCAATGGAAATAACACCGATTTTATCTATAGACAAATATGAAATTGGAAACGGTTGCGCTGGAGAACTTACTCAAAACATTCACAAGATCTACCTTGATGCGGTTAGAGGGAAAATAGAACAATTCAAAAATTGGGTTACGCCGATTTATTAAGGAGAGTAACTATGGAATTTTCAGTTTTAATGTCTGTTTACGGCAAGGATAATGCGGATGATTTCAGGGAGGCATTAAAAAGCGTTACCTTGACACAAACAAAAAAGCCTAAACAAGTTGTGATCATCCAAGATGGAATAGTTCCCTCGTCTATTGATGAAATAATTGATGATATAAAGAATCAGGCATCTGAAATAGAGATTACTGTTCTGAAGAAAGAAACAAATCAAGGGCTTGCCTCTGCTCTAAATAGCGGATTGTCTCTTTGCAAGTACGATTGGATTGCGCGGATGGATTCGGATGATATATCTGTTGAGGACAGATTTGAAAAGCAGATCGCTTTTATTGAAAACAACATGGATGTTGCTGTTCTTGGCGGTGCAATAGCTGAATTTGAGAATGAAATCGGTGATATTCAATCAGAACGCCATGTCGAGCTTATTCATGAAGAAATAACACGAATGGCAAAGTCAAGAACTCCAATGAATCACGTATCGGTAATGTATTTAAAAAGTGCTGTTTTAGCGGTTGGTGGCTATAGTGAGGATTTTGGAAAACTTGAAGATTATAAGCTGTGGGTTGACTTAATTGCAGCAGGATACAAACTTGCAAACATAGATGATATTGTAGTTAATGTTCGTGTGGGAAAAGGCTTTATAGAGCGAAGAAGCAATAAGAGAGAAATTCAAGATTGGGATATGTTGCAAACATACTTACTCAAAAACAACATGATAACCAAAAGAAAAGCATGGGTGAACAAGCTCTACATCCGAGTATTCATTTATATGCCGGCTTGGATGAAAAAAATTGCTTACAAGACGATTTTAAGGAGGTAATACACATGAAAAAATATAAAGTAGGATACACAACGGGTGTTTTTGATTTGTTTCATATTGGGCATTTGAATATACTTCGTCGTGCAAAGGAACAATGCGATTATTTAATTGTTGGCGTATCAACAGATGAATGTGTTAGAACATATAAAAATAAAACCCCGATTATTCCTTTTGAGCAAAGAATGGAAATCGTCGGAGCTATAAAATATGTTGACGAAGTTGTACCTCAAACCTCTATGGATAAAATGGAAGCATGGAAGAAAATCAAGTTTGAAGCTCTCTTCCATGGTAGTGATTGGCAGAATAGCGAAATGTATAATAACATAATTCGTGAGTTTGAAGCCGTAGGGGTAGACGTTGTCTTTTTACCCCACACGGAAGGAATCTCGTCTTCCGACATTTCAAAGAAAGTAAAGTAATAACGAGGAGTTAATCATGGCAATAGATCGTATCGGAAATAAGTGTTGCGGATGTCGAGCGTGTTTACAAAAATGTAAATTCGATGCCATTTCTTTTGTAACAGATACATATGGTTTTGAGTATCCCGAAATAGATTCGACACGGTGTGTTAATTGTGGAGCGTGTGAGAAAGTATGCCCCATTATTAACGATACATATTCTTCCGATACCGGTTTGTGTGGTATGGCATATGCGCTCGATGCGAAAACCAAATACAACGGCTCAAGCGGTGGGCTGTTTGGCGTTTTCGCAGAGAGCATAATAGCACAAGGCGGTGTGGTTTTCGGTGCGGCTTTTGATGAAAATTTAAAGCTAAAAACAACAAAAGCAGAAACACTTGAAGAACTTATTCCGCTTTATAAATCAAAATATTTGTTATGCGATACTTCGTATCAATTTAGTGCTATAGAAACAGAACTGAAGAAAAACAGAATAGTTTTATACTGCTCAAGCCCTTGTCAAATTTCAGCACTCAAATTGTATTTGCAAAAAGAATATGATAATTTATTAACTCTTGATTTCGTTTGTCACGGAGTCGGTAGTCAGAGCCTTTTTGACAAATCTATTGCATACACCGAAGAAAAGGAAGGCTTGGAAATTAAAGCTGTAACGTTGAGATACAAAAAGGCCAACGCATCTTCTCACTATTATTATGCCTACTCCTACTTGAAAGACGGCAAATTTCACGAAAGATCAGATCTGTATTTTTCTTTTCCTTACTACAATGCGTACTGCAAGCAGCTTGTGTGCAGAGATAGTTGCTATGATTGTAAATTTGCCGCTCGTGAACGTGTTGGCGATATAACAATTGGCGATTTTCATTCAATAGAAAAGTATCATCCCGACATTGACCGTTTTGCAGGTGTATCAATGTTTTTGGTGAATACCCCTAAAGGACAAAAATGGTTTGATTTAATCAAAGAGAAAATCCATTGGAGAAAGATGGATAAAGAAACGATATACAAGAATAATCGTTTTTCAGATGAAGTTGTTATTCCCTCTGAACAGCCTGCGTTTAGAGAATCCATTGCAAACGAGCCGTTCGAAACAACAGTAAAAAGGTTTTTGAAGCCATCAAGAGATTGGAAGAAATTGATTTACTACAAAGCTCCGAAATTTTTGAGAAAAATAATAATGAAATTGAGGTGAGGTCTTCACATGGAATATATGAGAGATAGTCTTGAAGATAAGTACGGCATTTTAGTATTGCAAAATAAGATTTTGGAAATAGCCGTTTACATAGAACAGTTTTGCACCCAATACGATATTGATTATTGCTTAATGGGTGGATCTGCGCTCGGCGCAAAAAGACACGGTGGTTTTATTCCTTGGGATGATGATTTAGACATCTTTATGACACCGGACAATTATGAGAAATTCAGAGAAAAATTCGTAGAGTTTGGCGACCATGAGAAGTTTTATCTTCAGGAATACGGCAGAACAAAAAAAGGTCATGTCACCGTTCCCAAGCTCCGCATGAATGGTACGACCTATATCGAGGATTTAACAAAGGATTGGGATATCCACCAAGGCATCTTTGTTGATATCTTTATTTTACATAACTGCCCGAACAGCAAAATAAAACAACTGTGGCAATGCTTTTGGGCTAAATGTGCTGTCGTCAAGGGAATGTCCATGAGGGGATATAACAGACAAAAAGGATTAAGAAAATTCCTTTTGTGGCTCTCAAAACTTCTTCCTCGCAAGCTCATGGTTGATTTTGCATTACGCCAAGTTTATCGTTACAGAAATGTAGAATCGGACTATTATTGTAATTTCTTGGGTAAGGCGGTCTATAAAAAGGGGCTTTATAAAAAAGAATGGTTTAATAAAACCGAGCATATTCCGTTTGAAAAAGCAGAGCTTCGTGTCCCTGTTGGCTTGCATGAGTTTTTAACCGAGCGTTTTGGTGATTATATGATTCCGCCCTCGGAAGAACGCATCAAATGGGAGCAGCACGCGATCCACTGGGATACAGAAAAGCATTTTAGCACAGCAAATAAAAACAATTTCATGGATGAGAAAAAATTGGTATAAGTAAAAATATAAACGGGAGATAAATATGTTAATTTTGCATATTGCAACAATACGGAACAATCCGGCAAATGGAGTTTGCGTGGTTGTTCCTGAGCATATAAAAGCACAAGGCAAATATGAAACCGTAGGGCTTCTAAATTTGGGAGATTACCAACCATTAGGTGTAAACAATTATTTTTGTTTTTCTTCCCCCTTTGCCTTGCAAAATCTTGGAACAACATTTTGCAAGCCCGATATTGTGATATTTCATGAAGTATATTCAATTGAATATATAGAAATATCAAAATTATTGCGGAAAGAGAAAATTCCATACGTTATCGTCCCGCATGGATCTTTGTCGGCAAAAGCACAAAAAAAGAAACGGTTAAAGAAAATTTTGGGGAATATTTTGTTTAATCCGTTTTTAAGAGGTGCGGCAGCAATTCAATGTTTGTCTGAAAAAGAACTCACTACTACAAAATTTAAAGTTTCCAAATTTATTGGAACAAATGGGTGCTTTATCCCTCAAAGACAGAAACACGCATTTAATACAGATAAAGTAAAATTTGTTTATATTGGTCGGTTGGATTATTACACAAAAGGTCTTGATATTATGCTTGACGCATTCAAACTCCTAATGAATTCGCCTTATAAGGATAAATGTGAGCTTCGAATTTACGGCCCCGATCATCAGGGAAGATATGCACATATGAAAAAAATGATATCGGATCGCTTTCTAAATGGGTTCGTTACATTGAATCCCCCTGTTTTTGGAACAGACAAGGAAAAAGTGTTGTTGGAATCTGATGTGTTTATTCAAACTTCACGTTCCGAGGGAATGCCCATGGGAATTTTGGAAGCACTTGGATATGGTCTACCTTGTTTAATTACGGAAGGAACAACATTGGGTGATTATGTAAAAGAGTATAATGCAGGATGGGTAGCACAAACAAATGCTCAAAGTGTGTTTGAATGTATTGAGCAAACGATAACAAACGCACAAACATTTAACGAAAAATCAAACCATGCAAGAAGCTTGATAGAGGAAAGATTTGTTTGGGATAGTATTGCAGATGCTACTATAGCTATATATCAAAAAATTTACAATGCAAGATAGAGGTTAAAATGAACAACGAAATAGTTAATAAACATCTACACATAAAAGATTTGCTATTATGTGGTTTGCCTATTTTAGCATTTATTTCAATGCAATATAGAGCCAATACTATGGTTGTAAATGCAAGTTTAATTCTTACATTTTTTATGTTGATATTGATATGGTTGTTAAATATAAGTAAATTTACCGCTAATGATTTTTTAGTTCTTTTAATTAATATTATTTCAATTACTATTACTTTAGTTTTCTTTCCTGGAATGGGCGTTGCATTAAATTTTTTAAACCTCTTTATTGGTTTTATGATTTTTAATAAAGTTGATTTTTCAGAAAAAGCCATAATAGTTACGCGAGTCTTATTAATAGTGGGGATTTTGTCTTTTTTTATTACTTCCTCTTTTTCTATTAATTATAATTGGGTTCTATTTTATGACAAAAACGGAAGTTTGATTAATAATAATATGGTATCCCTTATTTTGGTTGCGTTATATATCCATGTTTCCACACTTTTATTAAGGAAAAACAAAAAATGGTGCTATGCCATCGTAATAACATTATTTTTTCTTTGTTTTGTATTAATTAATCTCCTTGCGTGTAGATCTGCAATGCTATTTTTTATTTTATATGGTATTCTAACGCTTTTCAGAAAAAAAATATTAAAGCAACATAACTCTATGAGGAAATTATGCATTACTTTTCTTATAGTAAGTTTTTGTATACCGATTATATTTTTAATCCTTTACAATCGTATTGAAAATTTTGAAATTATGGGAAAAAATTTCTTTTCAGGAAGAGAGCAAGTATGGTTACAAGCTTATCAACAAATCGAAATATCTCCGGTGTTTGGCTCTGGAACTGAATTTGCAATCAAAGACGGAAATAGATTAACTGAGTCAACACATAATATGTTGTTGGGCTTGTGGAAAAATTTAGGAATTATGCCCGTGGTTTCATTACTATTTTACTATGCATTGAATAACAGACCTAAAATTGAAACTAATATTATCATTTCAATAATTGCAATTACCAGTATCGCTTGTTTTGAATCGTTTTTAATGGATTCAAGTTTATATTTACTATTTTTACTTGTGTTCCCTGGAACGAAGAACACAAAACCAATAGACAAAAATATGTAAAAGAGGTTGCTATGATTTCTAAAATTATTCATTACTGTTGGTTTGGAGGAAAACCATTACCCGAACTTGCCCAAAAATGCATTGCAAGTTGGAAAAAATATTGTCCAGATTATGAAATAAAAGAATGGAATGAAAACAATTATGATTTAAATTCTTGTGATTATGTAAAAGAAGCATATGCCTCAAAAAAATATGCATTTGTTAGTGATTATGCTCGATTCGATATTTTGTATAGGTATGGCGGGATTTATTTTGATACAGATGTAGAACTCATAAGACCTATTGATGCAATCATCGAACAGGGGGCTTTTATGGGTGTTGAGGAGCTTGCAATAGGAATGGAGCAAGAAAAAATATCTGTAGCACCTGGTTTGGGGATTGCCGCAGAATCAGGAATGCGGGTATATAAAGAGCTGTTAGATTTTTATAATACAATACATTTTATAAAACCTGATGGGACTCTTAATTTAGAAACAATCGTTTCCTATACGACAAATATACTGTTGAAGCACGGATTAAGAATTAGTGCGGAAATTCAGAAAATTGACGGAATAACCATATATCCGAAAGAATATTTCAATCCGTGTGATATGCATACTAAAAACATTGTAATAACTGAAAAAACGGTATCTGTACATCATTATGCAGGATCTTGGCTGGGTAAAAAAGAAAAATTCAAGCGATTTGTCAGAAAAATCGTCGGGAATAGAATATATCTTTTCTTATATTCATTGCGTAGAGGAAAAAATGAAAAGTAATAAGTTATTTGTTAATATCGGTATTTCCATGTTTGTTCAGATAGTTTCCTTGCTGACAAGTTTTGTTGTTAGCTTGATCGTCCCTAAATTCATAGATATACTTGATTACTCGCATTGGCAGACCTATGTCTTATATTCTTCATATGTTTCAATTTTTCAATTTGGCTTAATAGATGGTTTCATCCTAAAATATTCAAAGTATGATTATGATGAGCTTGATAAAGAAGAAATACGCTCGCAACTGCAAATTTTTCTTTCGTTTTTATCCATTATATCTATAGGTACAATTATTGTATCGGTATTCTTTTTAGATGGCGTAAGTAAAATACTTGCAATTTTACTCGCAATCGCCATAGTGGTGAAAAATCATTTTTGGTATTCAAGTACTATTTGTCAGATAACTTACAGAATTGATAAGTATTCTAAAATAACCATTTTGCAAAGAGCTTCATATTTGATAGGCGTTGTTATTTTGTTGTTGTTTGGTGTCAAGGAATTTTATTGGTTTTGTATTGCTGACATTATCGGAGATTTTTTAAGTGGTATTTTAGCAATTAAGTACAATAAACAATTAACTATAGGTAGAATTAAGAATGTAAAAAAAACATTAAAAGATATTGTTGTTAATATAAAATGCGGTATCACTTTATTGTTGGCTAACTATTCAACGGCTCTCATTATTGGCGCGGCGAAGATGTTAGTTCAGTTTAAGTGGGGCGATATTACATTTGGCAAGATCTCTTTTGGTTTTAGCTTGACAAATTTATTTTTAACATTTATAACAGCGATAAGTGTTGTATTGTTTCCTTCGCTAAAACGAATTGAGGAAAACAGACTTCCCGATATGTATGTTAAAATACGAAAATTATCAACCTCAGTAATGTTTCTTGCACTATCGATTTATTATCCTATAGCATTATTTATAAATGCGTGGGTTCCAAAATATTCTGAAAGCATAGGTTATATGCTATATCTTTTACCGCTTGTTGTCTTTGTTACAAGAACCAACCTATTAACCAACAATTATCTAAAAATATTCAGACGCGAGAAACAAATGTTTGCAATAAATATTACATTTGCTCTTTTAGGTATTGGCTTATATTCCTTGTTTGCATTTGTTGTAGAATCTTTAATTGGAATATTGATCAGCGTTGTAATAGTAGAAATTTTGAAATTTTTTGTTTCAGAAATTGTTGTGTGTAGAGATATAAAAAGAAAAACTACCATTAGCATTTTGCTTGAGATTATTTTGTGTTGTTTTTTCTATTTTTCAATGCTGTGTTTTAAGCCATTATTGGCAACTATTGCATATCTATTGGCTTGTCTAATTTATATTTTTGTATCTTACATTACGACTAAAAAGAGGAAAACGGATATATGTTAAGTAAAGCATTATTTCAACTTTTTGGATATGCTCTGCAAGATGATTTGGACAAAGAACCCATAAATCTTGACAGAGAATCTTGGGGGAAAATATATAAATTATCTAAAAAGCACGATTTAGCACATTTAATTGGATATGCTTTGAAAAAAAACAATACCGTAATAGATGAGGATTTGCAAAAAGCATTTGAGCAAATAATGAATATGGCAGCATTCCGTTATGTGAAAATCAGTTACGATCTTGAAGCCATTTCATACGCTTTAGAAAAAGCTCAAGTTCGTTTTATCCCACTTAAAGGCTCTGTGATTAGACGGTATTATAATGAACCTTGGTTGAGAACAAGTTGTGATATAGATATTTTAATATCTGAAACGGATATTGAAAAAGCTAAAACCATCTTTGTTGACGAATTAAACTATACATACGAATCCGCTTGGAATTATGAACTATCATTTTTTACTCCTTCAAAAACTCACATAGAACTTCATCACGTTTTGAACGATGACGTGAAAGCTGTTGATAAGGTGTTATCTTCTGTTTGGGAACATTCCGAACCTGCACCCGAACACACCTACCTTTATGAAATGAATGATGAAATGTATTATTTCTACCATATAGCACATATGGCAAAGCATTTTGTAAATGGTGGTTGTGGCATACGTCCTTTTATAGATATATGGGTATTAAATCATAATTGCACATTTGACAAGGAAAAGAGATATAGATTGCTCGATGAGGCGGGATTGTTGCAGTTCGCAAAAGCGGCGGAAGAACTCTCGGAGGTATGGGTAAATAACAAATCGCATAGCCCCCTCACAGAACAATTGGAACAGTTTATTTTGAGTGGTGGTACATACGGTACTGTTGAAAATCGTGTTATGGTACAGCAAGCTGTTACGGGAGGTAGGTTTTCTTATATTTTATCAAGAATATTTTTGCCATACGACCAATTAAAAAAGACATATCCAAATTTAGAAAAAAGAAAGTGGCTATTTCCTTTTTATCAAATAAAGCGTTGGTTTAGACTATTCAAAAAAGGGAGATTAAAAAAATCGATATACGAAGCTAAAACTACCTCATCCTTAACAGTAGAAGAAAACGATAATATCTCTGAACTGTTAGCATCTTTATTTAATTGTGATAAAAATATATAATCGAAAGACAATTCAAAAAAGCTATTGAAAAAATAGCTTTTTTGTTTACGAATACTAACAATAATGATACTCATTATTGACAAATATATCATTTTATGCTATAATAGAGAAAATTATTCCAACGGAGGAAAATAATGCTCTCTACTGCAGAAAAGAAGCTCCGCAATTCGGCGGTGCGAAATAGCATTTATGAATATCTCTGCGGCACCAAGGAACATCCTTCTGCCGAGATGATTTATAACGACCTAAAAGGTGACAATCCCAACCTCTCGCTCGGAACGGTGTATCGAAATCTCAAACAGTTAGAGGAACTCGGACGGATTATCCGAGTTACCAACGTGAACAATCACGAGAGATACGATGCCAACTGCGATGATCACGTTCACTTTGTATGCGAGAGGTGTGGACGAGTCATTGATATGATGGATGCAGATATACATAAAGCAACGGCAGCCTGCAACTTATCAGGCGGTGCAAAAATTAAGCGAATACAAATCGTTATAGACGGAACTTGCGAAGAATGCTCTGAAACGATTTGATAACTGAATCCACAAGCAAATAAGCGCGATGGGCTTATTAAAGCTCATCGTTTTTTTGCACCATACAAGCCGTACACTCGCACTCCGATAAGGATGCGAGTAAAAATGTTCAAACAACAAAAGGATGGAACAAACATCTACGTGGTCATCTTCCGGCCCCCTTGGACGAGCCACGCCAATTCTTAAATCAAGGAGGTATTTTATTATGCGTTGGGGTAACTGCGCATCACTACTCGTCATGAGTAGTGATTATGAACTTATGGCTTAACCACTACTCTACATAATAAAAAACTAAATAACTTTGAAAAGGCACTTGTTGAATGGTACGCACAAATAAGCGTATCACGCAATAAGTGCCTTTTCGTTTGCCCTTGCGAAAAATATCTCTTTATGCCTATTCGTGCGCCTCCTTATCGGATTTTGATGAAAAACACTAATCAAAATTCGATAAAGGAGATAAAAGCATGAATAGAATTACCGTTAATAAAATTATCGGCTACAAAAAATGGATACCCGTTGAGGTTATCGAAGGCTCGGACGAGCATCAAGAAATCCTCCGTTGGAACAAAGCAATGCACATCATTCAATGGCAAGACAAGAAGGAGATGGACAAGCAGAGTGAGATTGCGGATAACGAGATATCCTACG
Source organism: Clostridia bacterium (assembly GCA_017462965.1). Classification (GTDB taxonomy): domain Bacteria; phylum Bacillota; class Clostridia; order TANB77; family UBA1234; genus UBA1234. Next base: position 696 of record JAFTQC010000055.1, on the reverse strand, counting down.
AACAGAAACAAGAGGAAACCGGCTTTGAACTCGTGGACGAGGACGAGCCGTCTCCCGAAGAATGGTACATACAGAATGAAGAAAACAAGGTGATATGGGAAGCTGTGCAAACACTCCCCGAAAATCAGCGCATCATCGTCATTCTTTTCTTCTACCGTGGGTACTCCTTCAGAGAAATCTCCCGTATGTTGGGAAAGCGTCTCTATACAATACAAAAAAGTTATCAATCGGCATTGGACAAGCTGAAACCCATTCTCGAAGAAAAAATTTTTTGAGAAATTTTCAATTTTCGGCTTCACAGGGTGGTCACTCGTGTAAAAAAACTTCTTTTACATAGGTGAGGGGATAAAAATCTGCCTTCCCCTGTGATCCTTGAAAATTGAATATCAGCATTCCTTTTACTTTCCTTCTGCTGTCCGAAAGGGCGAGCCACAAGAGCGAACACCCGAACGAGCCAACCGACAAGAGCCGTTCGAGGTCTTCAGGACTCTGACCGAACGGCGCAATCCGTGACGAAGGCCACGACAGGCAGAGGGGATAATGATACTTATGTCCAGCCACAGGTCGAGCGTTGAAGCGGTAGCAGAGCCGTGAGCCGTCGCAACCAATGGGGGCATCTGTGTGAGATCCACACGGGGGTGAGAGTCCCATGAGTCCAAATGCATGGACGGAAGGTATGTTCCCTTTGCTTGGGGG
>JAFTQC010000001.1 GCA_017462965.1 Clostridia bacterium | reverse complement strand
AACTACATTTCATAAAGTATCCACCATAGTGAACGACAATCGCTATATTTATCATACAGAAGCTTCAATATTATATGGAGGAGATTTTGTATGAGAGATGTAGTAAAATATGAAAAAATAGTTGATGAAAAAGTTTTAAAATGTTATTATAATATATGTAGATATTATAATATAGAAGAAAAGATTATAGGCAATTTTTTGAAAAGGAAATAGCATAATACCATTTGATGTACGGACCACCATATTCCAAATGGTATTATACTTTGTATGCCAGCTCCAAAACGCCCTCGTCTCTAGCAAAATCTATTCTATCAATAATCATATGTGATACTTCATATTTACGTTTCATATCTATATTTTCATCTATTAAGATGTTATAAACTGTTTTTAATTGTTCCTTTATAATTTCTTCTTTGTTTTTAGTTTCCGTTTTACTTTTCAGCTTTTCTAATTGAGATTTTAACATATTTTCTTGTACTTGTAAATGGCTTTTGTTTTCTTTGTACTCTTCTAATGTATCAATACCATTCATATATGCTTCTTTAATTCGACGTTCTTTTTCTTTAAGTTTTTCTATCTCAGACAACAACAGATATGTTTCGTCATTATTAGTCTTGTTTATACCGAACTTGACATTGATGTTTATATTACTTGTAAAATCATTTTTAATTTGTTCTAAAATAGTATTTTCGATAATAGAAATTTTAACCATTTGACTCTTTAAGCATCTACCTTTTGCATAAGCATTGCATTGAAAGAAATCTTTTTGACTTCTAACCAATGTATGGCCACAGTATTTGCAACGAACAAGTCCATTTAGCCAATGTGTATTCGTAGAGCTTTCTTTATTATGTTTTTTGTGTATTTGCTTATTATGCTGCAGTAGTTTATTAGCCTTTTCAAATAATTCTTCAGAAACAATAGGAGAGTGTTGAGATTTTTCTACTATAGTATCTTCAGTTGCATGGCCTCTTTTAATTTTTCCAGTAGGTGTCCATCTAGCACAACCAATATAAACAGGATTTTCTAATATATATTCAATGGTCCTGTTTTCAAATTTGTTTCCTCTATGTGTTCTATAACCTAAGTTATTAACATACTTTGCTAATTGAAGTTTATTCATTTCTTTATTTGCGAACTTTTCAAATATCATTTTTACTATATTAGCTTCATCTTCAATTATTTCAAGTATACCATCTACCATTTTATAACCAAAAGGGGGAGTAGATTGATATTGTCCTCTAATAGCTTTTTCTGTCATTCCTTTTTTTACTTCATCAGATAAATTAAGAGAATAGTATTCTGCCATAGCTTCAAGCATTGCTTCTAATATGACAGAGAATTTATCATCTTCTATTGATTCAGTAATTGAAACAACTCTAATATTACATTCTTTCTTTAGAAGTGATTTGTATACAACACTATCTTCACGAGAACGAGCAAATCTATCAAATTTATGTACTAAAATAACATCAAATTTCTTTGGTTTTGATTTTGCTATTTTTATCATTTCTTGAAAAGCAGGTCTTTTATCAGCTTTTCTTCCTGATATACCTTCATCAACAAAGATGTAATCATCATCTAGTAGTATGTTATTTGCTTCAGCATATCTTCTAATAGCTTTTAATTGAGCATCTGGACTGTACTCAATTTGATCATTTGTCGAAACTCTTATATAGCACGCACCTTTTTGCATAATTCCTCCTATAAAATAAGATAAGTATTCCTACTTATCCTTAGTATATATATCCATATTTACTTTCATAAAATTTAATTGCTTTACTCATATAATCTTCTGTAACTTCAAAATATTCTGCAAGAGCATAAACTGTATTAATTCCGTTTTAAAATAGCAGACTTTAGTTTCTCAAAAGGAACTAATACGGTATAACCGCCATTTTTTTGCACGATATTCTTGTTTCGCAATTAAAACTGTATCATTCGTATTAGCAGGGTAGGTGGCATCCATATAATAATGACCAAGTTCTTCTGCTAATGTACATTTTTCATCTATATAAGTTCCTAATCTATCATAATTTAAAGCAATAGCATTTATATTTTGATAATTAAGATACATTCCGTCAACATCCTCTATTTGCCAATCATATATTTTTATATTTTCTTTTTCGGCAATATTATAAAGAGAGTTTAGTTCCATTTATTTTTTATCTCCTTCATTTTGATTCTTAACAAATATAGCAAAATCTCTAATCTGTTTCTTTTGAGTTTCACTTAATTTGTCATATTCTTCTTTTGACATTCCTATCATTGCTTCGTTTAGGACTTCATCTATTGTTCTACCTTTATCCTTCACATCTGTTTTGCCTAATAGATAGTCAACAGATACATTAAAAAAATCAGCAAGAACAGAAGCTATTTTAGTGTCTAACTTTCTTTTTTCGTTTTCTATTAATCCCATTCCTTGTGGTGTAACACCAATTAATTTGCCAAGTTCTTCTTGACTTATATCTTTTTCGCTTCTTAAATCTTTTATCCTATTCATAGTTATCCTCCGTTCACCACCATTATAAAACAAATTGTTTGTTTTGTAAATGTTTTTTAAAAATTTTTTCTTAGAGTATCAAGGGTTTGAAACAAAGTGTTTAAAAACTTTTGGAAAAGTGTTGACAAGAAACAAAATGTTTGATAATATAACAACATAAAACGAAATGTTTCATAGAAAGGAGGATAAAATGCGAATAAATACACTTAAAGAATTGCGAGAAAAAAGAGGGTTAACACAGGAACAAGCATCTAAAATTTTTAATGTTACTAAAGAATATTTGTCAATGATAGAAAGAGCTGAAAGAAATCCAAGCGATAGCATAAAAGAAGAAATGGCAAAATTATATGAAGTTCCAATAGGGGATATTTTTTTATCCATCAAAGAAACAAAATGTTTCAATAGCAAACAAAAGGAGGCACACTAATGAGCGAGAGTATGAATAAAGTAAACACGGCATTACATTGCTTATATAAATTGGTAACGATAGTAGGAACATTTAACCAAAAAGAAAAAGACTTGTTTTGTTCTTACATAGAATACCTAGACAAAAAGAGTGAATGTGAAAACTTAGTAAAAGAACTTAAAGAAAATCAGCAATTAACACTATTTCAAAAGAAAAAGGAGGCGAGATAGATGGAAGTTAATATTATAGAAGACTTAAAAGAGATAGTAGAAAGAGAAGTAAAAAAATGCAATGAAAAAAAAGAAGTACCAAGTCAGGAACTACTTGATACTATAAAAATTTTAATCACCTTGGGTAACTGTTAACCAAAATAAACTTTATTATTACGTTGTTCTTTAAAAGCTTCATTAAATTCATCTTTTATATCTGTATATTTTTGAGCAAGTTCAGATATAGATAATTTACTTAAATCTTGTTGCTTTAGATACAACATAGTAAGTTCATGGTTTCTCATAGATGTTGAAAGAGAAACGTTACTATTAACACTATCAGCCATTATAATACACCTCCAATCGAGGGTATTATACAACGAAACTAGACAAAATTCAACAAAAGAAGTAATCACAACAGACAAACACTAAAAATAAAATAAATTAGAGAGGTGTTTAAAATGAAGAAAGAAAGAGAATTTAAAGTAATAGTCAAGAATCCACCAACAGAAGAACAGAAAAAGCAAATGATAAAAAGAATCGAAGATTATTTAACTTTAATATATTCGAAATAGAAAGGAGGGAATACAAATGAAAAAAGTGTTACAAGGATTTATATTTTGGACAATAGCAATAGCATTTATATTGCTAATGACAACAATAGGACAAGCACTAGCAAATTTAATAACAATGGACCTAGTGATGACAGTAGTATACATTGCATTAGGGTATAGTTTTATATACATATTAAAGAATTAGGAGGTGAGAAATATGTTTAAAGAAACATTAAGTTTATTAAAAGCAAGAAATAAAGCATTAACAAATGCGGAAAATCAAGTGCAAGAAACAATAAAAGCACTTAAGGAAGTTGAAACAAAAATAATCAATAGAGATGTTTTAATTGGAGATTTAAAATGTGAATGTGACAAACAAAAGGATTTGATATCTAAAATTAAAAGTCTTGTAAATTCAAACAAATATCATAACGAAAAAGTATTTATGAATAAAATAAAAGAACTAATTTCAGATTTCGACAGCCAAAATTAGTTCAAATCAAAAACATTTATATAAACATTCTCTTTTTGTATTTTAACATACTTTAAGAGAATTGTAAAGGAGATTTTATGGAAGAAGAAGTCAAATGTAATGTATGTGGAAGCGATTATTCTGATAATTACTTTAAAAGTAAAGAAAAT
>JAFTQC010000038.1 GCA_017462965.1 Clostridia bacterium | reverse complement strand
GGACAGCCCTTTTTGATAAATAAGTAAAAATAATTTGCACTTTTATTAATGCTTACATTTATCAAAAAGGGCTGTCCCCGTTGATGACTCTCTCCCTCTCTCAAAAGGAACCGTCCCAATTTCTAAAAATCTTATGGATGACAATCATTACATGGATAATATCCAGCCTCCGCAGCTTGTACACGATTGATAAATATATTATCTACGTTTGCTCCTACACCGTCTCTTACGAAATCAATCACCGTGTCACATACAGATGAATGATAATATTTATCCACAGTTCCATATATATAATCTGTTTGAATTATTCTAGATCCACTTAATGCATAATTATCATAATATTGATTCGTTCCTATTGGCATTCCTTGAATAAAAGACATTACAGAAATATCATTTATTGAATTTACCCATTCATCATTTGCAATCTCTGGCAATTCAAAATGATATACCGAACCAAGTTGTTTTGCGTATGTCTCATGTTCGTTTATTTCCTGTTGTAAAGTTTCCTTAATAACAGAAATTATAGTATTTCTTCTTATCTTATTAAATTCACTAGGCTCATCGTCACCAGAACCATAATCACGTCTAAATGGAATAGCACCTGCACTTTCCGATCCTGCAATTAGAAAATCAGGAACAAAAGCTGGATTAACATCTTTCAAAGCATAAAGAATCGTTGACATATCAGTTGTAAGCTCTGGCAAATTTTCTAAAGTAGCATTCTTATCATTACCAAAAGCAATATAAAACTCATCATATTTTAGTTTTGCTTCTTCATCATAATCACAAGATATTTCACCTTGATACAACATATTATTCGTAAATAAACTCACATAATTTCCTAAAGTAAAATGTACTATAGTTCCCGTATCTGAATCATAATATGCATATGGAATCTTTGGTGACATTTGATATGCATAACCAGCAGTAACAGAGTCATCAACAGAATATATAAAAAATCCATCATATCCTATAATGACAATTGCTGGGATATACATTGAAAAATATGATTCAGTACTTCCAGGAATGTATGGCATATTAAAATTAATAGCTAAAGTCTGAAAAAAAGATTTAACAGATTCTTTTGCAAGTGCTTGAGTAATATCAAAACGTTCATCAAAAAATAACATTTGGAACTCATCATTAAGTTCGACTAGCATATCCAAAGCATCTTGCGTTGCGGCGTCAACAACATTATTAAGCCTAACCTGATCTTTTAACATCAAAGAATAATTAGTCATAGTACTTCTACATATAATTGAAAAAGGAAGAATTATTATTAAAAATATAATAGTAAAGTGCTGTAATTTCATCGTATAACTCCTTCCCAATTTAAAATTTAAAACCTTAGCTATGACAAAATGGATTTCATAGCTAAAGTCTTAAGATTATCTATAACTTGTTTTTATTTGACCACCATAAGGTACACCAACCTTAAATGATTCAATCGCAGTTGAATAAATTGCTTCTTTCATTACAGTAGCTTGTGTCTTATTTGTATTCTTTACAGAAATATAAAAATAATCGCCTTTATTAAATGGATAATAACCATCTATATTCAACTTTTCTTCTATTTCATTAGAATAATGATTCAAATACACAATCTCAGATGAACCAGCTCCAGCAGGAACAACTTTATATTCTCTGTGCTCCATAACAACATCATAAGAATTAGCTGTACTTCCAAGTTGTAACATATAAGAATGAAGCATATCATCTGTAAGCACTCCTGTATTTCTAACAGCATCAACTAAATCAACCGTCGACGTATAAACAGACATATAAGAAAGGTCATCTTGTCGTTCCCAGCTATCAAGCATTGGGAAAAAGAACATTATTAAAACACCTAAAATCATAGCAAAAACTAAGCTCAATGAATCTCCCATTTTACAAGCACGCTTCCTTTCTTAACTAATTTTTAGAATAAGTAATACTAGTTTCTGAATAATCAATTGAATAAGTTGTTGTCTCATACAAAGACTCAATCTGTCTCAAAGCATCATTCGAGCTGCTACCTGCAGGATTATATCCCAAAGCAACAGTACACAAATCTTTTAATAAATCCAACATATCATTCTTGTCATTTACTTTATACTCTCCGTTTAAAGAACCACTCATTGTAATCGTTTTCTCACTAGTAAGAGGATCAACTGTTGCAGTGTAATTTACAAACCTACCATTACCAACAATAGAAATATCACAAACAGAATTGCCTTCAGTAGTAACATATCTTGGCAAATTTAAAATAGCGACGTATAGTTCAGAAAACTTAACTTTTCTTTCAACCTCATCTGGATCAAGTAACGTAGATGTACCATCACCTCTCAGACCAGCTGCACTACGTGTGCCAAAAAACATTTCCGCTCTGTCAGTCAATTGATTATAAGATAACATAGCACAAGAAAGGGCGATTACAAATAGAATCGCACTACCAACCATTGCAAATGCATGTGAAATATTCTCTTCCATTCTTATCCCCCTTCATGTTCTACTAATCTGTTATTGTTACTCTACTTACCTTTCCAACTCCGTCAATAAAACTTAATGAATATTTAACGGTTCTTGTTGTATAGTTTGCAGAATCAGCTACATAATAATCACCCATACGTGTTATTAGAGAAGATGAATTTGAAACACTAACATCATCTTCAATAGCTCTATTTAAAATATTAACAGCATCTATACATCTAATAGTAGTTGGACCCGTATAAGTAGTTTGATATGCCGTATAGAAACGATTAAAACTACTTATCTGACTTGCTGACATATTTTGTTCGGCGGCTTTCGCAAGATTAGAAGCACTCGAAAAAGCTGAAACTGCAATACTAATTACAGCAATTGAAATTAATACACCACCAGCCATAACTAAGGCTTTTGATATGTTATCCATACGGCATTTCTTCCCTTCTTAAATATAATACAAAACGAATTATCTTACATATTCCATAATTTGATATGTATCAATATATCCATCTTCTGCTCCATCTGGCTCGTTATCACCTAATGCTATTTCATAATAAGCATTAGCTGAGATAGCTGATTTAGCAACTTGGTTATCTGTTACAGTAACATCACCTGTAGCTGTAAAAGTATAATCACTAACAGTACCAGCTTGTACTTCTAGTGGGAAAATATCTTGAGAGTTCATAACTCTAACTCTTTCTACAAATGAAATAACTGTAGATCCTTTTACTTTTTGACCAGCATATGATTCAAGCTCTGAGTTTGTAGAGCTTATTTCAGCTGATTGCATTTTTCCAGTAGCGTTACCTTGAAGGTCTTTCGCCATTGAAAAAATATAAACTCCTAATCCTACTAATGCAAGTGATATAAGAATAGCACCTGCCATGATTAATGCTTTTGATGCATTATCCATAAAAAATCATCCTTTCTTTTTTAAAAATTTATAAAATGAAAATTTGAAATCAAAATAAAATTATAACATTGAACCCATTTGTTCAAAGTAAACATTCATGTCACCAATAGAAGTAACTATCATCGGACCAATTAGATATCCAATAAACAACATTACCATCGGCGCAAAACCTAAAACCTTACCAATCATAGCTTTTTTAGCTATCAGACGTTCATTTGCCTCTTTACGTTTTTCTTGGAAGAAAGCACGTTCTGATTCAAGTTCATCAAACGCATCTGTAATCTTTACGTTTTCAATAGCAGATTGTAAACTTTCAACAATTCTTGTAAAAGGTTTAAATGTAACATCATCTTTTAACTCTTCAAGCGCTTCATAAGCACCAGCTTCATAGTTATTTAAACAACGTTGAAGTGGTTCTCTAAATATATTTGAGAAACGTGTTAACCATTCTAAAATATATTCAACTGAAACCCTTTCAATATGCATAAGCATAAGTATAATTGTTTGGAACTGCATAACCTCATCGTCCATCTCAAGTTGTCTCATCTTCTTTTGGAATGTTAAGAACATATTTGGAACGAAGAATGCAACAAGCCCAATTAACATTGAAATCAATAATTCAGTCCATCTAAAATACTCATTCGACAAAGCTGAAAGTTTATTGTATATACGCTGTGCATTTGACGTTAATTGTTCAGGTGTAAGTTGTACACTATACATCTCTTTAACAGCTTCCATAATATGTTTTATTTCGATTGTAACAACATTATCAGCTCTTGCAACTTCAATAATTTTGTCAGCAAATTCTTCAACGAAACCTTCACGATCCATTTCAACACCAGAATTCAAAATCGCATTTTGAATTTCAGCTCTTCCTTGAACATGTTTAGCTCTAGGTGTCGTCATTTTTGCATATACTTTATTTGCTAAATTCTCAGCAACATTATCACTAACCGGCATTATATTCAAGATATATAATTGATTTTCAATTAATGCAATTGCTTCTTCAGCAGGTAATTCTCTTACTGCTCTAGTAATCTCAGCATTATCAACCAATTTTGATATGTACAATCTATCAGAAGCAGACATTTCTGCAAGCTCTTCTAAATCAGTATCATCCATCTTACCCATAATTCCAGAATCATCAACACTTCCATCCAAAATTGCATTCTCGGCCATTTCATGAGTCTGAGCAACAATTATAAGTGCAACTAAGAAAGCAAGTACTGCAGCAATAATCTTGTTAATGTACAGCCATTCAATTTTCAACGTTGATGCCGTATCTCTAAGAAGCTTATTAACTCTAGCATAAGCAGGTTTATCTTGATTAGGAACTATAACATCAACAAATCTTTCAACTACTGGCAATCTATATACTCTTTCTTGCCAAGCCTCAGTAGACGAATACTTATTTTTACTATCAGCATTGTCTTTAATTCTTATTATCAACGAATAAGATAAGAATATCATTGCAATAATAATAATTTCAAACAAAAATCCTAACTTTCCTTCATAGAAAGCTGACGTAGATGCGAAATTACTCATAGACCAATTCTTTAATGGATGAATTAAAAGAATTGGTGCTATCGCAATGTATGTCAAGCTCTTAAACAAATAATCAAGCTTGTCTCTCTTAAGAATTTCTAATTGTAATTCTTGAGTAATGTTATTCATATCTTTTAAGTATAATGAAATACCATTTACTTTTCTATCACCAAACTCTTTTGTTAAATATGATACACCCGCAAAAATCTTTAAATATTTATTCGGTGCAACATCATAATACTTTTCAAGTTCGATTTCAGGATCTGCAGAAACTAATATGTTATATATATAATTGGCTTGTGAAACAATTTCTTGTTCCTCCATCATCGCCGCATCATATACAGCTTCTTCAACCATGTTTGTACTATGGAAAGCATGTCTAACTTCAGAGAAAAATTCAAGTTCTTGCTCTAAAAGTCTATTTTCAACCTTGTTAATCATTTGCTCAGTCATATTATCTATAACAACTAAAACACCAAGAAGTGAGACTAGCATTATAAATAAATTGTCCTTATTTATCCAAGCAATTACAATAGATATTAAAAGTGTTAAAAGTATACTTCTAAGAGTAATTCTACCTGTTTCTTTTCTAATCGTATACTCATCATCCTGATTTATGAGTTCCATTCTTCTACGAATTTTTCTAAGATATCTATTAACAAAAGGTAACATATCTAACTTAGCGTAAACCTTTTGATAAAAGGCATCCATCGTTTTAGTGCTACCTTTTGTTGAAGATAACATCTTTTGGAGTACTGCACTTTTTGAACTTTGATGTGATTTCTGATAAGCATAAAATACTATCAATAATACAACAAAAAGCACAACCGGCAATACAACCAAAAGTAATAATATCGATTTTGGATCTATTGTAGTCCCCTCCCTTCTTTAGAAAATATTTTTATTCAACAATTCTCTTGAATCCACCATTTGCACCTGGTGTTTGCAATGAACCAAAATAATTTGCACAGAATTCATCGAATGCAAGTTGATCATCTTCTGACATATTTTCTCTCATTGCTTGTATATTTTCTTGTGAAATAGGATTTTTTACTACATATTGTCCATCTACGAATTCAACAATATTTACAGCTTTATATGTTTCAACTTCTGTGATCTTTGTAAAGTATTCAGTAGCATTATCAATAAACTTATCAAGTTTTCCTTCTAATGTTGTTTCTTTACGATGATCATATGTATAATTGTTCTTTGGTTTAACTGGAACACACTCTGTAATTCTTTCTATAAATCTGTCACCTGTATAAGATTTCTTTAGGTGAACTTCAAAGTTTAATACATCAACAACCTGTATCTCAGCAACTTTTTCATTATGGAACATACCAACTTTAAGAAGTGAGTTACGAAGTGAAAGTATCAAGTTATCAAATGTTTTAGCGTGGTGAGTAAACATTGTAAATTTAGAAGCAACCTGTGCCATCTGAATCATCCAAGCAGCAACTCCGTCTGTGGCAACCTCACCAAGGATGTTAACCGCACCGTCAGTTTTCTTTTGAACGTCCAAACCTTCTTGTCCTGATACAGTTTCTGTTTCTCTAAATGTTAATATGTTTCTATCTGGATAAACTTTTCTTAAGTGTAACTCGAATGCGGTTTCTTGAACTCTCAGGTTAAGTGATGTATAAATGTATTTTATCATCGCTAGAAGCATTGTTGTTTTACCACAACCTTGCTCACCAGTAAGAGCTGTAACTCTGGCACCTTTTACTAAGAATTTTAATAAATCCATAACTGGTTCTCTTCCTGGATGTCTTACCAAGTTTTCAAGTACAGCATTTGGAGTATCGAATTTTCTTACGAAGAACGCCCAAGACTCTGACATACTAGGTCTAACAACAACGACACGGGAACCATCTTTCATTTCATTAATCTTATAACCATTTGTATCTGACAACTGACCTGGATTATTGTATTTGTATATATTTTGACAAACACGTCTAAGTTCAGCATATGAACCAAATGATATACAAGACATATAGATTGATTTACCTTTATAGAATATCCAAACACTATCATAAGCTCTTGGAATAGTTCTTTCATTTGTTTGTCTTAGGTAATCACCAAGTTGTGCAACTTGATACATAAATGACTCTGGAAGACCAGAAACACCACCAGAAATACCGTCTATGTTCATATCTCTTATTTCATCAATAACGCTAAATCCTTTGTAATTTTGATAAATTCTTTGAGAAACAATATTAAGTCTATCTTCAAAAGATAAATAATCATATTCTTTTTCAAAAATATCATCAATTTCCTCTGGAGTAATAACATATGATGGAATTGTTGATCCATAAACACATTTTTGTTCATCCAAGTGATACTTCTTTATCATCTCTCCTAATGCATCGTATCCAAATTGTTGTTTGAAAATATAGATAAGAATATCAAACTTATCATTTGTTGTTAACTTTTCTGTGTTATCGAAATCGATCGCATTTGTGATGTTTACCTGATTTACCCCATATTCTCTATGAAGTAAATCAAAGATAAGTTCTTTTACGTATTTTTTATCGTTAACATCACCATACGTACAATTCTTCAAGGCCTTTTTAAGTTCATATTTCTTGTTTTTTCTTCTCTTAAGTTCATCTTCCGAAAGACCTATATCATACAAGTTTGTTCTTGTGATTTCATCCATTCTCGCTTTGATAAATTCTGTCATTTTATCAATCGTATATAATCTTCCTTCTTTTTGAACGTTTTGTATAACAGCAGAATTACTTGACTTTGAAAATAAATAGCCAATGAAAACAACTAAAATTAATATTAGCAAAGCTATTATAAAGTAATTAAGTCCCATGCTAGTAATACCACCTCTTTCTACTTTTTTATAAATACTCTATCTTTCTGATATTTTTGGTTTTATTGCTTCAACTATTGCATCTGTTAAATTTGCAACTTCGGAAATAAAGAAACCATTTCTATCTGTACCCATATCTGCATTTGAATAATCAATAAAGTATCTAGCAGCTTCACCTTGATTACAAGCATCAAAAAATTGTGTGTTATATGGAATAGTATAAATTTTCTTTTTATAATTAAAGCTTCTTGCTATATTTCTTTCGCTATATGCAGAATACCTATCATATCTTCCAAGAACAGGAATAACAGGCTTTTCTTGTAATATTTTTAATGTATTCATATCTTTGAATAACTTTTTAAGCATATGTTTACTTTGGCTCATATTAAATACAATTAAGTCTGATTTTTGAAGTATAGCATTAACTTCTGCACTGTCATATCCTTTGTTTAAATCAACTAGAACTATATCATAGAATTGATTTGCATAATCAATGATTATTGGCATAGTCTCTAGAATTCTTGAATATGAATCAGTATCATTTTTAAATGTTCCATATAATAGTTCTAGTCTCCCTTTCATTATTGGTGTAGCATAGTTCGGAATATTTTCTGGTGTCAACTTGTTACTTCTTAATAGTCTATCAAGTGCATCTATTCCAGTGTCTGATGTGTCAAGCTTTGTTCTTTTGTCAGGATTAAAGAATGAATATTCAAGTGACAAATCAGAATAATGTGTTTGTGTTACTAATGTTTTATATTTTGTTCTTGTTGAAACCATCATTGCTGTAGCAACAGCTGTAGCTGTTGAACATAATTGCGCAGAATCTTCTGTGCTCCAAAAAGAAACTATTGGCATAACAATTTACCTCTCTTTCATTATTTATACAGAAAACTTTGTTACTCTTTCTACATTTTTCATTACTTTCTTAATATTTTGTATATCATCACCAGCAATTATCTCAACTGTTTTTGAAAGTGCTTCTTTATATGTCTTAGAAAGTAAACGAATATCAAATTTGTTTGCATATTGATTTTGGATATTAACTGATAAATCTCCATGATCGTATGGGAAATTTAGTTGAACACCTTCCCATGCTATTGGTAAATTATCAGATATTCTTTCAACATACTTGCTATCAGCTGTATTTATATCGCTAAAATAGACAACTTTATGAATATTTACTACGCCTTCTGGATCTGTTCTTCTCTTTTGTGCACAAAGGAATCTTAACAATTCAATTCCTTTGTGAATGCACCATTTATCATATGATGTAACGAAGAAGTTTGCATTTGCACTTCTTAAATCATACTCATCAATCATTTCTTCTTGGTCAGTATCAACGATTACATAATCATATGCATTGAAGTCTTCTCCTTTAGATAATAAATATTTTTTTAATTCCAACATATTTGAGAAACCAATTGCAACTTCCACACCATCATGTTGAACTAAATATTGACTTTGCTCTTCCATACCATCTATTGTAGGAATTGTATATCTTGTTTTTTGGTTTACTGTTGCATCTAGCATAATTACTTTTCTTCCTGTCGAAGCAATTATTTTAGACACATACCCAACTAATTCTGTTTTGTCCGCCTTACCTATAAAACCTATACATTTCATTTGTCGTTTCTCCCTTCCCTAAAATACTAATTAGCATTTTATCTTAACATGTTGTTTCTAATTAAATTTTGAAGATATTGTTTTCTTTCTTCTTTTTGTAATTCAATTTCTTCATCTAAATTAGAAGTAATATTTCCTAAAGCACTTGTATCTTCTTCATATAAACCTGTAGATTCATCATATTTAAATATAGATGTATTTACTAGGTTAGCTCTTTGTTGTTCAAGCTCTTCTACATTATATTTTGCCTTTATTTCTTCCATAATATTAGGATTGTTTTTAATTACTGCAGCAACTTCTTTTCTTACTGGATAATTTGGCTCTAAAAGTTTACTTATATAAATTGTTTGCAATCTATAGTGGTTAAGTAACGCTTCATCTTGTGGTTCTTTCTCTAAAGCTCCTTTTATAGCTTCCACATCTTCTACTTTCATTCCAGCAGCAAGTGCAATTTCTTCTATTGTATAGTCATCTGCTGTTTTCATTTCCACTTCTACCTCTGGATACATTGCTTCTCCACTTTCGTTATATCTAATTTCTCCGCTCTCATTTGTCAACGGAGAAAGACCTGCTATTGCTTCGGCATAAGCTATTTGATAATCACCTGATATCAAAGCTTCTATAGTATTTTCATATCTTTCAACATAGTCCATCTCAGCTTCTTTAAATAATTGTTCTTTTTCGTTTGCATATTTAACGGCATAAACCTTTATGCTGTCATATATGTATGATTCAATAATTGCACCGTTTAATTTTTCTTGTTCTTCTTCTGTCAATTCTATAAATATTGAGTTAGACTCTGCAGATTGACCAAGTTGTATAACTTCTTTTGCTACAGCAACTAAGAAATCTTCACCTGTTGGGAAAAGAACTCTTATATCTATATAATCACCTTGTTCCAAATCACTTGGTAATGCAAGCATATTCAATTCTCTAACTCTCACATCATTATTAACATCATCATCTAAATCATAAAACATAGTATCAACAACCATTGTTTTAGAATATACAGGAAGTTTTAGTTTTTGACCAATAACCTCTTCTTTTCTTGCTGTTGTATATGAATTTCCTGGTATACTTATATCTTTAACTTGTAATTCCATTAAATCTTCACTGCGTATTATGTGATTTATTGGTAAATCGCCAGAAAATCCTAGTCTAATATCCTCTGCAACCTTCTCATCTAATTCAGCAATTTGTTCATTTTTACTAGATGAGTACATTGCAAAAATCACACCAAATATCAAACAAGGTATTATAAATGAAACAACACCCACAGTTATCATTTTTTTCTTCATTGGTCCTAACATCATAATATAATCCTCTCCTCTACTCCTCATTCTCTTACATATATTTAGTGTAGCATAATACAAAATTCGACTCAACAAAAAAGAATTTTTTTAACGAAAATGTAATATTAATGTAACAAAGTAGTAACTGCCTTTCATATTATTTATAAAGCGAGGTTGTTTTTATGAAATTTTATTATTTTGATAACGCTGCCACAACACGACTTGATAATGATGTTTTAAAAGAGATGTTGCCCTACTCTAATGTAATTTACGGCAACGCATCTAGTTCTTATAAATTAGGTAAAAATTCTAAACATGCCATCGAGCATTCACGACAAAAAGTTGCAAATATTTTAGGTGCTAAACCCAGCGAAATATATTTTACCTCTGGTGGTACAGAAAGTGATAATACTGCATTAAAAGGCATCGCCCACGCAAATCGTATCAGAGGCAATCACATTATCACTTCTTCTATTGAGCATCCCGCAATTTTAGAAAGTGCAAAAGAACTTGAAAAAGAAGGTTTTAGGATAACTTATTTACCTGTTAATAACTTAGGTGTCATTAATCTAGAACAATTAGAAAATGCTATTACTTCTTCAACAATTTTGATTAGTATAATGTTTGCGAATAACGAAATCGGAACCATTCAGCCAATTAAAGAAATTGGAAGAATAGCAAAAAAATATGATATTCCTTTTCATACCGACGCCGTACAGGCAATTGGCAATTTAAGAATTAACGTTGATGAATTTGGTATTGACGCTCTTTCTATGTCAGCGCATAAATTTTACGGACCTAAAGGTATTGGTGCACTATATGTTAGAAAAACTGTCGATTTTGATAGATTTATGTCAGGAGGACATCAAGAAAGAAACATGCGAGCAGGAACAGAAAACATTGCAGGAATTGTCGGCTTAGGTACCGCAATAGATTTGGCATATAAAAATATCGATGCACATAATAAGAAAATAAAATATTTAAGAGACTATTTTTTGACAAATATCACAAGAGAATTTCCTGATTTAAAAATTAATGGAAATATGGAATATAGATTACCAGGTAACGCAAATATTTCTTTTAGAAACGTGCAAGGCAGCAAACTTTTAAAAGCTCTAGACGACGCCAGCATCTGCGTTTCTGCCGGAAGCGCATGTTCTGCTGGACTAACAAAACTTTCTCATGTCTTAGAAGCAATAGGAATGCCCGAAGAGTATTCACACAACTCTCTTCGAGTAACAATCGGAAAAAACAATACAAAAGAAGAAGTAGATTTCTTAATCTATTCTCTAAGAAGAATTCTTAAAAGTTAAATCGACCACGAGGGAAACAAGAAGTTTCCCTCGTGGTCAAACTTTTACCTCTCATCATAATCAATTGTCTTATACGGATTCTCAAACTCAACCCTTTCTTTGTTTTTATCTTTTATCAAAGCTCCAGCTCTTCCGCTTATAACAAATGGTTGCTCAGTCCTTTTAAACTTCAAATATCCTGTATCCGCCGCATGTGCATCTTCAGCCATCGAAACTGTTATATGAGCCGGACGAGTTCTTTCATTTCCATCAACAACTATATTATTCGTGTATACCATCATTTGCTCAGGAGTTAATTCAACTAAAAAACCACTATTTCTTCCATCTGATGCATACCCTGTTATTTTTAGATTAATAGATTTACCACCTAACATCTCAAAGAAGTTCTTCGTTTCACTTCTTGTTGGCGCATATTTAAACGTGCAATGCATATTCGGTGCAACTACTGGTAACTTTTCGTTCTGATATTCTATTAAATTTGACTCTGTTTCTTCATCAAAAAAGATTCCAATATATGATACTCTTTTCATCTTATTCACCTACATTCTATAAATTTTCATTAATTAATTTTATTTTTTCATTGAAGCTATCCACTAGCGAATTACTTATCTTGTTTTCATCTAGGAGATATTTTATCCACTGTATCGCACATTCTTTTATCAATGGAACTTCAGCTTCTTTTAGTTCATCATCTTCACCATAATATATATCTATAAATCGCTTCATCCCATTCATATCAACACCACGTTTCTTTGAAAAGAAAAATGTTGAAATTAAAATAGAAACATCATATATAGCAGAACCATACTTGGCATCATCAAAATCTATTATCGTAATATCATTATTCTCATCTAAAAATATATTATCCTTCGTCAAATCAAAATGCACCAACGTTTTTCTTATATTACATGCATCAAATGGAAGCTCTGGCAAATTAAATTCATTTTCCCCACATGTTAAGTCATGCATTTTTCTTATTCTTTTGGCTATCTCAGCTATTAAATTTTCTTCAACTTTCCCATCTTGCAATGTATTTGTTATCTGTTCTCCACAAATAAAAGAATATATTACCATGCACTTATCCTCATTTTCGCTCGGATAATTTGTATAAACAATATTAGGAACATTTATATTTAATTGAAATAACTTTTTATGCAAATCTATCATAGATTTTGCATGTTTCTTATCTTCATATACTTTCGCAATATACTTATTGTTCTTACAATAAATTACGTATACATTTCCATCAGATGACTCTTCGTTTTTTTCAATTTCAAGAACATCTTCTTCAATCTCATTTTCAACAGTATTATGCAAAGTCCATTTAATCTCATTCTCTTCATTTTCGCTCAAAATACTTCTATTCATTTCTCTACTCCCAATTTAATTTATAAATTTGTAGATTCATATATTCTGCATATCTAAAAATAGATTATCATTTTCAGAATTATCTTACTCAATTTCGTTTTCATTATTGGACTCATTAACTCTCTGATTTAAATTCATTTGTTTTTTATTTTTAATTCTTCCAAAAAGTATTTCAACAACATCTTGCCTAATAATAGCTCTATCATCCATATCATCATGTTGCTTTGAACTATTAAAATCATAATCTATATGCCTACTCCCAAAAAGACTTGGTGTTTCCCCTCTTTTTATTCTATCCAGGTCATTAGTCAAATCAATATCAATCCATTTCCCATTAATTTCAACTTGGTTCCAAACGTGCCCAATCGAGGCTCTTTGATTCTTTCCGCCTATACATTCAGATTCTAAGCCAGCTCTTTTACAAACTGAATCATAACTTCTTGCTATATCCTCACATACGCCACTATTTTCAATCATGGCACTGTATAAATCTCGCCTTCCACTTTTTTCATAGGTTATTTTCTTTCCCAACTCATAGTATATTGTAAGGAACTTTTCAAAATCAGAACTTTTAGGATTAATTTTCAAAACAATGTCATCTATAGCTTTGCTTAATTCGATATACTCGTCAATTGTATACAGCTCAAAACCGATGTCTTCGCCAAATGTTATTTGAACATAATTTGCTTTTTCTTTTAATCTTATAGCTTCTTCAGTTGAAAGTTCTTTTACACTTGATATTCGAGTACAAACTTCCCCTCTTGTATTTAAAGCATTATTTTTTTCACATTCATAAAAAGTATCAATACTTAAATAAGCTAATTGTTCTTCTTCTAAATCAGCGATACTTTTGTCTCGATTGAAATGATTGGCATAAGCAGCTTTATAAGTCAAGCCATCTTTTGTACGCTCTTGTAGGTCATATACTACTATAACCCCGCTATTTTCGACATACTCATTAGCATTAGAAAAAGAATGACCTTCCGAATCATGAAAAACAGTTTCATAATCTCCTGCATTTTTGATTTTTTCTAACATTTCTTCTGGTAGCCAATCATAGATATGTATTTCTTTTATTGACGGCATCTCTTCTATATAATCGATAAAAGGTTGTTGTGCAATAGTCGATAATAGTTTAATAGGCAAACCATTTGGGGCTATATCCATTCTAAACGGTGGTTGTTCTTCAAGTTCTCCTTTTTTTAACAATTCTATTATTTCTTCAAAACTATATTTTTTTCTAGTTTCATCATCAACCAGGTTACCATGAAATCTTACATTTTCGTTCCAATCATCTCTAGTAACCTCCATTTCTTCTTGATTTACTAGCTCTAATATTTCTTCAAGACTATTGTTTACTAATACTTCACTCTCAAATTCAACAGGTGCATTTGCATGTACAACAGTCGGCGCCATAAGCATTGCTAGTAAAGTACCTACAGTAATTACTTTTTTAATTTTATGTCCTTTTTCTATAATTGTTTCAACCAATTTTCTTCGCATTTCTTCAATTTTTGATACTTTTCTTAAAATTTCAAGTTTTCCCGTTTCTTCTCTGAATCTCATAATTATCACCTCAAAAGTATTGTATAAAATGAACACTATCTTACTAAATATATTTCCTCATTATCCTTTTTTGCAATTACCATTTTCGTATTTTTCACAGTTGTATTATTCCATACAATTGTATTTTTAGCAATATTTTAATTTTTCACATATTTTTCTTCTCAAAATTCAATTATACATTGTCATAACATTTGAGGTTAATCTCTTTTATCTCCCCAGCATACACCCAAAATCCAATATTTCATTAAAAAAGTCCCCCCATTTTTTACTATCAACTTTCTCATTTGTAACCAAATTTATTTCGCCTATCAGTTCATCATTTAAATAGCATCTTTGCACTCCTACCACCTCAAAATATTCAAGTGGGGCAAATACATTTTCATTCAAAACGACTTCCGTTCGTATATTTTTTTCATCGCCTTTATTTAGAAGTACCATCAAATCTTTTTCAGCAACTATGTCCACCTGTGTTTTACTAGCCTTTTCTATATCTATCGTTGTCACAACCGTCCCTTCTTTTATAACAACTGTATTACTAAAATTTGCAAAGCCATAATCAAGTAATTTTGTAGCATCATCAAAACGCTTCTGACTTGTAGGTCCTTTCATCACAACCGCAATAAGTTTCAAATCATTTCTAGTTGCTGTTGCAGATAAATTAAATAATGCAAGTGATGTTGAACCTGTTTTAAGTCCAGTACATCCAGCATAAAATCTCACTAATTTATTTGTATTTACAAGTTGCGACTTTCCATCTCTTAAAGTATCCATCCAAATTTTTGTATAATTATGTATCTCTGGATGATTTTTACTAAGCTCTCGGCTCATTATTGCTATATCCATCGCGCTAGTCTCATGCCCATCTTCGTCAATTCCGTGACAGTTTCTAAAAGTCGTATCATTCATACCAAGCTCTTTGGCTCTTTCGTTCATCTTTTGAACAAAAGCTTCTTCGCTTCCAGAAATAAACTCAGACATTGCAACGCAGCAATCATTAGCACTTACAACGCAAATCGCTTTTAACATTTCATGAACAGTTAAGGTTTCATTTTCTGCAAGCCAGATTTGAGAACCACCCATCTTTCTAGCACGTTCACTACAAGGCACTTTGTCCTCTAAAGTAATATCACCTCGCTCTAGCGCTTCCATTATTAAAAGAATTGTCATAACTTTCGTAACACTTGCTGGACGTAATTTAGCATGCTCATTTTTAGTATACAAAATCGTTCCCGAATCCTCTTCCATCAAAATTGCGCCTTCAGAATCCAAATTTAAAGTCACCCTATTTTGAATCTGACTGAAAGTCTCGATCACATCGTCACTCCAAACAGGAATAATACCTTCACTATCTAACACAGCAAAAGAAGTAACAGGATTTAATATAAATAAACCACATAATATTAAACAAATAATTTTTTTCATAATAAAAACCTCCCTATAAATGTATATTTACAGGGAGATTTTTTATTCTTATCTTCTACATGATTACCAGCACATGAAAGTCTCAAACGCCACAAATAATCAGCAGTTGTCCAATGGGATAAAATATCCAAATGAGCTTTCTGACTAGATTTGTGTCACACTTTGTTTCTCTTACAAGAATAAACATGTCAGAAATCAGAAACAATGTAATACCAATTGCCGCAGCGATTTGCTTTGTGGCAAAAGAATATATGTACATCGAGATCAAAGCAGCATTGATTAGCACAACATAGGTGAAAACTGCAACTCTAAAATCTCCCTTCTTCTCAGATGTGAGATACATAGAAAAAAACATAGAGAATGCAAATACACCCATCGCAGCAATCAGAGGCAGTATCGCACCATTCATGCTAAATGTCTCTATTCCAGCAAGCTTACCCAAAAAACAGCAAGTGTACAAAACGTGCGTAATCCCGAACAAAGCCATTCCAACATAAAACCGTTTCTTTCCGAAAAGAAGTCCAGGAATTTTGTTGTAATCCATCAAAACCAGATCAGCAACCGTGGAGAACAAAATTGCGAACATGCAAAGTTCTCGTTCTTTTGTGGGATTCTGCGCATAAAGCACTACTGCAAACGCAGACATGAGAAAAGTGAAGTTAGCTTTGAAACCGTTCGTGAGCAAAAAATCCAGCCGAGCCTTCCCCTTCATGAAACCAAACCTCCTTTTTCATTCAAAAACAAAATGTTTTTCCCATTATATAGCGACCTTTTACGTGGTCATTATATATTCTGAGAAAAACATTGTCAATGTAATTGGACAAGGGGACGGGGCTCTTGTCCATCTTCAATTTTTATATTTTAATCTTATTAACTAAATCTTCTCTACTAACAGTTTCGTTTTCGCCTTTAGATAAATCCTTAACAACTACTGTTCCAGCAGCTAATTCGTCTCCACCAAGAATTATTGCAAAATCATACTTTTCATCAGCAGCATATTTCATTTGCTTAGATAATTTCTTTTCATCAGTATATACAGTAGCTGCAATTCCGTTTTGTCTAAGAAGTTCTGCAATCTTAAGATATTCAATATATGGAACTTCTGGGAATCTTGTAACTAAAACCTTTGGCATACCAGATTTTAGTTCTGGCACTAAATTATGTGATACTAAAAAGTTTTCTAGTGTAACATCCCCAAATCCAAAACCGATACCAGAAACATTAGCTTTATCTACGAAGAGATTGATTAAATTATCATATCTTCCGCCACCAAACATAGCACGATTATTATTTATGTCTTTATCATATACTTCAAATACCGTTCCAGTATAATAATCAAAACCTCTTATTATTGAAAAATCAAATTCACATATATTGCTCATTCCAGCTTCTTCTATTAATTTGAATAAACTCTTTAATTCTATAGTACCTTTAGACTCAGGACAAAGTTCCATCATTTCTTCAAATGACTTTTCAAAGAACGAATTCAATTTTTCAATTTCTTCTCCATTCAAACCAATCTCAGCCAAATATTCACAAAAAGCCTCTTGTGACATTTTTCCTTTTTTATCAATCGCCTTTGAAACCTTGCGAGATTTTTCTTTATCAAATCCCATATATTGCTCAAACAAATCATTATAAAATCTTCTATTATTGATTTTAATACAATACATTGTTTCATCAGCATTAAATGCTTTTAACAAAGAAGATGCAACTAAAAGTAACTCAAAGTCTGTTTCTATTGAATCAGAACCAAACATATCAACATTCACTTGCCAGTGTTCTCTTAATCTTCCCCTTTGTGGTTTTTCATATCTATATAAATTAGGAATACTAAACCATCTAAGTGGCATATTTAATGAACCTAGCTTTGCCGCAACCATTCTTGCAACAGTAGGTGTCATCTCTGGTCTAACAGCAAGCATTCTTCCACCATTATCTTGGAAATGATAAGTTTGTTCATTTACGATTTCTTCTCCACTTTTAGCAGCATACAAATCATATGACTCAAGTGTTGGTCCATCATATTCTCTATAATTAAATTTTCTTAAAGTATCTTTTATTACTCCAAAAAACCAGTTTCTTAAATCCATATCTTCCGGATAAAAATCTCTTGTTCCCTTATATGGTTGAACTGATAATAATTCTTTTGCCATAAAAATTCCCTCCTGATTAGCAAGTTTACTTAATAGTTATACACTAAAATTATCATTTTTTCAAGTATACTCCATCTATTACTTCTAATATCTAGAAATATGTAAAAATTTAACAAATAGCTCTATACACAAAATCCACAAGGAAAAGAAGTGTAAAAACATATATCATAGGAGAAACTTGCTTTCCTTTTCCGTTTACTAAATTTACCAAAATATATAATACAAATCCAAACTGAATTCCTGTCGTTATCGAGTATGATAATGGCATCATTATAATTATGAAAAACGCTGGTATTGCAACCAAGGCATCTTTCCAATCAATTTTCATAACATTTTCCATCATCGAAATACCAATAAACATAAGCACTGGTGCAGTAGCAACTGTAGGAACACAAGCAACTATAGGAGCTAAAAACAATGAAAGTAAGAAACAAATTGCTGCTGAAACAGCAGTCAAACCGGTTCTACCACCAGCTTCAATACCAACACTGCTCTCAACATAAGTAACAACATTACTTGTACCTAAAAGTGCACCTGTAGTAGTAGCAATTGAATCACAAACCATAGCTCTTTCTAAGTTTTTCGACACATTACCATTTTCATCAACTTTGAAGATTCCAGCTTTTTTACCAGTTCCGACAAAAGTTCCTATCGTATCAAACAAGTCTGAAATTGTAAGTGTGAATATCGACATTATAACAACAATTAGTCCTGCTTCAGCTGTAAATAATCCAGCAAAATCCAATTTCATAAATGTAGGAGCTATTGATGGAATTAATGTAGCCGAACTAAAATCAGGCAAACTCGTAACACCAAGTGGAATTCCAATTAAAGCAGTAAGAACAATACTAATTAAGTACGAATTCTTTACTTTTTTCGAAACCAAAATTCCCGTTATAGCTAAACCTATTAAAGCAAGTATAACTTCAGGCGAATTAAAAACTGCCAATTGCGGAACAACATTTCCCGCATGTGCAATTCCATCAGCGGCCACTTCTGAAACTGAAAAATTTATGATTCCAGAAGATTTTATACCAATATATGTAATGAAAAGACCTATTCCCACTGTTATAGCATTTTGCATAAATTCAGGCATAGCCTTAATTACTTTTCCTCTAATACTTGTTACGGTTACCAAAACGTTAATTATTCCACATATAAAAACCATCGCTAACGACTGCTGCCACGTGAAGCCAAAAGTTCCACACAAAGTATACGTAAATAAAGCATTTAGCCCAATACCCGCACTTTGAACATAAGGCACATTAGCAACTAATCCCATTATTAATGTTCCAATTGCAGAAGCAAGAATCGTCGCAACATACACAGAATTATAATCCATTCCTGTCTCTGCAAGCACAGATGGATTTATAAAAATTATGTATGACATTGCCATAAATGTTGTTAATCCTGCAATAATTTCTGTTGAGATTGTTGTGTTATTTTCTTTTAATTTAAATATTTTTTCTATCATTAAGTCCTCCCTATAATTTTTTATTAAGCATCATGTTTCTCACAACATTATATCTCTATATATTATTCTATATCAACAGAATTATTGCAGAATCTCATTTTCTTGTTCCATGCACTTTTATTTTCTTTTCAAATATTCATTTATATTAAGTTCTCCTGCTCTTGTAATAGACATATATCCATATTTAGATTTAATAGAATCTAGAGCTTTATCAAGCTTGTCATTTTCTTTTTTGTTTGGATCAAAAAATGAAATTTGTTCATCTGTATCACTTAATTTATCTACTCTAAAACCTATCAATCTAATAGGTATATTCTCTTTATACATTTCACGAAAAACTATCTTTGCTTTTTCATAAATTTCTTTTGTATTAGACGATGAAGTATCAAGTTTTGTTTGATGTGAAAAATCTTTAAAATCTTTTGTTCTTAACTGAACACTAATCGTGCTTGCAAATAAATTTTCTTTTCTAAGTCTAAATGTAACCTGTTCAACTAACGCAAGTAATATGCTTTCAAGCTTATCAGCATTAGAAATATCCATAGGAAGCGTTATTGAATTACCTATACTTTTAGCTTTTTCTCTTACAGCCACAACTTCTGATTCGTCAAAACCATTAGCATATTCCCAAGCAAGCTTTCCAAACTTACCCATTCTCTTTATCAATATATTTTTATCAAAGCACGCTAAATCACCAATCTTAAATATTCCCATTTTGTTTAGCTTTGGAACACTTTTCTTTCCTATCATGAAAAGTTCTGATACATCAAGTGGCCACATTTTATTCTTTATTTCACTTGGATATAATGTATGAATCTTATCTGGTTTGGAAAAATCAGAAGCCATTTTAGCAAGAAGTTTATTGTTGGAAACACCTACATTTACTGTAAAACCAAGCTCATTTTTTACCCTTCGATTTATTTCATGAGCTTTCGCAAGCAATGTATCACCCATCAAAAAATTTGTCATATCTAAGAAACATTCATCAACACTAAATCTTTCTATAACATCTGTATATTCTGTTAAAAGATCATATAATTCATCAGAATGTTTTTGGTAAGCCTTGAAATCAGTAGAACACAATTCCAAATTAGGACATTTTTTCATAGCCTGATAAACAGTCTCACCAGTCACAACACCCACAGCCTTTGCTAAAGGACTTTTAGCCAGAATTATTCCAGACCTCTTATTTTCATCACCACAAATTGCTGAAGGTATCTTTCTAAGATCAACACTATCACCTTTTCTAAGTCTTTCAATCGCTGTCCAACTTAAAAAAGCATTATTCACATCAACATGTAATATTTGACGCTCCACTTCCATCACCGAAATTTATTATAGAACGTTTGTTCTTGACTGTCAATAAAAAAAATACTAGTATATCACGCATAAAAAATACTAGTATTTTCGTTAATGGTTTCTATAATTACTTTTTACTAAAAATTTTAGAAGATAAAATTAAATATCGTTATTCTAAATAAAATATTAATATCACAGAATTAAAAAATTCTATGTACCGTGATATTATAGATGTGTGAGGGCGGGAACCCCAATTTAGAATACATAAATTATAAAAAGTAAAATTTTTTTATAAGACGTAAGGGTTGTCAAATAAAAGCCTCTTAATTTTATAATTTACTTTTCCAATTTAATTTGAAGCTCTAACAGTTAGTTCATTTGAATAAGTTTCAAATTCTTCAAGTGGAACTCCTCTTGAAGAATAGGCCGTATGAATTAAAGATAAACGATATACACCAGCGGATACATCAACATCATCTTCAAAAGCATACGCAAATCCAGTTGAACTATAAGCTTCCCAATAGCAATCAGAAACATTTAGCCAGTCATAACCATTCCATTTTTGAAGTTGAATTTCAACTCCAGCATGACCTTCATAGACTTCTGTGCCTCCATATATCATGATACCCGGTGATATATTCTCCGCAAGCTGCAAAGAATTATCACAAGCATATAGATATGACCATCTTGGTTGTACAATTGACTCTTCAGCACTAGTGCTAGCAAAAGCAATTGTTGGAACCATCAACATTGTAATTACCATTACCAAACTAAAAAAACTTACTAAAAACTTGCTTTTAAAAACATTTTCCATAAAAGTTCCTCCTTGTTTTGGTTTGAATTACATTTATATAACCGTTAATAAATGTAAAAAGTGACAAAATATTATAAATTTTTATAATATTTTGTCTATTTCTTCATAATTTATATTTTCAATTATTTTTATCATCTCATTTTTCCTTAAAGTACCAAACAAATTATAATTCTTGCCATCAAAATACCAAACAAATGAGCAGACATCATCTTTCTCCAATAGAAATGTTTCATTTTCATTTATCATAATTCTTTTTAATTCTATATTTTCCGTATCAATCGCTCTATTAGAACTTAACAGAACTTTAAACACAAATTCTTCACTATCGACATTTATTTTTATGTAATAACAATTGCGCATTGTAACTTTTTCCTTAACAACACTTCCCTTAGGCAAATATTCAAAGAAAGTTAAATCTTCAATCTTCATACCGTCACCATCATTTTTTAATATACTTGTTATATCATTTAACAAGAACCAAGCATATTCATCAGTCTCATCGCCATACATCCCCAATTTATCCGTTCTCCACGCAACCATACTTGGCATAACAGCTATTGTAATCAAAAGTCCTAGTATAATAAAAACAGCAACTCTCGCAAATATTCTCACATTAAAGTGATATGAATTTCTTTTTGTTTCATCAATATTCCCTTTCTCGAAATTAGAATTTCTCACATCTTCAAAAAGCTTTTCCATTTTTTTCTTATGTTTCTTAGAAAACGTAATTTTCTCATTTGTTGTAACTTCAGTATTTTGAACATATTCACATAATGCTTGTTCTAATTCTTTATCAAAATTATTCATTTTCATTATACTATTTCCTCCCTTCTAAGTTCTTCTAGCAAATATTTCTTTGCTCGTTCGGCTCTTTTCTTTACAGCATCCAGACTAACGTTCAATAATTCAGCAATTTCTTTTTGCGGATACTTGTAAACTTTCTCTAGTATTAAAACATCTCTGTATATTGGCGCTAATTTATCTATTGCTTGCAGTAATTTTTCTCTAGATTCTTTATAAATTACTTCATCACATGGCGTTTTGTTCGTAAGAAAATTTTCATCATTCTCACTGTATACATTCTCCATATACTCTAGCTTTGCATTAGATTTCTTTCTTTTATTATACATATCATACGCAACGTGTCTAACTATAATGATCAAAAATCCACTTGTAAATTTAACATCGCCACCCTTAATTTTTTCTAATTTGTCTATTATTTTCATAAAAGCTTGATGCACTGCATCTTCTGCCAAAGAATAATCATTTAATATTCTCTTTGCTTCAACATACATTATATCCTTATGTTCATTATACAGTTTCTTTAATATTTCTGCTTTCTCTTCCGTAATCTTATTATTAGCCATCATAATTTCTTTTTCATCTCCTTATTAGATTTTTTTCGCCAATCTTCGACATGCATTATACAATACAAATTATGACGACTTCAAGAAAGGTGACTTATATACAACAACTAATCTTATTTTATTTTCTTTGAGTAATTTAATAATGTATGTTAAAATATCTAAAAATAAGGAGTGATTTTATTGGAAACTGCAAATATAGAGAAATTCATGCCTACTGTTTATCAGGCTGAAATATTAGTAAAAAACAATTTAGAAACGTATAGACGTAAAGGAATCAAAGCTTTTAAAATTATTCATGGATATGGTTCTACCGGAAAAGGCGGAGGACTTAGAACAGGCCTTAGAGCTTATCTTACACAATTAAAGAAAGCCAAAATAATCGCTGATTTTGTAGCCGGTGAAGACTGGTCTGTTTTCAACGAAACTACTAGAAAAGTTTTAGATTTAGATAACAATTTTAGAAAAGATTCAGATTTAGAAAAATCGAATGCCGGAATCACTGTCATCGTAATTAGTTGGGATGGCGATTCGTCACTTGCAAGTACACCTTATAGACCAACTCAAAGTTAATACAACAAAAAAGTATTATTTTTTGTCGCCGAGTTCTCATTTTCATTGCATCGTGTTTGCAATGAACAATGAGTTGTACGAGGCTTAAAAATAATACTTTTTTGTTCTCTTTCACTGAATTTGGAAAAAGGAACCGTCCCAATTTCCAAAAATCCTTTCTAATTCTATTGGTGATAATACTTCTTATAAAATTCTTCTCTGAATTCTAATAATCTGTCTTCTTCTATTGCAACTCTAACGTTTTCCATTAATCTAACCAAGAAACGTAAATTATGAATTGAAAGTAATCTCGCACCCAATATCTCATCGCACTTAATCAAATGTCTTATATATGCTCTTGTGAAGTTTTTACAAGCATAGCAATCACATTCATCATCTAGAGGTGTCCAATCCTTCGCATATGTAGCATTTCTAACTACTAATTTTCCTTTTGATGTTAATGCTGTACCATTTCTGGCAATTCTTGTTGGAAGTACACAGTCACACATGTCAATTCCTCTAATTACAGCTTCTATCAAGTAATCCGGTGTTCCAACTCCCATTAAATATCTTGGTTTATCTTCTGGCAAGAATGGTGTAGTATGGCCAAGTACATCATACATTAATTCTGCTGGTTCACCAACACTTAGTCCACCTACAGCATAACCAGGGAAGTCTAGCGCTACAAGCTGCTTTGCACTTATTTCACGAAGGTCTTTATACATTCCTCCTTGAACTATTCCAAACAATCCTTGTCTATCTGGATTTTTATGAGCAGCTTTACAACGCTCAGCCCATCTTGTTGTTCTTTCCATTGACTTTCTCGTATATTCATAATCTGCAGGATATTCTACACATTCGTCAAAAGCCATCATTATATCTGAACCCAAATTATTTTGAATAGACATTGATTTTTCAGGTGATATGAAGTGTTTTGATCCATCTAAATGAGATCTAAAAGCTACGCCTTCTTCTGTTATTTTTCTTAAATCACCTAAACTAAAAACTTGGAATCCACCACTGTCTGTAAGTATTGCACCATCCCAGTTCATGAATTTGTGAAGCCCACCAGCTTCAGCAACTAACTCATCTCCAGGTCTTAAATATAAATGATATGTATTTGATAAAATTATTTTTGCTTTTACTTCATCTTTTAATTCTATTGGAGTCATTGCTTTAACAGTAGCTTGAGTTCCGACAGGCATAAATACAGGTGTTTCAATTATTCCGTGAGGTGTATGTATTCTACCTCTACGCGCTCCTGTTTTTTTATCTTTTTTTATTAACTCATATCTTATAGGTTGTTCCATCTTTTTCTCCTTTGTGGACAAAAGCCCCGTCCCTTTGTCCTTTTTTATTCTTTTATTAGCATCGCATCTCCAAAGCTGAAAAATCTATATTTTTGCGCTACAGCTTCTTCATATGCTTTCATAATATTTTCTCTTGTAGCAAGTGCTGAAACAAGCATTAATAATGTACTTTCAGGCAAATGAAAGTTTGTTATCAAATTATCCATAACTTTAAATTTATATCCTGGATATATGAAGATTTCGGTGTTTTCTTTTTTAGGAACTAGATATCCATTCTCATCAGCCGCACTTTCCACAGTTCTGCAAGATGTTGTCCCAACACAAAAAACTTTTCCGCCATTTGCTTTTGTTTCATTTATTATTTTACACGCTTCTTCTGAGATTTCATAATATTCAGAATGCATTTTATGATTTTCTATGACTTCTTCTTTTACTGGTCTAAATGTACCAAGCCCCACATGTAGCATTACTCTGGCTATTTTGATACCGCGAGCCTCGATTTCCGCTAAAAGTTCTTTTGTAAAATGTAGGCCAGCTGTAGGCGCAGCGCTTGAACCAGCAGTTTTTGCATATACTGTTTGATATCTGTCCTTGTCTTGCAATTTTTCATGTATGTATGGTGGAAGTGGCATCGCACCAATTTGATCTAAAATCTCATTTAGGATTCCATCATATTCAAGTTTTACTTTTCTATTGCCATCCTCAAAAATATCTATTACAGTAGCTTTTAAAATATTTTTTCCATCAGCATCAAAGAAAACTTCCGATCCAATTTTGCATTTTTTACCAGGTTTTACGAGAACTTCCCATTCATTATTTCCAAAATCCTTTAAAAGTAATAATTCTATTTGTTCTTCTTTATCTGCTCTGTGACCGTATATTCTTGCTGGAATTACTTTTGTTTCATTTATAACCAAGCAATCCTTTGGTCCAATGTATTCAAGTATATTTTTAAAAACTTTATGTTCTATTTTTCCAGTTTTTTTATCAAGTACCAAAAGCCTTGATTCATCTCTTTTTTCAATTGGTAATTGCGCAATTAGTTCTTCTGGTAAATCATAATAAAAATCCGAAAGATTCATTTTTTTCGCTCCATTTCTATATTTGTACTTCTCTAAACTATTATATTTTACCATAAATTATGGTAACTTCAAGAAAATTCTATCAAAACACAAAGAAAGTCCCTTGGTTTGATTTTCTTCTTGCCAAGGGACATAAACTTTGTTTACATGAATTATTATGCAAATAGTATTTGAATCCGGAAAAATTCGTTTTCTTGAATCGAGTATTTGATCGGCGAAAAACCGTCTTTTGTTATCAAAAGTCCATACGTATCCCGGTTCGTAATGTACGCACGCCTTATGAGATATTTGAGGTCATTAAGCGAAAAACAGTTATACTGCGTACCACAAGCGATGTGCGTATGTGCATATACAACTTCTCCGCCACGTTTTCTCAGTGTCCGTTTAACCTGATCAAGCTGCTGATATGAAAAGTTCGCTTCGCCTTTTCTGCCAGGATTAAGGCAATACTCCTTCATAAAAAGAGTATCTAAATCTTCGGATGTGTTTCCGTAAAGAACAAGTGTGTATTCATGTTTGTATCTTTCGGTCATTGTTTGAAGAGAATGAACTGCGTCAACCGTGCAACCAGTCAATGCTATCCCTTCGCAAAGATTGCGAAACTCGTGTGGCGAAACCGGAAACAACTCTGGTTTCCCAGGTATTCCGAGAGACATGTCCTTCGGATAATTCCTGCACTTCGTTAAGACTTCGTCGTACCGATCCATGATTAACCCTCCATATATGATATTTACATCGTATATACTATCATATTTACAGATGTTAGTCAATTATGTAAAGTTTATTTCAATAATCCATTTGCTCTCATCCAACGAATTCTTGCTGTTGGATCTAATATTTTCTTTCTAATTCTTATATTTGTAGGAGTGATTTCAACAAGTTCATCCTCAGCGATATATTCAATAGCTTGTTCTAAGCTCATAACTCTTGGTGGAACAAGTCTTAAAGCATCATCACTACCTGAAGCTCTCGTATTTGTTAAGTGTTTTTCTTTACATACGTTTACTTCCATATCTTCAGAACGTGGATTTTCTCCAATTACCATACCTTGATATACGTCAACGCCAGCACCTATAAATAAAGTTCCTCTTTCTTGTGCATTGAACAAACCATAAGTAACTGATTTTCCTGTTTCAAATGCTATTAGAACACCTTTTTGTCTAGGTGAAATTTCTCCTCTAAATGGTTCATATCCTGAAAATACGTGGTTCATTATTCCATTACCCTTTGTATCTGTCATGAACTCGCTTCTATAACCAATTAAACCTCTGGCAGGAATCTTAAATTCAAGTCTTGTATAACCTTGATTTCCTGCAATCATATTTGTCATTTCAGCTTTTCTTATACCCAATTTTTCAATTACAGAACCTGTAAATTCATCTGGCACATCAATTACAAGTTCTTCAATTGGCTCACATTTAACGCCATCAATCTCTTTAAAAATAACAGATGGTCTTGAAACCATGAATTCGAAGCCTTCTCTTCTCATTGTTTCGATTAAAACTGATAAATGAAGTTCTCCTCTACCAGAAACCTTGAAACTATCTGTACTTTCAGTCTCTTCAACTCTTAAACTAACATTTGATTCAAGCTCTTTCATAAGTCTATCTTTCAAATGTCTAGATGTAACAAATTGTCCTTCTCTACCAGCAAAAGGTCCATTATTTACACTAAATGTCATTGTTAATGTTGGTTCGTCAATATCAACAAATGGAATTGCCTCTGGATTTAGGCTATCTGCAATTGTTTCACCAATATTGATATCAGGAATTCCGACAACCGCAATGATATCTCCAGCAACAGCTTCATCTATTTCATAACGTTTTAAACCTTGGTATGTATATAATTTACCAATCTTAGTTTGTTGAATGTTTCCATCTTTTCTACATACTGCAACAGGTTGTCCTTGATTAATTTTTCCACTTTCAAGTCTTCCAATTGCGATTCTTCCAACATAGTTATCATAATCAATGCTTGAAACAAGCATTTGCATTGGATTTTCAGGATGAACTTGTGGTGCTCCAACATATTTAATTATTGTATCGAATATAGGTTTCATATCTGAACCAGGAGTATCCAACTCTAATGATGCTACTCCTTGCTTTCCTGAAGCATAAATTACAGGGAAATTAAGTTGATCATCGTTAGCAGCAAGTTCAAAGAACAAGTCTATAACTTCATCAATAACTTCTTTTGGTCTTGCACCAGGTCTATCTATTTTATTTAGAACAACGATTGGTTTTAAGTTTAAACCTAATGCTTTTCTTAAAACAAATCTTGTTTGTGGCATTACACCTTCAAATGCATCGACAAGAAGAATAACTCCGTCAACCATTTTAAGAACACGCTCAACTTCGCCTCCAAAGTCAGCATGGCCTGGTGTATCAATAATATTAATTTTGTAATCACCATATGTTACAGATGTATTTTTTGCAAGTATAGTGATTCCTCTTTCTTTTTCAAGATCATTTGAATCCATAACTCTGTCATCTACATGCTCGTTTTCTCTGAATGTTCCTGATTGTTTTAGTAGTGCGTCTACTAGTGTAGTTTTTCCATGGTCTACGTGGGCTATAATAGCAACATTTCTTATTTCCATTTTTTAACTCTTCCTCTCGATAAATGATGAATAGGAAATCTTCTTCCTATTCATCACTAGTAAATTTATTATTTGTAAACTATTAGGTTTACATTTTGCTCATCAATTATTCAGCTGTTTCTGTCATAGCTGAATCAAGTGTAATTTGTTCTCCTTGAAGTTCTGCTTCTGCTGCAGCTTCTCCTTCAACTGCTGCTCCTTCAAGTTCACGAATTGAAAGCTCAATTCTCTTTTTATCTAAATCAACTTCAACAACTTTAGCTGTAACTTCTTGTCCCATTTCTAAAGCGTCTTGTGGTTTTGCAATTCTTCTCATTGTAATGTTTGAAATATGAACTAGTCCTTCTAATCCGTCTGGTAATTCAACGAATGCTCCAAATGGTTTCATGCTAACAACTGTACCGTCAACGATGTCTCCAACTTGGTATTTAACGTTTGCCCAAGGATTATCCTCAGCTTTTCTATATCCTAATGAGATTTTCTTTGTTTCTGTATCAGCTTTAAGAATTGAAACTTCAATTTCTTGACCTACTCTTAAAACTTCACTTGGATGTTTGATTTGTTTCCATGAAATCTCTGAAATATGTAATAATCCGTCAACGCCACCGATATCAACGAATGCGCCATAATCTGTAAGTTGTTTAACTGTTCCTTTTACAACTTTTCCTTCAGAAATTTCTGACCAAGTTTTTTCAACTTGTTTTTGTTTTTCTTCATTAGCTAGTTTTCTTTCAGAACCAACGATTTTTCTCTTTTCTGGATTATATTCAATAATCTTAAGAGCAACGCATTTTCCTCTATATTCAACTAAATCAGTAACTTTTTTAGCAAGTTGTGTTTGTGGAACAAATATTTTAATATTTCCACTTTCAGCAATTACACCACCATTTACAACGTCTGTAACTTTGGCTTGAACTGGTTTGTCTTCTTTAACGTTGTTTTCAAATTCTTCTCTTAATTGTTTTACTTGTAGTCTTTTTGTTGATAACAATATGTTTCCTTGACCATTGTTCATTCTTAGTATATATGCGCTGATTGTATCTCCAACTTTGTATTTATCAGCTGGTTTTTCATCGCTATAACTAAATTCATCTCTTGGTATAACTCCGTCTGCCTTATATCCTAAATCAACGAAAATATCTTCGCCAATGATATCTACGATTGTTCCTTCAACAACTGTTCCTTCCTCTAATTTTTTTAATGAGTTTTCATATAACTCTGCAAAATCTTGACTTTCTTTTGACATCTTAATATCAATCCTTTCTAACTTTTCTGCTAATTTTTAGAATTAAAACAGCAACTCTTGATAGTTGCCGTCAAAATCTTATTTATTATCTTATATTTTGCAATTTTTGTCAATAGCAAAACGAATTAAGAAACTTATTCGCCATCTCTTAATTTTATGATTTCATCTTTCATTTTGTTGGTTAAGTCTATGATTTCTCTAGGATTTAATTCTTCTCCTACCGTATATCCATCTACATTTATAGGTTTTCCAATTCTTATTCTTATTTTCGTAAATGGCTTATAATTTCCTTTTATTCCTACTGGAACTACCACAGAATTTGTCGAAAGTGCTAGTACAGCTGCACCTTTCTTTATTTTTACACCTTTGTCGAAGCCGTTTCTTGTTCCCTCTGGAAACATAAGAAGCATATCGCCATCTTTTATGTAATTTTTCGCTACTTCTAGCGCTTCTGTATCTCCTTTTCCCCTCTTTATAGGGAATGCACCCGCTTCCCTAAATATCATTTCTTTAAATTTTGTATTAAACAGTTCCTCTTTTGCCATAACTCGTATCATTCTCTTAGTTTTAAATTTAACAACTAACGATATCGAATCCAGCATGTGAACATGGTTTGAACAAATTATTGTATTGCCTTCCTTTGGAAGATTTTCCATTCCTTCTACTTTTATTCTATATACAATCGCGCAATATATTGCCATTGCACCTTTCATAATAGCTCTTCCTATCATTTTTTAGCCCCCTAATTTTCTTCTAATGCGTCATCATTACTTCCATTTACTGTTATTTCTTCATCATCTGTGGTACCATCAAGCTCAGTATTGATAATTAGTTCAACAACTTTTTCGTACACTTCTTCGATGCTCATTTTTGTTGAATCAATCACTACCGCTCCTTCTGCAACTTTTAGTGCTCCCATTTCTTTTTTCATATCATTTTCGTCGCGTTTTCTTATTGATTCATAAGTTTCTTCGTATGTTGTTTCAATACCTTTTTCAATTAATTCTTTGTAACGTCTATTTGCACGTTCATCCGCATCTGCAGTCAAATATATCTTCACTTCAGCATCAGGAAAAACTACCGTTGTTATATCTCTTCCTTCCATAACAACATTACTTGCTTTTCCAAGCTCTCTTTGCATATCTACAAGTTTAATTCTTATTTCTTTAATCGCTGAAACCGGCGAAACTAATTCATTTACTTTCGGAGTTCTTATTTCCTCTGTCACATCTTCATCATCCAAAAAAACTCTTTGCTTATCGTTTATATTTATAAATTCTATTTTTGTTCTTTGAAGCAAGTCCTGAATCACGCTTATATCCGCATCTATCGCAATTCCTTCATTTAACATTTTCAGGGTTATACATCTATACATCGCACCTGTATCTATATAAGTATATCCCAATCTTTTTGAAATCAATCCCGCAATAGTCCCTTTACCTGTTCCTGCAGGTCCATCGATTGCAACTATCATAATTACACCTCCGAAAATTTTCTAATTATTATTATTTCATTTTTATCAAATTTATACAAGAACTTTTTTATCAAGAGGGACGCCCCTTTTTGATAGAAAAAAAGCACTCAGATAATAACTCTGAGTGCTTTTCATTTTTTTATTCTTGTTCGTAGACTTCTTCGGTCTTTTCGTCACGAATAAGTTCTCCGTGTCCAAGAGAAACTTTCATGCGAACCACTTGACCAACTCGAATACTGCTCCAATCTGAGTAAGAAAGGGTAACTTTGAGTTCCTTTTCCTTCTCGTCAAGACCAGTTATCCAGTATTGCTCAGCGCGCGAAGATTCACGTTCTTTTGCAGCAAGCCGAACTTCTCCCCAATAAGGCGATTGGTCATTGCCACTAGTAGAAACGCTTCTGCAATATACCCATCTTTCGATGTCGTAGTAGTATTTGGTCCTATAGACTGGTTCGCTCCGATAGACCGGATCTTGGTACGTCTCCGTTTCATAGTAGGTTTCATACACAGGCCTAGATGAAGTGATTTCCTCGAAATATCCATTACCTAAATCTCTATGACCTGTTACTACTTCCTCTGTACCAACGTATCGTTGTTTTGCGACTTGTCTGGTCTTGGTTTCGTAGTGATCGAGAACATTTTGATAATGAGATATTTCTTGCCTTGTGTACTGAAGCCGTCCACCATGAGGAACGCTCCAGTCATTTTCTCGTACCGTCTTGTACTCTTCTATCGTGATTACTCGCTCCCAAAGAGTTGAGGTAATAGTAACCTCCTTTTCTTTAGGAATAAAAAGATATACAAGACCTGCGATAAGCAAAATTACAGCAAGAGCAATTGCGATCGGCTTGAAATTAATCATCGCCGGTTTCCGCATCGGCTTCACTGTTACTTCATCCCTATACGGAATGACACCACCAGAACCAAAACTCACGCTACTGTCAAAATCAGAGGTGTACCCATATGATTGTTCTGAACTCTCCGCCTTAGCATCCTCTGATTCTTCTTCGTCTTCGTTTGTAGCTTCCTTTGCACGTTCTGCCTGAACTTTCTTTCCGCGATTTTCGAAATAATCCAAGTTTTCACCACCCCTAGTGCAACCACAAGAAGTGCAATCACTAGAATTATCCGAATTAAGACTGCCGCAATAACCACAAACCCAGTCAGGATTTCTGTTTACCTTTTTAGCAGCCATCTTCGGTACATACTTCTTCTTCTCGCCCATGTAGAAAACCGTGTTTTCATCACGAGGCTTACCGCAACCAGGACATTCCCTTTTGCTACCTCCAATTCCCGTCGTTCCGCAGTGGCAACAATCCCATAAACCTTCAATTAACCGTCCCATTAATTTCCACCTCCAAATATATGTCGATAGCAAAACAACCATGATTAACCCCAAATAATTTTACCATCTTCTCATCGCGAAATCAATAATTATGTTAATTCATTTTAAAATGGAGAAGAGCTTGGAAACTAATCAAGTTCCAAGCCCTTCACAAAAATATTTATTTTTTATCGTCGGTCACATTCTTACTAATCATAGGAAGCAGCTTTTCTACCGTCGAACAAAGCGCGGTAATATGATATTTCATAATCGTCACTTCGTTGTTGTACTTGGGATAGTGCAGCTTTGCATACCTAGACAGAGGCAAAACGTAATCCTTCGTTTCCTCGATATATGCATGCATCTTCTCGTACGTGAAGCAATCGAGCGTGCTCACATTATTGCAGCGGTCGCTAAGCTTAATCATCAGCGCACGCCAATCCTCGCTGATGCCTTTATAATAAACGTCAATCGGAGTGCATTTCGTCTTGGTAAGTCGGCACACAAGGTCAACAATTTCCTGAGAAATTCCATAGGTGTTTACCAACATTTGCGGATCATTACGAACCGCTTCAACATCTTCGACTACATCGTGAAGAAGCGCTGCACTCAGCAGAACGTCATCTTCAAACTTAAGCGCCGCAAGGTATGCGCACACCCTAAGCGGATGAACGAGATATTCAGCACCACCTTTACGATACTGGCCCTCGTGCATATTCCTTGCAATCAGCAATGCCTTCTGCATGTTGTCAAGTTCCTTCGCAGATGCGTATCCCTTAAGGAAATAGAAAGTCCTGCTTGCATCGTCTTTCCACGTTGCCATCTCGTTCATAGCAAAATCCTCCTTTTCCAAAGGTTCGTCCATCATCGGCCGTCTATCCATGATTATCGCCGTCATCAAATCATCCTTTCTTCAAGACCCAGTATCACTTGAAAATCAAAAGGTTCCATTTACCACGGATTATATGCCATGCTATTTCTATTGTCAACTACGCATGATAACAAATTTAATGTGTACCTTCAGTTTCAAAATCATCATTTGCTCTTATTCCAGCCTCATAAATTGCCATTCCAATTCCCTCTTCAAAATCTGATATTTTAGCAATGTTACCATTTGGTAAAGTTATTTCATACGGAACGTACTTAGCCCCTTCTTTTTCCCATCTGCTATTTTCATCTGGCTTTGCATAGCTTAAATACCTTTCATCTTTTTCCTTAGTTTCTATAGTTTTGAACACAACAATTATATATCCGTCCTTCAATACCTTCGATTGGTCGCTCATAATATCTTTACTTTCCAAAGACGAACCAAATGCAACCTTTGTACTAGCAGGCAAATAAAACTCGCCATACCAATGACCATTTGCATTTCTAATGGTATCTTCACTCTCTACAGCATCAGATTTCAACGCCTCTTCAACAAATTTAGAAATATTGCCATTATATCCATACAAATTTGCTGATTCCAATATGTTATTTCTAGGTAATTTATTATCAATCGCTTTAAGGTCCAATCCTGAAAAGATATTTCCAATTATCGTTGCAATAGTATAATTTTTGTCTGGATTTAGCACTTTACCTTTTACTAATTCAAAAGTAAAACCTGGATTATTTACTTTTCCATGCGTTTTAGCCATTTGCATCGTCACAGACATATTATTGCTTTCATCAAGTTTAATATATTTCGATTCGGTTGTATCATAAAAAATTGATATATCCTTCGTCGCTTCTCCACCAGATGACGGAACATAATAATATTCTGGAACTATTGTCACAGCATCATTTGCAATTCCTTTAGTCTTTAAATCAAAATAAAATCTATATCCTAATTTTAATGCATACTGATATGCAGAATAAATATTTTGCTTCGCCTGTCCTATTGGTAAAAACATATTCTTCACTTCAGAAATATTCTTTATTTTCAAAGCATCACTTAATTTTCCTATCCAACCAATATCATCAGAATCTCTAATTTGTAAATCGTATAATACTCCTGAAATAAACACTTCTAAATCTTCCTGAAGAATATATTTATCCTTCGCATTTGCAACATCCTTAGCTACATATGTTGCAACATCATCAATATTTTTTTCATACACATCGTACTCATCAGGTATATTACTTGCAACAATTCTAACAGAGATATCACCAGATTCATTATCCTTCACCCATACCGGAATTATGAAATTATATTTTTCAATATTCATTCCTGTATTCC
This sequence comes from Clostridia bacterium, assembly GCA_017462965.1. GTDB lineage: Bacteria > Bacillota > Clostridia > TANB77 > UBA1234 > UBA1234. The sequence goes on along the minus strand of JAFTQC010000038.1, from coordinate 16,647 downwards.
CATCAAGTTTTCCTAAATTAAACCATGTATTTGCAAGAATCAATTCTTTTGCTTTTGTTTTTCCATTCGAACTATACTTTATAGCATACGTATCAAAACTAAATTTCACTAGTTTCATCTTCGCAAATCGTTGCCTCTTCAAACCTTTCTCAGAAAAATCTGCTTCGTCTTCAGCTTTTACACCATCATAATTATATTCCTTATCACCATAACCATCAAAACCGCTACCATCAGCATTTACAGCATACGTATGCATTCCTCCATGAGGAATTTCAATTGTGAATACACTATCTAAGGTCAATACATTTTCTTTTGAAGTATCAATCAATTGATTATCATTATCACCTGAATTATTAAGTGGGATTAATTTCGTATAATTTACTATTGGTGTATGAATACTAATACTATTCATAAAAATTTCCGCAGGTGTAAAATTTCGAATTCTCTTACAATCTTCTCTTATATCTTTATACATCGAAACTTTATTATCCAAACTTGCTTTTGCAAAATTTTTCAATTCGCTTTCAGAAATTTTTTCAAGTAATATTTTTTCAACTTTTCTTTCCTCAATGTATTCATTTAGCACATAATTAAGCGTTAATTTTGTTGACGGATAAATTTCATTTTTAGATTTTTCAAAAGAAAATACTTGCCTGTTGTTAAATAATATGTTATTGTTTGTAAGCGGTGCTTTTGAATCGTTATAATAATATTTTGCATCTACAAGTTCAGTTACATTTGCTAGTCTCTCTGCTGACATGTAAATGTCTAATCCATTAAGATAAATTATTTCTTGATTTTCGGCATACACACTTAAATAGTCGCCATTTACTACAGCATTTCGTCTAATTATTTGGTCTATTACTTTATGGTCATTTCGATAACTTTCAGCTATTTCATTCATATCAGGTTCTTCATAATCAATTCCACCAAGCATTACTTCTAAATAATACGTACCATTCTCGTCTTTTACTAATGTGCATTCTTCAGAATTATTTATGAATAATTTTCCTCCCTGAATATAATTTAAAAATGGCTCATTTGAATCGTAATCTGCTTCGATTAATACTTTTCCATTTTGATCATAATGTTTTGTATCCAAAACTGTTTCATTCTCAATTATTGCTGTATCTAATATGAAAAGTCTTGCAAAACCACCACCATAATAAGCATAATCTAAATCATACTCTAGCGGTATTGTTGCCGTTGCGACTGCTACATCTGACGTTATCTCACTATCATTATCATTATTACTTGTATAATATTTCTTTTTAAGCGTAACGTTTACTTTTTGAACTTCATCTAATATAGACAAAACCTCTTCAACTTTATAACTTTCTGTTACTACGTTCGCATACAAATCTTCATCTGTCGGTACTGCAAAATCCACATTATATTCTTCATCGCTACGTTCATTTGAACGAATTATAGCAAACGGATTTTCAAACACCTCTGGCGGATCATCTTCATTAGTACCCGAATCATCTTTTGTATAAACAAATATTAACTCTCTATCAGTGCCATTGTCTATAACTTTAACATTTTCTAAACCTGATACCGTATTATCTTCATTACCATCAAGCACATATTTTATTAACTTATATCCATCAATCTCTGTTACTGGAATTGTCACACCTTTCTTGCCACCAATATCTTCAAGCATTTTATATATTTCCGGTGGCATTAATGTATTTCCTTCATCATCTACATATGAAACATTTACTATATTTGCACCTTGATAATACCTAAATTCAATATACAAGTCTGACCAAACCTTATTCATTACAGTTAAAAGTTCTTCCGTACTTAAGATATAATAATTAGCAAAACTTGAAAAATCACTTGCTATCTGTATTTTGTCACTTGAAACCCCTGTTGGTATAAATGATTCGTTTCCAGCAATTACTTTATATAAAGTTTTAGTATTTTTATTTAAATCTTTTGTATATATCCATGCCTGCACAAGCGAATAATCTGATGCATCATATTTAAAATTCTTTTTAAGTCCATTTGATAATGTAAGATTTAATTCTTTATATTCACCACTTTTTAAAGGTGTTGTATCAAGGGATTTAACAATCATGTTGTCACCCATTAATTTTATTTTGTATGTAAGTAATTGGCCACTTATATCTTTTAATGTTGCATTAGTTCCGTGATTTACATTGTTTATTTGCACTTCCGGATACAAATATTCAAACACTATTATTTTATCTTTACCATATCCCAGTCGTTCTTTACTTACAACTTCTGCGCCATTTATATCTTCTGCTGATGTTATTGCAGTCATAATTTCTACGGCCCTTTTTGCATCATCTTTTGAATTCATCTTTGTTGTGGTATTTACATCATATGTCTGTTTTGCAATTATATTGGCTTCTGACTCGCTACCGCCATACACTTTATAACCAGTTAATATATAGCCTGGCCAAAAGTTTTTATTTAACGACTCAAATTCTTTAGGCGCGTAATTTATCTCTGACATATCATAATCCGTAACAGTCGGTATTGGTATTTTTCCAAGATTTTTTTCTGTATTTATAAGTACTTTATCTACTTTATGATTTACTCTAATTATATTTACTGGTTCAAAATAAAACACTAAACTTATTCCGCAATCTACTTGGTGTAAAAGATGATGTAACAGAAACTGACGAATCTGTAGTCACTTTCATTTCTGATGGATTATTATACACTTTATAATTTCCACTTGTATTAGTACCATATTTAAGTAAATAGCCTTTATATCTATATCCAGATAATTGAGTCCATTCCATCTGTGCTGATATATTGCTAGTTACACTTTTAGCTGATGTACCAGAATATACAACTCTACTAATAACAGTGTCTTTAGGTGTAGCAAGATCACCAGCCTTCGTATAAATTACATTTCCTTTATCATCTCTATATGCAATTGATACATATGCCAAAATGTTACTTGGTGGATCAGAGCCGCCATCACCAACAGTAAACAATGTAGAAAATAATAATTGTCCTATACCACCTATCGAATAGCTAAATATATTAAAATTAACGCCGTATGTTAATATTGGCGACAATAAAATTTCATATTTATTTGCGGGTAATTCAGAAAAGTATAATGTATATTCTCTGCCTGCTGTGCTTGCCATGTCTCCTTTAAAATCATGACGAATAGTTTCAATTCCACCAGATATCCATGTGTTCTTTATTGCTAAGTCTTGTGTAAACCATTCCAAAAGAGGTGTATTTATTGAATTTATGGCGAAATCTCCAAGCTTTGATACCACTGTTGTTATAGCATACACATCTAAAAAGTTTAAGTTTGGATCGTCTTTTACCATTTGCGTTACGTTATCTACTATTTCTTGTTTTTTGGCTTCATTATAACCGCCAAGTGCACCAAAGGAACTTAGTTCATTTGCTATATAATCTATAGTTCCACTCTCCTCCATATATTGCACTCTATCAGTAATTTTAGATAATTCATTTCCTATAAGTTTTGAATAATGTCTATAATAATTACCATTAGTATACGATCTAACTCTTAAATATATTTCTTCCAGTAAAATAATTTCTCCATTTTCATCTATAGGCATAAAGTTAGACACAATTTTCTGATCTGTGTCTAGTGTAACCTCTTCCATAGGATTGGGATTTCCTATCATCGTATATTCTTCCTTCTTTGGAAGTGTGTCCAAAATTGAATCTGATGAATATTCAAGTTTTAAATATTCTCCACATACTGCACATGGCGAAACATCTCCAAGTACCCTAATTTTATCTAGATTAAAATAGTGTAACCCTTTTGTCGCGTCATTTGCTTTACTGTGTGTATAACTACATCCACTACATTTATGTGCAGTTGTGTTTCCTCCTGTCCATTTATGTGCTTCAACACCTGTCACTTCACCACATGAACTACAAACCATTTTATGATAAGTATCTAAAGCTTCTGTTCCAGAATATGTAGTGCCTTTTACAGTTTCACCATTTTTTAGTTTTGCAGGTGAAGAGTTATGACTCTTTAATCCAGAATATCCACATCCACAAGACGCGGTATGATAAGTATCATTATACTTCGAATACGAAAATGAATGATAACGATTACCTAAATTTCTTCCACAAGAACAATACGCAGTGTGATATGTATCATTTCCGATAATTACTTGTAGAACTTACTGAATGCCTTGTTCGCGATTTACACTTACCGCATGTTTTACAATATGTATAATGATATGTCGACGGGCTATTAGTACTATAAACCGTATGTGTACATGATGTTGTTGTACTTGAATTCGTCGTCGAAGTACTATTTGTAGCATTTACCTGAAAAATATTAATCATCATCATGATTATAAAAAAAGTACCTACCGACAAGTTTTTTGCAATAGAATATTTCTTTTTCATACAAACCACCTCACTTAAAACGATATATCATTGTTGCTGCTTCTGCTCTAGTCATGTTATTAAATGGTTTAAATGAATTGTCTGTATACCCTGTAATTAACCCCTTGCTACATGCATGCTTTAATAAAAGTAAATCGTCACTATTTAATGAAAGAACATCATTAAATTTTACTTTTTCTTTTGTTTCCAAAGAATTGCCTTTCATAGTTATATCTGCCTTTGATATTATTCGTACCATTTCTATTCTAGTTATTGGCGTATCTGCATTTTTTAATGTTATGCTCCACGTAGAAATTATCCCATATCTTTCTGCTATCCAAATATACGGCGATGCCCAATGATTAATACTAGACTCTGCATCTTTAATATCAATCCATTCTGGAAGTCCTGCCATTACAACAAGTTTAATAAACTCTGCATTGGTAATTGTCCCTTCAGGTTTAAAAGAACCGTCTGTATATCCATTAATAACGTTATTATTCGACAGTTCCATTACATATTTGTAAGCCCAATGAGATGAATTCATATCATAATATGAAACTGCTAAAACAAGGCTACAACTTAATATGCAAAATGTTAAAAAGAGAAAAAATATTTTTTTCTTCATAATATCACCACCACATTATGTTACTTTATTAAAGTTTAACACCTTCGTTTTCTTGTTACCATAATTATGATATTTTGTTAACTATTTGATATCTTATTTTAACCAAATTGTAATAATATTCTTAGTTACACATAAAAATTAATCAGATATCATAGAAAAATTTAGGAGGGATTTATGAGAATATATAATATAAAAATTAGAAATATTTTACTAGGAATACTAATCTTATTCTTTCTAATAGCAATATGCACATTTTTATTTTCACCATCAGAGACAATAATAATGACTAGCGAAAACTACACTCAAATACTAAAGGAAATTCATGATAATCCATATGATTACGAAAACAAAAAAATTGAAATGATTGGATATGTTTTTAGAAGTGCAGATTTTAATGAGAACCAATTTGTAATAGCACGTGACATGCTAATAAGTGAAAGTGAATCAAGAATTGTAGGCTTCTTATGCGAATATGAAAAAGCAAAAGAAATAGAAAATAATGAATGGATAAAAGGTGAAGGAAAAATTCAAATCGGAGATTATCATGGTGCAATGCCAATTGTTCAAATTAAGAATGTTGCAAAAAGCGAAGTCCCAAATCAGATTTGGGTATATCCCCCAAACACAAAATGAGTTTTTGGACAAGGGGACGGGGCTTTTGTCCTTTTTGGGAAATTGGGACATAATTTAGCAAGAGTCAGCAAGAGGGACGCCCCTCTTGCTGACCTCCACCTAAGTTCCATCCCAATTTTCATTTTTTAAATCGACGAAACTGTCTCTGCTAATAAATTTAAGATTTCTGTTGTTTCATCAACCATTTCTTGATTTGCACCACATAAATACAATTTAAAAGAATTTATCAAAAATCTATTTTCTACGAAGAAATAAATTCGATTTTCTTTATAAATAACTGTTACATTCTTGTTTAGTCGTTTTTTTAACTCTAATAAATTTTCCATAAACTTTAATGTAACAATTCTTCTAGCTTCGACTTGATCATTGCTATAAACTTCAAAATATCTTTCAAATTCAATATTTTCAAGTCTTACAACATGTTTGTTAGCACCGAATATTTTCTTTACATCTTCAGAAAGATTATTTAATAATTTATTTTTAACATCTGGAGCAATTACCATGTCAACATTGCTTTCAATTTTTGCATCGGTTATACCAAAGATTCCTTTAAATATTACAACTGACTCGTTTTTTCCCGAAGTACTTGTAATATTTCTTACAATTGAATCAGAAAAAATAAAATCATAGTCCTTAACTTTTCCAGTTGTGAAGTTGTAAGAATTGTATGATATATATTTTTTTACAAAACCTGAATCTCTAAATAGTTTTTCAGGAATACCTTTGTTATGAAAAAATTCCAAATTATCAATCTTAGTATTTACTTTCTTTAATAACATTTCTGATAAATATGGCGTGACATGCATTTTTAATCCAATCCCTGTTACAAAGCAAGCAGCAGTTGCTAAAAAAAGTGCTCCAATTATCATAGCATTATAATTTTTAGCAAAAATTACATATACTATTATTGCTATGAAAAATGCAAACATGCATAAATACATAAATAATGATATTTTTCTTTTTAGTTCAATATTACTTTCATCATATTTTTTCATATACATCACCCATTAAAACTTCATATTTATTGCATTTCTAACATCATCATTTACAACAAACAATTCTCTTTGCTTTTTTCTCATTAGCTTTCCTACTAAATTAGTTGGAAATGTTTCAAGTGTTGTATTGTATTCAGTAGCAGCAGCATTATATGTTCTTCTTGCAGCAGCAAGTTCATCTTCTAAATCATTAAGCTTTTTTTGTAGTTCTAGGAAAGATGCGTTTGTTTTTAAATTAGGATATTGCTCTGCAACCGCAAATAAACTCTTCAATGCTACATTCAACTCATTATCACTTTTTACAACAGCATCTTCTTTTTGTGACTCTATTGCTTTTGTTCTTGCATTCGCAATGCTCTCAAAAACCTCTTTTTCATGAGCCGCATGCCCTTTTACTATTTCAACTAAATTAGGAACTAAATCATATCTTTTTTTCAAATATACGTCTACAGTAGCAAAAGCCTTTTTGGCAGCATTATTCTCTTTTACAATTAAATTAAATATAAAAATTATTATAAGTAATACAACTATTAACGCAATTATAACACCCATTTTACTACCTCCTATTTTGCATCAAACATATCTTTGAATAAACCTCTTTCAATTTGTTTATCGAAAATACATCTTAAAATCATAAGCATTATTGGACCAAGCAATAAACCTACAACTCCAACCGTTCTAAATCCCGCATACATCGCCATAAGCGTTATTAGTGGATGAATTCCAAATTGTTTACTAACAAGTTTTGGCTCTATAAAGTTTCTTATAACAGTTATAGCTATATACGTTAAAATAACCAAAAAACCAAATCCAATCTCACCGGTTATAAATAGCCATAAAGACCAAGGAATTAAGATAGTTCCCACACCTAATATTGGTAGAATATCAACTACCGCAACTATTATTGCAAAAGCTAATGGATATTTCACTGTTAATCCGAACCAATTAAATATAAATTTGAAAGCTATAAACACTTCAAAGAATGTTATCAAAATTATCTTAGCATAAACTTTTATATATCCACCTATTGATGAAAAAATTTCTTTTATTACTTTTCCAGCGCTTGATATCCATGATTTTGGGAAATGATGTTCTAACATATCTATTACATATATTCTATCTTTCGTAAAGAAAACGAGCGCAAGTATTGTTATTACCACATTTACAATTAAAGTAGGCACTGATAATAAAACCTTCACAACCGTCGATGCAAATGAAGCAATCAAATTACCAAATTTACCAACAAAATCAACAATCGAATTTTCAACGGCATTAGCTACCTGCATAGGAATTTCTGGAAATTTTGTCACTATTGTGTCAGAAAGTGTATCAATTGTCGTTGTAACCTGTGTTATTGCAGGTTCTATATTAGAGGTAAGTTTTAGAAGTTCAGAAGCAAGGTTTGTAACTCCCCAAAAAACTACATAGCCAATCAAAATTATTGTAAAAACTACAACAATAAAACTACTCACTCTTCTGCTCATTTTAAGTTTATTCATGCAAAACTTTATAACCGGTTCTATCAAAACAGCTATAATTCCAGCTATTAAAAACGGTGTAAAGAACACAGCAAATTTAAGCATTAATAATAATAAAATAATCGTTCCTATAAACACGGCAATACGTGTAATAATGATTTGTTTTTTACTTCTAGATTCTGTTCCCATCACTATTCTCCCTTCAAAGCATCTTACATATATTTTGTCATAAATTACCTATAATATCAACATTTAATAAAAAAACTTCCTGATATTTCTATCAGGAAGTCATTGGTTATATTAACTAAGCTCTTGGATTTTTGATTTGTGCTTGTGCAGCAGCAAGTCTAGCTATTGGAACTCTGAATGGTGAGCAAGATACATATGTTAAACCTACTCCGTGGCAGAATTCAACTGAAGATGGATCTCCACCATGCTCTCCACAAATACCTAATTTAATATTTGGTCTTGTAGATTTTCCAAGCTCAGCAGCCATTTTTATTAATTTACCAACACCATTTTGGTCAACTTTAGCAAATGGATCGTTTTCATAGATTTTCTTATCATAGTAAGCTCCTAAGAATTTACCAGCATCATCTCTTGAGAATCCGAATGTCATTTGTGTTAAGTCGTTTGTACCAAATGAGAAGAATTCAGCTTCTTTAGCGATTTCATCAGCTGTTAAAGCAGCTCTTGGTATTTCGATCATTGTACCAACTTGGTATTTTAATTCAACACCAGCTTCTGCGATAACTTTGTCAGCTGTCTCACAAACTACGTCTTTAACGTATTTTAATTCTTTAATTTCTCCAACAAGTGGAATCATAATTTCTGGAACTATGCTAATTCCTTTTCTTTGAGAAACTGCGATAGCAGCTTTAATAACTGCTCTTGTTTGCATTGCAGCTATTTCTGGGTATGTTACTGCTAAACGGCATCCTCTGTGTCCCATCATTGGGTTGAACTCATGTAAGCTAGCTATGATAGCTTTGATTTCTTCTACAGATTTACCTTGTGCATTTGCAAGAGCTTCGATATCTTTTTCCTCTGTTGGAACGAACTCATGTAGTGGAGGATCTAAGAATCTGATTGTTACTCCGTATCCTTCCATTTCTTCATATAATTTTTCGAAGTCACCTTGTTGCATTGGCTCTAATTTTGCAAGCGCTTTTTCTCTTTGTTCAACTGTGTCTGAACAAATCATTTCTCTGATTGCAGCAATTCTATCAGCTTCAAAGAACATGTGCTCTGTACGGCAAAGACCGATACCTTCAGCACCTAATTCTCTAGCTTTTTTAGCATCAGTAGGAGTATCTGCGTTTGTTCTAACTTTTAATACTCTGAATTTATCAGCCCATTCCATGATTCTTCCGAATTCTCCACCGATTGTAGCGTCAACTGTTGGAACTATTCCATCATAGATTCTACCTGTTGAACCATCAATTGAGATTTCGTCTCCTTCATGATATGTTTTTCCAGCTAATGTGAATACTTTATTTTCTTCATCCATGTTAATTTCTGTGCATCCAGATACGCAGCATTTACCCATACCACGAGCAACAACGGCAGCGTGAGATGTCATACCACCACGAACTGTTAAGATACCTTGAGCAGCTTTCATACCTTCGATATCTTCTGGAGATGTCTCAAGTCTAACTAGAACTACTTTTTCTTTTCTAGAAGCCCATTCTTTAGCATCTTCAGCTGTGAATACTACTTTACCACAAGCAGCTCCTGGAGAAGCAGGTAATGCTTTACCAATTTCTGTAGCAGCTTTTAATGCAGCAGCGTCAAATTGTGGGTGTAATAATGTATCTAAGTTTCTTGGATCAATCATTAATACAGCATCTTTCTCTGTGATCATTCCTTCGTCAACTAAATCACAAGCGATTTTTAGAGCAGCTGGAGCTGTTCTCTTACCATTTCTTGTTTGTAACATGTATAATTTTCTATCTTCGATAGTGAATTCCATGTCTTGCATATCTCTGTAGTGATTTTCTAATGTATCACAAATCTTTGTGAATTGTTCGTAAACTTCTGGCATAACTTCTTTCAATTGATCAATTGGTTGTGGAGTTCTAACACCAGCAACAACGTCTTCACCTTGTGCATTCATTAAGAATTCACCCATAAGTTTTTTCTCACCTGTTGATGGATTTCTTGTGAATGCAACACCTGTACCAGATGTTTCACCCATGTTACCAAATGCCATCATTTGAACGTTTACAGCTGTTCCCCAAGAATATGGGATATCATTATCTCTTCTATAAACGTTTGCTCTTGGATTGTCCCAAGATCTGAATACAGCTTTAACAGCTCCCATTAATTGTTCTGTAGGATCTGTTGGGAAGTCAGCTCCAATTTTTTCTTTATATTCAGCTTTGAATTGGTTAGCAAGTTCTTTTAAATCTTCAGCTGTAAGCTCAACGTCTTGAGTTACACCTTTTTCTTCTTTCATTTTATCTATAAGTTGTTCGAAGTATTTTTTACCAACTTCCATAACAACGTCTGAATACATTTGTATAAATCTTCTGTAGCAATCCCAAGCCCAACGTGGATTTCCTGATTTTTTTGCTAATGCTTCAACAACATCTTCATTTAATCCTAGGTTTAAGATTGTATCCATCATACCTGGCATAGAAGCTCTAGCACCTGAACGAACAGATACTAATAATGGATTTTCCATATCTCCGAATTTTTTACCTGTGATTTCTTCCATCTTTTTGATGTACTCGAAAATTTCAGCTTCGATTTCTGGATTGATTTGTTTTCCATCCTCGTAGTATTGAGTACAAGCCTCTGTTGAAATTGTGAAACCTTGTGGAACTGGTAAACCTAACTTTGTCATTTCTGCTAAGTTAGCACCTTTACCACCAAGAAGATTTCTCATTGATGCGTCACCTTCGCTAAAAAGATAAACATATTTTTTGCTCATTAAAAATTCCTCCTTGTTTTTATATAAATTTTGTCATTTTCTCTTTAGTCTTTTAACCTCTAGTATTATATCGTTAATAATTGTAAAAATCAACATTTTTTGCAATTGTATCAAGCATTTTTCATCATTTCCAATATTTAACTTTATTATGTATTTTTTGTTAAAAATATGATCAAGAAAAACGTAACCTTGTCCAAAAATTTTACATCTTACTTTTTAATTTAACATGTTTAGCTAATTTAGTATTTATATTTTTTCCATTTATTGCAGCTTCAAACATTGGAAGTACCCCAAGTTCGCCTTCCTTCATTTTCTCAGCAACTTGATAAATATCATGACCTGGGAATTGATTTCCTTCTATTAGAACAGGGCCATTCACGCTCATTCCAACATCCCAACCAACATATCTAACATGAGGACTCAGTTTAGCCGCTCTTTTTACCATCTCTTTAGCTTCACTCCAATAAGGCATTTGAAAACCTTTTATAGTTGTCCCTGTAATAGGATGCTTTTCGAAAAGCTCCCCTGCTTTATTAACAGCTTCTTCTAAAATTATTCCTGTTTCAACATCAACTTTTGCAGTCATACCACCACTATTAAAATTATCTACTACTTTTCCGTTTCCAATTCTTACAAATGTCGCAAGTATCGTAACTTCGCCAGCATCATTCATGACAGAAACCATTCTTGTAGTGTTTACACTACTCGGATTTAACTTATTCATTGCATCACATTGAATAACCGGTTCTTCTAACAACTTTAATTTATTTTCTACTAAATGTTTGTATAATTCTTCTATATTTTCATCCCAATCTGAAAGACTAATTTTTTCAATATTCTTTCCACATTGTCCATCATTTGGTTTTGCAAAAAATACAGGATGTGCTTTTATCCACTCAAGAGTCTTTTCTTTATTACCATCAACAGGATATATCCAATCACGTTTTAAATAATCAGAAAACTTTTCATTAAATTCGTTTTTATTATTGAAAATATGCCAATATTCTTTTTTATTTAATTGTTTTACAAATTTATTATTTATACCTCTTGTAAGCATTGTTTTTCTCTGTGCTGAATTCAACTTATAAAAACCTATGACATCATAATCAACATACCCCGCACCATATCTAATGCCACACCAAATCATATCAAAAAAAATCCCAACTTTAGATTTATTACATTTTTCCTTAACAACATTAACCCTATCAAACATTGCTTTATAGTTCATTGTGCATAATCTCTTCGCTAAATAACTTATACTTGGCACTAAAAATCACCTCTCTTAAAAAGTTTAATCGAACAACTCAGACACTTCTTTAATATGCTTTCTTATTTCTATATGTTGTGGGCATTCTCTTTCGCAAGCACCACATTCGATGCAATCTTTCGCCTTACCACAATCTTTCATTTCTTGATATCTATTTTTTGAATTCGAAGAATCACCAAATTGACTTTGCTTATTATAAAGTTCAAAATATCTTGGTATCGGAATATTCATCGGACATGTAGTAACACAGTATTCACAACCAGTACAAGGAACTTTTAAATTATTCAAAATAATATCAACAACCTTTTGAATAATTTCCTTTTCATCGTCATTTATTTTCTTGAACTCTTGCATGTATGAAGTATTATCATCCAATTGTTCCAAATTAGACATTCCACTTAAAACCATAAATACATTATCTAAGCTAGCTGCATATCTAATTGCCCAACTTGGAACACTAGCCTTTTCATCATATTCTTTCATAAGATTTTTCGCTTCTTCTGGAACATTTGCAAGAAGCCCACCTTTTACAGGTTCCATAACAATTATCTTTTTGCCATGTTTTAGACAAGTTTCATAACATCTTCTAGCTTGAACGTTTCCATCTTCCCAATCTATATAATTAATCTGAAGTTGCACAAATTCCATTTCAGGATATTTTGTAAGAATTTCATCTAAAAGTTCTGGCGTATCATGAAAAGAAAAGCCAAGACATTTAATCTTTCCTTCTTTTTTCTTGGCCATACAATACTCAAACGTATTAAATTTCTCAGCGTTTGCATAATTTTCTTTTGTCAAACAATGTAATAAATAATAATCAAAATACTCAACACCGCATTTTTCTAATTGTTCATTAAATATTCTATCTACATCATCTTGTTCTTTAAGCTTCATGGTTGGCATTTTATCAGCTATAGTATACGCCTCTCTCGGATATCTTTGAACAAGAGTTTCTTTAAGCACAAGTTCGCTTATCCCTTCATGATACATATATGCTGTATCAAAATATGTAAAACCTCTTTCTATAAACATATCAACCATCTTATTCACATGTTCTTTATCAATACTTTTAGCATTGCCTTTTTCTAATAAAGGTAATCTCATAAATCCAAAACCTAATTTCTTATCCATTTCAAAACCTCCTTTAAAATGTAAGTAAATTATGCTTAAAATCTTGTTTTCTCTTCTAAGAATTTTTCAAGTTCTGAAATAGGAAGTCTAATTTGTTCCATTGTATCTCTGTCTCTTACTGTAACTGCATTATCTTCTAATGTTTCAAAGTCGATTGTTATACAATATGGAGTTCCAATTTCATCTTCTCTTCTATATCTTTTTCCAATACTTCCAGCTTCATCGTACTCAACATTGAATCTCTTTGAAAGATCTTCATAAACTTCTGTAGCTTTTTCGCTTAATTTTTTAGAAAGAGGAAGTACTGCAGCTTTGAATGGCGCAAGTGCTGGGCTTAAGTGAAGTACAGTTCTAACATCTCCTTCAGAAACTTCTTCTTCATCATATGCATCACAAAGAACTGTTAAGAATACTCTATCAACACCAACAGCTGGTTCAACACAATACGGAACATACTTTTCATTTGTTTCAGGATCCAAATATGTTAAATCTGTTTTTGAAGCTTCCATATGTCTAGATAAGTCATAGTCTGTTCTATCAGCAATTCCCCATAATTCGCCCCAACCAAATGGGAATAAGTATTCAATATCAGTAGTACCTTTACTGTAGAAAGAAAGTTCTTCTTTAGAGTGTTCTCTCATTCTTAGGTTTTCTTCTTTAATACCAATACTAATAAGCCAATTTTTGCAGAATTCTTTCCAGTATTCGTACCATTCTAAGTCTGTTCCTGGTTTGCAGAAAAATTCAAGTTCCATTTGTTCAAATTCTCTTGTTCTGAAAATAAAGTTACCTGGTGTAATTTCATTTCTGAATGAACGTCCCATTTGACCAATACCCATTGGCATTTTTCCTCTTGTAGCTCTTTGAACATTTTTGAAATTAACGAACATACCTTGAGCTGTTTCAGGACGAAGATAAACTTCTGATTTTGCATCTTCAGTAACACCCATAAATGTCTTAAACATTAGATTAAATTTTCTAATATCAGTGAAATCATTTTTTCCACAATCAGGGCAAGGAACATTATTTTCTTTTATGTAATTAACTAGTTCTTCATTTGACCAACCATCAAGACCTGTAACTTGCTCACCATTTTTAAATGACCACTCTTCAATTAATTTATCAGCTCTATGTCTTGTTTTACAAGCTTTACAGTCTATTAATGGATCACTAAAACCACCAACATGTCCTGTTGTAACCCAAACTTCTGGATTCATAATTATTGCAGCATCAATTCCAACATTGTATTTATTTTCTCTAATAAATTTTTGCCACCATGCATCTTTAATGTTTTTCTTAAGTTCTGAACCTATTGGACCATAATCCCACGAATTTGCAAGACCGCCATATATTTCAGAACCTTGAAATACAAAACCTCTACTCTTACATAGTGCAACTATTTTTTCCATTGATTTTTCTACCATAAAATTTTCCTCCTTTTAATTTATGCTTCATATTTAATACATGCTAAAATTTAGACAAATAAAAACCCTAGCTACGTATTAAATACATAGCTAGGGACGAAATTATTTTCCGCGGTTCCACCCTAGTTAGTAGTCTACTTTTTCATAAACCACTCACCTTAATTTATAATCACTCAAAAGTTCCCTTCCTTACATATGTTTACCTGACTTCCAGCAACGCCAAGCTCTCTATAAAACATTAATATAAGTACTCTTCTTTATCAACGTAACCTATTAACATGTAGACATAATATCATACTATTCTTCCTCTTGCAAGGCTTCTTCAAAAATTTCATCAACATTTTTCACGCCATCTGGTAATTTCACAGAAGTCCTTGGAACGCCTATAAAAGCGCCTTTTTCTATAGTTTCAACACCATCCGGTATAACAACATCCTTTAAGTTCACACAGCCTTCAAAAGCACTTTCTCCAATTATTTTAACAGTATCTGGAATTATTACACCTTCAAGATTTTCACATTCTAAAAATGCTGCACTCGAAATTTTTTCAACTTCTGTTGGTATCGTAAACAAATTCATTCCTTTATTACATGGAAAATACATAAGTCTTGTTCTATCCTTACTATATAACACACCATCTACAGAATCAAAAACATTATTTCCTTCTTCAACATTTATTTTCTTTAAATTAGTACAACCTCTAAACAAATATGCAATTTCTTCTGTTGGATTTGCATAAGCATTCCCAAAAGTAACTTCTTCTAAACTTGTAGAATTTAAAAAAGCAACATTTCCTATTTTTTCAACAGCTACTAAATTTATATTTTTCAAATTTCTCAAATTAGAAAATGCAGAAGCTGAAATTTCTACAACACTATCAGGTACATTGTATGCATCATCTTTTTTATTGGCAGGATACATTTTTAGAAGAGTTTTATCCTTATCAAATAAGACTCCTTTTTCTGATGAGAAATTTATATTATTTTCATCAACATTAATTTTCTCTAAATTGTATGTATCTAAAAATGACCAATCATCGATAAATTCTACACTTGCAGGAATGTTTATTTCTTTTAAACTATTACAATTTCCAAAAGCATTTTCTTCAATACGCTTAACGCCTTCAGGAATATCAATAGTTTCTATCGCTGTTCCATAAAACAAAGCTCTAGGTATTGAAACTAAATTTTCAGGCAATATAACTTCAGATAAATTTTTACAATCAATAAAAGCTTGTTCATCAATTTCAACAACAGTGTTAGGAATCACTATTCCTTCAATATTTTCATTTTCTTTAAATGCAGAAGCTGCTATTTTCGTTATTACTTCACCTCTAACACTTTCCGGAATAACAATTTTATTTTCTTCAACAATTTCATCATAGAAAATTGTCAAAGTTCCATCAACTACCTTAAAGGCACTCTCCAATGTTGGTGCCATCTCTCTTAAATCCTCATTGCTAACTGCATTTACGTCTTCATTTTCAATAATATTTTCGTCAAATCCGTTTTGTGCATTATTATTTTCATTTTTTCGATCACATGCAACAATTCCAATTGCTAAAATAAATAATACTACAACTAATAAAAATCTTTTTTTCATTTTTACTTCCTCCTTTGTTTGTTACGCAAATTTGTTGCATTAGTAAATTTACATCAATAATTTATACTCTTTCTCCAGTTTTTCAGTTGTATAAATTTGTGAAAGCAACGATAACTCCTTTATAATCTCCTCCGGCACATCAAATGAGAATATTTTTTTTGCATCCGATGATAAAATATAAACAAG
>JAFTQC010000018.1 GCA_017462965.1 Clostridia bacterium | reverse complement strand
TTCAACAAAGAAACGATCAAAACACAAATTGCAACCAAAGCTAACCTAGACTTAGCAGAAAAATTAGGAAATGCCACAGAAACATTCGTAATCGACGAAAATGGTTACAAAGTACCACTAGAAAAAGATCAAGCAATCAGCAAAAATGGAAATTCAAACTACACAAATGGCGATATGTCAGGAATGTACAAGAAGACAACCAACTTACTAACAGACTTCACCGGAACAATCGACGAAAGTATGACAAAATACGGTACATTCAGAATTACAATAACTCCATAAAACTTAAAAAAGGACAAGGGGACGGTTCTCTTGTCCTTTTTTTTTCGTCCACGAGGGACGTCCATTAAATGGACGATTTTTTGGAATTTGGGACGGTTCCAATTTCCAAAAACCGCTGACCGTTTTTTATTTGACTTTTGATAAAAGTGTTATATGATTATTCTAGAAATTGTATTAAGGAGGATGAACTATGGGAAAGATAATAGTGATTGAAGGAACTGATTGCAGCGGAAAGACTACGCAATATGAAAAGCTTTGTAAGAGATTGCAAGATGAAAACATTGCATTTTCTACAACAAGTTTTCCGGATTATGCATCTGAAAGCAGCTGGTTCGTTCGTCAGTATTTGTCAGGCGAATTCGGAGAGAATGCGAGCGATGTAGATGCCAAGACAGCATCTGTATTTTATGCAATGGATAGATATGCATCGTACATGAAGGAGGAATGGGGAAGAACGTACAGAGCTGGCGGAAATATTATTTTGGCCAGATATATCACATCAAATATACTTCATCAGGCTTGCAAGCTTAAGACAGAAGCAGAAAAAACCGAGCTGATAGATTGGCTGCACAACTTCGAAATCGATACATTAGGGATTCCAAAGTATGATGAAGTAATTCTTCTGAATATGCCTTGGGAACTTGCAAAAGAACTCAAAGCAAAGCGCGGACAGACTTCTTCTGGAGGTGCAAAGGACATCCACGAACAGGATGATGAATATTTAAGATCTGCATACGAAACAGCTTTGTGGGTTGCGAAAAAGTACGGTTGGACGATAATCAACTGCGCAGACGAGAACGGTAATCTTCGTACAATCGACGACATCCACGAAGAAATCTACAATCGAATCAAGTTTTAATTTGGAAATTTTTTGGACAAAGGGACGGTTCTTTTGTCCTTTTTTATTGTAAAAAATAATTAGTACATACTAAATAATAAAAAAAGGACAAAAGAACCGTCCCTTTGTCCCGAAAAAGAACCGTTCCAATTTCCAAAAACAGTTCCTTTTTAATAATTATCTAAATCTTGAATTGTAGATTGCTCTTCTGTGTGAGCGCTCGCGCTGTTTTTTGGTAATTATATATGCGCGAACTAAAACTAGAGTAATAAACAAGCCAAATACAATAGCGATGAACCAAAGTACAAGTTTTAAAAGATTCCAAACAACATTTGTTGTGACTTCTATAATTGTAACTTTTTCATCTATTGTGTTACCTGCAATCAAATTAGATGAGTATGTTGAATTATAAATATCGTATGTAATTGTTCCAACAACATCTCCTGATTTGATTGGAGCTTTTAAATCAGAATTGATAACAATAGAAGGTGTGAATGCTTCAATTAAATCTGATGAAGAAAACGTAGCCTTTAAAGTGTCTTCAACAACAAGATTTAACATGTTTGCGTCTGCAACACCATTTTTAATTTCGAGAGTATCTATCACACTTCCAGCTGTAGCAAGCGTTTCTGAACGCAATCTTGAGAATCCATATTCAAACAAATTTACACAATCACTTCTTAAATTTTTCCATCCACTTGCACCAAAAATTACAACTACAAGTTCGACTCCATCTTTTTCTGCGCCGGCAACGATACAATTTGCAGCGGCATCGGTGTATCCAGTTTTGATACCAGTAGCATATTCATAATAGAAATCTTCACGATTAGGATTAATTAAATGATTAGTAGTAGAAGAAAGGTATCTTATTGCTTCAGTAGCATCTGGAAATTGACTAAAATAAAGTTCTTCATACTCTTTCGTGACTGGTAGAGAATACGAAGTCATTTTTACAATTTCTCTAAATTCCGGGAAATTTTTCATAGCATGTTTTGCAAAAATAGCCATGTCATAAGCCGAACTTTTATGTGACGCATCAGGCAATCCGTTGGGATTAACGAAATATGTACTAAGCGCGCCAAGCTCTTTTGCACGAGTATTCATCATGCTTGCAAAACTAGCAGTAGAACCACCGATATGTTCAGCGAGAATATAAGCAGCATCATTAGCGCTATGTACAAGCATCGTACATAGCAAGTCTCTAATAGTATGAGTTTCACCTTCTTGAATGTTTGCTGTGGTTCCACCTGCGTAAACACTGTTTATTGCAGTGAAACTTGCAGTAGCGGTTTCATTTAAATCGCAATTTTCTAAAGCCAAAATAGCAGTCAAAATTTTTGTTGTACTTGCAGGATAAACTGGGGAATACGCATCTTTTTGAAAAAGCGTTTTGCCAGAATCCAAATCTATTAAAATTGCATGAGGTGCTGAAACCTCAACAGCAAATGTATTCGTATTAAAAAGAAGGAGAAATAATAAAGAAAACAAAAAAATCTTTTTCATTTGTAACCTCCCTTGCCAACATTGTACATAAAGAATATAAAATTTACAAGAAAATATGTTTTTTAACATCGAAAATTCACAAACATTAAATGACAAGTCGTGAAAAAAATGTCGAAGACTAAATTTGCAAAAGAAAAAATTTCTATGTATAATAAAGGAGAAAGCAAGGAGGTTATGAATGGATAATAAATTCAAAAGTGCAATAGCATTTGGGGGATTTATTATATTCGTGATAATTATAGGGGTTATTTTTTCTGATGGAACTGTTACTTCTTCAAGTGAGGAAGAAATTATTATCGACAATATGTTGCAGGACGAATCAGGAAATATAGAAGAAAATCTAATTTGTGTTTATATAATAGGTGCAGTTAACGAACCTGGAATTGCGCTTGTACCAGAAGATTCAAGATTATACGAAGCAATAGAATGTGTTGGGGGATTTGCTGAAAATGCGGATACAAATTTGATTAATCTTGCGTCGACTGTGAGTGATGGCGAAAAAATAGTGATACCATTTATAGAAAAATTGTCAAGTAAAGCGGAAGCATCAAAGGTACAACAAATAAATGAATTGTATCATGGCAATGCAACAAAAAATTCAGAACTAGTAAATATAAATACAGCAACAAAAGAAGAACTAAAAACCTTATCAGGAATAGGGGATAGCACAGCAGATAAAATTATAGAGTATAGAAACACGGTGTCGAAATTCAAAAATATAGAAGAAATAAAAAATGTCAGTCGGCATCGGAGAAGCAAAATTTAATTCAATTAAAAATAAAATAACAACATAAAAAAAATAAAGAAAAGGGGGATTTGCTTTGAATATAAACGAAATTATAAAAGTAAAAAGAGATCAAAAAGAGATGACAACCGAACAAATTAACTTTTTTGTAAAAGAATATTCAAATGGAAATATTCCTGATTATCAGGCGTCAAGCTTACTTATGGCAATATATTTGAACGGAATGTCAGAAAAGGAAATCTGTGATTTAACACTTGCAATGGCTGAGTCTGGCGAAATACTTGATTTATCTGAAATTCCAGGAATCAAAGTTGATAAACATAGTACTGGTGGAATTGGTGATAAGGTTACAATGGTCGTAATGCCGCTTGTTGCTGCGTGCGGGGTTCCTGTTGCTAAAATGTCAGGACGTGGCTTGGGATACACTCAAGGAACCGTTGATAAACTAGAATCAATTCCTAATTTTAGAACCGAAATTGAAATGGACGAGTTTATCAGAAACGTTAAACGAATTGGAATTTCAATAATGGGGCAATCTGAAAAAATTGCTATTGCAGATAAAAAATTGTATGCACTTCGCGATGTTACTGGGACAGTTGAAAGTATTCCACTTATTGCATCGAGTGTAATGAGTAAAAAAATTGCTGCAGGCAGTGATAAAATTTTGCTTGAAGTTACTTGCGGATCAGGTGCGTTCATGGAAAATGAAATACGTGCGCGCGTACTTGCTCAAACAATGGTAAACATCGGAAAGCTTGCAGGAAAAGAAACTGTTGCAGTTCTTACAAACATGAATCAGCCTCTTGGAAAATATTCTGGAAATGCGCTTGAAGTCATTGAAGCCATTGAAACTCTAAAGGGAAACGGTGAGCCAGATGTTACAAGAGTTTGCACAGTTCTAGGTGCATATATGTTAAAACTTGCTGGTGTTGGTGACAACATTGCAAACAACATAAAAATGATTCAAAGCAAAATCGATTCGCGCGAAGGTTTAGAAAAATTCAGAGAAATGATATCTAGACAATGGGGCGACAGCAGAGTAATAGATGATTATTCAATATTGCCAAAAGCCGAGTTTAGAATTCCTTTAACGGCGTTAGAAGATGGTTACATCTCAAAGATAGAAGCTAAAAATATTGGTCAAGCCGTTGTAAATCTTGGCGGTGGAAGATACAAGAAAGAAGATAAAATAGATTATTCAGTAGGCATTGAAATGGCAAAGAAAATAGGCGACGAAGTAAAAAGTGGTGACACACTTCTATACATACATGCAAGCAACGAAACACAAGGTCTAATGCAAATAGAAATGCTTAGAAAATCAATAGAAATTTCAAAAGAACCGGTAGAAAAACAAAAAGAAATATTAGATATAATTGAATAAAAACAAAAAAGGACAAAGGGACGGGGCTTTTGTCCTTTTTTGGAAATTGGGACGGTTCCTTTTTCCAAATTATTTTACTTCGCAGATGCATATAACTATAAAAATAAAAATTAAGAGTTATGTTCATAAGAATTTTCTAAAAATTCTCAAAAACATGAAAATAAAAAAGTTTTGTGGAAGGCTTTCGGCTAAAATTGCAACGGAAAGATAGAAATATTTCATATTTTCTATAGTTGCAATTTCTTAACGCCACGCCCACAAAACTTTTTTTGTTTCATGTAATCTTCGAATTTTTGAAAAACTAATTCACTCCACATACATTTTTCTTTTTATAGTTATATGCAGCATAGTGTAAATGATTTTTTTGGAAAAAGGAACCGTCCCAATTTCCAAAAAGTCGGTTCCCAATTTTATTAAAGAGTAATGTTGTTAGTTTGTTTAAAAGCAGTACCTAAAACCGCTTGTCTTGTGTATTGTAGTTCTTCTGGGTTAATATATGTTATACCACTGTTGTTTTGAGAGTCTTTTCCACATTCGCAAAGCCAAACACCTGCAACAAAATTTTCTTTTTCTTCTGTTGTAAGCCAATTAGCTTTCATTTCTGTTAGAATTCTCATTCCTTCATTTATTTTAGCCGCATCTGTAGGAAGAGACATTGCGTTAGATGCAATAGCGTCGTAAATCCTTTCAGCTTCAGCAATTGATAGTTTATTATGTGTTGAATTAATAATTACACTCATTGCCTTGTTTTTTTGTTGCATTTCAGCTTTAGCAGTGGTGTTAAGTTTAAAAAATGTATCAAAAACAGACATCATATTCCCACCTTTCTTAATTATGTACACCATTTTATACCAAAAGTTTCAAATATTCAAGAAAAATTTTCCAATTTTTCAAATTTACATAAAAAAAGAGGCATAAAGCCTCTAGACTAGTTGCGTCGTAGCCACCAGAAAACACCGATGGTAACCAAGATAGCAACGTTTTCTAGCCAGGTGGGGAGCAGTGCGGCAAGAATCCACAAGAAGCAATAGAACGCCAGAAGCGACAATGCAATCTTAACGAAACCAAGCCAGCCTTCACCACCCAATAGAAAGATGATCGTTCCGGCAATCAGGATGATAACCCAAATCGTTGTCGGAATGAAGTGGAACACAGCAGTAATCAGACTCACGATCCAAGCGAGCATAAAAACCTCCCTTTCATAACCAAAATGCGACTAGATACATCTATATTTTACTAAAAAATACGTATTATGTCAATTTTAGCAAAAAGGGGCGTCCCTCTTGATGAATTTTTTAGCAAAAAGGGGCGTCCCTATAACAACGTTATTTTATTTTTAGTCTTTTTTATTATCTTCTCATCCTTAAGTCGCTTAAGTTCCCTCATCATTGCGGTTCTTTCAATCATCAAATAATCTGATAAATCGGTTAAGGAAAACGGCAATTCGAATGTCTTGCTGTTATTTTCAATGGCCAAATTATTAAAGTATGTAAGAAGCTTATCACGCACAGTTTTAGCACTTAAAAGAAGAATTCTAAAATTTTGCTCAGCAATGCTATGCAAAATAAGGTTAGGAAGATCTTTTAAAATTTCAATATGATAGATACAACTTTGAGTACAGTTTTCAATGACATCGTAAGGATAGAACAAAACTTTGCACTTTTTCTTTGCAATAACAAAAAATTCTCTATCCATATATATCTTAAATAAAGCTTCCCCAAAAGTATCATTTTTCTTGTAAAAGTAAATTATTTTTCTGTTTCCGTCTTTATCATAAGTCATTAATTGGGCTTCACCTTCCAAAAGTACACAAAATTGACTTCTTCTAAGAAGGAATGTTGTTATAACTTCATCTGCTTGAAATTCCTTAACAACGCTTAATTTACAGCTTTTTTGAAGTTTTGTAACAAAGTTATCAACGTCAAAATATTTCTTCATTTTAATCACCAAGAAAAATATATCATAAAAATGTTGCTATAGCAACAGACAGAATTTTGAATGCTTATTTTTTAACACAAAAGTAACAAGTGTATTCTGTAACAAAATTGTAACATTTGGTTTTGATTAACAAATAACAAGCATTTCAAACTTTAGTACGACAAAAAAACAAAAAAGTTGCACAGGTAACACTTTTGAAAAAATGAAAAATGTAAAATTAGCTTAAGAAAACAAAAGGAGGTATCAATATGCAGGTTATAAAAAGAGATGGAAGACTTATGGATTTTAATAAAGAAAGAATTGTTAATGCAATAACAAAGTCAATGGCTCAAACTCCTGATGGAATTGATATAGAATTAGCTAATAAGATTGCTTTAAGTGTTGAGAAACAATTGGAAGATAAAAAACAAGTTAGCGTTTATGAAATTCAAGATAGCGTTGAGAAAAAATTAATGGGATCTAGTAGAAAAGACGTTGCTCAAAGCTATATAACTTATAGATATAATAGAGATGTTGCTAGAAAGGCTAAAACAAAGGAAATTTTCTTAGATATCATAGGTGCAAAAGCGAATGATATAACAAGAGAAAATGCGAATATGAATGCGGATACACCTGCTGGAATGATGATGAAATTCGCTTCTGAAACAACAAAACCATTTGTTGATGATTTCCTACTTTCATCAGAAGTTAGAGGTGCAATGAGAGAAGGATATATTCATGTTCATGATAAAGATTACTATCCTACAAAAAGCTTAACTTGCATTCAACATCCGCTAAATAAAATTTTAAGTGAAGGTTTTAGAGTTGGTCATGGTTCATCAAGACCTGCAAAAAGAATTGAAACAGCAAGTGTTTTAAGTTGTATTTCACTTGAAATTGTACAAAATGAAATGCATGGTGGACAAGCAATTCCAGCGTTTGATTATTTCTTAGCTCCATACGTAAAAGCTACTTTTAAAGAGGAAATTCAAAAATTAGAGGATTGTTTTGATTTCGATATAAAAGGCTTAGAAAATCATCAAGTTTCAGATTATATAAAGAAAGACGTTAAGAATTTAAAAGGAAAAGAAAAATGCATACAAATTGCTATCAACAGAACAGTTGACAGGGTGCATCAATCAATGGAATCATTCATACATAACATGAACACAATCCATTCAAGAGGCGGAAATCAAGTAGTATTTAGCTCAATCAACTATGGAACAGATACTTCACCAGAAGGAAGATGTATCATAAGAGAAGTGTTGCAGGCTACAAATGAAGGCGTTGGAAATGGCGAAACAGCAATATTTCCAATCCAAATTTGGAAAAAGAAAAGAGGCATAAATTACTTGCCAGAAGACAGAAACTATGACTTGTATCAATTCTCTTGTGAAGTTGCAGCAAAAAGATTTTTCCCTAACTATTTGAATTTGGATGCAACATTTAACCAAAATGAAAAATGGAAAGAAGAAGATCCAAGAAGATGGTACTATGAATGCGCAACAATGGGGTGCAGAACAAGAGTATTTGAAAATAGACATGGAGAAAAATCTACAATAGGTAGAGGAAATCTTTCGTTCACAACTATCAACTTGCCTAAAATAGCTATAGAATCAGCTTTATCGGCACAAGAAAAAGTTGGATTAAAGTTTGATCTTGGAATCGGTAGCGATGCTAAGATGACACCAATATACAAAAAAGCTGTAAAAAGAATTTTCATGAACAAGTTGGAAGAATACATGACAATTGCGGCACGTCAACTATATGATAGATTTAAATTCCAATCTACAGCAGTAGCAAAACAATTCCCACTTTTGATGAGTGGAATGTGGCAAGATAGCGAAAAATTACAACCAGAAGATTCAATTGCGGAAGTTATTAAGCATGGAACACTAAGTGTTGGTTTCATAGGACTTGCTGAATGCTTGATTGCACTTACAGGAAAACATCATGGGGAGTCAGAAGAAGCGCAAAAACTTGGAATTGAAATTATTACAGAAATGAGAGATTTAACAGTAGAATTTGCTGAGAAATACAACTTAAACTTCTCAGTTTTAGCTACACCAGCAGAAGGTCTATCAGGAAGATTCACAAAAATGGACAAGAAAACATACGGAATCATTCCAGGTGTAAACGATAGAAAATACTATACAAACAGCAACCATGTTCCAGTATGGTATAAATGTACAGCTGAGCACAAAGCCAAGATTGAAGCTCCATACCATGAGCTATGTAGAGCAGGACACATTTTCTACATAGAATTAGACGGAAATGCAGCACACAATCCAATGACAATCAAAGCAGTTGTTGATTTGATGGATAAATACAATATGGGATATGGAAGCATCAATCATACAAGATCAAGATGTATGGATTGCGGATTTGAAAATGCAGAAGCAAGCTTAGTAAAATGTCCAAAATGCGGAAGTACAAACATTGATACAATCCAAAGAATCACAGGATATTTAGTAGGAACAACATCAAGATGGAACAATGCAAAATTAGACGAATTAAAAGATAGAGTAAATCACACAGGATTTGAAGACGATACAATAAAGGGGGCTTAAACCTATGAAAATGGCAGGATTTTACGATGAAAGCATATCAAATGGACTTGGTTGGCGAGCAGTGTTATTCGTAAGTCGGATGCCCTCATAACTGCCCAGGATGCCACAATAAAATGGCACAAAGCTATGATTATGGTGAAGAATTCGATGAAGCAAAAATAATTGCAAGAATAAAAGAAAACTCAATATTAAATGGAATAACAATAAGTGGAGGAGAGCCACTTTGCATGGAAAACATTG
>JAFTQC010000017.1 GCA_017462965.1 Clostridia bacterium | reverse complement strand
CTCTCGGCCCCAAATGGTGTTCTCGCATATCCATTATAACATGAATTTTGAATTCTGGCGAGTACTTTTTGTTTTTTCTTCTTGTTTTGCTCATAAAAAATATGCACCTCCAAAAGTGTCTAACTTTTGGGGTGCATATCAGACCGGGGGGATATTTATTAGACTCAAGACTTGATGCGTAGCGGCCTGCGTAAAGAAACTACAGAGAATTTCTGTTGGGAGATATGGTTAAATACAAGAAGTATTTCTATGTGTTAAGACCTATACTTGCTTGTAAATGGATTCTTGCCGAAGGACCCCCCTCCAATGGAATTTCGTATTTTGATGGAGAAATATCTTGACGAAGATCTTAAGTCTGACGTAGAAAAATTGTTAGACTTGAAGATAAATGCTCCGGAGATTACCGTTGGTGCTCGATTTGACAGAGTAAATGAGTATTTAGTGAGTACGATTGCTGAGATTGATGGAATTGTAGCTCAACTTCCCAACGACAAGATAGAAACATGGGATGAACTCAATGATATGTTTTTAGAGGTTTTAGGATAAATTATGATAAAAGAACTAATGCAAGATCCGATTTTCCTTGCTGGAAAATCACAACCTGCAACCAAAGATGATTTAGATGTTGCTCAGGATTTGTTAGATACACTTATATCACATAGAGAGGGATGCGTAGGTATGGCAGCTAATATGATTGGTGTTCGCAAATGCATAATCGCTTTTCTTGATGAAAGTGGACGAGCTCCTACATATACCGTTATGCTGAATCCTCAGATTGTAGCTAAGTCTGGGATTTATGAAACCGAGGAAGGATGTCTTTCACTTCTCGGCGGACCTCGAAAATGCAAGAGATATAAGACGATAAAAGTACAGTTCCAAACTCTTGAAATGAAAACTCATACGAAGAATTTTTTCGGGTGGACTGCACAGATAATTCAGCACGAAATAGACCATTGTAATGGAATTTTGATATGAAATCTATATTCAGGGGAAATAAATAATGATAAACGAAGAATTGTTGAGAGAACATCCAATAAACTATCCTATAGTTTTAGAAAAGAAAATATTTGATAACTTTTCTGATAGATTTTTTTCATCAAGCATATCAAAGGTGTCAAGCAGGAAGAAAAAAATATATATTACAGTAGAAAAAGATGGTTATTGTAGCAGACTATTAAGGGCAAGAATTAAAGCTAGAATAGATGATGTACCGTGTTCTATTTATTTTGAATTTGACTATGAAAAAATGAAAAGAGGGGTTACATTGTTTTTTACGTATAAATCTGTAGAATATAGGCCTTATACTATTCCTCTTACGCCAAGAGATGATTTGAATCACAAAAGCTATAATTATGAAATTCCTTTTTCTATTTTTATAACAGATGATGAAAAGTTCATTTCAGACCATTGTATCTGTAATTACGATGCGATAAAAAACAACAATACCGAAAGAGTTGAACTATTAAAGAGTCTTTATGGTGATAAATATATTAGTGATTTGGAGTATTATTTTACACATCCTCAGAAACATTATTTAATAGTAGCAGATGCTCGTGTAGCTGCGTTTAAGTTGGTTGATCGCTTAATTGAGTTTTTGTATGAATATGGTTCGGAGGAATAAAAAAAGCCCTTGACTCGTAATTGAGCCAAGGGCTTCGTCTATTTCATGCATTTAGCAACTTTAATTAATGTGTCTTGTGACATTGGTGAAACTTCACGATAAATCTTGATGAGTATGTTTTCTTTGCCTCGCAGTCGGAGCACTTCATCATCAAAGTCGAAGAAATCCGAGAGGGAAATACCGAGTGCGTTGCAAATACAAAATAGTGTATATACATTTGGAACCTTGTTGCCGAGTATGATATCGGACAATTGAGATTTAGAAATGCCTGATTTTTTAGCTAATTCTCTTGTTGATAAATTGTATTGAACGCGAAGAGTATCAATCCTTAATGCTATATTTTTTATTATTGCAGGTGTAAAATTATCAATCATATTTATTATTTCTCCTATAGATAAAATTAGGTGTCCGTTAAAACGGACAGTTTTAAGAAAATTGTACCGCTAAAACGGACACTTTTTCTGTAAAAAACAAAAAAGAGAGCTAAATGCTGATGTGCATTCAACTCTCGTGCAAACAAATTTTATGTGAATTTTGGTAAAAGCAGGCTCAAAAATGGCTGCATATCGCTAAAATTGGGCTAAAAAGGGTGTTTTTAGGCAAAAAATAAGACCAATCCTTAGTTCGGATTGGTCTTATTTGGTCTGAGTGACAAGACTTGAACACTTGAACCACGGTGTCAAATCGTGTCCTATCATACGAAAACAGGCATAAAACCCTATATTTTCAAATGTTTTAATTTACATACGAAACAATCCTACCATAGGACGGAAGCATTTGTTTGCAACTTTTTTGCAACTTTGCAACTATGATTTCTCTGTTGATATGCAGTATGTATAGTATAACACGCGAGGCGAAAAATTGCAAGACCTCTTTATAAAAAAAGCGCTCCTTTGCTGATGCATTGGAGCGCAAATTTTTT
>JAFTQC010000016.1 GCA_017462965.1 Clostridia bacterium | reverse complement strand
TTCTGCATGACGCTTATAATATATTGTAAATACTCATGACATTCCTGCTCGGTATAAGTTCCTCTCCTTACTATCCGCCGCATTTTTCCTATCACTCCGGCAAACCAAAACAAACATCTTACTATTAAAAAATAATATCTCCACATGCTTCTTCACTTCTCTTTCAACTGCAACAATCAGGTATATTATACACCGCAAAAAAGAGTAAAACAACCTTGGAAATATACATACCACACTAATGTTAAAGAATTGTTAGCAAGTTGTTTTTAAAATAAATATTTCACATGAAGCTGTTCTTTAGCCCTGCATACTCAAACGGAGTTATCACACCGGGCTCCGCTCCCATTGCATTCATTCGATAAAAAAGAATTGTCTCTATCATTTCTGCCATTCTACCGCCCATATCCCCGATAGTTACAAAATGATATTTATTCCTATCATCCTTCACTGTAATGGTGAGGCTCTTTCTTGCACCCTCTACTTTTACAATTTTGTCCATATAAATTTCCTTCTTGCAGGACTCGCCCTCTGCATAGTAAGAGATAAAACGCTTACCTACCACAACAACCTCTGAGCCATTACTATATGCTTTTAATCCTTTAGCAACTGAATTGTTGTAAACACTGTTTGCCAGACTGCTCCAACGACTGCTTCTGCCAATCTGATGTGCAATACCGCCGAATGTGATGCCGTGTGTCAGAACGTGCATCAAGTCTCCTGTTGCCGCAGCATGATCCAACATACACCGTGCCTTTGCATTCTGCGGCATACTCTGTGCCATATAAAAAAGGTAATTCTGCTTTTGCTGCAACGCATTCCAAATAATATTCTTCTGCTCCATATTTAAATACTTCATATCTGTGTCCTCCTTTTGGTTTTGCTTATATGTTTGCTTATAATGGATAGATACATAAAGTTTTCATTTGGTTTTATAAATAAGAAAAAAATATCCATTCTTCAATCGTTTTGCCATACGTGTAATTTCTGCAAAAGCAGCGCCAAAGGATGCATAAATTGGAGCAGATTCCACTCCCGGATAACTTTTTTCATAAACAGCTTTTGATAATGCTTCTAAATTTTCCTGTGAACTTGCATTAAGTGCAGACAAAAATATAGTTGGCTTATCTTTGCAAAACTCATTTATAAGCGCAGTTTTTCCTACTCGACGACGTCCCTATACAACAATACACTCAAAATTTCCTTTTTTATATCTTCGGTTCAAATCATACAATTCATTTTCCCTGCAATGAAACATATTTCTTTTTCCCTTCTTTTTTTGCTAACTCGTAAGTTACTAGGAGGACCTAGAACCCAACATCATTTTCTACACTTTTGAACTTCTCTACAACCACAATACCCATACAAACTTTGCCATATTAAATACTGAAGTCTGTGAAAATGTTGCAGATTATGACTTTCTCCCCACTTTTTCGAAAAAGCAATTGCATATTCTCCATAAAAATCAGGATGTGTATTGTTGTTTGCAGCCTTGAACTTATCATCATCTTCTAGTCGTTCGAACTCTTCTCCCTCACCACACAAGGAAAATGACTGCATTAATTTATGAAACGGTATATCACAAAAACATTTTTGTAGAATTGCCGCCTCTTCAAATGATGTTTTACCATCGCTAATTCCAAGATACTCGATATTCTCAACACAATATCTTGGAACAATTGCCCGTCTAGACAAAACATCTTTTAGCCATTGTTCACTTTTCATAAAATGAAACAGCGTGTTTGCGCTTTGTACATAATCCTCTTCACGTACTATAGTGAAAGATTTCTCTGATGGTTGCACGTTTAGTCACTTCTCCCTTCTCTTTAGTCAAATATTCCTCATAATGCCAATCTAGTTCCAACCCTTCCATACCTCCGGTGCATACCCCACCGTCGCCTGCTTTCCATTTCTGACAATCGGCGTCTTTATCACCTGCTGATTCGTCAGAAGTTTTTCTTCCTTCTGTTCCTCGGAAATATATTTCACAAGTGCCAATGCATCCTTATCCTTGCAATTTTCATTTATCATTGCATTGATGCCACCTACAGCCTGGCTTACACTACGGAATTCACCTTTACTAATTTCCTTTTCATTCATGTCTATGAATTGGAACCTAATACCTCGCTCCTTAAAGTAGCGCTGGGCTTTCTTTGTGTCATTACACTTTTTCGTGCCAATTATCTGTATATTCATTACACCATGTCTACCTCTGTTCTTTTTCTTTAATTTCTATCAAATTCGTTCTATCCCGAATTATCTTTACACAATGCTTTAAAAACTTTTTATATCCTTCTTCATCCATTTCGTTTAAGAACATTTCCGTTTCTTTGCCGTAAATACTATCAATTAATGCTTGTAAAAATGATGTTTCGTATTTTTGCTGTAACACCTTAGTCCACAAAGAAACCTTCTCTTGATTAAAATATATATCTGGTATATCGAAGCAATACTGCATTCCCTTGGCTATATTTCCTCCCGGCCATATTGGAATTACATTCCCACATAAGTCATAATTCCTTATAAATTCTTTCAGTTCATCTAATTCGTTTACTTTTTTATATTTTAAATATCTGTGTTCTACATTCTCACACTTCTCATACAAGAAATTAAACGACACCTTTTTCATCTTTGGTCTATCCTCATGCCGAATTATTACATTTTTTCTTATAAATTCATCTGGATAGAACACCCATAATCCAATGGTATAAATTCCCAAAAACGAATACAGTACATCCCTGTTTTCCCAACCTAAAACAACCGTATACCTATCAGCATTTCGATTTTCAACGCTTTGGGACTTACTATCTGCTCTCCATGCGAACCAATCGCTTACCGTTTCCATACTTTACCATCTCCAAATTCGCATAACTTTCCTTCTATTTTTATCCTTCAATACTTCCTGGATTAAGCAAGAACTCATAAATGTTCACTGTTAAAATCCCGTTCTCATCGTAGTGTGTTGGAACTATATCTTTTGTCACCACAATTTTCTTGAAAGAATCATCTATTTTCCTAAATGGTCGTATCTCTTGATTTCTTTTCGCTTCATCAGGAAGCGAATAAGCCGACTGAATATAATATCTTGCAGATCCAAGATTACAAACAAAATCTACTTCCAAAGCTTTTCGAACTACTTTTCCATCTTTGTCCTTCTCCGCAATTGGCACCACGCCTACATCCACACTATATCCACGCATGCGAAGCTCATTATAAATCACATTTTCCATCGAATGTGTCTGCTCAAACTGTCGGAAATTTATTCGTGCATTGCGAAGTCCCAAATCGGAAAAGTAGTATTTCTTTGGCGTTTCAATATAAGCCTTTCCCTTAATGTCATATCTCTGTGCAGACTCTATCAAAAAAGAATCTTCAAAATAATCCAAATATTTTTTTATGGTCTTTGCTGTAATACTTGATTTTTTGACCGTCTTAAATGTATTTTTTAATTTCTCCGGATTAGTAAGCGAACCTATTGCAGAAGAAAGAATATTCAACAAATCTTCTAATTCCCCTTGATTCTTTACCCTATTTCTCTTGAATATATCTGTAATATAGATTTCATCAAACAGATTCTGCAAAACAGCTGCTTTCTCATTTGCTCCCTCTCGTAGAACAACGAGCGGTATCCCACCATAAAGCATGTACTCTGACAATCCTTCGTACTTATCACCCTTATATACAGACATGAATTCCGCGAAACTTAATGGATACATATGGATTTCATCACCACGTCCTGCAAACTCTGTGATAATATCCTTGGACAAAAACTTTGCATTGCTTCCGGTGACATATACATCCATATTATCCTTACGCAAGTAACCATTTAGAACAGATTCAAAACAATCAAGTAACTGTACTTCATCTAAGAGCAAATAATATTTCCCTTCACCAGATGTTTGAGTGCGAATATACTCCATGAACAACTCCGGATTTACGCCTCTTTTTTCTTTCTCAACACTAATCAGACTCTCCCCTATAAGATGAAGATCATCTGCGGAATCAAATGCAAAACGGATAATATGTTCTTTATCAATACCACTCTCTATCAAATAATTATAAAAAAGCGTATTTAACAAATACGATTTACCACATCTTCTAATACCGGTTATAACCTTTATTAGTCCATTATTTTGTCTTTTTATAAGTTTATCTAAATAATACTCACGTTTAATCTCCATATCTACGCACTCCTTTAGGGAAGATTTTTGCAACAAGTTGCATTTTTCAGTCCTATAATATCATATTTTTTTGTATTTCTCAACGCATCTTTCCAAATTAGGGAAGATTTTTGTAATTGGTTGCATTTTTCAGTCCTAGGATTCCCTCGCAACATATTTTTATGTACAAACCCTATCTTCATTGAAATTATTTTATCCTCCTGACCCACAAACGCAAAAAGACCACTCCCAAGTCTACACTTGAAAGTGGTCCATACACACTGGTCAAAACTCTTTCATTTTCAGTTATTTCTCATTGTGTCCTTTTACAAATCCTTACATTATGCTCCATACTTTCTGCAAACTTTGCATAATATTTGCATAATCTAAAGACCAAAAAGTCTGCAAGCCCTTATAAATACTGGACTTATTTATCCAAACTCTTCATTGTCGGGATATTGCCTTGGCAATTATCATAACTCTTCATAGGTCTTCATTTCCCTTAATTCCAACACTTTCCATACACCACCTTTTTTATATATCTTCATAAGTCTTCATATATCTACACCAAGTTGGTGTAAAAGTGGTGTATGGTGTGGTGTAACTTTAGGAAATCTTCAATTTCTTGTCTAAGGTATCGGCTTTTTCTTTTAAGAATTCGGATTGCACTTCATTGTAAATACCCATTGTTGTTGACACATCTTTATGCCCCATAATTCTCATAATCGTTCCAATGTTGGTTTCTACTTCACAAAGCCGAGTACAAAAAGTATGACGAAGATTGTGACAAGAGAAAGGTGGTATTAAAATTGGTTCTCTATGTTCCTTTTCGGCCAAT
>JAFTQC010000015.1 GCA_017462965.1 Clostridia bacterium | reverse complement strand
GAAATACCACTTAAATTACCAAGCTTAAATGATTACATATTGAAGTGTAGAAGCAACAGATTTGCTGGAGCACAAATGAAGAAGAAAGTTGAAAAAGACATATCTTTATATATAAGCAAACTACCTGTATTTAGAAAGCCAATCAAGATTAATTTTACATGGATTGAAGCAAACAAGCGTAGAGATTACGACAATATATGTTTTGCGAAGAAGTTTGTTTTAGACGCATTACAGTCATGCGGAAAACTTGAAAATGACAATAGAAAGTGGGTAGTTGGTTTTACAGATTCATTCGAGCTTAGTGAGGATAAAACATACAAAGTTATTTTGAATATAGAGGAACAAGATACAAATGAAATTTAAAAGAAATGAGGGAAACAAATGAGTACATTGAATAGAGCGGGGCGAAGAGCCTTGGAAAACAATGGCGCAAGTAAGTCACAAGCTATGCAAAAGTATAGACAAGATATTTTTAATACTGGATATCAACATGGATATGCACAAGCTAAATTAGATGCAGAAGAGATTTTATACTACATGTTTGCTTACACATTCCAATACAAATTTAGTTTAACAAAAGAGCAACTACAAGACGCCTTAACTGGAACAATACAAAACATAGAGTCTTATGCAACAGGTCAATTAACAAAGCAAGACTTTGACGATATAAGAAATAAAATTAGAAACGAGTTTGATGCAGATATCGAAAAAGTTTACAGAGAAAAAGATAAAAAAGGTGAGTAAATGAACAAATATGAAGAGGAAAAATTGAAAGATAAGAACCATGTAGCAACGCCAAGATGGGTTGTAGAAAACATATATGATTTGATAGATATTCAAAGTTTCAAGTCTATTTGGTTTCCTTTTAATCACTACGATAGCAATTTTAAATTAAAGGCTGACGAATTAAAGCTACAGTATAAAGCAACTCATATATTTGATGATTGTGGAAATGATTTCTTTAAAACAGAGCCACCAAAAGATTGTGATTTGCTAATAAGTAATCCACCATTTGACCAGCAAAACGAAATAATAAAACGAACATTTGAATTAGTAGAAACTAATCAAATAAAAGCCTTTTGCTTATTGTTACCGTTGTCTACTTTAGAAACTGAGAAGAGAGCTGACATATACGAAAAACACATGGATAAACTCAATATTTTAATTTTTAAAAAAAGAATAAAGTTCATTGGTAAATCAAATAGCTTTAATACAGCTTGCTGTTGGGTTTGCTATAACATAGAAAACTTAAAAGAAAAGATATATTGGATTTAGGTGATGCAGATGAGCTTGTTTAAAGCAATAAGATATGGAAAAGAAAAAAGAAAAGAATGGAGTTTTTGCAAAAGAGTGGACAAGCGATGTAGAAATCATGGTGGTTGTTTATGGTGCTTAAGTAACAGATTGCACAAATTCCAAAAAGCTTTAACAAAAGCTGAGTTTAGTGAGGAGGAAAGCTATGAAGAAAACAATAGTATTTGATTTTGATGGTGTTCTCCACAAAGGTTATGAAGGCTGGAAAGATGGCTCAATATATGGCGATATAGAATATAAATTGTTAGATTTCATTATTGAACTAATGAGCAAGTACTACGTAGTTATTTCTAGTTGCAGACCAGCAGAACAAATAGTTAATTTTATGAATGATTTGAAATATAAAGATTTAGTTTTTGAACAGTACGACAGTTTATATTGGCAAAAAGACAATATTGTGGGAGTAACAAACAGAAAAGCTGTAGGAATACTTTATATAGATGATAGGGCGTGGCGTTATCAAAATGATTTTAGCACAGAAACAAATATAAAGATGATTGAAGCACAATTATAGGAGGAATGATTATGGAATTAAAAGATACAGTAGCACTAATGAATAGTGAAGATTATAAAGATAGATTTGTTGCAGAATATATGCAAACAAAAATTAGATACGAGAAGTTAAAGAAGATGACTACAAAATACGAAGCAGGAACATTAAAGTTTGAACCAAAATGTGATTTAGCATTACTTAAAAATCAACAAACAAGCATGGGACACTACTTACACTTCTTAGAGGTTAGAGCTGAAATTGAAGGAATAAATATAGATTTTAATTGTGAGGTGACAAAATCATGAAAAAAGAAGATAAAAACAAAAACGAAATTGCAACATGGGCTATAACTTTAGGCATTATAGGATTGGCAATGATAGTATTACCAATTTTAATGGTTTTATTCAAAATTCATGTTGTGCTTGGAATAATTGTTTTAGGTGTACTGCTATTGAGCTTAGCATTTGGATTAGTTGAAATTATGGAGGGTTAATTATGGATAATGATAAATTTTTAAAGTTATGTAAGGAAATAGTTGTTGATTATTTTAATGGACAAGCAGATTGCACAGACAAGAACGGAACAATCACAGAAAAAAATGTTTTTGTTGTGTGGATCGTAAAAGCATTGCAAAACAATAAAGCTTTAGTAAGTACAACGGTACCAGACGGTATGTACTATGAAATTACATATAACGGAGATAAGAAAGAAATCTATGTTGACGCGTATAAGAAGTGGAAAAACTATGTTGTGGAAGTAGAGGAAGAATAGATGGATAAATTACAAGAACTAAAAAAGAAATATAAAGAATTAGGCGAAGAGATTGAAAGATTGGAGAATCAAGGCAAGGTTTGGACGCCAAAAGTTAGTGAAAAATATTGGTGTATTATTCCAAGTGGATATGTAGATTTTGATACATGGGCAAATAATTGTTTAGACATAGACCGTTATCAAATAGGTAATTGTTTCAAAACTAAAGAAGAAGCTGAAAAAGTAGTAGAAAAAATGGAAATTTACACAGAACTAAAAAGACTAGCAGAAGAGATTAACACAGAGCCTATTGAATGGGTAAAACCTGAACAACGTAAATACTATATTTCATACGATAGAGAAGGAAAGTTAGAAGGAACTTGGTTGACGAACTTGAGAGGTGCAACAGAAATTTACAGCACAAACAAAGACTTCCTAAAAATAGCTAAAGAACGTATAGGCGAAGAAAAACTATTAAAACTATTTAGGGAGTGATAAACAATGAAAATACTGACAAGATTATTTTGCAGACACGAAGATGAACTAGTAAGGAAAATAGAGCCGTTTGCTTGTATAAGCGGAGTGCAAACATATAAAAGATGCAAGAAATGTGGAAGAATAAAAAAACATATTTTCATGGAGTACGAAGGAACGGGGTGGAAATAATGACAAATAGACAATGGTTAATGGAACAAATACAAAATATGAGTGATGAAGATTTTGCGGAATTGATACATGTACCGCCTAAAATGGACGAAGAAGTATGCGACACTCTAGGCGATTGTTTCCCTAGGGAATGTAATGATTGTAAATTATATTGGTTACAAGCAGAACACAAAGAACCAATAAAACTATCAGATGCAGAAAGAGTTATTTTAGAGAATATTGATAAAGATTATAAGTGGATTTTTAGAAGTATTTCTGGCGACTTATGGTTAACATACAGTAAGCCTTTTAAAGATATAAAAGATTGGCACTGCGGAAATGAATTTATAGTTGCTCGATTAACGTTATTTAAACACCTTTTTAAATTTATCAAACACGATGGTTCAGAACCGTATAATATAGAAGAACTACTAAAAGGAGAGTAAAACAATGAAAGAAATAAATTGCTTAGATTGTATTCATATAACAAGTGATAATTTTGACTGTGAAAAATATTGTGGAGCAAAACATGGTTGGTGTGAATACGAAACGATAGGAGAGTGAGAGTTTGTGTAAATATTGTGAAGACAAGACAGGTTTTACACCAATAAACAGGACAGTTGATTATAGTGGCTTGGAAATAAGTATGTCTTCAAAAGGTATGTTGAGGTGTAGAGCATATATGTTCAAAGAGCTGTTTGAAACACAAGATGTTGTTAATATAAACTATTGCCCAATGTGTGGCAAGAAGTTAGGAGAGTGAAACAATGGAAAAAATAAAAGTTGGTGATTATATAAGAACGCACAAAGGAAAAATCTATAAAGTTACGAACGTATATGTTTTAAAAGTAACTTGTGGTCATACTTCACTAAGATATACCGATATATCAAAACACAGCTTCAACATAATAGACCTTATAGAAGAAGGTGACTATGTGAATGGGTATAAAATTATAATTGATGAAGGTATGTTGTTGCCTGATTGTAAACATGCTTTTACTGTTTTTGAAAGAGATGGTACTAGTTTTATGAAAATATGGGGCGAAAAAGACATTAAATCCATTGTCACAAAAGAGCAATTTGAATCTATGAAGTATGAGGTGAGATAAGTGCTAAAGATAATGAATGATTATTACGTTGATACGGATCCTCGTAATTGGATTTTGTATCGAAGGTACGTAATACAAGAAAAAGATTTAAAGAAATGTAAGAAAGCAAAAGTTGGAGATGAAAGGTTTGAACCACTAGGATATTATCCAACGTTAGAAAGTTTGCTTAGACGTTTACTTGAAAGAGAAAAGCGAGCGGTTGCAAAGTTAGAACCTAGTTTAGAAAGCTATATTAAAGAGCTAGAACACATGCAAGCAGATTATATAGCAAGTGTAAAAGAATGTGTTGCGAAAGTAGATGTTGATGCAAGAAAAGAGTACATAGTTAAAAGGGAGGATAAATTATGAAGCAAATAAGAAGAGGAGTTTTTGAAACAAATAGTAGTTCATCACATAGTATAACGATAACTAAGTGGGAACCACCAAAAGTGGTAGATATTCCAAGAAATTATGAGGAAATATTTGAAGTATATGAATTTGGTGATGTGGATGGTGGCGAAGATCGTTATGGCTTAGACACTCATCTTGATGAAGTTAGTAAGTTAAGATTCATTGTAAATATGCTTGCTCGTGTATATGAGGATTTGGAGTGGGATGACGATACATTTGAGTGGGGTAATCTTAAATTTTATGAGTTAATTAAGCAGGATTTATTTGTGTGGCTAAAAGAAGCTGTAAAGGAAGAAACTGGGACAGAAATTGCATATATACATCCGAAATGTAAGGAATATCCATATTTCGAAGCTACTTATAGCGAATATGATGATATGAAAGATTTATTACATATTGAAAAAGATGGTGATGGATTCAATAAAGAAAAGTTTAAAGCTAGAGTAAAAGAAATAATCTTTAATAAAGAGATTGTTATATATAACGAAGAGTGTCCATATGGAATGGAACGTATAAGAAGATAGGAGGAATTGATATGAGACAAATTAGAAGAGGAACTTTTGAAACTAACAGTTCAAGCACGCATGCAATTTGTATCAGCAAAGAAAAAATAGATAAAGAAGAATTAAAAGGCAAAAAAGTACATTTTGGTTTTGGAGAGTTTGGATGGGATTTTGACAGAGATGTAAACATTCCAAATTATATTTATACAATAATCTGTGATGCTACAAATGAAAAAAATAGCCAAGAATACATAAATAAAATAAAACAAATTTTGGATAAATACGGAGTTGAATATTCGTTTGAAGAACCGATTTGGACTAAAGATGGATATTTAGATTTCGACTGTGGATATGTAGACCATGCTGATTGTACACCAATGCAAAGTATTTTAGCAGATGAAGAATTATTTTTAAGTTTGTTATTTGATAATAGAAGTTTCGTCGCAACAGGTAATGATAATTCTGGTTTTGGCGAAGCATACGAAGAGTTGTTAGGCGAAGCAGAAGGGGCATTAAAAGAAACACACGAGATATTTTGGAAGGGGAATTAATTATGAAAAACATAAGAAGAGGGACTTTTGAGACAAATAGTTCAAGTACACACAGCATTACAATATGCACAGAAGATGAATATACCAAATGGGAAAAAGGCGAATTATATTTTGATAGATGGTCTGACAAATTCATAACTAAAGAAGAATATGACGAAAAAATCGCAGAGTTAAAGGAATCGTTTGAAGACCAACATCGCGATTGTGTATGGGCAGATGAAGAAGACAAACAAGACGCTCTTAAAGAATGGCTTAACGAAGATAAACAATATTATTCTTATGAAGAATATTGGGATGAAATAGAACATGAAACTTACGAAGAAAGATACACTACACCAAAAGGGGAAAAAATTATAGCTTTTGGATACTATGGAAACGATTATTAATTTGAGAGGAGAAAACAAATGAAAATATTAGGTGGATATAAAAACGGCAATTATAATGTAACAATTTTTGATGATGGCACAAAGATAAGAGAGAACAAAGAAGATTATTTTGAGGCAGATTTCCCAGAATGTATGGACATCAAGATAACAAATTTTTGTGATATGGGTTGCAAATACTGTCACGAAAATTCAAGCGTAAAAGGAGAACACGGAGATATTTTAAATGCAGAATTTATAGACACTTTAAGACCTTTCACTGAGTTGGCTATAGGGGGTGGGAACCCCCTAAGTCATCCAGACTTAATGGAGTTCTTAAAGAAACTAAAAGAGAAAAAGATTATAGCAAATATGACAGTTAATCAAACGCATTTTCAATTACATCAAAATGTCATAAATGACTTAATTAGAACAGAAAATGACTTAATTAAAGGTTTGGGAATATCGCTTACAAATCCTAGTGATGAGTTCATTGAACAAGTAAAACAATATCCTAACGCAGTAATTCATGTTATTGCGGGCGTTGTTACGTTAGAGCAATTAGAAAAATTAAGCGATAACGGGTTAAAGATTTTAATTCTTGGCTACAAAGAGTTTAGAAGAGGCGAAGAATATTATCAAGAACATAGCGACACAGTAAATAAAAACATCGAAGACTTGAAAGAAGCTTTGCCTACATTGATTGAAAAGTTTAAAGTGGTTAGTTTCGACAATTTGGCGATAGAACAATTAGCGGTAAAAAAACTTATGAGTGAAGATGAATGGAATGAGTTCTACATGGGTGATGATGGAAAGTTCACAATGTACATAGATATGGTGAATAAACAATTTGCCAGAAGTTCAACGTCAAAAGTAAGATACGATCTAAAACCTACTATAGATGAAATGTTTAGGGCGGTGAAAGAGTGCCTAGAATAAAATATACGGAAGAAGATTATGAAGAGGCTATAAACGTTTTGAAAGAAACTAGAATGCGATTAGACAGCAGAAAAACGACGGATAATATATTTATAAAAAGAATTAATGAACTAATAAAACGATATAAAGCAGGTGAAAGGTCGAGTAAGTTTTATAGAAATTTAGTACATTTAGAAGCGGAGGATAAATAAAATGAGAATGTTTGAAAAAGTAAGCAGAATTGAAGAAGATATAAAATTGCCAGAAAGAAGTACGGCATATAGTGCTGGATACGATTTCTTTGCAATAGAATATACTGAAATTAAACCTATTGAGCATGATGTAGAGATTGCACAAAGTATGTATGGCGCTACTGGTGTTGAGGTTTTACACGAAAATACTAAACCAACAATGGTTAGAACAGGTGTAAAAGTTAAAATGCCAGAGGATGAATTTTTAATGTTAGTTAATAGAAGTTCTAATCCTTCAAAGAAAAATTTAATCTTGGCTAATGGAGTCGGCATTATAGACGCCGATTATTATGGCAATTCAGATAACGATGGCGAGATGATGTTCCCATTTTACAATGTTGGTAAAGAGCCAATTGTAATTAAAAAAGGAGACAAACTTGGGCAGGGTATATTTATGAAGTATGGTTTGACAGATAATGATAACGCAGAAGGTGAACGTGTTGGCGGTTTTGGTTCTACAGGAAAGTAGGTGTACCATGGAAGAATACGATGTTGATGTAGAAAGAACATATTTTGGATTACTTGAATCAATAGGTGAAAGTAAAGGCAAGTATGTATCTATATATGGAAGAAACGTTACAAAAGTTTCAATGCGCGAGCAAATACCAATAATGATGCTTAATGTTTTGGCAGAAGATATTTGCAAAAAGATATGTGAAAAATATGGTTTTAAATAAGGAGGATTAATT
>JAFTQC010000054.1 GCA_017462965.1 Clostridia bacterium | reverse complement strand
TGATGATAATTTAAGAGAAACATTAGATAAACTTTCGGTAAAGCCAAAACTCGTAATCACTGATTCTCAAGTGTTTGGAAAGGTTAATAAAATCGTACCAGAAGATGTTATGCTTACGTCATTTTCGATATTGTTTGCAAGATATAAAGGAAATTTAGAAACGCTTGTTGAAGGTGCAAATGCAATAAAAAAAATAAAAGATGGCGATACGATATTAATATCAGAAGGCTGCACACATCATAGACAATGCGAAGATATAGGAAGTGTGAAAATTCCAAAATGGATTAAAGAATATACAAATAAAGATGTTAAATTCGAATTCACATCAGGCACAGAATTTCCAGAAGATGTCTCAAAATACGCATTAATAATTCATTGTGGAGGTTGTATGTTAAATGCGCGAGAAATGCATTATCGCCTAGAACATGCTAAAGACTCAGGAATTTCAATAACTAACTATGGAATTGCAATTGCACATTTGCATGGAATTTTAAAAAGAAGTTTAGAACCATTCAAGGAATTCTAAAAAATATACTTTCGAAATAAATTATAGTATACTTTTTACTAGGAGGGATTTTATGAGTACGATTGTAATTTATAAAACAAAGTATGGTTCAACAAAAACATATGCAGATTGGATTGCAGAAGAATTAGGTTGTGAATCAGTAGACGCAAAGAATGTAAAAATAGAAGATTTAGAGAAATATGATACTATTGTCTATGGAGGCGGATTATACGCAGAAATAATAAATGGAGTTATTTTACTAACAAAGAATATGGATAAACTAGAAGGAAAAAAACTTGTAGTTTTCTCAACGGGGA
Organism: Clostridia bacterium; assembly: GCA_017462965.1. Lineage (GTDB taxonomy): Bacteria > Bacillota > Clostridia > TANB77 > UBA1234 > UBA1234. The sequence continues at coordinate 120,221 of JAFTQC010000054.1, read as the reverse complement.
TAACTCCACTTAAATATAGAGAATATTATGACAAAATGGTTATAGAAAAGAATTTCAAACCAGAAATAAGAGACAAATTTAAAGTGTATAATTTCCTTGGAAAGATGATTTTAGATGAACTTTCAGTAGTACATAGAACTGCTCTTAAAACGCTAAAGAAAATTATGCAAGGTAAGGAAAATCCAACGGAAATGGAGAAATTGTTGGTAGAACTTTGCGATGCAAATGGCGATTTTACAGATAAAAATGCTATAAATGATTTAGTTGAGTATGTGAAAAACGGATTGAGCAAATATTAGAATTACTATTGCAAAGTTAACATAAACATGGTAAAATCATAGTGTGTGATACTTTTATATCGCATACCTCGGGAAGGCATACTACTATATACAACCAGATTTGGAGGTAAAACATGAACATGAACTTTGAAGTCAAGATGGAGATGCCCAAGGTTACGTTCCCCAAGCTGCCCAACATCGCCGAAGCGAATAGGCAGATTGAAGATGGAATGAAGCGTTCCAGGGAAAAGGTGAAGGAACAACTCGAGCAGATGCCCAGGATTACGATTCCCAAGTTGCCCAACATCGCTGCAATGATGGAGTCGTTCACCAACGGCGAATCTGAGGGGGGCTTCATGAAGTCCTTTCAGGAGGCCATCCGTGCCGATGCAGAGGCTATGGCCAAAGCTGGGGCTGGTAACAAGTAGTTCATGGATGCGTGTGCCAATGCTACCTTAAGGTTAAAATGGCATCAGACAGACATACATGTAAAAGTGTGTGTCTGTCTTTTTTTATTTGAAAATATGGAAAAGCATAAATAGTAAATACAATCAGCTTTAAATATGATACAATCTTGGTAGAATATAATGAATTTGAGGGGGGATTTTTTTGGAATACTTAATTACATTTTTAGAAGGGGTAATTTCTTTTATATCTCCTTGTATGCTACCAATGATTCCAATATACATATCGTACTTTGCTGGTGATGCAGGTAAGAAAAACAATACGTTGATTAATTCAATAGCTTTTGTAATTGGTTTCACAATTATATTTTGTCTTATGGGTGTATTTGCTGGAACACTAGGAGGCTTACTTAGAGATTATCAAAATATTGTTAATATTGTTTGTGGAATAATTGTTATATTGTTTGGATTAAATTATTTGGAATTTATAAATATTAAACTTTTTAAATCAAGGAATAAAAAGCAAACAAGTGTGAATGGAATCTTTTCAGCTTTTTTATTTGGAGTGATTTTCTCAATAAATCTTACACCATGTGTTGGTGCTTTTCTAGGTTCAGCTTTAATGATGGCATCTGTATCAGGTACTGTGGCTAAAGGTGTTTTACTACTTTTAGTTTATTCTTTAGGACTTGGAATTCCTATAGTCCTTTCAGCGGTATTAATAAAAAAGTTAAATTCAGTTTTCAATTTTATAAAAAAGAATTACAAAGTGATTAATAGTATTGCTGGAGTTTTTCTGATTGTTATTGGTGTTTTAATGATGTTTGGAATTATGAATAGTGTATTGTATTCGTTGATATAGAAGGAGGTTCATATGAATAAAAATTTGAAATTTATTATATATTGCGTGTGCTTTGTGGCATTTATTTTGCTTGCTGTTTGGGGATATGATTATTTAAGCAATAATTACTATGATTCGGATACTAATCAAGATAATATCCAAAATTCAGGAGATACTGATTTAATTGGGATTTCAGGAGATGGCGAATTGAATAATGGTGAGAATCAAGAACAAAATGAGGATCCTAATCAAAGTGCGGATGTTGATACATCAGTACAAGCTATTGATTTTGAGGTTTTAAATCGAGATGGTGAAGTAGTGAAATTATCTGATTTTTATGGAAAACCTATAGTAGTTAATTTCTGGGCAACTTGGTGTGGTCCTTGCAGAGTAGAGCTTCCAGATTTTGAAGAAGCATATAAAAAATATGATGGCAAGGTTGAATTTTTGATGGTAAATTTAACTGATGGATATTCAGATACAATCAGTAGTGTAGAAAAGTTTGTTGCAGATAATAATTATGAATTTCCAGTTTATTTTGATACAACTTACAGTGCATCAGATGCATATGAAGTATACTCGATACCACAAACAGTTTTTATAGATAAAGATGCTAATATCGTTGCATCATATATTGGAACAATAAATGAACAAATATTGGAAAATAATATATCGAAAATTTTATAATGAATATAAGTATAAAAAAACTTGGAAAAAGGAACCATCCCAATTTCCAAGTTTTTATTTATAAATTAACTTTTTTTCTTAAGCAATCTTACAATAGCAATTAGGATGCATGAACCTAGAACACCAGAAATGATGCTTCCAACGATTCCGCTTACAGCAAGACCTAATACACTAAGAACTATTCCTCCGATAGCTCCACCAACTACACCAAGAACGATGTTTAAAATAAGACCATAACCAGTCTTCATAATGTAGCCAGCAATCCATCCACAAATAGCACCAACGATAAGTGATGTTATAATACCCATGAATAAAGCCTCCTTTACATATTTGTAAAATTATATGTTTTACTCACTAAATATATAATAAAAAACTTGTTTTGTAAACATAAAACCCCAAAAAAAGGACAAAGGGACGGTTCTTTTGTCCTTTTTTGGAAATTGGGACGGTTCTTTTTTCCAACTTTATCAGAATAATTTGAGAATTTTAGGAAATTATAAAGGTAGAAAAATAAAATTAGGAGGATTTTGATGGATAATAAAATTAGAGTGGCACAAATTGGATGCCGGAAAAATGTCAGTTTATACCATGAGATATGTATATGAAAAAGACGGTGAAATAGTTGCAGCAATTGATGTTGACTCGGATAGAATAGGAAAAGATATTTCTGAAATAATGGGTGGAGAAAAAAGAGGCATTAGAATTTCGCATCTTGATGAAGCGGAAATGGTGCTTAAAGAAACAAAGCCTGATGTTGCGATTGTTACAACTAAAAGTCTACTAAATGATGTAGAAGATGTTTTACTACTATGTGCTAAATTGGGAATAAATGCTATTACAACATGTGAAGAGGCTTTTTATTCATGGAATTCAAATCCGGAAGTTACTAGAAAAATCAATGATTTGGCTATTGAGAATGATTGTACGATTACTGGAAGCGGATATCAAGATATCTTTTGGGGACAATTAATTGCTGACTTGGCTGGTGCAACACAGAAAATAACTAAAATAAAAGGTTCGTCAAGTTATAACGTAGAGGATTATGGAATAGCTTTGGCTAGAGCTCATGGTGCTGGACTAAGTTTGGATGATTTCAAGAAGGATATTGCCTCAGCGGATAATATTTCTGAGGAAGAACGTCAAAAATTGATTGAAAAAGGCGAATTTTTACCATCTTATATGTGGAATGTTAACGGATGGCTTTGCTCAAAACTTGGACTAACTCCGATAAAACAAACACAAAAATGTGTGCCACAAACACATACAGAAGATATTGAATCTTCAACATTAGGCATGACAGTAAAAGCAGGCTATGCTACTGGTATGAGCGCAGTTGTTACAACAGAAACAGAAGAAGGGATTACAATAGAATCAGAATGCATAGGAAAAATATATTCAAAAGATGATTTTGATAAAAATGAATGGACAGTTGAGGGAGAGCCAACTACAACGCTAGTTATAAACAGACCAAACACAGTAGAATTAACATGTGCATCGATAGTAAACAGAATTCCAGATTTGATAAATGCTGATTCAGGCTATGTTACAACAGATGAGATGGGTGAACTACTTTATATAATAGACAGTTTTGAAGAATATGTGTAAATTTTTTGGACAAGAGGACGGAGTCATCAACGGGGACAGCCCTTTTTGATGAGGTGCTCTCTCAAAAAGGGCTGTCCCCATTGATGACTCCGTCCTCTTGTCTACTAAATTTGTATACTATATAATGAGTATAGTATATTAAGTTCAAAAGGAGAAATCATTATGGAATATCGTCTTGATAAATATGGTAATAAAATTTCTGTGCTTGGTTTTGGTTGCATGCGCTTTACGCAAAAAGCGGGGAAAATAGATTTTGAAAAAGCTGAGAAGGAGTTAATGACTGCGTATGAAGCGGGCGTAAATTATTATGATACAGCTTACATATATACAGGCAGTGAAGCAACAATTGGAGAAATTTTTGAAAAGAATGGAATACGTGAAAAAATAAATATTGCTACTAAGTTGCCACATTACATGATTAAGAAAAATGAAGATGCTGAAAAATATTTTAAGGAAGAGTTAAAACGTTTAAGAACAGATCATGTGGATTATTATTTGATGCATATGTTAAATGATGTGAAGTCGTGGGAACGTTTAAAAGCGCTTGGGATCGATAAATGGATTGAAGAAAAGCGAGCAAATGGAGAAATTAAACAAATTGGTTTTTCGTATCACGGAAATTCAGATGGATTTTGTAAATTGATTGATGCATATGATTGGGATTTTTGTCAAATTCAATATAATTATTTGGATGAAAATTCGCAGGCGGGACGAGTAGGTCTTAAATATGCTGCATCTAAAGGTATTCCGGTTATAATAATGGAACCACTAAGAGGAGGAAAGCTAGTTAATAATCTTCCAGAAAAAGCTAAGAAATTATTTGAAAATTATAAAGTAAAACATACACCTGCAGAATGGGCATTTCGTTGGCTTTGGAATCAACCTGAGGTTACATGCGTTCTTTCGGGTATGAATTCTACAGAAATGGTCGAAGAAAATGTGAAAAATGCAGCGACCTCAAAAGTTGGGGAACTTACAGACGATGATGAAAATCTTTTAAAAGAAGTTGTAAAAGCTATCAATGAAAAAATGAAAGTTGGATGTACAGGTTGCCGCTATTGCATGCCATGCCCTAAAAATGTTGATATACCAGGAACATTTGCAGCATATAATAGCCGCTATGCTGACGGGAAATTTTCAGCACTACGCGAATATATGATGTGTACATTACTTAGAAAAGATTTCACATCCGCATCAAACTGCATCGAATGTGGAAAGTGCGAACAACATTGTCCACAAAAAATCGAAATTCGCAAAGAATTAAAAAATGCTAGAAAAGAGCTTGAAGGACCAGTTTACAAGATTGCTTCAAAATTTGTACATTTATTTTTTAAATATTAAAATTTAATTGTACGATTTTAAAAAATAAGAGGAGTGATTATATGAAAAAGATTATGATAAGCATAATAATTGTTTTATTGGTATTTTTTGTTTTTGCTAGTGTACACAGAGATTCTTCTGGAGAAAATAATGCTTCTACCGTAGATTTAGAGTATATAGAAAGAATTGAAGAAAAAATTATTATGGCTAGTGGAGAAAAAAATACTGAAACAGTCTTAACGGAAGCGATTTATGGTCCGGAAGTAATAAAGTATACCGCCCTTTTAGATATTGATGAAGTATCAGGAAATATACTAACAGACGAAAAAAGTTTTGTTACAATCATACCATTTCCAGATTTTTTAGATAATCAAAATTATTATTTTGAAGATGGAAATTTAGTAGCATATAAGGAAGAATTTATGGGAATAGGTGGAAATGTCACGTATTATTTCAAAGATAATGAACTTGTTTTTATAGATGAGACTAATATTGAAGAAGAAATGGCATTTGAAAGTGAGAATCCAGAATGGATTTTGAGAAGAGCGAAAAATGTTTATGAAGAATTTATAAAATGATAGTATAAATGCGGATAGAGGGTGCTGGTAAACAATGTTTAGCGACACCTTTTTGTGTGAAAAAATTACAAAATAAAAAAAGTAAATTGATGTTGGATGAGTAAAACTAAGTTATAATAAATTATAGTATTTGTAGAAAGGAATAAGCGCAATGAATAAAGTAGTATTTGTAACGCATAACAAAGGAAAAATTGAAACGGCAAAGGAATTATTAAAAGAAGTTGAATTTGAAGTTTATGAGTATGAACTTGATGAACCAAGAAGTGATGATATAAATTATATTTCAAAACAGAAAGTAATGGAAGCATATCAAGTGGTTAATAAACCATGTATATCAATGGATTCAGGCTTTTGGATAGATGAACTTGAAGGATTCCCGAGAGCATACGTAAACTTTGCACTTGATACAATTGGGATAGAAGGAATTTTAAAACTTATGGAAGGCAAAGAAAATAGAAAATGTAGATTCACAGAATGCTTATCATATTATGATGGAAAAGAACTTCATCAGTTTATGGGAAAACATGAGGGAATCTTAGCCTCAGAAGTTCTTGGAAGAGATACAGAGAAAAAATGGTCAGATTTGTGGTATGTGTATAAGCCATATGGATATGATAAAACACTAGCTCAAATGACAGATGAAGAAAGACGCACAAGAAAAAAATACGGATCTATAAACTCACTTGAAGAATTCGCAAAATGGTATAAAGAGAATGAAAAATAATAATTTGGAAATTGGGACGGTTCTCTTTTCCAAATTTGTTAAACAAGTTATAAATTCAAACATAACTACTACAAATTTGGAAAAGAGAACCGTCCCAATTTCCAAAAAATTCGCTTTTTAGTTATTACTTATTATTTCAATCAATTTTTCTGTCGCAAAGCTTGTGATTGTATTTTTAGGCAGCACAATTCCTAAGTGCCTTTCTGGTATTTTTTCTTTTATTGGAATTTCAAAAAGAAGTTCTTTCTCTAATTCTTCCTCAGCAAATTCTTTTGTGATATAAGAAATTCCCATGCCGATTTTCGCGAAATCTTTTACTAGACCATAGCTAACGATATCGAATTTTGGATGAAAATCGATATTGTTTTTAATCATCAAAGAGTTTAAAAAAGCTCTTGTATTTGATGGCTCTTTTTGAGTTATGATTGGATAAGTTTCGACTAAGTCGCGCAATGAAATTTTTTTCGAAAATTGTTTTTTATAATTTTCATTTCCTGCAAAGCAATCATGCAAAGTCGCACAAGGAATAACTTTTAAACTTGTATCATTTTCCATCGGTAAGTTAACAATCAGCAAATCAAGACTTCCTTTTTTTAGCGAAGAAACCAAAGTGTTTGTTAAATGATTAGTAATTGAAATATCTATATTTGGGTATAGGGCGTGAAATTTTTCAATAAAAGGTAACAAAAAATATCTTGTTACAGTTGCACTAGCGCCTATTTTTATAACTCCAGTTTCTAAATTTTTAAGAGATGTTAATTTGTGTTCTCCGTTCATAAAACTTTCAACGCCGTTTTTTATGAAATCATAAAAAATCTTTCCGTTTTCTGTTAATGAAACTCCTTTCGGACTCCTATTGAACAAAGTAATTCCAAGTTCATTTTCTAGTTTTTGAATAGATTTAGTAATAGCTGGTTGCGAAATATATAAATAGTTTGCAGCTTTACTGATACTGCCATAAAGCGCGACAAAGTAGAATATTTTATAAGATTCGTAATTAATTTCCATAATATAACCTCCAGTTATATTGAATATGAATAATATGTATTTGAATTATAATACGGATGAAGGTAAAATGCAAGTGTAAACAAAGAAAGGAGTTAAAGAGATGCGGATGAATAATTATTTATCAGTATGTATGTTTCAGTTAAAACTTGAGCTTGACTGCAATAGTGAAGAAGAGTTTTTGATTGAAACAGCCGATGCTTTGAAGCAACTTGAAGAATGTTTTGGTATTCTAGCAAAATACCAGCCTGACGTAGCAATGTTCCCAGAAATGGCATACATAGAAAGGTTTGATGAGACGTATCAAAAACTATCAATGGAGAGAATAATCGTTGCAGGCAGTTACTACAAGGATGGGATTAATACGACGGTGATTTTTGAGGATGGCGTTAAACACGAAATCCCAAAGTGTTACGCTTCTGGCGCAGAGCCAATGGCAAGAAAGATTACATTTGTTTCTCCAGAAGAATTCATAAAAACACATTTGACAGACCACGAATTTTGGGTCAAGGGCAAGAAAATCTACATTCTGAATTGTATGGAATATTATCATGCGGCCTATTATATTGCTAGAAATCCTGAGCTAAAAGATAAGCTGTTTGGAATATTCGCCATATGCTCGAATTCAAATACGCGAGTTTTCGAAGAAGAAACACTGTGCATTCACAATCATAACGAAAATTTGTATACATTCGTACTCAACTGTGTAAGTACATATCAAAATGCAGACTATGGTGATGGCAGAAGTTACATTTATGGACCTATTTCAATTCACGAAAAAGATTGGCTTAGAATGGAGGGAATTGAATGTAAAAAAAGCGTGTGCCACATTCTTTCGCTCACCACATCAAATGCAGAGTTCGTCTATGGAAAATTTGTGTTTCCTGAATACTTGAGCAGGTTCGGCAGAAGCGATAGTTATCTGAACAACCCTAGAGATGTAATCGTACAAGATTTATAAGGAGGAAATTAAAATGAAAAAGAACATCATTATTACGTCTGGTCCGACTAACGAGAGGATCGACTCGGTCATGAAAATTACCAACATGTCGACAGGGGCTTTGGGAAATGTTCTGGCGGAAACCTTGCTTCAAGACAAAGGCGACGAGATTGAAACTATCTATTATGTTTCAACGAAGATGTCTTACAAGCCGCGAATTGCAAGTGACAAAGTTGTATGTGTAACGGTCGAATCCACTGAAGATTTGATTGAGGCTTTGAGAGAAATCTTTGCTATCAAAAAAATCGACATTATCATTCATTCTGCAGCAGTAGGTGACTATGCAGGAAAATACGTAATCAGAGCAGAAGAATTGGTCGATGAAATCTGGGATTTGGTTCAGAGTGCAGAAAGAAGCGAAGATATCACCAAGGAAAGACTCATGGGAATCTTTGAAAATCCGAGAAGCATCTGTAACAACGATACAAAGATTTCTTCTTATGAGCCTCATCTTATGACCATGCTAACCCTTACTCCTAAGGTAATTAGCATGATTAAAACGATGGCGCCTGACGTAACCTTGGTTGGCTTTAAATTGCTTGATGGAGTAAGCAAAGACGAGCTGTATCAAGTCGCTTCTAAGCTCAGAGAAAAGAATCGTGCAGACTATATTGTTGCCAACGATCTATCCAAAATTGGCGGTGGCAAGCACTGGGCCATGATTTTGGGTGAAGAAGGTATCATTATGGAATGTAACACCAAAAAAGAAATTGCAGAAGCATTGGAAAAGATTCTTTTCTAAAAAATATTATGGACAAGGGGACGGTTCTCTTGTCCATTTTTATTGCATTGTAGAAATATTAAACTTATGGTATATTTACAATTGTTAAAATTAACTTAAAGGAGGAAATTTATAGTGGATATTAAAATTACTGATTCGATTAAATATATAGGAGTAAATGATAGAGACATAGACTTATTTGAAAGCCAATACATTGTTCCAAATGGAGTTTCATACAACTCTTATTTGATAAAAGATGAGAAGAACGTTGTTATGGATACTGTTGATAAAAGAGCAACAGACGAATGGATTGCAAATCTTGAAAGAGAACTAAATGGAGAAAAAGTTGATTATTTAGTAGTTTCACATTTAGAGCCTGACCATTCGTATAACATAGAGCTACTTTGCGGAAAATATCCTGAGATGAAGCTTATAAGCAATGCAAAAACATTCGCATTTATGCCACAATTTTTTAATATAAAAAATTTTGAAGATAGAAAAGTTGTTGTAACGGAAGGCGAAGAAATAAATTTCGGAAAACATACTTTAAAATTTATAATGGCTCCAATGGTACACTGGCCAGAAGTTATGGTAGCGTATGAAACGAGTGAAAAAATATTATTTTCAGCAGATGGCTTTGGAAAATTTGGAACGTTAGATACTGATGAAGATTGGGATTGCGAAGCAAGAAGATATTATTTTAATATAGTTGGAAAATATGGAGTTCAAGTTCAAGCTTTATTACAAAAAGCTGCAACATTGGATATTAAAATGATTTGTCCACTTCATGGTCCAATATTAAAAGAAAATTTGGGGCATTATATTAATAAATATGATATTTGGAGTAGCTATAAAGCTGAAGATGATGGTGTTTTTATAGCACATGCTTCAATACATGGAAACACAAAGATAGCAGCAGAAAAATTAGCGGAAATTCTAAAAGAAAAAGGTGCAAAAAAAGTTGCAATTACAGATTTGTGTCGAGAAGATATGGCTGAAGCGGTTGAAGATGCTTTTAGATACGACAAAGTAATTTTAGCAGCCTCAAGTTATGATGGAGGATTATTTACGCCAATGGATCAATTCTTAAGATTACTAAAAAGCAAAAACTATCAAAACAGAAAAATTGGAATTATCGAAAATGGTACATGGGCACCATCGGCTGCAAGAGTTATGCTAGAAATACTTGACGGAATGAAAAACTTACAAATTGCTGATTCGAAAGTAACTATAAGAACAACATTAAAGGATGAAAACATACAAGAATTAAAAAGTTTGGCTGATGAAATTTTAAATAATTAAAAATGGACAAAAGCCCCGTCCCTTTGTCCATTTTTCTAGTGTTGACAAAGATATAATATGAATTTATAATCATTATGTAAATTTTTCTAGCAAGAAACATTGAGGAGGGTAGCAACATGAGTCGGAACCATAAGCGAGGAAAAGTTGTACACAATGAATTCCTTAAGTATGAGAGCTATGCGAACTCGAGGTATTTTGAGGCTGCAGTCAAAGAACGGGTGACATACTTGAAGTCGGCTCGTGCACTCTACACAGACCACAAAATTGGCACGGTGAAGGTGTTTCGAAACAAAGTCGGTGCAAGAATAATTGCATATGACTTGCCGGAGGAGTCCAAATGACTCCTCCTTTTTAATGTTCATATTTTAAAGCTTTGTATATTTTCCAGATTCATCCACATCTTTTGAAAGTTGCTCCATTTGTCTTCTTTGATTTTTCTGCTTTGTAGCCATATTGCTAATTTGCTCATAAGATAAATTTCCCATATTATTTTGTAAATAATTCGTATTTCTCTCATAACTTTCTTTTAAATTTTCAAGATGTTCGCTTGGAGAAATCTTTGGATGTTCATTCGTAAGTTGATTTTTTAATACATTAATTTGTTCTTCTCTAACGTTTTGTTTCTCTCTAGCCATATCTCTATATTTCGGATCGCCAATATTAGAATATTGCTCTAAATGTCTTTCAGTTCTTATGTGATTTTCGACCAAATTCACAAGATTATCAACTTTTCTTTTTTTATCACTCATAATTAAACTCACCTCTAAAAAATAAATGTCAAAATAAATCGACTTTTAAATAATATTTGCAAAATAAGAAAAAATATTCTTGAGGCACGCATTTTTAGGCTAGATTTTGCAAAGATATGGCATTATAATGGAAGCGTAATAAACGTGAAAAAGGTGGAAACAATGGATACAATTGAAAATAAAATATATGAAGAAGTAAAAAATAGATGTTTAAGTACAAACAATGCTTTTGGAATCGGTGCATGGGAACATCATATAGAATTGGTTTATAAATTAGCTAAAGAAAATGCAGAGAATTATGGCGCAGATAAAGAGATAGTGGCGCTTGCAGCATTGCTTCACGATATCGCAAGCGTTACAAATAAGGATTATGTAGAAGAACATCACATAATTGGGGCATCAATTGCCGAAGAATTACTAAAAAACGAGAATTATCCAGAAGAGAGAATTGAATCAATAAAAAAATGCATTTTAAATCATAGAGGAAGCCGTTTAGTGGAAAAAAATACACCAGAAGAAATATGTATCGCTGATGCAGACGCAATGGCACACTTTTCAAGTATTCCATCACTTTTTAGTATGGTGTATAAAGAAAAACAATTGCCAATAAATGAAGGCGCGGAATTTGTAAAAAATAAATTGGAAAGAAGTTATAATAAACTGTCACCAAAAGGAAAAGAAATAGTTGAAAAACAATATGGAGCTATAAAATTATTATTTGATAAATAAGGAGTAGTGAAAATAATGAAAGTATTGATGGGAACAAAAAATCCAGGGAAATTAGAAGGTGCAAAACAAGCTTTTGAAAAGTATTTTGATAATGTTGAAATTGAAGGAGTTGCGGTAAGTTCAGAAGTTAGTGACCAACCTTTAAACGAAGAAATAATCAAAGGTGCAAAAAATAGAGTTAAAAATTTAAAAGAATATGCAATTCAAAATAATATAAAAGCAGATTTTTATGTTTCAAGTGAGGCTGGAATTACAAATTATTTGGAAGAGTGGATAGATATAAATGTGGTAGTAGTTGAAAGCGCCGATGGTGTGCAAAGCACCGGAACTAGCCAAGGTTTCCCAATTCCAGAAAAATATATGGATGAAATAAAAGCTACAGAACTTGGAAAAGTCATGGACAAAATTTTTGGCATGGATGAATCAGGCAAAGGAAAAGGTGGCATAAGTATATTAACCCACAAGGAAATTACAAGAATTGATTTAACAAAAAATGCATTCATTATGGCACTTACAAAACATATAAATGGAGATACATGGAGGTAGAATTTTGGAAGAATTGATAGAAGTTTTGGATTGTAATGGAAATAAGACTGGAGAAATAAAACCAAAATCTGAAATAAAAAAAGCGGGAAATTATCATAGAGCAATAGCGGTTTGCATAGTTAATGATAAGAAAGAAATAATAATGCAAAGACGAAGTAAAAATAAAAAAGTTTACGCTAATCTATGGAGCATTTTTGTAAAAGGACATGTAAGAGCCGGAGAAACCTCAGAAGAAGCTTGTATAAGAGAAATTAATGAAGAACTTGGTATATCTGTTAAAAAAGAGAACTTGGAATATTTATATACAATACAAGAAGAATTAATAATTAGTGAAGATTACATAGAAAGAATATTCTTTGATGTGTTTTTGGCAAGAAAAAATGTGAAAATAGATGATGTGAAAATTCAAGAAGAAGAACTTGAAGAGGCAAAATTAGTATACTACATGGATGTAGAAAATCTTGTTAAAAACAGTGATGATATGGTTCCAAATCCAAATGATTACGAGAAAATATTTAAACTAATTTAGTAAGAGGGACGTCCCTTTTTGTGAAAAATTTCAACAAGGAGGATAATTAGTGAAAAATGTGATTAGCATTGATACGAATGAAAATCCGGCTATTTTAAAATTTGTTGAGATGTCATCTGATGAAAAGATAAATGAGATACAATTGGAAGCAGAAGCTATAATTGGCAGAAATGGAGTTACAAGAGAAAAAAGAGAGGGAGATGGTAAAACTCCGCTTGGTGAATTTGGAATTGGAATAGTTTTTGGTATGTATGATAGGGAAAAAATCAAATTAGGTGATTCATTAGAATATGTAAAAATAAACGAAAATTTGTATTGGGTCGATGATTCTAGTTCCAAGTATTATAACCAACTTGTGGATATTACAAAGGTAGATATAGATTGGAAAAGCGCAGAGCATTTGATAGATTATAAAGTTCAATACGAATTTGCATTAGAAATAAAAACAAACCCTGAAAACATTCCAGGGAAGGGAAGTGCGATTTTTATTCATTGCAGCAATGGAAGTCAAACTGCAGGATGCATAGCTCTTCCAAGAGAAAAAATGATAGAATTGTTAGCGAAAATAGATAAATATACGAAAATTCGTATCGTATGATACTACAAAAAACAAAGGCGAAAACCCCTCAAGTCCTTATGCAGGAACAAGAGAGGTTTTTCGTAGTTAATCAGGATTATTCTCCTGATTTTTCTCAAGCCAGGCATCGACGTCTTCAATGACACCATCAGAGCTGGTGAAGATTTTTTCTGCATTAAATCACTCCTCGAAGTTCTTCTTGTTGTTCGCTCGCTGGCGATTGTAGCGCGTCTTGGGCTCTACGATTCGGCTTTTATACCGACCGGCCTCCTCACGTACACGCTCAGCACGAGCTTCAGGGGACTCCTTGTAGTACCGGGGCAGCTTGGACTTCTTCTTGCTCACAGGTTAATACTCCTTTCGAAAGTCGCTTGAGTCTAGTGTTCCCAGAGATTTTATCTCGGAAAGTAGAGATTGAATATGGGAACCGTATAGCACACCTATACACTTTACATAATATCATAAATTAAAATAATTGTAAAGATAAGGAAATTTAATTTACATAAAATGTAGCAAAATAGAATTCTATGTGATATAATACTTTTGAAAATAAAAAAGGAGAGGTAAAAGAAATGGAATTAAAAGAATTAGAAGAAGAACTATTAAAAATTAAAGAAAGAAACAAAAAAGTTGAATTAGACAAAGCGTGGGAAACAAGCCTAACAAGGAAACTTTGCATTTGCGTGCTTACATACATTGTTGTTGTAATATACTCACACCTAATAAACAAAATCAATAATGTATGGCTAAGTTCACTAGTACCAGTAATCGGCTTCACATTATCAACACTATCATTAAAACTAGTAAGAAATATTTGGGAGAAAAATAAATAAATTTGAAAAAAGGACAAAGGGACGGGGCTTTTGTCCTTTTTTTATTTTGAAATTGGGACGGTTCCTTTTTCCAATTTTCCAAACGAAATAAATGTGTTAAAATCATTATAAAAAGAAAGTGAGGAAAGTTTATGAAATATATTATTTTTTCAGATATTCATGGTTCTGAATTTTATGCTAATAAAATTAATGAATTAGTAGAAAAAGAAAATCCAGATAAAATAATTTTGCTTGGTGATTTGTATTATCATGGTCCTAGAAATTCTCTTCCAAAAGAATATGGCCCAATGAAAGTTGCTGAAATTTTGAATTCATTGAAGGATAGAATTATATGTATAAAAGGAAATTGTGATGCAGAAGTTGATGAAATGATTTCTAATTTTGAATTTAATACAAATGTTACAATTGATATATCGAATAAAAAATTCTTTTTTACGCATGGGCATAAATTTAATATTGATAACTTGCCTTCAGAACACGTTGATGTGCTTGTATATGGACATTTTCATACAGGATTTATTAAGAAAAAAGACGGCATAATTTGTGTAAATGCGGGATCAATATCGCTTCCAAAAAATGATACGCCAAATAGTTTTTTGATAATTGAAGACAATCAAATAGTTTTGAAAGATATCGATGAAAAAATAATAGATAAAATTGAATTTTAATAGAAACGGTGGTTGAATACTATGAACGTTGATGAAAAAAATCTTGTAATGCCTGATTATAAACATTGCATACTAAATACAGTTACATCAATTCTAAAATATTATAATGTTGAAACAAAGCATAATTCTTCTAAGTTGTTAGATAGCAAGTTAGAAAAAAGGTATAAAAACGTAATTTTATTGATTTTAGATGGAATGGGGGAGCATATCTTAAATAACATATCTCCAAATGGTTTTTTGAATAGAAATAAAATTGATGTGATAACTTCCGTATATCCGTCAACAACTACAGCGGCGCTTACTACGTATTATGCAGGAAAGCCACCTTATGAAACAGGCTGGATTGCATGGTCCCAGTATTTCAAAGAATATGGAAGAGCTGTAGATATGTTGAAGCACAGAGAATCGTATAAAGGAGAATCTTTAGAAGATGCCAGAATGAATGTGTTTGAAAATATCGTAAATTACAAAACAATTTTTGATCAAATAGAGGAAGCATCTCCTAATACAAATGTTTTTGAGGTAATGCCGGAGTATTCAGAAAGAAGGGCAAAAAACAGTATAAAAGCTAATGATATTGATGAAGTGATAGATTCTTTAAAAATACTTACTTCACTTCCAAACGATAATTTTATAATGGCTTATTGTGATAATCCTGATAGCATACTTCACAAGTATGGAACAGATTCAATTGAAGCAAAGGATTATCTTCTAGAAACAGAAGAAAAAATTAAGAGATTTTCAGAAGAACTAGAAGAGAATTCAATCATAATAATATCTGCAGATCATGGGCATAAAAATATAGAAAAAGCATACACACTTTTGGATTATCCTGAAATTTTAGAATGTTTAATAACACCACCATCACTCGAATCAAGAACAGTTGCATTTTGGGTAAAGGAAGAAATGAAAGATGCATTTGTAGAAAGATTTAACAGCCATTTCAAAAATGAATTTTGGCTAATGAGTAGAGAAGAATTTTTATCTAAAAATTTATTAGGATTTGGTGAAAAACATCCTAAAACAGACGATTTCATAGGAAATTACATTGCACTATCAACATCAAGTAGCATAATACGATTAGAAACATTTTTAGCAGAAGGTAAGAAAGTAAAGAAATCAACACACTGCGGAATAACAAAGGAAGAAATGGAAGTGCCAGTAATAGTTTTAGAAAAATAAAAAAATGGACAAGGGGACGGTTCTCTTGTCCATTTTTTGAAAATTATCTATCAAAAACAAAAGTTACTTCACTATCATAAAGTTGAAGTTTATTCAATCGTTCAGTTCTTTTTTTTGCATTATCAAGAAGTAAGTTTTCGCACATCTCCCAAATAGCAACCCATCCAGCAATATAAAGAAATTCTTCAATGAACTCAGAAAGCTTTCCTTCTATTGCAAAGGCGGCAAGTAATAAGATAGTTCCTAATATAAACAAAAATATACATTTTTGATTTGTAACTCTAACATCATAATCTCTGTCATCAATATCCATACCATAATTATTTTTAATAACCTTTTTAATTCTTTGCTGTTCCTCCTCTGAAATTTCAGGACAATGAAGTTCAAGAACTATAGGATATTTCAAAGGAATAATATATGCGATTTCTTCAATATAAGCAGAAACTTCATCAGATAAATCTAAATCCTTAAAATCATGTTTCATATAAAGTTCACTTATGGAATTTAGTCTTATTGGAATTATAGCTTTTCCATCTCTAATATAATGTTTTTCTACGTAATCAGCTTCTCTAAATCTAATTTTCCTATTTTTAAAAATAAATCGCGATTTCATAAAACCTCCCATTTTTATTCGCAAAAGCGAAGAGTTCATACCAGAACCTCTACCAAAAATTGTATCACAAAATTATCAAGAGGGACAGCCCTTTTTGATAAAAGTTTTCACAAAAAGGGGCGTCCCCCTGCTAAAAAATTTATTGAATTTTTGCATAATGTATGATAACTTTTAAGTATGCTAAATCTGGGAAGGGAGTACGTTTATGAATGTTAATGCTTTGATGGATATGACATATGGAATGTATGTTATTGGGACTAAAAATGATGATAAAAATGTTGGATGTTTTGTAAATACTGTTACACAAATAACTGCTGAAAATCCAATAATTTCAGTAAGTATAAATAAAAAAAGTTTTACTAATGAAACGATAAAGAAAAATAAAAAATTTAGTGTGTCAATATTATCTGAAAAAACAGATTCTAAAGTTATTGGAACATTTGGATTTACGTCATCGAGGGATAATAATAAATATGAAAATGTGATTTATAGAATGATAGATGAAGTACCTGTGCTAAGCGAAGAAATTTGTGGATATGCAATTTGTGAGTTAATAGATGTTGTTGATGCTGAAACTCATGATATTTTTTTAGCAAGAGTAATAGATGCAGAAAAGACTTCTAATAATGAACCTATGACATATTCATATTATCATAAGGTAATAAAAGGAAGCGCGCCAAAAGAAGCGCCAACATATGTTGAGGAGAAAGAGGAGGAAAATGTGATGGAAGAAAAAAATCAATATAAATGTAAGATTTGTGGATATATTCATGATGAAAATAAGTCATCTACTAAATTTGATGAACTTCCTGATGATTGGAAATGCCCAATTTGTGGTAGACCAAAATCTGATTTTGAAAAAATTTAAATAAATAATTAAAGAAGAGGAGATTTTATTATGGAGAAAAATGTTAGATTTTATGTATGTAAAACTTGCGGAAATGTTATTGGATTAATTCATGGAAATCCTGCTGCATTAAGATGTTGCGGCCAAGAAATGCAACTTTTAGAAGCTAATACTGAAGATGCGGCTGTGGAAAAACATGTTCCAGTATATGAAAGAGTTGAAGATGAAATTGTTGTTAAAGTAGGAGAAGTTGAGCATCCAATGGAAAAAGATCATTATATAATGTGGATTGCTGAAGTTTCTGATAACAAAACAACTAGAGTTAGATTATTCCCAGAACAATCTACACAGACAAGACTTCCATATGAAAAAGGAGCTACATTATACGCATACTGCAACAAACATGGCCTTTGGAAAACTACAATAGAATAAAATTTATTACAAATATAAGCACCTTGAAAAATAAGACAAGGTGCTTTTTTAGATAGGAGAAAAAATGAATTTAATAGGAATAATCTTAATTGCTATAGGCCTTGCAATGGATGCATTTGCGGTGGCTGTTTGTAAAGGATTATCTATTCCCAAACTAGAAGTGAAAAATGCTATAAAGGTTGGAGCATATTTTGGAGCTTTTCAAGGAATGATGCCAATTATAGGATATTTTTTGGGGATTTCATTTGAAAAAACAGTTTCTCGAGTAGATCATTGGATAGCTTTTTTCTTGCTTGGATTTATTGGAGCCAACATGATAAAAGAAGCATTTTGTAAGTGTGAAAATGATACGAACGACAAACTAGATGTAAAAACGATGATAACACTTGCTGTTGCAACAAGTATAGACGCATTAACAGTAGGTGTAACATTTGCGTTTTTACAAGTGAATATTTGGATAGCTGCTTTGATGATTGGCATAATAACATTTGTTTTATCGATGGTAGGAGTAAAAATTGGAAATAAATTTGGTAATAAATATGGAAAAAAAGCAGAATTATTTGGTGGATTTATATTAATAATAATGGGTACTAAAATATTACTCGAGCATCTATCAATAATTTAAAATGAATGATATAATTCCCGTTATAAGAGAATAAAAATAGAAGGTGAAAAAATGAAAGTATTATTTGCTACTGGAAACCCTGCAAAAGTAAAGAAATTTGCAGAAGCACTAAAGGAAAACGGAATAGAGTTAATAACAATAAAAGATTTAGAAATAAATATTGATGTTGATGAATCTGGGAATACTGCAATTGAAAATGCATATATAAAAGCAAAATCGTATTATGATGTTGCAAAGATACCAACAATAGGAATGGACAACAATTTATTCATTGAAGGAATTTCGGATGAAGAACAACCGGGAACTCATGTAAGAAGGGTAAATGGACGAGAGTTAAACGATGATGAAATGATAGAATATTATGTGGATTTAGTAAAAAAATACGGTGGAAAAGTTCCTGCAAAATGGGTTTATGGAATGGTTATATATGATGGAAAAGAAGCGAAAGAATTTACATGGTCAAAAGAACATTTTTATTTAGTGGACACGCCTTCACCAAATAGAAATCCTGGATATCCTTTAGATTCAATAAACATAATTTCGGAATTTAATAAGTATTTAGTGGATTTAACAAAGGAAGAAAAACAAAAATATAATGAAACAGACAAGACAAATGAGGTAATAAAATTTATGCTAGAAACACTGAAAAGATAAATGTATTTTATAAAGAGGGATAAATATGTATATTTTTAAAATGATACTTGGTGGAATTTTTAGTATATTTGGACCACTGGGATTAATAATTGCTTTGCTATTGATAAATAGATATACTCAAAAGTTCGTTGTCGAACCTCTAGCGAAATATTTGAGTATAAATAATGATAAACCATACAACTATATGTATCAGCAAATCAGAAAGACAAGATTGACAATACTTGTTATATCGGTTCTTATGAACTTCTCGTTGATATATTTTGTTGAACTAGGAGCTATTTTATATAGCTTTACGATTGTAAAGCGTATAAAAAGTAGAAAATATCCATCAGATATTAAGCTTGTAGAAGAAGATTATCTAATATATGATGAGTATTTTCGTGAGCTAGAAGAAAAAGAGGAAAAAAATGAAGATCAAGTTGAGGATTTGTTTGATGAATATGATGAAATAATGCCTGTAAAAAAGGTTAAAATCAAGGATTTTAAGAAGATAGTTAAAGAAAAGGATAATACAAATAAAACGAATGAAATTGTTTTAGAAACTGAAAATAGTATTGAAAGTTTTGAAGATGAAAACAAAATAGAAATAAAACAAGAAATACAAGAAGAACAAGAGCTAAAACCAGATGAAATTCGTTGTGAAAAATGTGGAGAAATAATGTCTAAAAACAAGATTGTATGTTTGAAGTGCGGAACATTAGTTAAAATAAATAATAAAAATGGAAGAAATTAAAAAAGGACAAAAGCCCCGTCCCTTTGTCCTTTTTTTAGATAAGGAGTAGAGTGAATGAAAGAAATAGTAATAATAGGTGGAGGCCTTGCGGGATCTGAAGCAGCGTATCAAATTGCAAAAAGAGGTTACAAGGTTAAGTTGTATGAAATGAAACCAAAGAAGTTTTCACCAGCTCATTCAAATAAAAATCTAGCAGAAATAGTTTGTAGTAATTCTTTAAAATCAAACAACATTACAAATGCTTGTGGACTTTTGAAGGAAGAGCTTAGAAGATTAGATTCTTTGTTAATAAGATGTGCTGATGAAACTAAAGTTCCTGCTGGCCAAGCTTTAGCTGTTGATAGAGAAAAGTTTGCAGAACTTGTGACAAGAAAAATACAAGAATGTGAAAATATTGAAATAATCAATGAAGAGGTTTCTAAAATTGATGATAATCAGGTAACGATAATTGCTACAGGGCCTTTGACTTCAGATGCACTATCAGAAGAAATTGCAAGGCTTACAGGGAAAGACAGATTGTTTTTTTATGATGCGGCAGCGCCAATAGTTACAAAAGAATCTATAAATATGGAAAAGGCTTTTACTGCTGATAGATATGGTAAGGGCGAAAGTGATTATATAAATTGTCCAATGACAAAAGAAGAATACGAAGCTTTTTATAATGAACTTATAAATGCTGAAATTGTGAATAAACATGAATTTGAAAAAGGAAATCTTTTTGAAGGCTGTATGCCAATTGAAGAAATGGCAAGAAGAGGTTCACAAACGCTTACATATGGTCCACTAAAGCCGGTTGGATTTGATAAAAAATATTATGCAGTTGTTCAACTTAGACAAGACAACAAAGAAGATACAATGTATAATTTAGTTGGATTCCAAACTAATCTAAAATTTGGGGAGCAAGCAAGAGTGTTTAAAATGATACCGGCTCTTGAAAATGCTGAATTTGTGAAGTATGGTGTGATGCACAGAAATACGTATATAAATTCAAGTGAACTTTTAGATGAAACGTATAATTTGAAAGGAACAAATATTTATTTTGCAGGTCAAATATCTGGAGTGGAAGGATATGTTGAATCTATAGCTTCTGGTTATGTTGCGGCGGTAAATGCAATTGCAAAATTAAATAATGAAGAAAAGATCACATTTTCAGAAGAAACAATAATAGGAGCTCTTTCAAAATATATTTCAACACCAAATAAAGATTTTCAACCAATGAATGCGAATTTTGGAATTTTAAATTGCGATAGAAAAATTAAAAACAAAGTTGAAAAATATCAATATTTAGCAGAAAGAAGTTTAAGTCACTTCTAAAAAGACTTAAAGAAAAAGGAGGTTTGCAAATGAAAAAATTTTTATTGACATTGATGGCAATATTGTCAATTTCAACTGTAACATTTGCTGGAAATGTTAGTGTTCAATTGAACGGAGAAATCATTAATTTTACTGATTCAAATGATCAGAGAGTTGATGCACAAATTATTAATGATAGAACGATGGTTCCGCTTAGAAAGATATTTGAACTTTTAGGAGCTACTGTTGATTGGGATGATGCGACAAGTACAGCTTTTGCTACAAAAGATGATATATCTATTAAATTACAAATAGATAATCCGATTGCAGAGGTTACTGAAAAAGGCGTTACAAGAAAAGTTGCATTAGATTCAAAGCCAGTATTAATAAACTGGAGGACCCTTGTTCCACTTAGATTTATTTCTGAAAGTTTAGGAAAACAAGTTGCGTGGGATAATGCGAATCAAACAGCAATCATAATCGATTATGATTATTTTGAAAATGAAATAAATAAAAAATCACCATTATTATATAAATTAATGGAAAAAGATGATTCGTCAATATATAGATTAAATATTAGCAGAAATTATTATGATTTAAGCAATGGAGCTAATAATAATACATCAAATGTGTATTCGACGATATTTAGAAATTCAGAAAATGAAAAAGAAATATTAGTTGATTTCAATGGAACATCAGAATTATTTAAGGAAATAGTTTCAGAAGGGTGGGGAACTATTGATTTAAAAGTGAATTATAAAGAAGATGAAGTTAGTTACTCGACGACTTCTTCAGTATTAAATAAAATGTTGAAATCAAAGAGTGATACTTATAAAAATCTTGAATTAGCAGGTAAATATAATGAGGATATAGGAGATACTATTAGAGCTTTGATTGGTATAGACGAAAATTCTATAAACGTTTCAACTTTTGCAAATATGAAAAGAGAATTTGATACACTTCTAAATTCGTTTTCATATTCAAATTCGACATCAGCATCAACAATAAAATTAAAAAACACACAAGCACTAGTTGCAGGAAAATATATTGACATTACTAATTTTGATAATGTTGTATTTAAAGATGATGTACTTATGGCATATAACATTATTAATAAATTAATTTTTAATTATGATGTAAAAAATGATGAATTAATATATGATTATCCAACTATAAATGTTACAATGAATTTAAGTGAAATTTCAGGTTCAATAGATTTAAGCATGAAAGTAGAATTATTAAACGACTATAATGAAAAAGTTGTTTATGATGTAAAAATAGCAAAATAAAAGGAGGATATTTTATGAAAAAATCAAAAGTAGTTTCATTAATAATGGCGGTAACAACTGTATTTTCTACAGCAATGCCAGTATTTGCTACAGATGTAGCAACAAGTGCTTATGACTATAGTACAATGCCAATATCAGAGGTGTATAAAGAAAGGAGACCAATATTAATATCTCCAAGACCAACAACAGAAAGAGAAATTACAGTATTATTAAATGATGAAAAAATTGATTTCCAAGATGATAAGGGAAAAGTAACACCACAATTAATTAATGGTAGAACAATGGTACCACTTAGAAAAATATTTGAACTTTATGATGCCACTGTTGATTGGAATAATGAAACAAGCACAGCCTATGCTACAAAAGAAGATATGGCTATAGAACTACAAATTAATAATAATATAGCAAAAGTTACAAAAGAAGATGTAACAGAAGAAGTTCCATTAGATTCAGTTCCTGTAGTAATAGATGGAAGAACTTTAGTGCCAGTAAGATTTGTTTCTGAAACTCTTGGACTAAAAGTAGGCTGGGATGAAGATACACAAACAGTAATAATAATAGATCCAAGTTTTGTATTAGATGTAGTTAAAGAAGAAGCACCAATATTTTATGAATTAATTAGTGCTGATTATGAAACGCCAAAAACATCAGAAACTAAATTAAGTGTAAATGGAAATCTAAAATATACAAATACAGAAGACAAAAGCGTTAATTCAAATCTGAAATTGGTTTTAACAGGAACAACAAAGGTAAATGAAGATGCAGTAGGTGTAGATATTGATTCAAAACTTACAGGTAAGGGTATAGTTTTTGATGAGATGAAATCAGAAGGATTTGAAAAAATCACATTATCAGCAATTTTTGACATGAAAAACTTTGTATATTACTTAAAATCATCTTTATTAGAAGAACAAATCGGAAAGAAATGGCTAAAAGAAGCTCTTGCTAATGAAGAAGAAATTAAAGAAATGATAAATATGGATTCTCTTGAAACTGCAGAAAAAGTAGAACTAGAGGATATTGTAAATAAATTATTTGATTATGTGAATATAAATTTAAATACATATGAAAATACAAAATTATTAACAAGATTATTCTGTTTATTTGTAAATGACGATTATTTTACAGTAAGCGGAAGAACAACAAAAACTTATACATACGAAATAACAGCAAAAGATATAAATGAAATTTGCGAGGCAATAGGTGCAGGAACACTTTTACCAGAGCAAATCGTAAAAGAAGCTAAATTAAAATATACAATGAAATTTAAGGATAATATGAGTACAGAAGCTTCATTGAATTTGAATGGAGATATTGAATATGGTACTGAAAAGCTTGTAATAGATATGACTACTAAAGCGACTCTAACAAGTGCAAATAAGACTGTAACAATAAAAATGCCAGCAGAAAAAGACGTTGAAGAGTTTCAAAGTACTAGTAACACAACAATAGAAAATGCAAAATTTGCTTCGTTTGCTGTTGGTGTTTCAGATGTTCAAATGGGATTTGATGTTGCGAGTGTGAGTAAATATGGCAATGAAAGAGCATTAGGAAAGAATGTTTCATATGAACAAGTTTATAATTATGTAGCTAAAGGCGGAGAATATGCTAATGAAAAATATCTTCCAGTAAATGAAGCAAAAGCTTTAAAATGTACAAAAATTAATGAACAATATGCAGAAGATGTGTTGGAAATGCCACTACCTGTAGTAAGTGTGAAAAATGAAAATGGTAAGAATGTAAATGCTTCTTATTACGTTACAAATGAAGGAAAGGTTTTTGTTTGGCCACCATTTGAAGCAAAAGATGGTTATTATGTTTCATCAAGAGATATTTTAGAATCTAAAAATGAATCAGAAATATTTAAAAATGGCTATAAATTCATGGTTGGAAATGTAGAAATAGAGGTGGGAAAAGATATAAAATAACATTATTTTACATAATTTGTTGAAAAATAATGGAAAATGTGATAAAATGTAGAACGTATTAAGGACGAAAGTGAATAAAAACGCTGAATTCTAGCAATAGAAGCCGAGGAACCAATTTTGGGGTGTATCATGAAAATGAAGGAAACCTTTTATTCCTAACCCGACAGCTAACTTGGTAAGCAATTAAGAGGGGAAATCATAGGTCATAGGGTATCCCTGTGACCATTTTTATTTAAGCAACATATTTCTCCAAAAATTAAATATAGTGGTAAGGATTAACTATTATATTTCAATCGTCCAAAAGAAAAGGAGAGAATAAAATGTTTGAAAAGAAAAAAATAAGCGTAATAGTACCTATTTACAATGTAGAAAAGTATTTACCAGCATGTATTGAGAGCATTCAAAATCAAAGTTATATGAATCTAGAAATCATATTAGTAGATGATGGAACACCAGATAATTCAGGAAAAATTGCTGATGAATATGCAAAAAAAGATGGAAGAATAAAAGTTATTCATAAACCAAATGGTGGATTATCAGATGCTAGAAATGTTGGTATGGATGCAGCGACGGGCGACTATATAATGTTTATTGATTCTGACGATTTAATGATGCCAGAAGCTTGTAAGGTTTTAGAAGAAAAAATCGAAAAAGAAAATGCAGATTACGTAATAGGAAACTACATAAACTGTGATGAAGAGGGAAATCTTTGGGAAAAACCTGTATTTAATAACGAAAAATATAAAAGTTTTAAGTTGAGCATAAAGGACTACGAAGATTCATTTTTTATCATGAATTCAGGTGTTTGGAACAAAATTTACGATCTTAATTTCATAAGAAGTCTTAACTTGAAATTTGAAATTGGTTTACCAGCTGAAGATGCAATATTTACAACATATTGCTTTATGAAATCAAGCAAAGTTTATTACATACCTAATATGGTTTATTGTTACAGACAAAGAGGTGCAGGTACTTCAATATCAATGAATTGTACGCCAAAATATTTCAATGGAATAAGTGCTGCATATAAAATCATATACGAAAACTTCAAGGCAAATGATGAATTAGGATTCTACAGATTCTTCTACGCAAAGAGCATGACATATATGCTTTATAAATTCATTGATTCACAACTTATGTCAGAAGAGGAAAAGATAGAAGTTTTGTCAAAAATGAGATGGTTCTATAAATTAAGTAAAGAACTAGACGTTCCTGCATGTCAAGAATCACTAGGATTAATAATTGACAAAATAATTGATGGCGATTACAGAGATGTAATAGATATTTGTAAAGTAATTGCTGAAGTTAGAACATTCATGCCAAGTGAAATAAAAGAAAAAATGTCAAAACCACAAGCAGAGATGTATACAAGAATGTTAAGTAATAAATAGGAGGAATCTATATGGAAAAAATAAGTGTAGTAGTTCCTATATATAACGTTGAAAAATATTTACCGAAATGTATTGAAAGCATTATAAATCAAACATACAAGAACCTTGAGATTATATTAGTAGATGATGGAAGTACTGACAATTCAGGAAAAATCATTGATGAATATGCAAAAAAAGATTCAAGAATACTTGCTATTCATAAACCAAATGGAGGTTGTTCAAGCGCAAGAAACTATGCGCTAGATATTGCTACTGGTAGCTATATTGCATTTGCAGACAGCGATGATATTTTGAATGAAAGAGAATATGAAGTTTTATACAATTTAATAAAAAAACATGATGCAGATATTTCTTTTTGTGAATTGCAAACTATAAGCACAGAAGAATTTGAGCAATATCCTAACATAGAGTTAAAACAAAGAAAAAAAGAAGAACTTTTCGAGAAAACTATAACACCTGCAGAAGCTTTAAATTTAATGATATTGAATTCTGAAGTTGGAAATTATGTGGCATTAAAATTATTCAAAAAAGAGCTTTTTGAAGGTCACAGATTTGCAGACAAAGTTTATTATGAAGATGTTGCTCTTGTTTATAAAGTAATTGCTGGAGCAGAAAAAATTGCCTATACTAATGAAAAACTATATTTTTATCAAATAAACAGAGTAGGTGCGACAACAGCTTCATTTAACACCAAAAAGATTATTGACTCAATGAATGCATACTATGCGCAACATAAATTTATACTTCAAAATTATCCCGAAACAATTGATGCATCTAACTTTAATTTTGTAAAAATGTATACAAGTGCTATGGAAAAAATCTGTATGAACGAAGATTGGGAATTATATAACAGTGAAATGGTACTTGAAAGATACGAAGAATTTAAGAATGCATATTCAAATTTATCAAAAGAATATATGACTAAAAATCTTGAACCATATAGATTAGTAAGTGCAACAATGTTAAATGAAGACAGAACATTATATAAAGAAATGTTCAATCCATTATTTACGAATTTAAAAAATAAATAAAATTTGGAAATTGGGACGGTTCCTTTTTCCAAATTTAGTGCGAGCCAACGAAAAAAGTATTGTTTTTAAGCCTCAGACAACTCATTATTCATTGCAAACACGATGCAATGAAAATGAGAACTCGGCGACAAAAAACAATACTTTTTCGTTGGCTTAAATTGTTTGTATTTTGGAAAAAGGAACCGTCCCAATTTCAAAAAATTTTTTATTCTAAATCCTCTGCAAAGCTATTGTTTACTATAGTTTCAAATGGTGCTAAAGTTTCAAGTTCTCCAGCTTCCAGCATTACTTCCTGAAGTTTTTCAAAAGATTCTTTTGTCATATATGGATTAGTATTCCAAACATCAATTGATTTGTAATTTTCAATAGAACTTTCTAAAAGTGTTACGTCAGAGTCTGGAAAAGAAGGAAGAACTACTTCTGCAATTTCTTTAGCAGTGTGTTCGTTTACCCATTGTTGACCTTTGTAAATTGCTCGTGTGAATTTTTCAATAATATCACTATTTTCTTCAATATAGCTTTTCTTTGCAAAGTATGCTGTATAAGGAATGTCGTCAGTATAGGCACCAACTGCAGCGACAATATAACCTTGATTGTTCAGCTCTAAACTAGATGCTGTTGGTTCAAAAACAGTTACAAAATCACCAGTTCCTGCGACGAAAGCACTAGTCATTGCATCAAAACTAATTGAAGTATCTAAATTCAAATCACTTTGAGGATTAATATTATTAGCCTTCAAAACATATTCAAAAGTCATATAAGGAACCCCACCAGTTCTACCAGGAAGAACATGTTTTCCTATTAAATCGGACCATTCGAAATCAGGAAGAGCATCTCTTGAAACCAGCATTGAACCATCCTTTTTTGTAAGTTGCGCAAAAACCTCTGCGTAATCTGAATTTCCTTCGTTGTATACATATATTGCTGCTTCAGGACCTGCAAAACCAATATCCACTTGATTAGAAAGCACAGCAGTCATGACATTATCTGCACCACCACCATTAATAAGTTCAATCTCTAAACCTTCTTCTTCAAAAAAACCAAGATTAATTGCAACATATTGAGGCGCATAAAATACAGAATGAGTAACCTCACTAATAGTAATTTTATCTAAAGTAGCATTTTCATCATCGGTAGGTAAAGTTGGGTCATCTCTAGCAATCAAAGCGAGTGCGATAACTAAAATTACAGCAATGATTAAAATAATTGAGTATGTTAATCTTTTCATAAAACCTCCTAAATAAGTAATTTATATATGAATATGCAAGAAGATAATAAAAGGTGAATAAAAATTTCGGGACACGGGGACGGGGCTTAGCGGGGAGCTTTCAGCAAGAGGGACGCCCCTTTTTGCTAAAATAAAAAGTAATATAAATTCTTATTTAATATTATGTTTTAGCAAAAAGGGGCGTCCCTCTTGCTGAAAGCTCCCCGTTAAGCCCCGTCCTTGTGTCCCGAAATTTTATTAATTTGAATGTAGAATAAATTTGTTAATTAACTTCTCGAGTAATTCTACAGAGTAATATAAGATTGCAGCTGCAAAGCCAAGAATTATAACGCTGGTCATTACTAAATCTAATTTGAAAACCTGGCCACCATAAACAATTAAATATCCAAGACCTGCTTTAGAAACTAAGAATTCTCCAGAAATTACACCGACAAGAGAAAGACCAATATTGACTTTCATAGCGCTAATTAGAGTTTTAATGTTAGATGGAAAAATAATTTTAGAAAAAATCTGCCACTTAGAGGCCCCAAAAGTTTGTGCCATTTTAAGTAGATTTTTATCAGTGTTATTAAAGCCATTTAACATTTCCAAAATTGTAACAATAATAGAAATTGCAAGAGCCATAACAATAATTGCAGGAGTGCCAGCACCCGCCCAAACAATAATGATAGGACCAAGCGCAACTTTAGGTAGCGCGTGTAAAATAATAAGAAACGGCTCGCTAACACGGGATGCAAACTTGGACCACCAAAGAAGCGTGGCTATAAGCGTTCCGATTAAAGTTCCAAGTAAAAATCCTATAATTGTTTCAAAACAAGTTACACCGATATGCAATAACAAATTATTAGAAGAAAAATTACATAGAGTATCTAAAATCCTTGAAGGCATACTTGTTATGAAAGGATTTATAATTTCAAGTCTAGCAAGAACTTCCCATAAAACTATAAAAAACAAAACAATAAAAATTTGTGTAAAAACAACTTTAAATTTATAAATTTTTTTATCTTTTAAAAATTTTTTTCTATCATTCGAGATTTCATTATTCATTTGTAAAACCCCTTTCAATCATATATAAAACAGATTGTTTATATATCATACGAAAATAGAAACTGAAAGTTACAGCTTTGTACTAAAACTTTACCTAG
This sequence comes from Clostridia bacterium, assembly GCA_017462965.1. Taxonomy (GTDB): domain Bacteria; phylum Bacillota; class Clostridia; order TANB77; family UBA1234; genus UBA1234. Next base: position 90,734 of record JAFTQC010000054.1, on the reverse strand, counting down.
AACATAAAATTTCATGGGGTGATATTTTATGAGAAAAATTATAAAAATCTTTGGTATATTTACGATTTTAATAATTTCATTTAACGTTAAAGTTCATGCAACAGAATTAAATGAGTTCATAAATGAAGAAGAGATATTAACACAAGCGGAAATTATTGAAGTGATGAGTAAAGTGCAAGAACTTAAAATTAATGCATCAGCTGCATTACTTTATGATAAGACATATGACAAAATTTTATATGAAAAAAATATAGATGCAAAGTTGCCAAACGCATCAACAACAAAAGTTTTGACAGCAATAGTTGCATATGAAAATTCAAGCATGGATGAAGTTGTAGAAATCAGTGAAAGAGCAGCTTCTATAGGAGGTTCTACAATAAACTTAAGAAAAGGTAATAAAGTTTTAATGGGTGATTTGATGAAAGGATTACTCATGTCATCAGGAAATGATGCGGCAATCGCGATAGCAGAACATGTAGGCGGAAGTGTGGAAAATTTTTGCGAAATGATGAATCAAAGAGCAAAAGAATTAGGCGCAACAAATACAAATTTCGTGACCCCACATGGATTAGATAGAGACGATCACTATACAACAATTCAAGATTTATTAATATTTACTAAGTACTTTATGGGAATTCCATATCTTTTAGAAATTTCAAACACAAGTACAGCCAGTATAAAGATAGATAATTATACAAAAGAATTAAGAACAACAAATGAAATGTTAGCGATATATGATGCGGTCAATGGAATAAAGACGGGTTTTACAGGTAAGGCTGGGAGATGTCTAATAACGTCAATATCAAGTGGCGAAAGAGAACTTATTACAATGGTTTTAGGATGTGATACTAAAAAACAAAGAACAACAGAAACCATACAGTTAATTGCGTATGGATATAAAGAGTTTGAAGAGATAGATATCTTTGAAAATATGAAAAAAAGCTTTGAAATTAGAGTGAAAAAGTCATTGAATGATAAATATGAAGTTAAAATCGGAGGGAATAAGAAAGTATTAGTGAGAAAAGGGGATGCAAATGCGATAGAATATAATTATGAAATATTGCATGACTTGGTTGCACCACTTCAAAAAGGAGAAAAAATTGGTCAAATTCAGGTTGCTTTAAATGATGAAATATTAACCGAAATTTCAATAACAATACCGTATGAAATAAACAGGAAAAATTTTATGCAATATTTTAATGAAATTATTCAAAAACAGAAAATGTATACAGAAGTAAAAACATAGATAGTAAAAATCCTCAAAAAAGCTAGAAATAAGTAAAAAAGGTGGCTAAAACTGGGGTAAATATGTTATAATAATAAGAAGAAATTCATGTTGAAATATATCATAAAATGTAGTATCATATGTGGTGGAAGATTATCTTCGGTTAAAAAAGGAGGAAATATGGAAAAAAATTACATAAAAAGAATTGCAATGATTTTAACTGTTTTCGTTACACTTACGTTGTTTGGAAGCTTTACATTAGGAACAGACAATGCTACAGAATCTGACGTGGAAAGAAATACTGCGAATGAAGAATTAGTTGATTTAGGAAATATTGAGGCTAATGAAGAACAAGAATTGTCAAACGGAAAAACAGAAGATAATACAAATGAATCAATAGAAGATGCTAAATTAAATGATGCTAGTGACAAAATTTTATCTAATGTTACTAAAACAGAAAGAAAAAAAGCATATTATATTGATAAATATAATGATGAATTTCTTGGTCAAGTTGCTTTCGCTCTAGATGTTGTAAGACTTTATAGCTTGCCAATTTGTTTTATTGGTATAACAATTGGAGCGTTTAATTTCTTGATTATGGGAAATAAAAAACTTGATAAAAAAGAGCAAGGTTTTGGCTGGATAGTAGGATTTACTATAGGTTTGGTTGTTTTCAATGTACTACCTTTACTATATGCTTTATTGGTTGCTGGAAGATAGGTGTTCATGAAGCAGTAGTTAGCAAAATAACAGGAAGGTGATTAATATGAAGGTACTTTTTGCAGTGGGAACAGATCAGCTTTCAAAGAATATAGCTGACAAATATTATGAAAAATATGGAGAAGTTTTAGAGTATAAGAATGTATTCTTCTTTAAAGCTTTAATTGAAGAGGTAAAGAACAATAAAACATACGATAGAATTGTAATCAATGAAGATCTTGAGGAGTATAGATCAAAAGATTTAGATCAAATTGATAGAATGATTTTCAACTATATCGATAGAATTACGGATGAGACTCAAGATGCAGAGATTATTTTAATCTGTACAAATAGAAGAAGCAAAGGTGATCCTTTCATAAGCAAACTTTTCAGTATTGGTATTTATAATTTGCTTATTGGCGATGACAGAAATATGAATCCACTTTGCGAAATAATTAAAAAACCAAAAAATAAAAGAGAAGCTAAACAATATTTAAATATTGATACATCATTAATAACGGAAGATTCAATCACTAGAGATAATGAGGTGGATGAATATCAAGTAAAAAGTATTTTAAGTTTCTATGAAGGTATTAGAAATCAACCTGAAAAGTTTTTGGAAACATTTGATAGAGTAGCGGAGCAATATAGTAGAGTTCAACTTAAAATCATAGTTGAATATTTACCAAAAGCAGTAAAAGATGAAATATTCAAAGCTGATAGGTATAAATATTTAGCTCCACAAGTGGATGTATCACAAGTAAATGTGGTAAATCAAAGTAATGCTTCTAAAGCTCCAAATGTTCAAAAAGAACAACCTAAGAAAAAAGGTGGATTGTTTGGCGGATTCAAAAAACATAAAGCAGATCCAGCTCAAAATGTTGGAAAAATAGATATGAGTGAAATGCAATCTTCTGGAAAGGTTGATTTGAGTAGCAATATTGAAGAGCAAAAGAGAGCTAATATACAAGCAGAAGCCAAAAGAATGGCTGAAGAAAATAGAGCTAAAGAGCAAGCTGAGCTTGAGGCTAGAGCTAGGGCGGAAGCTGCTGCTAGAGCAGAAGCGGAAGCAAAGGCAAGAAGACAAGCTGAATTAGACGCAAAAGCTAGAGAAAGAGCTGCTGCTGCAGAAGCAGAGGCGCGTAAACAAGAAGAATTAGCAAATAAAGCAAGAGCTGAAATTGAAGCTAGAAAGCAAGCAGAACTTGAAGCAAGAGCAAGAGCAGAAGCGGAGGCTAGAAGAAGACAAGCTGAGCAAGAAGCTAAAGTAAAGGCTGAAGCTGTTGCAAGAGAACAAGCGATGCTTGCTGCTAAAGCTAAAGCAGAGGCTGAAGCAAGAACAAATGCAGGTTTTGTTCCTAAAGCTAACAATGCTGTTAATGTACCAAATGCTGCACCTGGCACACTTATGGAGATAAAACCAAATCCAAATGCACCAGATAGAAAAGAACAGAAAAATAGTATACCTGTGGCTACGGTTATTCCAAAACAAGAGAAAAAAGATGATATTGTTATTAATAATAATGTTAATCCAAAACCTCAAGTTAAGATTGAACCTAATATACAGGTAAATCCAGTGCCACAAAAGGCAGTTGAACAAAAGGTAGAAGTAAATCAAGTGTCACCAAAAATGGTAGAGCAAAAAGTAGAAGCAAATCCAGTACAACCAAAAATAAATGTTACGACTAACAGTGGAGTTGTTCCAACTGGAGTTACTACACATGAAATAGAGAGAAATGTTCCAAACACAAACTTTGTGCAAACACCTTCAACTAATCAAGTTGTTAATAATGTTTCAAGTTCAGTTATTTCAGAACAAGAAAGAAGGATGAAGGAAGAGCAAGAAAAACTTGCTTTGGAACAAAAGAAGATTAGAGAGGCTCAAGAAAAACTTGAGGAAGAGAAGAGAAAATTAAGAGAAGAACAAGAAAAACTTGTTTCTGCTCAAACACAGTTAAGAAATGAATATACGAAGACTGCAACACAACATTATACAAATAATGAAGTTCCGGTACAAACATCACCGCTTCCAAATTACAAAAAAATGGTTGTTTTTGTAGGTGCTAATAAAGTTGGAACTACTTTCGTAACAAATGCAGTAGCACACACGATTGCATCTTCAAAGGTTGTTACATCTGTAATTGATATGACTAGAGATAAGAGTTTGTATTATATTTATGCGGATGAATCAAAAGCATTAAAAAATAGAGCCGCAGAGTGTATGCAAAGATTAGCTGATGGTGAGGATTATTATATTGAAACAATGAATTCTAACCTTAAGTTATATACTACTGTTGCAGGATCTGTTTCAGATCAAAGAAGAGGTTATAAGCATAAAGCGATAATAGAAACTGTAAAATCTAATTGTAATTTAACAATAGTAGATGCGGATTTCACAACTCCAATAGATTATTTCGATCAAGCTGATGAGATTTATTTAATCCAAGATTTAGATATTTTGAAGATTCAAGATGTTACTTTGTTCTTGAGAGAACTAAATGCAAGAGGATTAGATAAGAAGAAAATAAAATTGATAATAAATAAATTTGTTAAGACAAGCATTACCCCAAAAATAATAATTGGAGCATTAGACTTCTATCATGATCCAGGTGGAACTTACGTTGATTCAGGACTTATGCCTAGCAAAGTAGATTATTCTTTGATACCATATAATTTGAATAACTATGCTAAGTATGTAGAATCTCTTCATAAAATGACTGGCAACTTTAATTATAAAAATTATTCAACAGATTTCGTTCAAGCTATCGAAGAAATTGTTGGTAAGGTGTATCCAAAAAATGCAATGATGAAAACCAAGAAGTTTTTTGGATAAAAGGAGGAAAGTAAATGGATTCTGAGAATACAATATTTTTTAAAGTAGAAAAGGAAAAGAAAAGTAATTCAAAACAAATATTAAGACAAGTTTATGAAGCTTTAGTTGAAAAAGGATATGATCCAATCAATCAAATCGTTGGTTATATTTTGTCTGGTGATCCAACTTATATAACAAGTTATAAAGATTCAAGAAGCTTGATTCGTCAATTAGAAAGAGATGAATTGTTAGAAGAATTAGTTAAAGAATATATTGGAGTAAATAATGAAAACTAGAATAATGAGTATTGATTATGGTGATGCAAGAACTGGCATAGCGATATCAGATTTACTTGGTATAACTGCTCAAGGTCTTGAATCTATTGAACATGGTAATAATGAAAAAATGTTATTAAATAGAATCGCCGAAATAATAACTGAATATGAAGTGGGAAAAATCGTTATAGGTTATCCTCTAAATATGAATTCTAGTAAAGGTCCTAGAGCTGAAAAAACGGACAAGTTTATTACGAAACTAGAGAATAGATTTAAGCTGGAAGTAATAAAAATTGATGAAAGGCTTACAACTGTTTCAGCACATAGGACAATGCAAGAACTATCTATAGGAAAAGACAGAAAAAAGAAGATAGTAGATACTATATCTGCACAGTATATATTGCAGATGTATCTAGATAAAAATAATTAATGCTTTATTAAAAGCGAAGAAAGGAGATTGTTATGGACGAAAACAATAACGACGAACTAAATTTATCAGGAGAATTCGATGAATTAGACAATAAAATAATATTAAATGATGAAGACGGAAACGAAATCGAGTTTGAATTTCTTGATGTAGTAGAAGTTGATGGCAACGAATACGTTGTATTACTACCAGTTGAGGAAGCTGAAAAAGGAGAAGTAGTAATATTTAGAATTGAAGGCGAAGGCGACGAAGAGAGCTATGTAAGCTTAGATGACGAAGCAGAAGCTGAGAAGGTATTTGAAGCATTTAAAGAAAAAACAAAAGACGATTTTGATTTTGCAGACTAATTTAAATAAAAAAGCCACTATCTTTGGATAGTGGCTTTTTTTGAAATTTGAGGTTCGTTGCGAGCGAACACCGGTGGACAAGGGGACGGGGCTTTTCGGGACAAAAGCCCCGTCCCTTTGTCCTTTTTTTGAACAGCTCTAGTATTCGAGTCGATTTTGCTTGAAATATGTAGAAAGTTGTACTATAATGTCTGTGTTATGTAAAATAGGTTGCGTAGGAGAGAAAAAAATGAATAAAGAACTAATTGAAGAAGTTGAGTTAGAAATACAATCTGAATTTAGAAAAAATGAAGAAATTGAGCTTTTTAATTCGAATAAAGTTATGAATGCATTCAAGAAGTATAAGATAAACGAGGCTCATTTTGCAGGAACTACAGGTTATGGTTATAACGATTTAGGCCGTGAGACTATTGAGAATGTTTTTACGGATATATTTAAGGCAGAGGATGCGCTTGTGAGAATGCAATTTATTTCTGGTACACATACTATTGCTACGACTCTTTTTGGAATTTTAAGACCTGGTGATACAGTCCTTAGTATAAATGGGAAACCATATGATACGCTTGATGAAACGCTTGGTATTAGAGAAAATCCAAGTTCGCTTAAAGTATACGGAATTAAGTATGAGCAAATTGATTTATTACCAGGAAATAAGTTTGATCTTGAACAAATAAAGAAAAGAGTTTCAGAGAAGAATGTTAAATTGGTAATTATGCAACGTTCAAGAGGGTATGCATATAGGGATGCTTTTTTAATAGACGAAATGGCTGAAGCTATAAAAACTGTGAAAGATGCCGATTCAAACGCAATAATAATGGTAGACAATTGTTATGGTGAGTTCACAGAAGAGAGAGAACCAATTGAAATTGGTGCGGATGTAATCGTTGGATCTTTGATTAAAAATATTGGTGGTGGAATAGCTCCAACTGGTGGATATATAGTTGGAAGAAAAGATTTGATTGAACTTATAAGTGATAGATATAGCGCTCCTGGCCTTGGAAAAGAAGGTGGCGCAACATTTGACTTTAATAGAAAAGCGCTTCAAGGATTGTTCATGGCGCCTCATATAGTATGTGAAGCAAAGAAAATAGGTATATTTGCGGCGAGATTACTAGAAAAATTAGGATACGAAGTATCACCTAAATATAATGAGAGACGTTCTGATATAGTTGAAATGATTAAGTTTGAAGACCCTGAGAAACTTATAAAATTCTGCCAAGGTATTCAATTTAATTCACCAGTAGATTCAAATGTTACACCTGAGCCATGGGATATGCCTGGATACGACAGCCCTGTAATTATGGCGTCAGGTTCGTTTACATCAGGCTCATCAATTGAACTTAGTTGTGATGGTCCGGTTAGACCTCCATATGTGGCATATTTACAAGGTGGTATGACATATGCATATGGAAAATTAGCAGTTATAAATGCTGCTAAAATGCTAGAAGAAATGAATTAAAGAAGTTTTATACATAGTATGAAAGGAGGTACTATTGTGAAGGTTGTTGTAATAGGTGGCGGAGCAGCAGGAATGGTAGCAGCAATTATGGCTAGTCGAAAAGGACATCAAGTTGTAATTGTAGAAAAAATGAGAAGCCTTGGAAGAAAGTTATCAATAACAGGAAAAGGTAGATGCAACATAACAAATGCAACTGAAATGGAAAACTTCATAAAGAATGTGCCTGGAAATGGCAAGTTTCTATATAGTGCCTTTAATCAATTTACAAATCAAGATGCAATAAATTTTTTCAATGAAATAGGTGTAAAAACGAAAGTAGAACGAGGAGAAAGAATATTTCCTGTGTCAGACAGTGCTCTAGAAGTAATTGATAAATTGAAGAAAGAGCTAGATAGACAAAAAGTTAGGGTAATTGTAGATACAAAAGTTGAGGACATTATTGTTCAAGAAACAAAAAATGAAAATAACGAAATAATACAAAAAGTTAAAGCTGTGAAAGTGGAAACAGGTATTATTGAATGTGAAAAAGTTATTTTGGCTACAGGCGGAAAAAGTTATCCTACAACCGGTTCAACTGGTGATGGATACAACTTTGCTGAAAAGTTAGGACACACGATAATAACTCCAAAGCCATCACTTGTACCTGTTGAAGTATACGAGAAAGATATAGTTCAAATTCAAGGGGTTTCGCTAAAAAATGTAGGAATAAAATTTCTTGATGGAAAGAAAAATGTATATGAAGATTTCGGAGAGATGCTATTTACGCATTATGGTGTGTCTGGTCCCACAATATTAAGTGGTAGTGCACATTTACTTAGAGTAAAAAATATTGAAGAAAAATTTAAAAATAGAAATATATCAATAAATATAGATTTGAAACCAGCTTTAACAACAGAAAAACTTGAGTCGAGAATTCAACGAGATTTCGAGAAATATACTAAAAAACAATTTAAGAATAGTCTTGGTGATTTATTGCCAGGAAAATTAATAAATTATATTGTAGAAAAATCAGGAATACCAGAGGATAAACAAACAGATCAAATAACAAGAGAAGAAAGAAGAAGACTTGCCGAATTACTTAAAAATTTAGAATTCAAGGTGAAAAAATTTAGACCAATTGAAGAAGCAATAATTACAGCGGGTGGTGTTAGCACAAAGGAAATTAATTCATCAACAATGGAATCTAAATTAGTAAGCGGATTATTTTTTGCAGGAGAAATAATTGACGTAGACGCATATACAGGTGGATTCAATTTACAAATTGCTTATAGTACAGCGTTTGTAGCTGCGAATAATTTATAAAATAATCGGATAATGTCGAAAAACAAAGAACGAAAAGACTTGAAAAGACACTTTACAAAAGCATAAAATTGTATAGTGCGGGAGGGGAAAAGTACGATGGAGAAAACCTTTTTAACAATAAAACAAAAAGAATATACAGCGGAAATAGTCGAAAAAAAATCGAAATTTATAGCGAAAATTGTTAAGGTTTCTTCAGAGGAAGAAGCTCTGGAAGAGTTAAAAAACATTAAGAAAGAACATCGCGATGCTAGACATAATGTTTTTGCATATAGAATTGCTAATGCGTCAGAAAGATTTAGTGATGATGGAGAACCAAGCGGAACCGCGGGAGTTCCAATACTTGATATATTACGTGGAGAAAAATTGCAAAATGTACTAGTAGTAGTAACTCGTTACTTTGGAGGAATTTTATTAGGTACCGGTGGATTAGTGAAGGCTTATAGTAGCGCTACTAAGGATGCTATAGCACTTGCTGAGAAGGTAGAAATGAAGCTATGTAATGAATATAGCGTTGAAGTGAATTACAACTATCATAACATTCTATTACACTACTTTAAAGAAGATTCAATAATTGTAAGGGACACCGTATACACGGACAATATTTGCCTAAATATTATTGTTAATACTGAAAAAGCTGAGTCAGTTTTAGACAGAATTACTGAAAAAACTGATAGAACAGCGAAAGTTACATTAAAATCAACATATTATTTAGGATAAATGTAAAAAAATTACATTTTATATTGAAATTACCAAAATATGGTAGTATACTTTTTTTAGTGGTGTAATCTTAATAGGGCGTATTGTTCCCAAAACAAAGGGGGTAGTATGCTTTATTAATCTAAGAATGTTAGGAGGAATAGAGTAATGCAAGACAAAATTAAGGTTGTTATAGCCGATGACAACGTCGAGTTTGCAGAAATTTTGAAAGAGTTTTTGAATCACAAAGAAAATATTGAAGTAATAGATGTAGTAAATGATGGAGAATCAGCAGTGAAGGCTTTAGAGGAGAAAGAGCCGGATATTGCTTTATTAGATATAATAATGCCAAAACTAGATGGAATAGGAGTTTTAGAGAAAATAAGAAATTCGTCAAGATGCGAGAAAACAAATTTTATAATGTTATCAGCAATTGGACATGATGCAATAACACAAAAGACGATGCTTTTGGGAGCGAACTATTATTTAATAAAACCATTTGATTTAGAATTATTGGCGAAAAGAATTAAAGAAATATCGAATGGATTACAAGAAAATACGAAATATGTATCAATGGTTAGAGAAACTAAAAGACCGTATATAGCAGAAAATACAGATTCGTTAGAAGCGCTGGTAACAAACATAATACATGAAGTTGGTGTTCCAGCTCATATTAAAGGTTATCAATACATACGTGAAGCGATAACAATTGCAGTAAAAGATATGGAAGTAATAAATTCAATTACAAAACAACTATATCCTATGCTTGCAAGAAAATTTAAAACTACTCCATCAAGAGTAGAAAGAGCTATTCGTCATGCGATTGAAGTTGCATGGACACGTGGACAAATGGATGTAAATAATTCAATGTTTGGAAACACAATTGCAAGTAGTAAAGGAAAGCCTACTAATTCGGAGTTTATCGCGATGATTGCAGATAAACTAAGGCTTGAAATGAAATCAGCGTAAGTCTTGAGGGAGAATGAGTTCGAAAAATCGTAAGGCTATAAAGACTATGAAAATACATCCAAATGATGTGATGTAAGGCGATAAACTATATATGAATAAACCAATAAACTCCTTAATTTATCGGGTGATAGATTAGGGGGTTTTTTTATGCGTGAAATAAAAAATAATTAGTAAAAAGTCATAAAGATTCTGATATATAAGCGTTTATCAGTATCTTTATTTTTTGACAAAAAGTTTCAAAATATATTACCAAAATGATGTGGATAGGGTATAATGTCGATGAAATAAAGGAGGGGGTAGCAAATGAAAATTGGCTACGCAAGAGTTTCAACAGAAGAACAATCTTTGAATAGACAAATTGACGCGCTAAAACAAGCTGGTGTTGAAAAAATATTTGAAGAGAAAATCACTGGTACTAGAAAAGATAGACCAGAATTTCAGAAGATGCTGGAGCAATTGAGAAAAGATGACGTTATTATTGTAACTGAGCTGACTAGGTTGAGTCGAAGCACAAAAGATTTATTTGAATTGGTGGATATTTTAGAAAAGACAGGCGCTGGTATAAAAAGTTTAAAGGAGAGCTGGCTAGATACTACAACTCCACAAGGAAAGCTGATGTTTACAATATTTGCAGGCTTATCACAATTTGAAAGAGATCTTATAGCACAAAGAACACATGAAGGCTTGGTTAGTGCTAAAGCGCGCGGAAAACAATTAGGAAGACCAAAAAAATTTGAAGATAAGAAGCAGGTTGTCATTGATATGTATAACTCTGGGAATTATTCGGTAAATGATATAATCAAGGCAACAGGAGTTAGTAAGACTAGTTTGTATAGATATATTCAAAAAGAGGTGAAAAATGAGAATTAATAGTAGTGGATATAGACTATGGAAAAAAAGGAGAGATCAAAAAATACTTAAATCTAAAAGTAAAAGGCGCCCTAAGAAGAAAAAATCAACAAATGTATTAATTACCCCTAGAGAAAATATTTCTGCGTTGATACCTTTTGAGGCACCTAGGAATTTTAGTTTCAAAAATAACGACGAAGAAACAATTAACTTTTTTAATATGGTATTAAATTATGTCAAATTAAATATTAAAAAAAGAAAGAAGAAAAAAGGAATTTTTGTTGATATTTCGAATGTTGAGAATCTAACAATAGATTCATTGATGTATCTTATTGCTGTAATAAAAAACTTGAAAAATATTTATAGAAATAATTATAAATTTTCTGGTAACTTTCCAAGTGAAAAAGAGGTTAGGGAATTATTACTTGAATCTGGTTTTTTAAACTATGTTAAAACCAATGTTGAATTTGAACTAAAACCAATTTCTAATAATATTCAAATAAGAAGTGGCACTAATGTTGATACTGATGTGGTAAAAGATATTTTAGATTTTATTATTGAAAATGTTGGAATAGCTAAAAATAGACTTGGAATAATATATGATATGTTAATAGAATTAATGTCTAATACTAAAAATCATGCATATAATTCTGAAAATATTTTCCTCAATAGTTGGTATATATTTTTGGAGATTAAAGATGGAAAACTTAAATTTTCTTTTTTGGACATAGGAGATGGTATTCCTAATACTGTGCATAAAACATTGAGTGAAAAATTAAAAATTGGTGAAAAAAAGAATGATTCATATTATATCTTGTCAGCGTTGAATGGTGAGTTTAGAACTAGTACAAACATAAAAAACAGAGGAAAAGGATTACCAGGAATGGATGAATATTGTAAAAACGAGCAATTAGAAAAATTTAAAGTAATTTCAGGAAAAGGAATAATAGAATTAAATGATGAATTAAAATATAATGTACGAGAAGCGGAAAATGAATTAATAGGAACTTTATATTATTGGGAAAATGATATAAGTAAATTGAAAGGAGAATAATAATGAAGGAAATAATAATAGCTAGAGATTTCTCTGATTCGACGGGAGCTAGATATATAACTGATGGAGAATTCTCGGGTGAAGAGTTTAGAATAAAAATATTGTTACCTAAGTATTTAGAGGCACTAGAAGCGGGTGAAGAATTATTAGTAGACTTAGATGGAGCATATGGATATGCTAAATCATTTATAGAAGAAGCATTTGGTGGATTAGCTAGAGAGCGTAAAGGAGAAGATATTTTGAAAATATTACGTATAAAATCTGACGATCAACCATCTTGGAAAGAAAAAATAATAAAATATGTAAAAGAGGCGAATAAGAAATGAAAAAACTTTTAAAGATAAAATATCTTCTACCAGCGCTTGTTGCATTAGCTGTAAGTTGTGTTTTATATTGTAATTTTAAGACAAACACTGACTTTTTTAAAATGGATTTTTCTTCTGGGATTACTGTATTAATAGGTATCATAATCTCGTATTTTTTGGTCAATCGTGATAATAATGAGAAAAATTTAAAAGATACTACCGAAAAAATTATAGACAAAATTCAAGGAATGATTAGAAATCCAATGATGTACAAGTTTAATGAAGATGTAGATGTTAGAGATATACATATGACTAAAAGAGCTATAGACAATAAATTAAATTTGTTAAAAAAAGTTTCTAAAAAACTTGATTTTGAAAACGAAATAGAATATATTATCTCACAATTTGATGAGTATGTTACACTAGTAGATGATCATATAAATGATATTGAATATTTAAAGCGCTCAGAGTTAGATTTAAAAAGGAGAATATTACTTATCGATGACAAATTTGACGAAATAAAATTAAAACTGTATTTGTAGAAGTTGTTGACAATGATACACATACGTTGTACACTACTAATGATGAGGTTGTTCGGATATGATGTGATTTGCCCTTTTTATTTTTACGAATGAAGAGGGAGGTGATGCCAATGGTAGAAAACGATTACATATTATTTGCAATTGAAGTTCTATTGATAGCATCCTTCTTAAAGATACTAATCAATAAGAAGAAATAACATAAAAAAATCACTCTATCCATTTGCAGCGGTTGAGTGATTTCTAATTCAACTGGGCAAGTCACATTGTGACTAACACCTCATCTTTAATTAAATTATACTATAGTAACATAAAAAGTCAATACTTCGGTATTGATATTTTTTTGCAAATTTTTCTTAGTTCACTGGTATGTAGCTATTTACAATTGTCAAAACTCCAGATAAAATAAGGCTATAAATTAAAAATATACAAACCGATGAATAAGGAAAAATGATATATAGTTTATTGGCTGCTTGCAAATTGCCCGCTAAAACCACACCATCACGTGTAGAAAGAGCAATACGACATGCAATTGAAGTGGCATGGAGTAGAGGTCAAGTTGATGTAAATAACTCAATGTTTGGTAATACAATATCAAGTAATAAAGGAAAGCCAACGAATTCAGAATTTATAGCGATGATTGCAGATAAACTAAGGCTTGAAATGAAATCAGCGTAAATTCGTGTGAAAAGCAATGTCTTGTGGTGTTAATTGAATTGAGAAAATCCTCAACGTACAACAAGTACGCCTCCGGTTTCCTCAATTCAATTGCCTTGCAATACATCACTTTTGACACGAATTTTATTTAATTAAAAATTGATTGTTCGCTTGACAAGAATGAAGATTTTAAATATCATGGCAACGATGAGGTTGTTCGGATATGATGTGATTTGCCCTTTTTATTTTTACGAATGAAAAGGGAGGTGATGCCCATGATAAAAAATGATTACATATTTGTTGTAATTGAAATAGTATTATTGGCATGCTTCTTTAAGTATCTACTAAAGAAGAAATAACATAAAAAAATCACTCTATCCATTTGCGACGGTTGAGTGATTTTTACTATAACCTGGGCAAGTCACATTGTGACTAACACCTCATCTTTGATTTAATTATACTAGAGTAACATAAAAAGTCAATACTTCGGTATTGATATTTTTTTGCGAAATTTTCTTAGTTCACTGGTGGTATGTAGCCATTTATACATACAAAATCGTGACAAGGCCTTTTAAGCCAAGTCACGATTTTGTAGTTACCAACACTGAGCCTGGATGCACCAGTCTTCAACGTTGGTACCACGTTCCCATACGATGATGGTAACGTCGCCGATGGTAGATGCCCAGTAGTTGCGGTGGTAGCGACCTTCCTTGTAGCGAACCAGCACAAAGTCCTGTGTCGCAAAGCCTTCGTACCAGTATGCAAACTCGGAGTTGGCGATGACTTCCATAATCTTCGCCTTTGTCTTTGCACTTGCCTTCTTCTTGAACATGATGTCATATCTCCTTTCGGCTTGTTGTTTCTAAAACAATTCGTTTTAGAGAATTTGCACCAAGAAAAGTATGCAAAAAAACAACAAGACTATACGTACGTATATATGTTAACATAATAGCGAAATAAAATCAACTTGATTTGTATAATTTTAACAAGTTATATAAAACAATTGAAGGTGTATAAGATAGAGATAAAGTATAAAAAGATACCCTCAACACACGTGTTGAGGGTTTTTTGTATCATAACCTGATACAGGGGAGGGGTTGCGTTCACTTGCTGGTCGTGAGTTCGAAATCTTCACCGTAAGTAGTGATAACGATGTTGCCAGACTTGTTGTCGTATTTGACACAGTCAAGGCCACACTCACGGATGAGTTTTCCGGTGGGACCAGAAGAGTTCGCGGGGACCAGAACGACTTCAGGATTTGCGTGTTTCAGCAAAGCCTTGCTAATGTAGATAGGATCCAGGCCATGATGAGGCATCTGGAGAACGTCCACATCAGCGACGATATCGCCGTAGCTTTCCAAAACCTGCTTAGAATGCACATAGTCGGCAGTCATGAAGGCTTTGAAATCGCCGTAGCGAATAACAAAGTTCATGCTGTCGTAGTTGCATGCACCATCCTGTCGAAGTTCGTACGGTCCAACGCAAATAAGTTCCATTTTACCAAAGGTCAGAGTGTCACCAGCCTTGAATTGAACGTAGTTCACGTCAGAAGGCAGTTTAGCAGCAGAAGACTTCTTGTAAACGCGTTCACGAAGCATCTTTGCTAGGCCATCTACACTTTTGGCGGGGCCGTAAAGAACCGTGTTGGCATCACCATATCGAGAGAGCAGTTCAGCTGCATTGTCGGTGTGGTCACCATGCCAGTGAGTGCCGATGTAGGCATCCAGATGGCTTACGCCATGAGCTTCCAGATAGGATTCTACAGTCTTCAAAGATCCGGAAAGACCGCCGTCGATGAAGATGTTCGTATCGCCATACTGAAGCAGATAGGCATTGGCACAGCCAACGCTGATTTGATGCAATGCCATCTTCTTAGGCGCAGGAGCAGGAGTTGCGGTGGGCATAACGGTAATTTCGGGTTCAGAAGAGTTTAAGTTTTCAGTGCTTACCTGGGGCTCAGTCGTAGTAATAACCGGAGTAACGGTAGTTTCGGAGTTGTCAGAAAGCGCTTCAGATGCAGTAATTCCGGCAGGCTGCTCAATCTGAGTAGAGGGCTCAGTAGCAACCGGGCTACCAAAAACGTAGAACAGTGCGACGCCGAGAATCACCATCTCAACCAGGAAGACGATGAACTTCCCAAAGGAACAAAGTATAGACTTCCGCGTGCGTGCCATAATATATCCTCCCTAATTATTAAAATGTGTACAAAGTACATATATATTTTAACATAAATTTACATAATTTTCAATTATGCGCACTGCTTTAAGTTGTACAAATGTAAAAATATGTAAAATTAGGACGGTTCCCTTGTCCAAAAAAAGGAACCGTCCCAATTTCCAAATTTTTATCTATTGACCAGTATATTCTGCTAAAATAGCTTTTTTCGTATAAGTTCTGTTATTTCTGATTATTCCAATTTCAACTTCATCTCCAACGTTGTAATTTTGAATTTCTGAAGTAGCATCTGAAGCAGAAGAAACAACAGCACCACCAATAGAAACGATAATATCATTAACTTCAATACCAGCTTCATCAGCAGGAGAATCTTTTTCAACACTAGAAACTCTCGCACCATATTGAACTTGTGAATAGAATAAATCGAAGATACTTCCACCACCAAAAGGACTACCAGTAGAATAAGAAGAATTATCTAAAGACACACCAAGATAAGGTCTATTTGTAGCATATCCGCGTTCTAAAATATCATTGATAACTTGTTTAACATCATTAATAGGAATAGCAAAACCTAGACCTTCAACATCATATCCAGTAGATTTCGCAGAAACAACACCGATAAGTTCGCCATAAACATTGAACAAGCCACCACCAGAATTACCAGGATTTACAGCTGCATCAAATTGCATTAAATTTTTCGTAGAACTATCAAGATTTATTTCTCTTTCAAGAGCGCTAACAAAACCGTAAGTAACAGTTCCACCAAGTCTTCCAAGAGGATTTCCGATAGCTAAAACAAAGTCACCAACAAGAGTATTTGATGAATCAGCCATTGTTGCAGGAGTTAAATCAGTAGCTTCAATTTTAATAATTGCAATATCGGTTTTAGAATCTTTTCCAACTAATGTAGCTTCATATTCTTCGCCATTTCTAAGTCTAACAGAAATCTTTTCAGCACCACTAATAACATGATTGTTTGTCAAAATATATCCATCCTCAGAAATAATAACTCCACTACCATTACCCTCAGAAGTATACGAAGAATTGAAGTAAGTTTGGGTAGTAGTATATTGAGTTATTTCAACAACAGAAGTAGCTGTTTTATCAACGACATTAGCTAGTGATGTTTGTGAATATAAAGAATTTTTATCATTTGCAGAATTCGACAAAGTATTATCTACAACATTTGAAGAGTTAACTTCTAAAGAGTTTGAGCCTTCAGCAACTTTTACTTGAGTAAAAGTAGAATAAATGCTACCACTTGCAAATCCAACAGAAAGAAGTAATGCAATACTTAAAAGTTTTGAAAAGAAACCGCCTCTAGATTTTGAAAAGGATTTACCTTCGATTTCTTCATAAATTCTGTCACGTTCCATATCGCTAATAAAAGACATATAAAATCATCCTTCCTAAATAAATTATGTATGATTCTTGAATAATAATAATCAATACGCTATACTAATTATATTAGTACACACTTGTGTAACTAATATGTATTATAAATGAAAAAAATATGAATTTCAATGCATATAGAGGGAGAAAGATATGGTAAATTCAATTGAAGATATAATTGAATTACATAAAAGTTTTGGCAACATAGAAGATGCAATTATAAAAATACATATAGATGAAAAAGTGCTAGGATTAAACATTTTTTCCTTAAAAGTTACACCAATAGAAGCGACAAAAGCAGACGTTGAAATTTGGAATGAAAGAATAGCACAAGAATTAAAAAAAGATAAAAAGTTAGAAAAGGAAATTCGAGAATTTACTTCTGTATTTGATCTTTTACATAAAATGAAAATACGTTCGGGAGAAATAAGAAAAAATGAATGTCCTGATTTTGTTATCATGCGAAATGGAAAAAGTATCGGTGTAGAAGTTACAAAAATATATGTTGGTTATGACTGGATGGTAGAAAAAATTGCAGCAGAAATAAAAGAATACAAACTTGAAAAAGAAGATATTGAAGGGTACATAGAATACAGAAAAGCAGGAGATAAGGTGGAGTTTTTTAATAAAAACGGAGCGATAACGTTATCACCTAAATTATTTCCGCTTATGAATGAAGAATATCAAGTAAAAATAAAAAACAAGTTATACGAAAAGATAAGAAAACAAATAGATGAATATGAACAATTTGATTTGAATATAATTTATGCGGATATAACAAGTCCTGAATATTTTGACGATATAACAGATTTAGATGTATTTTCAAAAGAAGTTGTGTATTACATGCATCATTTAGAAGCGAATACAAACTTTGCTGATTATAGGTTAGTAATAAAAATAAATTCGAAGTGGATTGAACTAAATTTAAACGATGGAACTTATAAAGTGATATAAGGATAGTCGAAGGGAGACTAAAGATGAGAAGAACTTTTAAAGAAGTTGATATTTTAAGCAGCACAAGAATAAATGAGAGTGAACTATTAAGAGAAGTAAATCTTGAAATATCTGTTTTGAAGGGCTTAGATATTTTTACAAATGCACATGTTCAAGGAGTTGTAAAAACTACAATGGCTATGTGCTTGAAAATGAATATGCCATATGAAGAAATAAAAAAATGTGTAATTTCAGCGTACTTGCATGATGTTGGAAAGATAAGAATTCCTCCGGAAATTCTACAAAAAACAGCAAGACTTACAGAAGAAGAATATCAAGAAATGAAGAAACATACGGTTTATGGATACGAGATGTGTATGGAATATCCAACATTTCATAAATATGCTTCAATTGTAAGAGCACATCATGAAAACTTGGATGGAACAGGATATCCTGATGGCTTGACGGCAGATGAAATTCCGCCAGAAGCCTCTCTAATAAAAGTTGCAGACGTTTATGATGCGTTGACGCAAAGAAGACAATACAAGGATGGATATAAACAAAGCGAAGCATTAGCAATAATGCTTAATGATGTGAAAGCAGGAAAAATGTCACCTGATTATTATGAAATCTTGTTGTTCGTTGTAATTGAGGGGTTAGAAGAAAAACACGAAACTCATCTTATGAACATTCAAAAGTTTAATAATAATCTAGAAGTTTTACATGAACTTGAAATCATATATAAGCAAATATATGATAGAGGTTTAACACCAAAATTAGAAAAAAAATTAAGACAATTTGAACTTGCGCCAGGATATGACATGAGTACAAATGCAAACTTGCTAATAATCAAACAAAAATCTTTAGAAAAAGAACTTGAATGGGAAAAATTATGTGCAAGTGAAATAAGCGCAATAAATAAAATTTTAAAAGAATTATATAAATGGGCTGACTAAAAAAAAGGACAAGGGGACGGGGCTTTTGTCCTTTTTTTATTAGTCAATATTTACTAATTGTTTTTTCATAAAAAAGGACAAAAGCCCCGTCCCCTTGTCCTTTTTTAGACTCCACTTAAATCAAAGTTTGGTACATATTCTTCTTCAAAGTCTTCCAAATCTTGAATATATCCGAATTCTAAATCTTGAATCATATTACAAACTATTTCATATTCACGTTTTGTTAATTTCCTGTTAATCTTATCAATTTCTTTTGCTTTATATGTAGGAAAATATTGTGCCATAACACTTACATATATGTCTTTTGGTAAATTTTCCTTAATCCAATCAAATATTTTTTTACTTTCCGTTAAGTGATTTGGTAGCACTAAATGTCTAATTATAACTCCACTTTTAATAATTCCATTATCATCAAATTTAGGTGTACCAACCTGGTTTATCATTTCTAAAATTGCATTTGTTGCAACATTAAAATAATTAGGAGCCTTAGAGTATTCAAGTGAAGTTGCATTCTCATAATATTTTAAGTCGGGTAAAAATACGTCAACATATCCATCAAGCATTTTTATAGTTTCTATATTTTCATATGAGTTTGTATTATAAACAATCGGAATTGATAAGCCGTTTGCTTTAGCGATATCAATTGCTTTAATAATATTTCTTACGTAAGGAGTAGGTGAAACTAAATTAATATTATGTACATTTTTATTTTGAAGTTCTATAAAAATATCAGCAAGTCTTTCATCAGAAATTTCTTTCCCGAAATTATCGTGTGATATTTGAGAGTTTTGACAAAATACACATTTTAAATTGCATCCAGAAAAGAAAACTGTTCCAGAACCGTTAGTTCCGCTAATACAAGGCTCTTCCCACATATGAATACTAGCAAGTGCAACTTTTGCGTTAGTTCCACATTTGCAAACACCGTATTTTTCATTTCTATCAGTATTACAATTAAAAGCACATAAATTACAATTTGAGTTCACCTAAAAAACTCCTTTCTAAAATTTTAAAAAATTCCAGTTAATGATCCATCTGGTAAAATGTCTACATTTTCTGCAGCAGGGACTTTAGGAAGTCCTGGCATAGTCATGATTGTACCTGTAATTACGACAACAAAACCAGCACCATTTGAAACTCTAACTTCTTTAACATGAATTGTAAAATCAGTAGGACGACCAAGTTTCTTTGCATCATCAGAAAGAGAATATTGAGTTTTCGCAATGCAGATTGGTAGTTTATCTAAATTGATATTTTCAATTTGCGTAATTTGTTCTAAAGCTTTTTCAGAATATTCAACATCTGTTGCACCATAGATTTCGTGAGTCACTGTTTTAATTTTTTCTTTAATTGATAGTTTTTCATCATAAATAGGCTTGAAGTTTGAAGGTTCGTTTTCTAAAACATCAATTAATTTATTTGCAAGATCTAGTCCGCCTTCGCCACCTTTAGCAAATACCTCAGAAACAGTGCATTCAGCACCATTTTCAAGGCATAGTGTTTTTAATAATTCCACTTCATCAGGAGTATCAGACTCGAATTTGTTTATTGTAACAAGAACTGGAACTCCAAATTTCTTTATATTTTCAATATGTTTTTGAAGATTACAAAAGCCATTTTTCAAAGCTTCTAAATTTTCAGTTTTTAAATTTGCTAGAGCAGCACCACCGTTATATTTTAATGAACGTATAGTCGCCACGATAACTATTGCATCAGGTTTTAATCCAGCAATTCTACATTTAATATCTAAGAATTTTTCGGCACCTAAATCAGCGCCAAATCCTGCTTCAGTAACAACTATATCAGCAAGCTTAAGCGCAGTCTTTGTCGCAACAACACTATTGCAACCGTGAGCAATATTAGCAAAAGGACCACCGTGAATAATGCAAGGTGTATTTTCTAATGTTTGAACAAGATTAGGTTTGATAGCATCCTTTAAAAGTGCAGTTAACGCGCCTTCGGCTTTGATATCAGAAGCAAAAACAGGTTTTTTGTCAAAGGTATATCCAATCAATATATTAGAAATACGTTTTTTCAAATCTTGTAAATCTTCTGCAAGACAAAGAATAGCCATCATTTCAGAAGCTGTAGTAATAGAAAAGCCATCATTTCTTTCAGGACCATTTTTAGCTCCGTGTCCAATTGTAATATTTCTTAAAGTACGGTCATTTACGTCTAAAGCGCGTTTCCAAGTAATATTATCTGGATCAATTCCAAGAGCATTACCTTGATATATATGATTATCAATCATTGCAGAAAGTAGGTTGTTAGCAGCAGTTAGAGCGTGAATATCACCCGTAAAATGAAGATTAATATCTTCCATTGGAACAACCTGGCTATATCCACCGCCAGTTGCACCACCTTTAAGCCCCATAACTGGTCCAAGAGATGGCTCACGAAGGGCAAGTATACAATTTTTATTAAGACGTGCTAAAGCTTGCCCAAGGCCAATAGTAACGGTTGTTTTACCCTCTCCAGCAGGAGTAGGGTTAATAGCTGTAACTAGGACTAATTTCCCATTTTTATTTCCTTTAACACGATTAATTAATTCATCCGAAAGTTTTGCTTTATATTTCCCATAAAATTCAAGCTCAGATTCATCGATACCAATCTTTTTAGCAACCTCGCTAATATGCAATATATTAGCGTTTTTTGAAATTTCTATATCACTTAGCATAAAGTCACACTCCTTATACAATAATTCTATTGATACTTTATAATAAAATGCCTAAAAAGTCTAGAAAAAAGGACAAAGGGACGCCCCCTCTTGCTAAAATTTTTCACAAACAGGGGCGTCCCTCTTGCTAAAGCTTGACTTGATAATGAAGTTAGTATATAATTGGCACATAAGTGATGAAAAAGAGGAGTAGTGTTAATACTATCTTGAAAGAGAGGAGCGTCATCGGCTGAAAGCGCTTTAGGTGCAAGGTTAACATGAAGACACTTTGGAGCTGGCTTATGAATAAAAAGTAAGTCCGTAATATATGCGTTAAATTTCTAATGAGTATAAAATTTGGGTGGTACCACGTAGAATAAAAATACGTCCCATGAGTTCGAAGGCCGAGCTCATGGGATTTTTTGCGTCCCAAAATATAAATTAGGAGGAATAAAATGAACGAGTACAGAACACATTATTGCCACGAACTTAGAATGAGTAATGTTGGCGAAGAAGTTAGACTTGCAGGATGGGTACAAACAATTAGAGATTTGGGATCTATGATGTTTGTAGACTTAAGAGATCATTATGGAATGACACAACTTGCGATTCAAGATGAAAAGCATTTAGAGCAAATGAGAAAAGTTAATACAGAAAGTACAATTTCAATAACAGGTAAGGTTTCTGAAAGAAGTAATAAAAATCCTAACATGGTTACTGGCGATATCGAAGTGATACCATCAGAAATAAGAGTTACAGGAAAAGCAAAAAATGTATTACCATTTGAAATAAATATAGGACAAGACGTTAGAGAAGATTTAAGACTTGAATATAGATTCTTAGATTTAAGAAATGAAAAGATTCACAACAATATCGTGTTTAGAGCACAAGTTATGAAAACAATAAGAGAAATTATGGACAATATGGGATTTGTTGAAATTCAAACACCAATTTTGACAAGTTCATCACCAGAAGGTGCTAGAGACTTCTTAGTTCCAAGTAGACTTCATCCAGGTGAATTTTATGCGCTTCCACAGGCACCACAACAATTCAAACAATTATTAATGATGTCTGGTTTTGATAAATATTATCAAATAGCTCCATGCTTCAGAGATGAAGACCCAAGAGCAGATAGATCTCCAGGAGAATTCTATCAATTAGACCTTGAAATGTCATTTGCTACACAAGATGATGTTTTAGCAGTAGTTGAAAATGTTGTATTAAATACATTTAGAAAACATTCAAAATGGAGTGTTAGTGAAGATGGACTTCTAAGAATTCCATTTAGAGAGGCCATGAAAAAATATGGTAGCGATAAGCCAGATCTTAGAAATCCATTGATACTTCAAGAAGTAACAAAACTTTTTGAAGGAACAGAATTCAAAGCATTCCAAGATAAAAATATAATTGCAATAGTTGTTCCAAACGCTGCAAAAGAAACAAGAAAATTCTTTGATAGTATGGGTGAATTTGCACAAGTAGAATGCGGAGCAAAAGGTCTTGCATATGTAAAAGTTGATGAAGGAAATGTTTTATCTGGCGGAATTGCAAAATTCTTCACACCAGAAATGACAGAAGAATTCTTGAAAACTTATGCAAAAGCAGGCGATGCAGCTTTCTTTGTTGCTGATGAAGATATAGAAAAAGCACAAAAAATGGCTGGATTAATAAGAATAGAACTTGGAAAACGCTTAGATTTATTAGAAAAAGAATGCTACAAATTCTGTTGGATAGTAGACTTCCCAATGTACGAAAAAGACGATGAAGGAAAAGTAGAATTCAATCATAATCCATTCTCAATGCCACAAGGCGGACTAGAAGCATTGAATACAAAAGATCCACTAGATATTTATGCATATCAATATGACTTAGTATGTAATGGATATGAACTTGCATCAGGAGCAGTTAGAAACCATGATGTAGAAATAATGGAAAGAGCATTTGAACTTGCAGGATATACAAGAGAGCATGTTGAAGCAAAATTCCCTGCACTATTCAATGCATTCCAATATGGTGCACCTCCACACGCAGGCGCAGCACCAGGACTTGACAGAATAGTAATGCTTCTTGCGCAAGAAGAAAGCATAAGAGAAGTAATTGCATTCCCTAAAAACAGTAAAGCCCGCGACCTACTTATGGGAGCACCATCACCAGTATATCCAAATCAATTAAAAGACGTACACATCAAACTAGATGTAGAAGAGAAAAAGTAAAAAACAAAAAAGGACAAGGGGACGGTTCTCTTGTCCTTTTTTTTCGTCCATTTGATGGACGTCCCCGGTGGCTGAAAAACCTGCTATTGATTAAAACACTTCTAAAGTATATAATCAATTTGGATGAAAAAGAGAAAAAGCATATAAACTAAAGATGGCTAAATATTAAAATGAAAGAAAGGATGATAGTATGAATTTTGAAGAGGCAAAAAACTTGCTTGAAAAATACGGTCAAACACATATTTTAAAATCATATGAAAGGTTAAATGAAGAGGAAAAAGAAAAATTATTAGAGCAAGTTGCTAGAATAGATTTTGAAAAAATGAAGGATCTATATGCATTGTCACAAACAAAGGTTGAAATGAAAGATGCTGTTATTGAGCCAATGGCATATCAAGATTCGGCAAAATTATCAGAGGAAGAAAAAGCTGAAATAATAAGACTTGGTGAGGAAGCAATTAAAGCTAATAAACTTGCAATTGTAACAATGGCAGGTGGTCAAGGAACAAGACTAGGTCACAATGGACCAAAAGGCACTTATGATTTAGGTCTTGATTCACACAAGAGCTTATTTGAAATTCAATGCGATATATTAAAAAATGCACAAGAAAAATATGGTGTAACAGTTCCTTGGTACATCATGACAAGTAGAGAAAATAACGATGATACAGTTGCATTCTTTGAAAAAAATAATTACTTCGGTTATCCAAAAGAAGCAACAAATTATTTCTTCAAACAAGGTGAACTTCCAATGATGGATGAACAAGGCAAACTTGTTATAGAATCAAATGGATTTGTAAAAGAAGCGGCTGATGGACATGGAGGAGTATTTGAGGCGTTAGGCAGAAACGGAATCTTGGATGACATGAGAGCTAGAGGAATTGAATGGGTATTTATCGCAGGTATCGACAATGTTTTAGTTCAATTAGTAGATCCATTACTTATGGGATATGCAATAAAAAATAACTTTAGAATAGTATCAAAAACTGTTCCAAAATCAAACCCTGACGAAAAAGTGGGTGTATTCTGTAAAAAAGACGGAAAACCATATGTAATCGAATATAGCGAAATATCAACAGAGCATGCACACATGCGCGATGCTGATGGAGAATTGGTATACGGCGAAGGACACGTGTTATTGAATTTATTTAATATATCTGCATTAGAAGAAATTGAAAAATTTAAATTGCCATATCATGTAGCACACAAGAAAACATCATACATGAATGAAGATGGAGAATTCATCACACCAGAAGCTCCAAACGCATATAAATTTGAATCATTCTTATTTGATGCATTTTCACAAATACCAGAATTCGGATTATTAAGAGGAAAGAGAGAAGAGGACTTTTCACCAGTAAAAAATGCAGAAGGAACAGATTCTCCAGAAACAGCAAGAAGAGACTATATAAATTATCATAGCAAACAATTGTAAAAGAAAATGGAATATATTAAAATGTCCTAAAAGACGCTATTATAAATAGAAAGAAGGTAAAATATGCTTATAGAAATATTATCAGGAATAATAATAGTTTTAGCTTTAATAAATTTTATATTAGGAATCAAACTGTATGAAAAACCAAGAGAAAATGGATATTTTAATAATGTTGGCGAATTAAATATGTCAAGAGAAAGAACGATAGCGGCAGATCCAAAGTATGTTTTAGTGATATCAGTAATTACAGGTATTCTGATGGGACTATATTTAGGATATGCTGCAGCACTTGAAAAAGGTGGAATACTTATTGTAGCTACAGTTATAATTCTTGCTATTATATATTTAATAGAAATTACGCGAACGGTGACGTTAAAAGAAAATAAATTAACACTATCAAAATTTTTATCATTTGAAAAAGAGATTGATGTAAATCAAATAACTGGAATGTATATATATAGCTATAATAAAAAATTCCTAAAAAGTCATGCATATACAACCAAACTGGTAATAACTCAGCGTGATGGAAAAATTACTAAGTTCACATTGTCAAGTATAGACAATAAAGCAATCTTGAATATGATGAAAGAAAGCTTTGGAATAAATAGCTATAAAATGTTTATATCAAAACATGAAAATTAAAAAATGGGACGGTTCTTTTTTGGAAAAAGGAACCGTCCCATTTTCCAATTTTTCTCCTCCTTGTATACTAAAAGAAAAAGTTGGCAAAAATTAAAATAACAAATGGAGAGGAGAGTTTTATATGATAAGTAATGTTAATAAAAATGTGGTTTTTGTTAAAAATATTCCATCTAATATTATTGAAGAAGCTATTTTTATTTTGAAGGAAGATGTTTCTGATACTCGAATTGATGATAAACTGGACATTGCTAAAAATGAAGCGGAAATGATTTTGCAAGATTATATAGATAATGAGATAGTAAGTTCATTAAAAAAGAAAAATGAGGTAACAAATAAGAAAATTAAATTAAAAAAGGCACTTATTATAATGTTGTGCGCGTTTGCACTTATAATAGGAGTGATTAGCAAGGGAATATAAAACATAAAAAATGTGGGCAAGCATACAATGTAATCGGAGGGCGAAATTATGGAATATGTAATAAATCGTGCAGATTACAGAAGATGTAAGATAGAATCAAAAATAAAAAAACGAAAAATAGATATTGAGATATTTTATAAAATATTTCTTGTAACAATAGTATGTATACTTACAGTGATTACAGGTTTGTCAAATTTGAAGATACAACAAAATAAATTAGAACTAAATAATAAAAAAACATTATTGATAAGTGAAGTAAAAAATGAGACAAATTATGAATTGGAAATTGAAAAGAAAAAAACAGAAACTTTGATAGTTCCATGTATTGGAACTATCACGTCAAGATATGGTTTTAGAGATTCTGACAATCCTATTGTTAGTTCAAATCATATGGGAATAGATATTGGTGCGCCAAAAGGAACTGATATTTGGGCTGCCCATGACGGAAGTGTAATAGAAGCTGGTCAATTAGGTTCTTATGGGAAATGTATAATGATACAAAATGGAAATTTGATAACTGTGTATGCGCATTGTTCAAAACTAAACGTAAAAAAAGGAGATACTGTTAATCAAAAAGATAAAATTGCTGAGGTGGGGATGACAGGGAATGCGACAGGAAATCATTTGCATTTTGAGGTTAGATATGATGGTGAATGTGTTAATCCTGAGGATGTGATAGATTGGCTGTAAGAATTCACATATACTTGTTACTTGTGATGGCATATATGTTTGCAATTCAAAATATAGAAAACTTTATGTGTATGTATGCGTTTGTAATTATGCATGAAATTGCGCATATGTTGGTAGCATTAATTTTGAAAATGAATGTATATGAAATTGAATTGTTGCCTGTTGGCGTAAATGCTAAGTATAAAGGGGAAAATACGAAGCTTAAAGAATTACTTATAAGTCTTGCAGGTCCAATAGCCAGTTTTTTATTTGCATTAATGTTTGAAAATGAAACTTTTAAAATAATGAATTTCTCGATAGCGACATTCAATTTGATACCAATAAAACCATTTGATGGTGGAAAAATATTTGAGAATATTTTGAAAATTTCGTTAAATGAAAAAATAGCAAATAAAATATTAAATATATTATCAAAAATAATTCTAAATTTATTGTTAATATTTTCAATTTTAATAGTAATTTTTTCGAAGAATTATTATCTTGTAATACTAATAATATATATGATTTGCATAATAAAAGAAGAAGCTAGAAATGCAAGGTTTAATGCAGCAATTAACTATTTACAAATTGACTAATAAATATTAAACTAAATATTGAGGTGAAATGCATGAAAACAAAAGAAAAAGGATATTCACTTAATGTGCTTGTTATAACAATAGCTGTAATGTTAATACTTACATCAACTGCTATTGTTTCTATGAGGAGTTTGACGAAAGATAAAGCAATAACTGAGTTTATGAATGATATACAAGAAGTTGAAGAATTTGTGCTTGCGTACTATTCAAGTAAAAACATACTGCCAATAGTGTATGAAGATGGCGTGGCAAATCCAATTGATGTGCCAGAAGATATGCAAGGTCAAATTGATCCAAAAGATAAAGGGGAGTATTATGAGGTTGACCTTACGAAACTTGGAGCAATAAAACTTTTTGATGATGACAGAGGTGGATATGTATTAAATGAAAATACGCTTAATATATATGTCTTAAAACCAGTTGAGTATGAAGGTGTTAAGTATTATACATTAACGGATGAAATCTTGGGAATTGAAAAAGTTTATGGAGCAGTACAAGATTTTGAAGTAGATATTATAGGAAATCCAATTGTATGGACGAAGAAATTTAATATGTTAGTTTCGATTCCGGAAGAGGCTAATGTAAATGGTAAGTGGACATTTAAATATTATAAAGATGGTCCAATTTCAGCAAAGCAATTTACTAACATGGGTACATTTTTTGAATATGGCAATCCTATTGAAATATCAGAAAATGGTATTCATAGTATATATGTTGAAAATGAAGAAGGACAAGCAAAAGTAGTAAATGTTGTAGTAAATAAAATAGACGAAATTAATCCGTCAGTATATCGTTCAGATACAAATGAAATTGTTGTAATAGATAACGAAACAGGAATAGCAAAAATACATTATAAGATAATGGCATATGATTCAATTTCAGATACAGAAAGAGCGACAAATATTGAAACATATATGCAAGGACCAAAAGGTGCATTGCCAAACGCAACAGGAGGCGGAATTTTAACATATGAAGAGGCATATACTGGTGAAAGAGTAAATGGCGTTGATGAACCTCATATTGGTAGAAGTATCAATACATATAAATCTGAATATGAAGAATATTTAGCTAGATATGAAGCGGAACTTTTAAATCCTTCAGGAGATTTAAAAAATTTAGATGATGAATTTCCTCAATTTCAATTTAATGGAATGAGATACAGCGATGACGAAGTAAATATAGTTTTATATGTAGAAGACTATGCAGGAAATTATAGCGTTACAAACAAGGATAATGAGTTATGTGTTGTTTCAAGAAAAATGCTTATGGATAGTCATTTTATAGAAACGGTTATACAACCTTTGGCAGGAGTACAAGTTACAATAAACAAAGGAGATAAATATACTTCAGACAGAAAAGTAGATTTAGATATAAAAGCACAAGGTGCAAGTGATATGGCAATGTATATTACATGTGATCCAGACTATGTTCCTGAAGTGACGGATTGGGTAGATTTAGAAAAAGAAATAACAGATTTTGAACTAGAAGGTCCAGATGGAGAAATTGAAGTTTTCGTTTTTGTAACTGCAAACCAAATGGAAAATGGAGTTTTAAAATATGAAAGAGTTTCATCTAAAATCTTTTTAGATACAATTCCTCCAACAGATACAAGCCCAGAAGTTGATGAAATAGGCAATGACTTAACACTATATGTGGAAAGTATGCAAGAAGATAAAGAAAGTGGTATTGCTTTTGTTGAATATGGATATAAATTAAAAGATGATGCTAATTATACGTGGCGCTCATCTTTAAATGGTGTAGTTGTTGAAGAAAATAAAGAATATCAAATAAAAACGAGGGCAACAGATAATGCAGGAAATGTGACAGAATCAAAAGTTACAGAAATTAAGAGTCCATTACATAGGGCAAGAACATTACCAAATGTTCCAGCAATGGCTACGGGAATGACGGCGATAGTATGGGATGGAACATTAGATATTCCTACAGAAGAGATTGAAATAAATCATAACACATGGAAAACAAAAGACGGCGAAGAGGTAACGTGGTACAATTACGAAATTGGAGATAACGTTAATGACAAAAGAGAAAATATATGGGCAAATGCAAAAACTGCAGATGGAAGCTATTGGGTGTGGATACCAAGATACGCTTACAAAATAACATATTATGAAGATACAGCTAAAACAATAGTAAAAGGTTATTATCAAAATTCTACAGCAAAGGGAATGCATTATTATCAAAGTGACGGAATAACAGTTGCTTCAAATCCAGACGATGTAAAAACGACAAATGTAATGATAGATATAATTTTCCTAGATGGAGTATCAAGTACGCAATATAAAGAAGAAAATATTGAAACAAATGCTATAACAATAAAACAATTACCTGAGGAGTATATAGTTCACCCTGCGTTTACTGGTGCGAATACGTCAACAATAAGTAATTCATTAGGAAAATGGAGCACAGACGTTACAGGAATTTGGGTTGCAAAATTTGAAGCAAGTAGAGCAGATTCTAAAATAGATGAACAAGGTGTGTCAACAACAATAAAATCAGTTCCATCAGTAAAAAGCTTTACAAATGTAAAAGTTGGTGACGCGTATAAATACTCTGAATTAATGTTCCCAGGCTTATATTCACACTTAATGAAAAATAGTGAGTGGGGAGCAGTTGCATATTTAACATACAGTGCGTATGGTAGAAATGGGCATGAGCCAGCTGGAAACAGAAATTCTGGTTTTGTAACAGGTGGTGGTGGTGCTGGAACAAGTGCATATACTGCTACTGCATCAAAATTTGAAGGTTCGTATGCATATGATGTTAGAGCATCAATTTCGACATCAGGTATGTATGCAAGTACAACAGGAAATATATATGGAATATATGATTTAGTAGGTGGTGCGTCAGAATTTGTTGCGACATATGTTGCAAACAGTGATGAATGCATTCAAACAAATGCGGAAAAAATGACTCAAACGACGACGCCATCGCTAAGAGAAGTATATTCAGTTGCAGATACAGATGCTGCAATAAACAATTACAACAGAAATGGGTTACAAGATGCTATATATGGAAATGCTATATACGAAACATCAACAGGATATCTTGGAAATTATGGAGTAGAATCAGACACAACAAACTTCCCAGCAACAACAAAACCATTCTTTACAAGAGGTGGTAGCGCTAAAGACGGAAGTGGAGCGGGCTTATTTAATTTTGATCAATCTGACGGTGCTGCAAATGAGGAAACAGGCTTTAGACCAGTACTTACATTCAGATAAAACATAGTAATAAGGACGGGAAATTCAAAACCGATTCGTCCATTGGGGACGTCCATCAAATGGACGAAATCGGCTTGAAAATTCTCGTCTTATTGTTTAGAAAAGTGTTTGAGGAGAGAATATGGGTAAAAGGAAATCGTGGATAAAGAAACTAGTAGATAAAATATTAGGTAGAGATAGTAAAGTTAAGATGCTTACTTCTGATATCGATACTGATATAGAAGAATTAGTGATGATGCTAAATGATAATTATATGATGCCTTTTGCCTCGTGTGATGGAAACCTAAAACATCATTTTGATAAGTGGGGAAACTACGATATGGATACAACATATGCATATGTTGCGATGCTTGAAAGTGATAAAGCACGTGATTTATTTGCTTTGCTACAAGATGATGATTCATATGAGTTAACGATAACGTCAAACAAAGATATGGAATTATATGGAAATCAATTAAAAGGATTGAGATATGGTATATATTTTGATAATCACAGAGGCAAAAAAGCACAAGAATTGACTGAAATCGTAAAAGATTATTTATTAGGTGACATTACTCCAAGTAAAGAACAAAGGAAAAGGATGGATCAAATTGCAGATACGGTCCAAAGAGCCCAAGAGAAGAATTTAATGCTTGATTTTTCTATTCATGAGATATTTAGATTGGAAAATGAAGAATCTCCAACTAATAACTTTTCAGTAAGACTTTTTGAAATTGAGCCACAAAAGGATTTGAGTAGATTAGCTCTTAGAGAAATTAATGATGAAGATCAAAGCCTTGAAATAGGCGAAAACGGGTTTTATTATAGAACAGGAGATTTTAGTAAAAGCGTACAGGTTGCGGCAGGATTAATTGACGCATATGAGCTTTTGCCTGAAAAACCATCGAGAGATGAAATAATGGAAGATGATTATGGAGAAATACCAGCAAGACCAGACGAAGTATCTGTTCATATACAAAAATTAACAAATAACATGTATGAATATAGAGACGAATTAAAACAAAGACAGGTGGATAAATCAATAGCAAGACATAAGCGCAAAATGGCTAAGAGAGACAGAAAAGACGATGAAATAGGGCATTAAAAATACTATTAAAAATAACGAAAATAATTGTTGACAATAACTGGTACAGATAGTATAATATCAGTCGTGTAATCCGCCTAATTATGGTTATAAAGGCCTGAAGAAGGCTACCTAAATAAGAGATTAGCGAGTTTTATATGAAGGAGGTGCTTTAGATGTACGCTATAATCGAAGCATGTGGAAAACAATACAAAGTAGCAGAAGGCGAAGAAATTTTCATGGAAAAATTAACAGCAAACGAGGGAGAAAAAGTTACATTTGACCAAGTTTTATTAATTTCTGATGGTGAAAAAATCAAAGTTGGAACACCAACTGTTAAAAGCGCTAAAGTAGAAGCTACTGTAGTTGCACACGGTAAAGACAAAAAGGTTGTTGTATTCAAATACAAAGCTAAAAAGAATGAAAGAAAGAAACAAGGACACAGACAACCATACACAAAAGTTAAGATTGAAAAAATTAGTCAAAGAGCAAGTACTAAGAAGGCTGCTGCTGCAGAAGAAGTTGCTGAATAATTAGGATTTGATAGAGATACTAATAAAAATTAATTAGGATTTAATGAAAATGCTAATAGAAAAAGATTTCGAAAGGAGTGAAAAACATGGCACATAAGAAAGGTATGGGTAGTACCAAAAACGGACGTGATAGTGAGTCGAAAAGACTTGGTGCCAAAAGAGCCGATGGACAATTTGTTTTAGCTGGAAACATCCTAGTAAGACAAAGAGGAACTAAAATACATCCAGGTACAAACGTAGGAATTGGCAGTGATGATACTCTATACGCAAAAGCAGACGGTATAGTAAAATTCGAGAGAAAAGGTAAAGATAAAAAGCAAGTAAGTATCGTTACAGAAAAATAAATGGCTATTTTGAAGCATCTACTAAAAAAGTAGGTGCTTTTTTCTTGCTGAAAAAATTAGCAAGAGGGACGCCCCTTTTTGATAAGACTTTTTATCAAAAAGGGGCGTCCCTCTTGTTAAGGTTACATAAAATAAAAAATGTGTTGAATAAATACCTAAATTATGGTAAAATATACACGGTAATGGGAGGAATACGAAAATGTTTATAGATTATACTAAAATTGTGATTGCTTCTGGTAACGGAGGTAATGGGGCAATTTCATTTAGAAGAGAAAAATATGTTGCAAATGGCGGTCCTGATGGCGGAGATGGCGGCAAAGGCGGAAGTGTGTATTTTAGAGTAGATTTGGGTTTAAACACTTTAATTGATTTTAGATATAACAAAAAATATGCTGCGAAGAATGGAATGCCTGGTGGGGGAAGTCGTTGTGCTGGTAAAAAAGGTGAAGACCTATATATAGATGTTCCTCAAGGTACAGTTATTAGAGATGAAGAAACAGGCAAGGTTATAGCAGATTTGTCTGAAGAAGGGCAAGTTGAATGTATTCTTGAAGGTGGAAAAGGTGGAAAAGGTAATATGCATTTTGCCACAGCGACAAGACAAATTCCTAATTTTGCGGAAACGGGTGAGCCTGGTAAAGAAAAAACAGTTATATTAGAGCTTAAAATGATTGCTGATGTAGGATTGGTTGGATATCCAAATGTTGGTAAATCAACACTTCTATCAAGAATGACACTTGCTAGACCAAAAGTTGCGAATTATCACTTTACAACATTAGAGCCAAGTTTAGGTGTTGTAAAATTGAAAAATGGTTCAAGTTTTGTAATGGCTGATATTCCAGGCTTGATAGAAGGCGCAAGTGAAGGTGTTGGACTAGGTCTTAAATTCCTAAGACATGTAGAAAGAACAAGGGTTTTATTACATGTTATTGATGTTGCGGGAACAGAAGGAAGAGATCCTGTAGAAGATTTTAAGAAAATAAATGTCGAATTAAAAAATTATAGTGAAAAGTTACCAAAGAAATTACAAATCATTGCTGCAAATAAAGTTGATGTCCTTCAAGATAAGGAAAATTATAAAAGATTAGAAGAAGTTGCAAAGAAAAATAATTGTGAGATTTATAAAATATCAGCGGTAACGGGAGAAGGATTAGAAGAGCTATTCACGAGAATTGGTGAATTACTAAAAGATATACCAAAAGAAGAGTTAGAACCAATTGAAAAAATTGTTAAGTATACAATGGAAGATATACCAACATGGCAAGTTAGAAAAGAAGGAAACTATTTCATTGTAGAAGGTAAAGAAATAGAAACAATAATGAGAAGAGTTAACTTTTCTGATTATGAATCACTTGCATATTTCCATAAAACACTAAGAAAAATGGGTGTTGATGCAGCGCTAAGGAAAAAAGGAATTAAAGAAGGCGATATAGTAAAGATATTTGACTGGGAGTTTGAATACGAAGAATAACAAATATGAAAAAATAAATGAGTTCTATAATTGTAGAACTCATTTTGTTTTTATGATATTATAAAAGGCGAAAATAAGCACATTTTAATCTTAAGAAAAGGAGAAATAATGAAGAAAAATATAATAAGAACATTTACGTTCATGTTTAGCGCAATTTTTCTTGCTAAAATATTAGGATTAGTTAGAAATATTATTTTTGCAAATTGTTATGGAACAGGATATGAGGCGACTGCTTTCTTTACAGCATCAAGAATTCCACTTCAATTGTTAGATATGAGCTTGGGAGCAGCTATTTCATCGACGTTCATACCAATATTTAATGAATATCTCCAAAAGAAGGGAAAAGAACGAGCGATACAATTTGCAAATAATTTTTTAAATATAATAATTGTCATTTCGTTGATATTAACAATATTAGGGATAGTATTTGCACCATTTATAGTGAATGTGATTGCACCTGAATTGCCACCAACTACATTTGAGATTACGGTAGAGTTGATAAAAATTTTATTCCCGATAATGCTATTTACGGCAGTTGCATTTGTATTTGTTGGATTCCTACAATCATTGGACGAATTTAGGATTCCGGCGATAATAAGTGTCGTAGCGAACGGAATATTAATTTTATACTTGATTTTGTTTAATGACAAATATGGCGTTGAAGGTGCAGCAATAGCAATGCTTATAGGGTGGGGAACTCAGGTAATAGTTCAATTGCCAGCTGTTATAAAAAAAGGATTTAAATATAAATTTATTATAGATTTTAAAGATGAAGGAATAAAAAAGATTGTAAAACTTGCGTTACCAATACTTATAAGTACATGGGTGCAGCCAATAAACAATCTTGTAAATTTAAGACTTGCTTCTGGACTAGAAGAAGGACAGGCAGTATCAGCAATAGAATATTCATACAATTTATACCTTATAATTGTTGGAGTATTTTCTTATACACTTTCAAATATAATATTCCCAGAACTTTCAAAGCTCACAGCAGACAACAATAAAGAACAAATCAAAAATATATTAAATAATTCAATAAAAGTTTCTTTACTTTTTATAATACCAATGGCTGTAGGAATAGCAATGCTAAGCGACGATATTATAAAAATTATATATGAAAGAGGAGAATTTACTGCAGAATCAACTGCGTTAACAAGCAAAGTGCTACTATATTACTCTATAGGAATGATAGGATATGGCTTGATGGAAGTTTTGAACAAAGCATTTTATGCGATGCAAGATTCAAAAACACCGATGAAAACAAGTATTGTTGCAATAATATTGAATGTAACATTGAGTATTATTTTTGTAAAAATGATGGGGTATACAGGATTACCACTTGCAGCTTCAATAACATCAGTAGTTGTAGGAATCATAATGTTAATTCTAGTAAACACAAAAATTAATGGAATTGTAACAAAAGATACGATAAAAGAATTGATAAAAATAGCGGTATCAGCCATAATCATGGCGGTATTGATAATAATTCTAAAAAAGGTAATAATAGGAACAACACTTCTAAAAGTAATAATAAGAGTTTGTGCAAGTGTAATATTAGGAATTATTTTATATTTTTCATCTATGATATTGCTTAAAAGCGACTTGTTAAGTGGATTGAAAACTTATATAATTAGAAAAAACAAAAGGAAAGATGTATATGTTGAAAGATAGTTATATATACAAAATGTTTGTCTGTTTATCGAATTGGTTAAATAAAATTTTTTCAGAAAGCTTCCTAGTCAATATATTTATAAAAGATGTGGATAATGAAAAAAAAGAAACAGATACATTATTTGTAAAATTAATAAATAAAATTATAGAGATATTTAGAAAAGTTTTTTCGAAATTGAAACTAGATAAGGCTTTTGATAACAGTATATTTGCTAAACCGATTATTTGGCTTTCGTTAACAGTATTTTTGACACCATTTTTGCCAACAATGATGTGCCTTGGAATGCTTATATTTACAGGTATGTCGCTTGCACTAAAAATATTAATAACGCCGGATTTTAAACTAAAATATTTTAAAACAAATGCTTGGATTTTAGTGTTTATTTTAATAATAGGTGTAAGTGCATTTACATCCATTTCGCTAGAAGAAAGTATAAATATAGCATTAGTAATGATAGCGTTTGCGTTTTCATATTTCGTAATAACAAATACGATAGAAAACAAAAAACAATTAAAATTTATACTGTATTTGTTTGTAATAGCAGCAGCAATTTCAGCGGTATATGGAATATATCAATATATTTTTGGGGATGTTTATTCACAAGCTTGGCTTGATTCAAATATGTTTGAAGATATAAAAATGAGAGTATATTCTACATTCGAAAATCCAAATGTATACGGAGAATATTTGATTTTGGCAATACCAATTGCGGTAGCATTATTTTTGACAGAAAAAGGTTTTTGGAAGAAAACATTTTTACTAGCAATCGCAGGAATAACGATGCTTACAATGATACTTACATTCTCAAGAGGTTGCTGGCTAGGAATACTATTTGCGTTAGCAATTTTAGCAATAATAATAGATAGAAGATTTATAATACTTGGAATAATAGCACTGATGCTGATGCCATTTGTGTTACCAGAAACAATTATAAATAGATTCATGAGCATCGGTGATATGTCAGATTCATCAACATCATATAGAGTGTATATATGGATGGGAACTTTAGCAATGCTAAAAGATTATTGGTTCTGCGGTGTTGGACTAGGAGAGACAAGTTTTAACACAATATATCCTTTATATTCTTATAACAACATAGAAGCACCACATTCACATAACTTATACTTACAAATAGTTTCACAATTTGGAATAGTTGGACTAATAGTCTTTTTAGGAATAGTGTATAATTTTTATAAAGAGGCAACAATTAGTATGCTAAAGAAAAAGAACATTGTTCTTGCTGGAATAATAGCAGGTATGACGGGATTTTTCTTAGAAAGCATGTTCGATTATACATGGTATAATTACAGAGTTATCTTAATTTTCTGGATGGTTTTAGCCTTAGGAAGTGTGACGGCCAGACTAGAAGAAAATAAAGAAGGAAAGGAATAAGAATTATGATTAAAGTTTTGAATATTATAAGTGATACAAACATAGGTGGAGCCGGAAAATGTATTATAAATTTTTCTAAAAATTTTGATTCAAAAAATTATGAAATTGTAATTGTACTCCCAAAAGGAAGTGCATTAGTAAAAGAATTAGAAGGAACAAAAGCTAAAGTAATAGAAATAGACGGCTTAAAAGATAAATCATTGGACTTTAAATCATTATTCAAACTAAGAAAAATAATAAAACAGGAAAAACCAGATATTGTACACACACATGCATCTAGCATAGCAAGAGTTGCTGCAAGACTTGTAAAAGGTACGAGGGTAATATATACAAGACACTGTGCTTATCCGGTAAGTGATAGAATAAAAAAAGGCGTAGGTAGATTCCTATATAAAAACGTAAATGAATATTTTTCGGATAGAATAATTGCAGTAGGATATGCTGCAGAAGAAAACTTATTGGATGGAGGCATAGCAAAAGAAAAAATAGATACTTTCTTTAATGGTGTTGAAAAAATAAAGACAACATCAGAAGAAGAAAGAAAAAAATTAAGAAAACAATACAATATAGCAGACGATGAATATGTTGTTGGAATATTAGCAAGACTTGAATTTGTAAAAGGACATGATACGTTCATAGATGCTGCAAATATTTTGTTAAAAGAAAAAAAGATAAAAGCAAAATTCTTTATAATAGGAACGGGAACAGAAGAGGAAAGATTAAAGAACAAAGTTAAAGAACTAGGACTAGAAAAAGAGATAATCTTTACAGGGTTCATAAAAAATGTAGGAGATTACTTAAATATATTTGATGTTCAAGTTAACTGCTCATTTGGTACAGAAACATCAAGTTTGTCATTGCTAGAAGGCATGAGTATTGGAGTTCCAGCGGTTGCTTCTGACTATGGCGGAAATCCATACTTGATATTTGATAATGAAAATGGATATATAGTTCCTATAAAAGATGCAGAAAAAGTAGCTAATGCAGTTGAAAAAATATTGACAAATGCTGAAACGAAAGAAAAAATGCAACAAAGATCAATAGAAATATTTAATGAGAGATTTACAATACAAAAATATGTAAGCAATGTTCAAGGGGTATATAAAAAGGTGATGGAACAACCAAAAAGAAAAGGAATTAATATATTAGATGTAATAATAATATTGATAGCTATTGTGGCAGGTGTTGTAGGATATTCGCTAATGAATAATGGTGAAGTTGTTGAAACACCAAATACGAGCAAAGTAGTATATAGTATAAAAGCTACAAGTTGTTTGCCAGAAGTTGAAAAATACTTAGAAGAAGGCTCTACTGTATATGATAGTTTGAAAAACTATAATATAGGAACGATATTAGAATATGAAATAGAGCCAAATGAAGTGCTTGTTCCAGATTTAACAACTGGTACGGTTAAGCCAAATATTAGAGAAGATAGAATTGATATAATGCTAACGATTGAAGCAAATGCGACGCAAAGTGATAGACTTATATCAATTGGTGATTATGAAATAAAAGTTGGCCAGGAAGCATATGTTAGAGGAAAAGGCTATGCCTTTTCAGGTTACATTGTTTCTATAGAAAGATAGGTGAGAGTGTATATGACTAAAAAAAGAAAATTTAAAATAAATATTGTAGATTTACTAGTGGTGCTTGTTGTAATAACATTAATTGTGGCTGCATCTGTTAAGTTTGGTAAATATAATACTAAGACAGATGAAAGTAGTGAAACAACAATACTATATACACTAAATGTATTAAATGTAAGGGATTATTCTGCAAATGCATATAAAAGTGGCGATACGGTTTATGATTCATTAACAGGTGTTAATATTGGAGTTATAAAAGATATTGTGCAAGAAAATGCTGTAACATATGAAATTACTGAAGATGGCGGATTATCTAAAATTACAAATCCTTATAGAAGGGACTTAACTTTGTATATAGAAACTCCAGGAACTGTTGAAAACAATGCTTACTATGCAAATAAGAGTATAGAGTTAAAGGTTAATAGCCAAAAAGTAATAGAAACTAAATATGCAAAAACAACTGGAACAATTTCAAGTATTAATGTAGAATAGTTATGGTGTACTAAAATAAAAAGATTAATGGAGGCCTCAATGAACATACTTCTAGTAACTATGGAAATGAATATTGGTGGAGCAGAAACTCATGTGCTTGAACTTGCAAAAGAATTAAAGAATCAAGGACATGAAGTATATGTGTCATCTGCTGGAGGTAGTTTGGTAGCAGAGTTAGAAAAAAATGGTGTTACACATGTATATGCTCCTTTAAAAGATAAAAAAATAGCACATGTATTTTCATCTATGAAGATATTGAAACAAACAATAAAAGACAAAAAGATAGATGTTGTTCATGCGCATGCTAGAATACCAGGTGCGATTTGCGGAGTTGTATGCAAAAAAACAAAAACGCACTTTGTGACCACGATACATGGAATATATAGAGTGAATGCTATTTTGAAAATAATAACAAATTGGGGAGAAAAAACACTTGCTGTAAGTCATGACATTCGAGAACATGCAATAAAAACATATAAACTAAATCCAGACAATATAAAAGTTACAATAAATGGTATAAATCTTGAAAAGTTTAAGAAACAGGAAATTAAGGATGATTTAGGAATAGCGTTTAATGAGGAAAAGAAAAAAATAGTTCATGTAAGCAGACTGGATGAAGAATCATCAGACGTAGCAAAATCGTTAATAAGTATTGCAGGAGAGTTAGAAGAAGAAAGTGAAAATGGAGTTCAAATAATAATAGTTGGCTCTGGAAGCTACATAGAAAAATTGAAGCAGGAAGCTGCCTCTAAAGCAAATGTGATATTGACAGGAGCAAGAAAAGATATTGAAAAAATATTAAACAAAGCAGACATTTTTGTTGGAGTTAGTAGAGCTGCATTAGAAGCAATGGCTGTAGAACTTCCTATTATATTAGTAGGAAATCCAAAATACGGGCAAGGGTATCAAGGGATTTTTGATGCACAGTCTTTAGAAATGGCAAAAAATACCAATTTCACATGCAGAGGACTACAAGAAATAAATAAGGAAACATTAAAAAATGATATTTTGAAGTTGTTAAATGAAAACAAAGAAGAAATGGGAAAATATAACAGAAGCGTTGTTATGAGTGAATATTCAGCCAAAAAAATGGCGTCAGACGCTTTAGAATTATATAAGTTTTAAAAAGAGTCTTTTCGGGCGAGCTTGCTAGCTAAAATATTTGCCAAAAATGTTGACAAATAGGCAGGGGCATGGTAGAATTAGCTAGCAAACCGCAGAAGGTTCTTTTTTTTTGAAGAAATATGCGTAAGTTAAAGTAGCGGAAGGGGTAGAATGTGATGAGAGATAAAATTACATTAGCATGCACAGAATGTAAACAAAGAAATTACGATACAAAGAAAAACAAAAAGAATGATCCAGACAGAATCGAAATGAAAAAGTATTGTAAATTCTGCAAAAAACATACAGATCACAAAGAAACAAAGTAAAAATATTAGTTGAAAAGGTGTGAAGCAATATGCAAAACGAAGAGAAGAAGAATTCAAAAGGCTTTATAGCTAACATGAAATCTGAACTAAAAAAAGTTGTTTGGCCTACAGGAAAACAAACAGCAAAAAGTACTGCTGTTACAATAGGATTTGTTTTACTAATTTCTGTAATATTAATCATTTTAAATCTTTTCTTTGATTTCTTAAGTGATAGTTATTACAACTTAATCTTAGGACCTATCGAGGGACATGATCATGAACATGAGGCTGTAATTAGCGGAGATGTTAGTGGTGATGTAAGCGGAGATCTATCAGAATTAAGCGGAGATGTTTCTGGCGAAATCATGTCAGGAGAAATCTCAGGAGATTCTGAAGAAACTGTAGTTGAATAATAGTAAAGAAGGAGGAATAACATGCCTCAAGATAATACAGATAACACAGAAGTAGCAAAATGGTATGTGGTACACACATATTCAGGTTATGAAAATAAGGTAAAAGACACTTTAGAAAAAGCTGTTGAAAATAGAAACATGCAACATCTTGTACAAGAAGTTATAGTTCCTCTAGAAGAACAAATCGAAATTAAAGACGATAAGAGAAAAACAACTTTGAAGAAAGTGTTTCCAGGTTATGTACTAATAAAGATGGTATTAACTGAAGAAACATGGTACATTGTTAGAAATGTAAGAGGAGTTACAGGTTTCGTTGGAGCAGGAGGAAAGCCAGTTCCATTAACAAATGAAGAAATACGTAATATGGGATTTGAGAAAGTTCCAGTAGAAGTTGACTTTGAAGTTGGCGACACAGTTCAAATAGTTGCTGGCCCATTAGAAAGCTTCGTTGGCGTAGTACAAGAAATAAATTTTGAAAAAGAGAAAGTAAAAGTTTTAGTATCTATGTTTGGAAGAGAAACTCCTGTAGAACTAGAATTTTCACAAATACAGAAAATGTAATATGGGAGGTGTAAGAAATGGCAGAAAAGAAAGTAACAAACATTATAAAATTGCAAATACCAGCTGGTAAAGCTACTCCAGCTCCACCAGTAGGACCTGCACTTGGTTCAAGTGGTGTTAATATTATGCAATTCGTAAAAGAGTTCAATGATAGAACTGCAGATCAACCAGGTATGACAATACCAGTAGTAATCACAGTATATCAAGATAAATCTTTTACATTCATAACAAAAGTTCCACCAGTTGCTGACTTATTATTAAAAGCTGCAAAAATCGATAAAGGTTCTGCAAAACCAAATAGAGATAAAGTAGCTAAAATATCAGCTGCAACTGCAGAAGAGATTGCAAAAACAAAAATGCAAGATCTTAATGCTGCTAGCCTTGAAGCCGCTGTTAGCATGGTAAAAGGTACAGCAAGAAGCATGGGAATCGTTGTTGAATAATAACAACAAAACAAATATAAAATTGGGAGAGATTCAAAAAGAATTTCGTTAGAACCAAAGGAGGTAAAAATGAAAAGAGGAAAGAGATATCAAGAAAGCGTTAAGCTTATTGAAAATGGCGCTACATATGAGCCAAAAGCTGCTTTTGAATTAATCGATAAAATGCCAAAAGCTAAATTCGATGAAACAATTGAAGCTCACTTCAAACTAGGTGTTGACTCTAAGCATGCAGATCAACAAGTTAGAGGAGTTATTGTATTACCACACGGAACAGGTAAAACTCAAAGAGTTTTAGTTTTCGCAAAAGGTGACAAAGCTAAAGAAGCTGAAGCAGCAGGAGCAGATTTCGTTGGAGCAGAAGACTTAATTCCAAGAATCGAAAAAGAAAACTGGTTTGATTACGATGTAATCGTTGCAACACCAGATATGATGGGTGTAATTGGTAGACTTGGTAAAGTGTTAGGACCAAAAGGATTAATGCCTAACCCTAAATCAGGAACAGTTACAATGGATGTAGCTAAAGCTGTAAAAGAAATTAAATCAGGTAAAATAGAGTATAGATTAGATAAAAACAACATTATTCACTGCCCAATCGGAAAATTATCTTTTGGAGCAGAAAAATTAACAGAAAACTTCACAGCTCTATATGATGCTATAATAAAAGCAAAACCAGCTGCTGCAAAGGGACAATACATGAAAGGTATTTCAGTTTCTAGCACAATGGGACCTGGTGTTCAAGTTAAGGCTCAATAATTATATATAAACCAAAGACAGTAGGTTATGAAAACATGTAAATCCTACCGAGGTAAAATGATCGGACTATGACTGATGTTCTACCTTGGTGTGGAGCGTCAGTTTTTTATTGTCTTAAAATGTAAAAATTAAATTTACTATAAACTAAGAAATAAGGAGGAGGTGTAGTAATGCCAAACGCAAAAGTATTAGCTAAAAAACAAAGCGATGCAGAGTTACTAAAAGAAAAATTTGAGAAATCAAAATTAGTTATATTAGCTGATTACAGAGGAATCAATGTTGAAGACATTACAAAAATAAGATCTGAACTTAGAAAAACAGATTGCGAATATTTAGTAGCTAAAAACTCAACTTTAAGATTTGCTGTAAAAGGAACAGATGTAGAAGAAATATCTGAACATCTAAAAGGACCAACAGCTGTATTGTTCAGTTATGATGATTATGTAGCACCATCAAAAGTGTTATATGATTATGCTAAAGGAACAGATTTCTATAAAATCAAAGCTGGAATCATGGATGGTAAAGTAATAAGTGCTGATGAAGTAATTAAGCTTGCTAAATTACCTTCAAAAGAAATGTTACTTACTCAACTTGCTACAGTATTGCTTGCTAACATTAGAAATCTTGCAGTTGTACTTGATCAAACTCGTGAGAAAATGGAACAAAACTAATCTGAAGCAGCAATTTGCTTTATGATTAAACGCATGAAAAACGGCACCTCGCGGTGTCAAATATCATAAGGTTCTCCTCGGAGTACAACAGTACGCCTTCGTCGAACCTTACTCATTTTCCTTGCGATGCACCATTTTTGATGCGTTTTAGGAAGATGGTTCTTACTGATAAAACACAGTTAAGAAATAAATTAAAAATATGCGCATAAGCGTAAATAAATTAAAAAGGAGAAATTTAAAATGGAAAAAATCGAAAATTTAATAGCTGAAATCGAAAAACTTACAGTTTTAGAATTAGCTGATTTAGTAAAAGCAATTGAAGAAAAATTTGGAGTATCTGCAGCAGCTGCAGCAGTAGTAGCAGCACCAGCAGCAGGTGGAGCAGCAGCAGCTGAAGAAAAATCAGAATTCAACGTTGTATTAAAAGACGCTGGAGCTGGAAAAATCAATGTTATCAAAGTAGTTAGAGAAGCTACAGGATTAGGATTAAAAGAAGCTAAAGAATTAGTTGATGGAGCTCCTAAGACAATTAAAGAAAACGTAGCTAAAGCTGACGCTGAAGCATTAAAAGCAAAACTTGAAGAAGCTGGAGCAACAGTTGAACTTGCATAGTTTTGTTTTGAACGT
This sequence comes from Clostridia bacterium, assembly GCA_017462965.1. Taxonomy (GTDB): domain Bacteria; phylum Bacillota; class Clostridia; order TANB77; family UBA1234; genus UBA1234. The sequence continues at coordinate 46,362 of JAFTQC010000054.1, read as the reverse complement.
ATAAAGTTCTAAATAACAATATTAAATATCAAGCCTCCGAGATTTAAAATCTCGGAGTTTTTTATTTTTTATTGACACTTATACTTAAAAACTATAAAATTTAGTTATGGTTAAAAATACAAAAGATTCGGAGGGATAATTTTGAGTAACACTTATATGCCTGCAGGAGAATATGATAAGACAATTGAATCTTCTGAAGCCTTGACTATATATGAGGGTTCAAGATTTATGAGATTTTTAAAGGATACATTAGCTGGTTTTAAATATGGAACTAAAAACAATCCAAAAGTAAAGGGAAATATGATAAGCTACATAGATCCAATGGGAAGACTTATAACTCAAGAACAAACTTTTGAGGAGGCTGATAACGATACAAAGATAGAGCGTATTGTTAGAAAGATAAGTACGACTGCTAAAACTGAGGCTTTTACGTCGATTGAAGTTATTGAGAAAAAGAAAAATACTAATAATGAATTGAAGGAACAAACAAGGAACTTTTATCCAACCGAAGAGGCTTACATTGAAAATGCAAACGAACCAAAAATAAAAGAAATTACGTACTATGAAGGTGCTGACAATTGTTTGCTTAGAAAAACAATTGAGAGAGCTTTAGATGAAGCAGAAATGCGTAAGAGATTTGAAATTGGTGCAATTAAGTTAAATCCATTAGTTCCTGATACTGTAAAAAAAGAAATTGTAAAAAGTAAATTAATTTATACAGTTGACAGACAAAAAACAGAAAAAGAAATGGAAGAGAGTTTGAAAAAATTCGGAACTCATTTACAAATAAATGAAACAGAAAAAACATATATAACAGTTTCTGATTTGAATCCTGAATTAGATGATATTAAGGATTATGTTGGCCCTAAAGAATTAGAAAAAGACGTTATTTTATTTGCATCTAATGAACCAAAAGCGCGCATCGAAGAAGTTGATAACATAACATTTTCTTCTGGAAAAATTCATAATATCAGTACTGCTATAGCTAATTATCCTGATACAGATGGTAATTATGGCGGTGAGGGCAGAGGAACATATGCTGTTTATGACGATAAGGTTCTTCATGCTACAGGAAATAAGTCTTTAAATTTAACTAGAGATGAAAATGGTAAATTGCATTCAAGAGTTTCAGCGACTAAAGATGAAAATATTCTTGCAAAAGCTGAACTTAGAGGTGCTTTAATAACTTTAAAAATAAATATGAAGAAAAAAGAGGAAGCTGAAGACTTAATCGCCGAAATATCAGAATCTTTTAGCTCTAAATGGGGAATTACAAAAGGTTCTACAATTGAGTATTCTTTAGCCGGCTCTGATGAAAAATATAAAATTAAGTGTAAAGATATAAAGAAAAGTGCTGCGCCAGAAGCAGAAAAAGACGCTTCAAAAGCAGAGTAAAGTTATAAATTTAGGACGGGGCTTTTTGAGAGAGTGAGAGCGTCATCAACGGGGACAGCCCTTTTTGAGAGAGCGTGTCATCAACGGGGACAGCCCTTTTTGATAAATAAGTAAAAATAATTTGCAATTTTATTAATGTTTACATTTATCAAAAAGGGCTGTCCCCGTTGATGACACGCTCTCTCAAAAAGGGCTGTCCCCGTTGATGACGCTCTCACTCTTTCAAAAAGCCCCGTCCCCGGGGCCGAAAAAGGAACTGTCCCAAATTTTATTTTCATATTGAATATTATGTAAATTTGTGGTATAATGTTTAAGTACGCAAGGTTGCTGTACAAATTTTCTAAATATTTTTAGGAGGTAACTGTAAGCATGAAGCTCTATTGCGAAATGGCAGCGAAGTGGTGGGGAGACAAACTGAGAAGTTGCAAAGATGAACGTCTGGACCATGCTATGATTCCTGAGTTTGAATCTCGGCTTGAAAAGCTGATTAAGAGAGGTCTTGTCGGCAAAAAAGCCTTTACCCTGATGGTTAAGGACGAACCTGATCCGATGCTCCGTTGCCTGGCTGCTGAATGCGGTGTCTGTGAAGATGTTCTCCCGAAACATACGACGATGTGGCTCGATGGAGACAAAATCATGATCAGAGAATATGAAAATTCGTCTGTCACGATTCTGGAAGATGAGATTCAAATCTGAACAAGTGGTGCTCTTACAAGTTGTAAGGGCACCACTTTTGCGTTCTTTTTCTACATTTCAAAAGCTTGCAAAATAGCTATGCAAATGATAAAATTTGCTAGAAGGGGATGTGAGAAAATGGAATGTTTGACACCGATGATGAGACAATATATGGATGTAAAAAATGATTATAAAGATTGTTTGCTTTTATATAGATTGGGTGATTTTTACGAGATGTTTTTTGATGATGCTATCACTGCGTCTAAAGAATTAGAAATCACTCTTACTGGAAAGGATTGCGGTTTAGAAGAAAGAGCTCCTATGTGTGGAGTTCCACATCATAGCGTTCAAAATTATATTGCCAAACTTGTTACGAACGGGCATAAAGTTGCTATTTGTGAGCAAATGGAAGATCCTGCGACAGCTAAAGGAATTGTAAAAAGAGATGTTGTCAGAGTTATAACTCCAGGTACGGTTATTGAATCTAATATTTTGGACGAGAAGAAGAACAATTATATTGCTGCAATTTATAAGCTTGGAACTTATTATGGTTTGGCTTATTCTGATGTATCTACAGGTGAATTTTGTACTACGGAAATTGTTGAAGGTAATAATTTTTCTAAGCTTGTGAATGAACTTGTTAGATTTAATCCTGCTGAAATTGTTGTAAATGAGGATTTGTTTGTAAATCCAAATGAAATTAAAGAAATTTCTGAAAAGATTAAAACATATGTTACGATGACTTCTGGTGTTATAGAAGATTTACATATCGCTGGTTATGAAAGTTTGGAAAAAATGCCTTATGCGAGAGAGGCTTCAAAATTACTTTTTGCATATATTAAAGAAACACAAAAAATTGATATGAAGCATATTTCTAATATTGAGTATTATACAACTACTAAATATATGGTGCTTGATTCTATTGCTAGAAGAAATCTTGAGCTTACAGAAACTATTAGAGATAGAAGTAAAAAAGGTAGTTTGCTTTGGGTTCTTGATAAGACTTCAACTTCAATGGGTGGAAGGCTATTAAGACGTTGGATTGAAAAACCGCTTACTGATATTGGTGAGATTGAGTTAAGACTTGATGGTGTTGAAGAATTAAAATCTTCAAGTATGAAAAGAGGAGAACTTATCGATGTTTTAAAGAAAGTTTACGATATCGAAAGACTTACTGGTAAAGTGGCGTATGGAACGGTTAATGCAAAAGACTTGATTGCACTTAAACATTCGCTTGTACAGTTACCTTTGCTTAAAAAAGTTTTAGCTTCATCTACTTCAAAATTATTGAAGGAAATGTATGAAAGTTTAGATGAACTCGAGGATGTTGCAAGTTTAATTGAAGCTGCAATTGTTGAAGAACCACCTGTTAGCGTAAAAGAAGGTGGGATAATCAAACCAGAATATGACGAGGAAGTTAAGCGTCTTAGAATGGCTTCAACAGAAGGAAAGAGTTGGGTTGTTTCTTTAGAAGCTAAGGAAAGAGAAGAGACAGGAATTAAAAATTTGAAAGTTGGATTTAATAAGGTGTTTGGATACTATATTGAAGTTTCTAAATCAAATGTTTCTCTGGTTCCTGATAGATATATTAGAAAGCAAACATTAACAAATGGTGAAAGATATATAACTAATGAGTTAAAAGAAATCGAAAGCACAATTCTTGGTGCGGAAGATAAAGTTATAAATTTGGAGTATGAAATTTTTGTTAAGATAAGAGATGAAATTTCACTTCAAATAAAGAGATTACAACAATCAAGTAATGCGGTTGCAAGTATTGATGTTTTGTGTTCACTTGCTGAGGTTGCTGAAAAGAATAATTATAAAAAGCCCGAAGTTGATGAATCTGATGACATTATAATAAAAGAAGGAAGACATCCGGTTGTTGAAGCATTGATTCCAACTGGAATGTTTGTTCCAAATGATACAACTTTGAATCAAAGAGAAGATAGAGTTAATATTATTACAGGACCTAATATGGCTGGTAAGTCGACTTATATGAGACAAGTTGCGCTTATATCTCTTATGGCTCAAATAGGAAGCTTTGTTCCAGCTGATTATGCGAAGATTGGCATAGTTGATAGAATCTTTACAAGAGTTGGTGCGTCTGACGATTTAGCATCGGGACAATCAACGTTTATGGTTGAAATGAATGAAGTTGCTAACATTATTTCGAATGCAACGAGAAAAAGCTTATTGATACTTGATGAAATCGGAAGAGGAACTTCTACTTTTGATGGTTTATCAATAGCGTGGGCTGTTGTCGAACATATTGCAGACAAAGAAAAAATTGGTGCAAGAACTTTATTTGCTACACACTATCATGAACTTACTGAACTTGAGACAAAAATAGATGGTGTGAAGAATTACTGTATTGCAGTAAAAGAAAAAGGCGAAGATGTTATTTTCCTTAGAAAAATAATTCGTGGTGGTGCTGATGAAAGTTATGGTGTTCATGTCGCAAAGCTTGCAGGAATACCTAATAATGTTACACATCGTGCAAATGAAATAATGAAGACATTGAAAGAAAATAATTTTGTTAATAACAAAGCAGAAAAAGAACCTAAAAAAGCTTATGCAATGCAAAGTCAATTTGATTTGTTCAATTATAAACTTGGAGAGATTGCGAGTGAAATCGATAAGATAAATGTAAATGAGCTTACGCCAATTGAGGCTCTTAATACGCTTATGAAATTGAAAATGAAATTATAAAATTTTAGATACGGAGGATAAGAATGAAACTTTGTGTTAATTACTTGATGGAACTTAGAGAATTGTTTGATGAAGGCAAAATTGATTACGTTGATTACATTAAATTATTTAGCATAGACGGGGATTTAACTCCATTTGATTGGTGCATATCGAAAAGAGATGTTATGTTTCATGGAATAATTGGGAAGTTTTCAAATATAGGAAATGTAGATTTCATGGAAAACAGAGATTTTGAATTACAAAAAGATTATTTTAAAAGAGGAAAAACTCCATATGTTTCAGCTCATATTTGCAGGGAAGAAGACGACCCTAGAACTGAGGAAGAAGTTTTACAAACAATAATTGATAATGTAAAACAAATAAAAGAGTTATTTGGAATGAGAGTAATTCTTGAAAATGTTCCTGCACCTCGAAAGAGACCAAAAAATCATTTTATGTCTAATCCTGAATTTATAACAAGAGTTGTAGAAGAAGCTGATACAGGTTTCTTATTTGATATAGGACATGCAAGAGCTGCTGCGGAAGTTCTTGAAATTCCATTCGACGAATATGTTTCGAGACTTCCGATGCATAGACTTGTTGAAATGCATTTAGCAGGCTGCATGTTACAACTAGATGGAACAATAACACCAAATCATTCTAAAATGCATGAAGAGGATTATGAATTTGTAAGAATGGCATTGAAAAAATATCCTACAATAGAGACGGTTACATTAGAATACGGACCTTTTGTAGAACGACCATTACAAGAACCTTGTGTAATTGTAAGCGGAGATAAAATTGATCCAGTCGCAAAGGCAGAAGTGTTAGAACAACTAGAAAGATTACATGAAATGATGAAGGAATATCTTTAAAAAAGGAAGAATTGGGGGAGAATAATTATGGGAAATATTGTTCTATTAGATGAACTTACAATAAATCAAATTGCAGCAGGTGAAGTTATTGAAAGACCAGCTAATGTTGTAAAAGAGTTGGTTGAGAATTCACTTGATGCAGGTGCAACTTCTGTTTCGATAGAAGTGCAGAATGGTGGTATTACATATATAAGAATAACTGATAATGGTAAGGGTATTGCAAGAGATGATGTTGAGATAGCTTTTGAGAGACATGCTACTAGTAAGATTAGAAAAGCGGATGATTTAATTAGAGTTTCAACAATGGGGTTCAGAGGTGAGGCCTTGGCAAGTATAGCGGCAATTGCGAAGGTTGAATTGGTTACAAGAACTAAGGATGAAGAAATGGGTACGAAAATTATTGTTGAAGGTGGAAATATTATTTCGAAAGAAGAATGTGGTGCACCTTTTGGTACAACTATAACTATTCGTGAACTTTTCTATAATACGCCAGTTAGATATAAGTTCCTTAAAAAGGATTTTACTGAAGGCGGATATATTGAAACGGCTGTTGAAAGAATTGCGTTGATAAATCCATCGGTTGCTTTTAAACTAATAAATAATAAAAAGGAAGTTTTACAAACAAGTGGAAATGGCAATATGACGGATGTTGTTTATAATGTGTTTGGTAAAGATATAGCGCAAAATTTGGCAGATGTTGCGTTTGAATATGAAGGTATAAATGTTACAGGTGTTGTTGGAAAACCTGAAATTGCGCGTTCAAATAGAGCTAACCAAATGTTTTACGTAAATGGAAGATTTATAAAAGACAAAACCTTAACAGCAGCTGCAGATGAGGCTTATAGAACAATGATTCCTCATGGTAAATTTGGTTTTTGCATATTGAATATAAAAATGCCTCCTGAGTTAGTAGATGTTAATGTGCATCCTGCAAAACTTGAAGTTAGATTTTCTGAAGAAGGAAAAGTTTTTAAAGCAATTCATTATGCAATAAAAAATACTCTTTTAGGTGTTGACTTAATAAAAACAGAAACGATTTCTGAAGAAGATAATAGTATGCAAACAGAAGCTGTAGTTTCAAAAATTGAATTTAAAGCTGATGCAAATACAACATCGACTAACAATGTTTCAGAATTTCCTAAAGTAGCAGGTTTCAATAGTGCAAGTGCAAACGATGCTAATAGTAATATTTATAAATTTAATGATATGAGCGCTTCTGACACTGTGAAAAAGGAAACAAAAAAGACATTATTTGATTTATTTAAAGGAAGACAAGAAAATAGAAATGGAGCAAATCTTAGAGAAACAACATTAAGTCAAAATGAGTATGTAATCGAGGTTTCGAAAAGTAATAAAGCAAATGATTCAATAATAAAGAAACTTAATGCTGAAATAGAACCAACATCTTCTATGAAACCACTTGCTGAAGCTGTAGATATAGGAGATACAGATCTTGCAAATTTGCAAATAACAAAGCAAGAGTATACTACAGAAATGCCTGTAGAAAATCAAGTTACTAATAATGTAACATCTATAAGTGATATAAACGAGATAGATGAGCTAAATGTGAGAGGCATGGTTACATATGACAAGGTTGAAGAAGAGATTTCGAATTTCTTTGAACAAACAGAAAGTGAAAAAGCACCGATTCCAGAATATAAAATTCTAGGTGTTGCATTTAATACATATATACTTTTAGAAATAGATGATGATGTGTATATTTTAGACCAACATGCAGCTCATGAAAGGGTTTTATATGAAAAGGTAAAAGAAAATTTTTATCGTGCTGGTGGAAAAGAAACTCAAATGCTTTTATTGCCAGATATTTTAGAGGTTTCGAGAAAAGATATGCATATGATTCGTGATCATGTGAGTCTTTTTGAACAAGCAGGATTTGCAATTGAGGAGTTTGGGGATAATACAATAAAAATAAATGGCGTTCCTGTAATATGTTTTGAGATGAATACGAAAGATTTGTTTATGGATATATTAGATGGAATTGATATAACAAATAGAACGAATGCTCAAGATATTGAAGAAAAATTCATATCGACGGTTGCATGTAAAGCTGCAGTAAAAGCTAACATGAAACTAGAAGAAAGAGAAATAAGAGGACTTTTAGATCAATTAATGCTTTTGGAAAATCCATTTACTTGTCCTCATGGAAGACCAACTGCTATGAGATTAACAAAAACAGAGATTGAAAAGAAGTTTAATAGGAGGTAAGTTTTGAAACCTAAAGTTATAGTAATCGTAGGACCAACTGCATCAGGCAAAACGTCGGCATCAATAAAGCTTGCGAAACAAATTGGCGGAGAAATCATATCTGCTGATTCGATGCAGATATATAAAGAGATGACGATAGGTACAGCAAAGCCAACAATTGAAGAAATGGAAGGGATACCACATTATTTAATTGATGTGGTATCTCCTGATGAAACTTTTAATGTTACGAAATATAAAGAATTTGCTGAAAAGGCAATTGAAGAGATTTTAGCCAAAGGAAAAACTCCTATAATTGTTGGAGGAACAGGGCTTTATGTTAGTACGTTAATAAACGGAATTGAATTTGCTGAAGTTGGGGAAGATTTTGAATATCGTGATGAAATGACAAAAATGGCGGAAGAAAAAGGTTCAGAGTATATCCATGATTTGCTAAAGAAAGTTGATCCGGATGCTGCTGATGCAATTGAAGTTAATAATGTAAGAAGAGTTATACGAGCACTTGAAATATATAAGTTAACTGGTAAAACGAAGACTGAGCTTGATAAAGAATCAAGAAAAGAGGTTAAATACGATTACAAGGTTTATGGTATAGAAACGCCTCGTGAGGAATTGTATAATAGAATTAATGTAAGAGTGGATAAGATGTTTGAAGAGGGACTTTTAGATGAAGTTCGTAATGTGAAAACAAAGTATAAAATTTCTTCAACTGCAATTCAAGGTCTTGGGTATAAAGAGGTTATTGAATACATAGATGGAAAAGTTTCTTATGATGAAATGGTAGATAAGTTGAAAATGGAAACGAGAAGATATGCCAAAAGACAATTGACGTGGTTTAGAAGAGAAGAAAAAATAAAGTGGTTTGGTTTAAATGAAATTGTTGAAAAAATATTAGAAGAAATTGCTATATAAAAATTTTTGGAGGAAAACCTATGGCAAAACAAAAGAGAAAAATAAATCAAAATTTTTTAATATTTGTGATAACTGTTCTTGTATTCATAACGGTTTTCTTTGTGGTACAAATAGTAAGGTTTTTTGAAAAGCCGATAAATACTGTTTTGATAAAAAAAGGTGAACTTATTAATTATGAGGAGGTCACCGGTTATATAATTAGAAATGAAGAATTGATTGATATTTCTTCATATGATGGCATTGTTAAAGCTGAAGTTGAAGACGCAACAAGGGTTTCAAAAGGTGCACCAATAATAAAATATGTTTCAAAGTCTGAGGAACAATTGATCGAGAAAATAAAAAAATTAGATGATAGGATTGAAGTTGCTAAAGAGAGTCAGCAGACCATTTTTTCAAATGATGTGAAGGCTTTAGAAACGGAGATTGAGACAAGCATATATACTAAAGTGAAGAATAGTATGAGTCTTGATGAAATAAAGCAAAGTAAAAAGACTTTAAATGACAAGATTAATAAGAAAGCGAAAATTGTTGGCGAACTTAGTCCTGCTGGTTCTGAATTAAAAATGTTGATTGAAGAAAGAACAAAATATGAAAAAGAGCTTAATGATGCAGAAAAATCATTAATTTCTCCGAAAGCTGGGCTTGTGTCATATAGAGTTGATGGATTTGAAAATATTTTAACGTATGATAGTATTTCTTTACTGACAATAGATAAATTAGCTGAATTAAAAATTTCATTAGACCAAATAATTCCTTCTGATACAAAAAATGTAAAGATAATTGATAATTTTGTTTGTTATGTAGCGATTCCAATGATGTCTGAAGAGGCCAAGAAAACCAAATTAAATGATACTGTTTATTTGAGATTTCCAAATGATGAGGATACGCTAGTTCCAGCTACTGTGGAATATATATCAAATGAAGATGATAAAACGTTGTTAGTTTTTAAAATTAATTCGAATGTAGAAGAACTTACAAAGTACAGAAAAATAAGTTTGGATGTTGTTTGGTGGCGTTCTTCTGGATTGAAGGTAAATAAAGAAGTACTTTTCGAAACTGATGTAAATGTCGTAGTTTCAGGTGATGGTGAAGAGTCTACAGAAATAGCAACAGAGTCTATAAAAATTCCGACAGTTACCATAAAGAAAGCTTACAGTGAAGAGAATGTTTTTGTAAAAATTCTTAAAGAGACTGATGAGTTTGTTATTATAGATAATTATAAAGATTCAGAGCTTATTGAAATGGGTGTAAGTACTGAATTGATTGAAAATAGAAAAACTATAAAAATGTATGATGAAGCTATTATGATTGATGAAAAGACTGAAAGAGAAGAGAGTATTTAGTTAATGTTACAAAAAAGTTACAGTGATATTAAAAGAAAGTTACAATTATATAATTCGTTTGACATCCAGTATTTATATAAATAAAATATGTGTATACAAATGATGAAAAGTTATGTTTTGAGGGAGGTATTCTTGTGGGAAATAAATTCATGAATAAGTTTTGGGAAATGATCGGTGTAGATCCAGAAGATGAAGATCGTTATGATTTTGATGATCCAGAGACAGCATCAAATATATCATATTTAGAAGATAAAGAAGCAACAAATACTACAACAAGTCCTGTTTTTGCTGTAAAGAAAAATAAAGTTGTTGGTATGCCTGGTATGCAACAAGTGAAAGTTGTTATATCACAACCAAGTACTTTTGAACAATCAGAAGAGATTTGTGAACACTTGAAAGAGAAGAAATCTGTAATTCTTAATCTGGAGTATGTTAATAAAGATGTTGCTAGAAGAATAATTGATTTCGTAAGTGGAGCTGCTTATGCATTAGATGGAAATATGCAAAAAATATCAAATGCGATTTTTCTTGTTGCACCCTTCAATTATGAAATAACAAATGAAGTCATGAAAGAAGATATAAAAAACAAACTATCTGTTTCTTGGATAAAATAGTATAGATACAGATGTTAAAGTAGGGAGGCTTAAGTAATGTTAACTCCATTAGAAATAGAAAATAAAACTTTTAATAAGCAAGTTGTGAATGGTTATAGTACTAATGAAGTTCATGAGTTCATGACTACGTTATTAAAAGATTATGAACAATTGTATAAAGAAAATATTGAATACAAAGATAAAATTGCTGTATTGAATCAAGGGATACAGCATTATAAATCGATAGAAGAGACGCTACAAAATGCTTTGATAGTAGCACAAGGAACTGCTGAGACTGTAAAGCAAAATGCTAAAGCTGAAGCTGATAACATTTTGAAGGAAGCTGAACTAAATGCAAACAAGTCTGTTGATGAAATTAAGAAGCAGATTATGGAGAAAGAGATTCAATATGGTGAAGCTAAAAAGCAATTCAGTGTATATAAAGCAAAGATGGAAGCACTTCTAATATCGCAATTAGAAATTTTAAAAGAGATGAGTCAATCAGATGAGCAGTAATGCTCATCTTTTTTTTAGACAATAGGACGGGGTTAGCAAGAGGGACGTCCCTTTTTGTGAAAACTTTTTCACAAAAAGGGGCGTCCCTCTTGCTAACCCTGTCCTATTGCCACGAAAAAAGTTAAAATCATATTGACGAAGTTTTTTTTATAAAATAAACTAGAAATGTTGAAAAGAAAGGATGGTTAGAATGAAAAAAAATATTTTATTAGTAACATTATTATTGGCACTATCGATTGTATTTGTAGGATGCGATATGAATGAAATTAATGGAGATGTTAATCAACCAAATGGTAATCAAGGCGCTTCTGCCGGTGAAAATACTGATTCGGAAAGTAGTGGAGAGAATGTGTCTGATTTAAAAGATACGACATTTACTTTTGTTCCAAAAGTACTTGCTCCTACACCAGATGAAGAAAAAGTTGCTGAAGCTGATGCTATGACAAATGCAAAAAATGATGCAAATAAGTATGCAAATGTTGAACAAAACCCAGTGGTAACGATGGTTATTAAAGATTATGGTACAGTAAAAATGGAGTTATATCCTAAGGTTGCTCCAGAATCTGTAGAAAATTTTATTTCTTTAATTAATAAAAATGTTTATGATGGGCTAATTTTCCATAGAACAATTCCTGGATTTATGGCACAAGGTGGAGATCCTGAAGGTAATGGCTCAGGGGGACCTGATTATTCAATTGTTGGTGAATTCTCTGTAAATGGAATTACAAATGATTTATCTCATGTAAGAGGTTTGCTATCAATGGCTAGAAGTTCAGAAAATAATTCGGCGGGTTCACAATTCTTTATTGTTACAACAGATTCAACATATTTAGATGGAAGCTATGCAGGCTTTGGTAGAGTTTTAGAGGGAATGGATGTTGTTGATAAAGTCGTTAATGTAGAAGTATTATTGAGAGATGATGATATTGATATAAGCAAAATTGCAACAATCGAAGAATATATCGAGCTAATGTCAAAATGCGATAGACCAGTTAATCCACCTGTAATTGAATCAATGACAGTTGATACATTTGGTGTAACGTATGACGAACCAGAAAAAATAAGACAAGAAATAGCTGAATAAAAATTTGGATATAGGAACGGGGTTTTTCGACCACCGGGGACGTCCATCAAATGGACGATTTTTGAATGTATAAAGACGGAAAATTTTTAACTGCAAAATCGTCCATTTGATGGACGTCCCCGGTGGTCGAAAAGCCCCGTCCCTTTGTCCCGAAAAATCTCCGTCTCACTTGTCCTTTTTTATTGACTAAATGTACGAACTGATGTACACTTTAATGGTAGGATTACAAAATGAAAAAAGGAGAAAAATAATGTACGCATATATAAAAGGAAGTTTAGAAATTAAAGCAAATGATCATGTTATTGTTGAAGCTAATGGGATTGGATATAGAATTTTTATGTCTTCAAGTGCTATTCAAAGACTTGGAGAATTGAATAGTGTGGTTAAAGTGTATACACATTATCATGTTAGAGAAGATAATATTAGTTTGTATGGTTTTTGTAATTTAGAAGAACTTCGAATGTTTGAACTTTTAATTAGTGTTAGTGGTGTTGGAGCAAAATCAGCGATTGCAATATTGTCTAATATAACTCCATCTAAATTTGCGCTTGCGGTAATTTCAAATGATATAAAGGAACTTACAAAATTACCTGGTATTGGTGCAAAGTCTGCACAAAGAATAATTTTAGAATTGAAGGATAAATTGAAAACTGAAGAATCAATTGCTGCTGAAAGTGATTTTGAAGTTCAGTCAGTTCTTGCAAAAGATGATAATATGCATGAAGCAATATCTGCGCTTCAAGTTTTAGGCTATCCTGTGAAGGATGCAACGAAAGCTATTTCTTCAATAGATTGCACAGGATTAAGTGTTGAAGATATAATAAAGAAAGCACTAATTTATTTTACAAAGAATTAAGTTACAAAATAGATGGGAGATAATATATGAGTGAAAGTAATATGCCGTTAGCTTATAGAATGTGTCCAACAACTATTGATGAATATGTTGGACAAGAACACATTTTATCGAAAGATAAAATGCTATATAGACTTATAAAAGCTGATAGGTTATCAAGTATAATTTTATGGGGACCACCAGGCTGTGGAAAAACTTCACTTGCAAGAGTTATTGCAAAGTCTACTAAAAATAGATTTGAAAAGTTGAATGCTGTTTCTGCTGGTGTTTCGGATATAAAAAGAGTTGTTGATGAATCAAAAAATTTACTTATGAATCCATCTGGAAGAACTGTTTTATTTATTGATGAAATTCATAGATTTAATAAATTACAACAAGATGCGCTTCTTCCATATGTTGAAAACGGAACAATAATTTTAATTGGTGCAACTACTGAAAATCCATATTTTTCAGTTAATAAAGCACTTATATCGCGTTCGACATTATTTAAACTTGAACCGCTTGAAAATAAGCATGTCGTTCAAGTTTTGGAAAACGCGCTTTCAAACAAAGAAAAAGGGCTTGGAAGTTATGAATTAAAAGTTGAAGATGGTGTTACTGAATATATAGCCGAGCTTTCTGGTGGAGATGTTAGAGTTGCGCTAAACGCTCTTGAGATTGCTGCGCTTACAACTGAGATGAATGCAAATGGTGAAATTGAAATAACAAAGGAAATTGCTGCTGAATGTATTCAAAAGAAAAAAGCACAGTTTGATAAAAATGGAGATAGTCATTATGACAATATAAGTGCGTTTATAAAGTCGATGCGTGGCGGAGATGCTGATGCTGTTTTGTTTTATCTTGCAAGAGCATTGTATGCAGGAGAAGATCCAATGTTTCTCGCTAGAAGAATTGTGATATGTGCATCAGAAGATGTTGGAATGGCGAACTCTAATGCTTTAGTTGTTGCAAATGCTGCGATGCAAGCGGTTCATCAAATTGGAATGCCTGAAGCAAGACTTTTGCTTGCGCATGCTGCTACATATGTAGCAAGAAGTCCAAAATCAAATGCTGCATATTTAGGAATAAATCAAGCTTTATCCGATGTTGAAAATAAAGATACTGGAACAATTCCGATGCATATAAGAAATGCTCCAGCTGAAGGGATGGAAGATTTCGGTTATGGAGTTGGATATAAATATCCACATGATTTTCCTAATCATGAAGTTGAACAACAATATTTGCCTGACAAGATGTTGGGAACGAAGTATTATGTACCAGATGAAACAGAAGAAAAATTAAAATAATGGGGATGTGATTCTATGCCTGAAGTTATTGGTGAAGAAGAACTATTAGCTTTTATAGAACATAGGGGTGTCGATGGTTGGATATGGCATGATGAAGAATTAAAAGAGATTATAAGTTTATTAGCGCGAAATGGAAGAAAAGAATTTATTTCATATTTCAAAGAACATGTTTCTAAAAAAGATAAAATAGGAGAAACGTTGCAATATTCAGGAACTAATATTGTATCTGCAATTTCTTTATACGAATATGAATGCATATCTGGCGAAAAAGCTGAAAACATGGCTGCAATTTTGGATTACGAAACTTATTCAGAAGTTTTAGAAAACATTTTAAATGATGAAGAGTTTCTAAAAACGTTTGGAGAGCAAGCTGTTGATTTTATTGCTAATTGTTATAAGGATGCTAGTTATAGAATTGGAAAAACTGTAGAAATAGGCAATATATCACAATTATCAATAGAAGAATTAGAGTGTAGAAAAGATGAAATTAATATAATAATAATTCAAGACGAAAAAGGTAGTGCTGCTTCGTATACAAGACAAGAATATATTGAGGTAAGAAAAAAGATTGATGAAATATTGGATGGAGTTCCTAAGACTGAAGAAGGAAATGTTGAAAGTGAAATAGAAGCTTTTACAGAGATATATAAAAGACTTTCTAGAATGATGACATATGATAAGGATGCAATAGATGATGATAACAGATACAATCTTATGTTAGCGAGAAGAGCAAGGGATTTAGTTGGTGGATTGCTTAATGGAACTTGCGTATGTTTAGGTTATGCGCGAATTTTACATGAAGTTTTGGCTTGTGCAGGAATTGAGTCTTCAATAATTACAGGTATGAAGGCTGATGGAACTGTTGGACATGCCTGGAATCAAGTAAAAATAGGTGGTATAAGTTTTAACGTGGATTTAACAAATGATAGAAATAAGGTTGTTGAACGAGGCGATGATTTAGATATAAATGAAATATTACGTACAGATATTGAATTTATGAATATATTAAAAATGTATCCAAGTGATATAAAAGGACCAATAAAAGATTCTTTGATTCCAATAAGTTTCTTAAGAACTTTACCCCAAAATGCAATAGAAGAAATAATTAAAGCTGATGAAAATATGCAAATAAGTGAAGAGTTAATTAATGTAATGTTTCAATATATGAATTCTACAGAATATTCATCTATGCAAAGAGGAGTACTATTTTTCAATTTAGCTTCTAGTGAAAATGATGTTATTGCTCAAAAAATAAAAGAAAATCCACCAAATCAAGAATTAACAGAGTGTACATTGAATATTTTATCAACAAATATAGATATATTAGATTTAGATGTTATTACAGAAGTTGCAAAAAGAACAGGTATACCATTTGAACAAATTTGTGCAAGGTTAAAAGAAAGTGCAGAAGAACAAATAATCGAAAAAGGCAAAATTATAAATGGAAGTTTAGAGAATAGAAAAAAAGCTGAAGAGATAATTGATAAAAATGATAAATATCTAATGGATAATCCAGATGATTTTATTTTAAGTTATAAAATAGAACAAATAAAAAATGATTTAACTAAAATGATAAAGAAAATAGATGAATTAATAAAAGAATGTAGCGAAGAAAGGGACGTGTTAATTGCTAAGAAAAGAGTGTTAGAAGAAATGCTTGCAACATTACAACAGTCAAAACCAATAAATGATATTAGATCTCGAAAGCATATAAATAAACATGATGAAGAATTTGATGAAATATAGGGGGGAGAATATGAATATAAAAAGTGAATGTCTAAGAAAAGAGTTAACTAAAAATTTTAACGACTTAAAAGAAAACACTTTCAAAATGATAACAAAATTAAAATTATCCAAGTTAGATTTTTGCAATAAAGAAACAGATATGATAATAGAAGATTTGCTATTATTTGAAAATCTTGAAAGTGTTACTTTGTATAAATTTACTATAACAAATGATGATATAGAAATTTTAAAAAGATTAAAAAAATTACAAAGTATAACTTTTGATTTTTGTGAAATTCTAGTAGATACAATTTCATTTTCTCCAATGCTAGAAAGTATAGTATTTAATGTATGTCCTAATATGACACTAAAAAAAATTGACGGAATTGAAGTGCGAGAAATTAGTGTTATAGGAAGCTCAAAACAAAATGAAGTTTTGGAAGTGTCAGAGTTATTAAAGAAAAATAAACTAATAAATCTATCTTTAAATAATTATCGATTGAATAATTTAAATGAAATTTTGAAAGTTTCTCCAAATTTGATGAGATTAAACATAGATGGAAGTAATGCTAAAGAATCAGAAATAAATATGATAAAAGAAAACATAATATTAAGTCATAATAAAGAATATTTAAAATTTGAATAATAAAGAGAATAAAAAAATTAAAGTGCCAGATACTAAAGTCAGGTACTTTATTTTTTTGAGAAAAATAGAAAAGCGGTGTGAAACTATGGTTTACGTAATTGGACTCATTGGTGGATTTGTAAGTGGATTTTTTGGCGCTGGCGGTGGATTGATTTTACTTCCAGCAATGGTGAACATATTGAAAGTAGATGAATACAAAGCGAGGGGCACTACATTAGCATCAATATTTGTTGCAACTCTTATAGCGTCAATTTTTTATGCTCAAAATAATTATTTTGATATGTCATTATCGCTAAAACTTGCAATAGGTGGCATAGTAGGAGGATTTTTAGGAGCAAAGATTACAAATAAAATTCCTAAAGATATACTTGCAATAGCATTCAATATTTTTTTATTATACGTATCAATAAGAATGATTTTTGCTAAATAGTAAAAGGAGAAAAGAAGTATGAAGTTGTTTTTGGTTGGAATTATTTCTGGTGCTGTTACGGGACTTCGGAATGGGAGGGGGAAGTATCCTTGTAATAATATTAACAACGTTTATGTTAGTAGAGCAACATACAGCACAAGCAGCAAATTTAATATTTTTTATTCCGACTGCAATAACAGCAATAATAGTTCATTTTAAAAATGGGAATGTTGATAAAAAAATTGGGATGAAAATATTATTAACAATTATAATCGGAGCAATTGGTGGTGCTATGTTAACTAGCTTAATAGAAAGTAAAAATCTGAAAAAATATTTTGGAATATTTTTATTGGTAGTTGGAATACTAGAAATGATAATTACAATTAAGAACATAATTAAAAATCGAAAGGAGAATGTAAAATGAAAAAAATGATGACAGGAGTAGTTATAGGTGCTGTGATTGGTGGAATGATTGGTTCAATGGCAAGTGATGAAATGTGCGAATTTAAGAAAATGATGATGAAAAAAGGAAAGAAAATAGCGAAAATGTTTTAGTGAAAAATCGACCTCCTCAAAGGGTCGATTTTTTCATTAGTTTCTCTTGTTCTTGAGCTACAAATGTAGTATAATGTCAATCTGTATAAGGTGTTCAGTCAATTACAAATTTTGACATGTGAATGAACAGAAAGGAATGAGATTGAAATGAAAGCAATTGAATTAAGAAGAAAATACATAGAGTTTTTTGAAGGACATGGACATAAAGCGATTCCTAGTGCACCTGTTGTACCAGAGAATGATCCAACTGTACTTTTTACAACAGCTGGTATGCATCCATTAGTTCCTTATTTATTAGGTGAGCCTCATCCTCAAGGAAAGAGACTTACTGATTATCAAAAATGTATAAGAACTGGTGATATTGATTCTGTTGGTGATCCATCACATTTAACATTTTTTGAAATGATGGGTAACTGGTCTTTAGGTGATTACTTTAAGAATGAGTCAATCGCAATGAGTTATGAATTTTTAAAAGATGTTCTTGGTTTTGATATGGATAAAATATCAATAACTGTTTTTGAAGGCGAAGATGGAATTCCAAGAGATGAAGAAGCTGCAGCTGCTTGGGAAAAAGCTGGTATTCCAAAAGAAAGAATATATTATTGTTCTAGAGAGCATAACTGGTGGGGACCAGCAGGTGAAACAGGACCATGTGGACCAGATACAGAAATTTTCTATGATACAGGAAAACCTGCTTGCTCAGATCATTGTGATCCAACATGTAGCTGTGGAAAATATTTGGAAATTTGGAATAACGTATTTATGCAATATAATAAAACTAAAGAGGGTACATATGAACTTTTAAAAGCTCCTAACGTTGATACAGGTTTAGGTCTTGAAAGAGTTATTGGTTTATTACAAGGCAAGAGTAATGTTTATGAAACTGAATTATTTGCAGATGTAATTGCTAAAATAGAAGAACTTGCGAAAAATCCAAATATTTCAAGTTCGAGAATTATTGCAGATCACTTAAGAGCATCAATGTTTATGATAGTTGATGGTGTTAGACCAAGTAATGTCGAACAAGGATATGTTTTAAGAAGACTTTTAAGAAGAGTAATTAGACATATGAGAAAAGTAGAGTTTGATCCTAACAATGTTGGTCTTTTAGTTGATACATTTGTAAATATTATGAGCGAGATGTATCCTGAAATTCCAGCTAATAAAGCTACTTTAGTGGAAGTTATTGAAGAAGAGAAGAACAAATTCTTAAAAACATTAGAACATGGTGAAAAAGAGTTTGCTAAAAATGTTGAAAAAGCTAAGGTCGAGGGCAAAACTAAATTAGAAGGACCAGTAGTGTTTAGATTATATGATACTTTTGGATTCCCTCCAGAGATGACAGCTGAGCTTGCAGAAGAAAATGGAATGACAATTGATATGGAAGAGTTTGAAGCTTTATTTAAAGAGCATCAAGAAAAATCAAGAGCAGGTAGTGAGGCTAAATTCAAAGGTGGACTTGCAGATCATAGTGAGAAAACAACAGCTTATCATACTGCTACACACTTATTACATAAAGCTCTTCAAATTGTTTTGGGAGAACATGCAACACAAAAAGGTTCAAACCTAACTGCTGAAAGATTAAGATTTGACTTTGCAAATCCTCAAAAAGTTACGAAAGAGGAATTACAAAGAGTAGAAGATATTGTAAATGAACAAATTAAGAGAGATTTAGTTGTTACTTGCGAAGAAATGTCATTAGAAGAAGCTGAAGCCTCTGGAGCAACAGGTTTGTTCGCAAGCAAATATGGTGATAAAGTTAAAGTTTACACAATAGGTGACTTTAGTAAGGAAATTTGTGGAGGACCTCACGTTGAAAGAACAGGCGGAATGGGACGCTTCAAAATTAAGAAAGAAGAAGGCGTTGCTGCTGGAATCAGAAGAATAAAAGCAGTGCTTGAAGAAGAATAAAAATTAAAAAGTGGACAAGGGGACGAGGCGCTAAGAAGCCCCGTCCTTTTGCACAGAAAAAGGAGGATTTTAAAATGAATGATTGTATTTTTTGTAAAATAATTAATAAGGAGATTCCATCGAATATTGTTTTTGAAAATGAAAAGGTTATTGTTTTTGAAGATTTGGCACCGGTTGCACCTGTACATATATTGATAGTACCAAAGAAACATATGGCAAGTGCAATTGATTTAGAAAGTGAAGAAGATTTTGATTATATAAAAGAAGTTTATAAGGTGGCAAAAATTATTGCTCAAGAAAAAGAAATTTCTGGAAGTGGATTTAGAATTGTAAATAATTGCGGTGAAGATGGTGGACAAACTGTAAAACATATACATTTTCATTTAATTGGTGGTAGAAAATTGGAAGGAATGGCATAAAATAACTGGTCTTAATTTACATAAAACATGGTAAAATATGCTAAAAATAAACAAAAAAGCACCTAAATGTAAACAAAATGTAAAATGAGTAAACACTTTTTAAACTTTGTTGACTTTAAAATCTATAATAATATAATAGCATTGAAAAGTGAGAAATGAAACCTAAACGTCATAATCTCACCGATCAAATTAAGTCGTTTAGAGCAGAAAAAAGAAGGAAAAGGGCGACTTAATCCATCAAATAATCTTTTCTTTCGAAAAAATTTTAAGGGAGGAATTTTCAATTATGAAAAGAGTATTATCTTTAATACTAGCTATTTCAATGGTAATGAGCATGTTCACATTCTCATTTGCTGGAACAACATTGAAAGATGTTGAAGGTACAGAATACCAAGCAGCTGTTGAAGCGCTAGTAGAATTAGGTATCGTAAACGGATACGAAGACGGAACATACCGTCCAGAACAAAATGTTTCAAGAGCAGAAATGGCTAAATTATTAGTTATAGCTGCTGGATTAGAAGCTGCTGCTGAATTAAACGAAGGCGCTACAAGATTCGCTGACGTTAATGGTGGTTGGGCTTCTGGCTACATCAACGTAGCTGCTGAATATGGTTACATCATGGGAGATCCAGATGGAAACTTCAGACCAGATGACACAGTTTCTTATGCTGAAGCTGTTACAATGGCTCTTAGAGTATTAGGATATAAATCATATGTTGAGTCAAAAGGAACATGGCCAACAAACTATATTGCAAAAGCAGAAGAATTAGATATGTTAGAAGATATTACATATGCTAACTATGCTGAAGGTGCAAAAAGAGGAAACGTAGCTATCTTAATGTGGAACATGTTAAGAACACCTATGTGGGCTGTATATGGTGAAAGTGATGGAGACGGATTACAATACGATGACAAACAAGGTGCAATGTTAAACATCAAATTCGAAGATTACAGATATTCTGTAGCTGCATTTGAATCTTTCTCAATTAATGATGATGGTGAAGTAATGGTAGAACTAGCTGAAACAGAAGATAGCGATATAAATTTCGATGCTGGTGAATACGAATACTTAAAAAATGATTTCTACACATTTGTTCCAGGAACAGAAGTAGAAGTACTTGTTAATACTGATGATGAAACATTATTAACAATGGTTAGAACAGGAAATGACAAATTAGTTGAAGGTATCAAAGAAGATATCGACGAAGACTATGATGACATTTCTGGTGATCTATACCTATATGCACATGCATTAGTTGAAAGAAAACATATAACATCTGCTACAGAAATTAGCGGTGAAAGCACATATGTATATGAAATCAACACAACAAACAAAAATTACATTAAATTCAATGAAGGAAACAAACCTAATGTAACAAGATTCAAATATGATGATATGGAAACAGAAATCATATTAAAAGATGGCGAAAGAGCTACAATCGAAGATGTTGAAGTTGGTGACGTATTAACAAAAGTAAGTGTTGCTTACAGATCATTTAGTGGCGACACTGCAATTATGTCAACTCCAGAAATATTCTGGATGGTTGGTTCAACAGAAGTTGAAGGAACATTAACAAAAGTTGTTATCGAAAACTTTGATGCTCCAGCAAATGCTTCTTATGTAACAGCTACAATTTCTAAAGAAGAATATCCAGTAGCTCCAGAAGCTAGATACGTTGAAGATACAGACGATATGGATGATCATGATGCATTCAACGCAACAGCATGGAATCAACATAAAGAGAAAATGAATGGTGAAGAAGTTGTTGCAGTTCTTGACGTTTTCGGAAGAATTACAACAGTTCTATTCGATGGTAAGATCGATGCTGGTGAAGGAACAGATAAATTAAATGTTAAATTCGTAACTATAACAGGTGCTGTTGATAGAGACGGAGATTACACATTACCTGTTGAAGATATCGACGGAGAAGACACATTAGTATTTGCTAACAAAACAGAAGGAAATGCTATGTGGAAAAATGATGAAGATATCACAGGTTCATTCACAATCGTTACATTAAACGATGATGGTGAAATCGAAGCTTTAAAAGATGCTTCTGGAGAAAATTCAAAAGCATTAATGTTCAGTGCTAGAAACACAAGTGGTGAAGTTGAAAACTTAGCTTCTGGTGATTACTGGTATGGTGAAGAAGCTGATGAATACTACACAGTAACAACATTAAAACAAGCTACATACAACAAAGACAAAAAAGCTCTTGTTGATGGAGAAAAATCTGGTGATGTTGGTGCTAGCACAATCGTTATAACATTAATTCATGACGATAAAGGAACAAATAAAACTTCAGATGATGAATACTATGCTAAATACTCAGAAGGTACAGCAGATGTTGAAGGTCTAAAAGGTGATTTAGCTGTTATAATCAAAGACAATGCTACAAAACTTGGCGCTGCTAAATATGTAGTAATATTTGATGAAGTTGCAACAGGTGAAGACGATTTATTCGGAATCTTAGCTGATGTAAGCAAGAACGAAATCGGTGAAATCCTATTAACTGTTGCTGATGTAAGAATCACAGATAGCAAAGAATTAAAAGAAGCTAAGAAAGATGCTATGATTCTAAATACAGAAGATACATCTGCTGGTAATGTAAAAGCTATCCTTTCTGGTGATGCTGGTGAAGTTGAATCAGGTGAAGTTCTTGGTCTTCTATACTCTACAAGAGTAAATAAAGATGATGAAGTTGAAATTACAGTTCATGATGTAATGTCAATGGTTGAATTCAACCTAATTTCAGGAGATCTATTCCATGCATATGTTTCTGGTGATGATGACGGTGGAGAAATTTCTGATAACGGAAGAGAAGCTGTTGTAGCTCATCCAGTATCAGGAGAAATCATTGTTGATCTTGATGAGACAGATGATAACGTATTAGGTGTAGACTTCGAAGATTACAGATTCGTAATAGTAAATGTTGAACTTGATGCTGAAGATGATGCTGAAGCTCAATACTTAATTGAATCATTCGAAGAAGTTGCATACGAAGACATTACATTCAAATTCTTTGATAGAATTTCTTTAGATGAAACATCTGAAGTTATCATAGTAATTAGAGGTATGTCTGAAAGACCATACGTAGCACCATCAAATAACTAATTTGAGGAAAACAGGTCTAAATATTATATAGATAGGTAATTAAGTTACTTGTTATAAAAAAAATCCAACTCGAAAGAGTTGGATTTTTTTTGTACATTTTGCAACTAAATTTTCTTTAAATATGTCTAAGAATTATGTGTGAAATATATTGTTAAAAATCTTTAATAATATATAATACTATTGTTAGAGGTTTAAAGGAGGATGAGATATGAAGAAATTTATTTGTTTAGTAATGGCTTTAGTTTGCCTATTTACTGTAACTTCTTATGCGGCTACAACATCTTTTAAAGATGTTAAAAATACAAAATATGAAGATGCGGTTGAGATGCTTACTACGTTTGGAATTATTAATGGTTTTAATGATAATACATTTAGACCAAATGAAAGTGTTACAAGAGGCCAACTTGCTAAAATGTTAGTTGTTGCAATGGGTTACACTGAAAATGATGTTAAAGCGGCATCAAAGAAATTTTTAAGTTTTTCTGATGTTTTAAGTAGTCATTGGGCGTATGGTTATATAAAGATTGCTTCAGATAAAAAGTTAATTAACGGATATACTGATGGTACTTTTAAACCAGATAGTACTGTTAGTTATGCTGAGGCTACAACGATGCTTTTAAGAGCCTTGGAATTTGAGGATGCTGTTAGTAAAAGTACATTGACATGGCCTAATAATTATATGTCTTATGCTGATGAAGAACTTGATTTATTTAAAGATGTAGGTGAATTTAAGGCTAATAATGCTGCTCCAAGAGGTCCTATTGCTATTCTTCTTTGGAATACGCTTAGAACAGGAATTGCTGATATAGTTGGTGAGAATAATAAAGGTCTTGTTTATGGTGAAGGCACTCCAATGATAACAAAGTATATGAACTATGTTTACGTTGAAGATGCTAAAGTGAAAGAAATAGAATTCGATGATGATTATAAAACAGCTAAAGTTACTTTAAAAGAGGAAGATAAGATTTCTCAAAAAATTACTGTAAAAGCTGAAGAAGCATTAGAGATGTTTGGAAAAAGTGTTACGGTATTGCTTGATAATACAACTAAAGAAATTGTTCTTTCCGATTATGAGACTGATTATAAGGTTATAATGGGTGAAGTTACTAATATTAATAAAACAAAAATTTATATATCAAGTAGATCAACAGGTTATGATATTCCAGATGATGATAATATTTTGTTGTATGGAATTGAATATATTGATGATGCTGTTGAAGTTATAATGCTTGTTGAAGGTAATGCGGCTAAGTATTGTATTGCAATGGGTGCGTCTGAAGCACTTCCTGGATTTGTTGCAAATGACTATGTTGAAATTGCTGATGATCAATATGGAATTAGAGTGAGAAAACCAGGCGCTACAAAAGGTGGAGACGATTATTATATTGCAAATGATGATGCATGGCCAGTAGAGGATAATGTAATTTTATATTATATTAATTCAGATGATTTATTAGTGGTATTGGCAGAAGTTGATATTAAAGATGCTGCTGAAATTAATGAATTAAAAGATGATTATATAAAAATTGCAAGTTATGGTACATATGAATTTGATGATGAAGATGATTGCACCGTTACTTTTGTTAAATCTTCAAGTATAACAACGGCTAAATTATCTGATGTTGATGTAAATATGGATACAGTATGTCCTGTAAGATATGGAGCGCATTTGTATTTATTTGTGTACGAAGATGATATTATTAATTCATTACCTGATGATTTAGTTATTGCGTTATATGATTTGGAAGACGTTATAGAAGAAGCACTAGGATATGATGAAGAAGATTATACACAAGAGTCGTATGCTAAGCTTATGGAAGAAGTGTATTATGGTAAAAAACTTACTTATAATTCTACAGTGAAAAAAATCAATAATGCTATTATAGATATTGAAGATGCTATTGCTTATTTAGATGATGAAGTAAGTAGAAGTGAGTTGAAAATAACAAAAGCTAAGAAGCAATTAAGAGAGTTAATTAATGGTGAGTGTAAAGAAATTATTGAAGATGAATTTGATTACACTGATGATTCATATGAAAATTTCGAAGATATGTATGAAGAAGCTGCCTACATATTGGGATCGTATGATGCGCTTTTGACTGAAGTTCAAGATGCTCATGAAGATTTACTTGATGCTATTGATGAATTAAAATATATAGAATAATACTTGAATAAACGATTGAAAAACGAGGAATATTTGTGATAAAATATTCCTCGTATTTTAGAAAGAAAAATAAGGAGGGTCCTTGATGGAACAAAAAAGTTGGTATTCATTGTCAGCAGAAGATGTTGCAAAAGAGCTAAAAACTGGCGTTGATTCTGGTTTGAAAAATTCAGAAGTTGAAGAAAGACGCTCAGAATATGGTATGAATGAAATTGTTTCTAAAAATAAGAAACCAATCTGGAAAATGATTGTTGAACAGTTTACAGATTTCATGATTATCGTTTTAATAATTGCAGCGGTGTTATCAGCTGTTGCTAGTGGAGAAATTGTAGATTCAGCAATTATTTTATTGATAGTTGTTGTTAATGCAATTATTGGCGTTGTACAAGAAGTTAAAGCTCAAAAGTCGCTTGAATCTTTAAAACAACTTAGTGCTCCTCATTGTAAAGTTGTAAGAGATGGCAAGGTTGAAACTATTGAATCTAGAGAATTAGTTCCTGGTGATATTGTTATATTAGATACAGGTGATTATGTGCCTGCTGATTTAAGACTTGTTGATGCGGTTAATTTAAAAATTCAAGAAGCTGCTCTTACTGGTGAATCTGTTCCAGTTGAAAAAATGTCTGAGACTATAAAGAGTGATAAAGTTGGTATTGGTGACAGAACTAACTGTGGTTTTTCATCAAGCCTTGTTACATATGGTAGAGGTAAGGGTATTGTTGTTGCTACTGGTATGAATACAGAGGTTGGTAAGATTGCTCAAATGCTTGATGATGTTGATGAGAGCGAAACCCCTCTTAAACGTAGACTTTCAGTTCTTGGAAAAACACTTGGTATGGTTGCAATCGTAATTTGTGTTTTGATTTTTTTAGTTGGTCTTATTGCTTATGATAGAAACTGGATAGATATGTTTATGACAGCTGTAAGCCTTGCTGTTGCTGCTATTCCTGAAGGTTTACCAGCTATTTCTACAATCGTTCTATCTATTGGTGTTCAAAGAATGGTTAAGAAAAATGCGATTATTCGTACATTGCCTTCTGTTGAAACACTTGGTAGTGCTACAGTTATTTGTTCAGATAAAACTGGTACTTTAACACAAAATAAAATGACAGTTGAAAAAGTTTTCTTTAATAACACATCTTATAAAGCACCTGATAAATACAATGATGTTGATGCTCATTATAAATTATTACTTGATTGTATGATTCTTTGTAATGATTCTAAAATTACAAAAGAAGCTTCTGGTGCTAAAGTTACTGGTGATCCAACAGAAACTGCTTTAGTTGATTTAGGTATTAAGAGTGAAATTTGGAAAGATGATTTAGATAAAGAATTTGAGCGTGTTGAAGAAATTCCTTTTGATTCAGATAGAAAGTTAATGACAACTGTTCATAAAAAAGGGAATGAATTTGTTGTTTATACTAAAGGTGGAATTGATGAATTACTTGCTAAATGTACAAGAATTCATATTGATGGAAAAGATATTGAATTAGAAAGTAAATATACAGAAGCTCTTCAAAAGGCTAATAACGAATTTGCAGATGGAGCGCTTAGAGTTCTTGCTATGGCATATAAAGTTTTAGATCATATGCCATCAAAAGAAGAAATGGCAAATCTTGAAGGTGACTTAATTTTCGTTGGTATGGTTGGTATGATTGACCCTGCTAGACCAGAAGTTAAAGATGCTGTTGCTAAATGTAAAACTGCTGGTATTAGACCGGTTATGATTACTGGTGACCACAAGGCTACAGCTGTTGCTATTGCGAGAGAGATCGGTATTTTAAATAGTGGAGATAAGGCTATTACTGGTGCTGAGCTTCAAGAAATGTCTCAAGAAGAATTGGAAAAACAAGTTAAAGATATTTCTGTATATGCGCGTGTTTCTCCAGAACATAAAGTTAGAATCGTTAATGCTTGGAAATCTCATGGCGAAGTTGTTGCTATGACAGGTGATGGTGTTAATGATGCTCCAGCGCTTAAAACAGCTGATATTGGTGCAGCTATGGGTATAGTTGGTACAGATGTTGCAAAAGAATCAGCAGACGTTGTTTTGACAGATGATAACTTTGCTACAATCGTTTCTGCAGTAGAAGAGGGACGTAGAATTTATGATAACATATTAAAAGCTGTTGCTTATTTGTTATCTGCAAATATTGGTGAAATTATAACATTGTTTATTGCTACAATGCTTGGTTGGATTGAGCCATTATTACCAATCCACATTTTATGGATTAACTTGGTTACAGATAGCTTACCAGCGCTTGCGCTTAGTGTTGATCCACCAGAGAAAAATATAATGAATAGAAAAGCAAAGAAAAATCAAAATATCTTTACTAAAGGTATGGTTAGAAGAGTAATATATCAAGGTATAATGGTTGGAGTTCTTACACTTCTAGCATTTGGATTTGGCGCAGGTTGGGACTTTGCTACATTAGAGTCAGATCCAGAAAGAGCTGCAATTGCTCAAACAATGGCATTTACTGTACTTGCATTCTCTGAATTAGTACATGTATTTAACTTACGTTCAAATAAAGAATCAATATTTAAAGTTGGATTTGGAACAAATAAAACATTACTTGGTGCAGTAGCAATATCTGCAGCGCTTATGTTAGTTGTTTTATTAATCCCAGGATTACACGGAATATTCCAAATAGCTCCATTATCAATTACGCAAATAGAAGAAGTAATATTGTTATCGCTAGCTCCACTTGTAATTGTTGAAATTTTAAAATTGTTAAAATTGAATACAACTAAAGAGGAAAATGAATAATAAGTTATGATATAAAAAATTGGAAATTTGGACGCTTCCTTTTTCCGAATTCAAAGAAAGACAACGAAAAAAGTATTGTTTTTAAGCCTCGGACAACTCATTTTTCATTGCAAACATGATGCAATGAAAATGAGAACTCGGCGACAAAAAACAATACTTTTTTGTTGTCTTAAATAGTTTGTTTTTTTGAAAAATGAACCGTCCAAATTTCCATTTTTGAAAATAAAAAAGAGTTAAGTTTAAACTTAACTCTTTTGGTGCGGATGAGAGGACTTGAACCCCCACGTCGAAGACACTAGATCCTAAGTCTAGCGCGTCTGCCAGTTCCGCCACATCCGCATGTCTCATCGACAAGTTATATATTAACATTTACAGTTTTTATTGTCAATAGAAATTTTGAAAAATTTCGTCCATTTGACGGACGTCCCTCGTGGACGATTCTTGCTGGTAAAGTGAAATTATTAGCGCCTTATTATGTAATATTTATTGACATTTTATGGATATGGTTGTATAATAGGAGCGTTGGAATGTTACTTTTACGACTGTGCGAGGAGGAGTATTCAAATGGCACGACAAGGAAGTATCCGGGTTTATGATGGTATCATGGTGGAAGAGGAAGTAGCGAATGTACAGCCCAGCAATCTGAGAAAATCGGAGCTGTCTTTTGCGCTTCGTACTGATCCTGAGGTTTGCGAAAAGGTCATACGTGATCTTAAGGGAGCTATCCCGAACATTCAAGGCCTCATGGACCAACTCAAGCGGCTGAAAATTAACCGCAATCTGGAAGGCGAGTTTTCGAGGCTCAAATGGAGGCTCTGTAAGTACGAAATCATGCAGTGTGACTGCAGCTGGCAGGATAAGGATTCTGAGCTGAGGGACGCGTTGGCAATGCTGGATATGTGCTACAGAACGCTCATCCATAAAACGGAAATGGAGCTTAATGATGTGTTCTATATGAGAGACGTTACGAAGGCGCTTCTCGAAACCTTTGAACACAAGATTGCCCAGCTTCAAGAACTCTTGACAGTATAAAATAAAAGGCACTGTTTGCATGTGAAATTGGTTATATAAAAACCAAATTTTACGTGTAAACAGTGCCTTTTCGATATTATTTTTTGTTACTTGACAAAAAGCGATTATATATATAAAATTTTGATGAATTGGTAAACCCTGTTACTATCCAAATATAGACTATAGGAGGAGATGTGCTTGCGGAATATGCTACGTATGCTGGAAACGGCGAATGAGGATTATATCCCATTTAGACGCGAAGAGCTTGGGATTGAGCCTCATGTTTTCGAAGATGTTGCAAGAAGATGTGGTTTTGAGCCGATAATGCTTGGCTCAGGAATAAAGACCCGGATAAAACTAAAAAAGCGTGGAATTCCGATTGTGAAACTTTATGATAAGCATGAATCTAATCGATTCAACTATCTGGACATTGCGGATATTCATGCTGGCCATCCTGATTTTTCGCCTGAAGTGTTGGACGAGGTTTTGTCCAAGTACTATAATGGTGGAAAACCTACTGTTGACTATGTTTTCATTGCAGGTGACTTGTTCGAAGGGATAACGTCGGACGAGTATTCGTATGAGCTCGTTACTCAGAATCCCCACATGAAGGAGCGGGTGAATTCGATTCGAAATCACCAAGTGAATCTTCTCTTCAATGTGCTTTCAAAGTATGATTTTGATTATCGTGTAATCAATGGTAATCATGAGTATACTTTTGAACAGCTTGGAGTTGATTCTCCCATTGCACTGCTTGAACGCATGATGCATCAGCGTCAGAAGAAGTTTACGTTTTACGATACGTATATCATCGATTTCGTGATTGCTGGTGTAGTCAAGCGTATGATGCACCTCGAAAGCTTCCATCAGCGTGATGGTGCAGTTCATGCGTATGACAGGCTAATGAAATTCAGAAAGCATGGTGGATTGACCCCTTACTACGGAGATAAAAAGCACCCCATTCGAATGTTCCAGTGCGGACATATTCATCGAAGGGAAGAGCTGTATGATTCCATGGACAAGATTTTCATTTCGCAGTCTGGTTCATTCATCAAGGATGAACTGCTGTATTCGCCGTCGATTCACATGAAAGGCACAGTTCTTGATGACAGTCGTATTTTACGCGATTAATAAAAGGCAAACTTACATTAAACCATTTGGGATTATGTGAGTTTGCTTTTTTTAGCTTCTTTAGAAATAATTGTTTATAAAAGGTTGTCCAAAATTGTATATCTATGATAAATTAATGTTGGTTGTTTTTGATGAAATGTGATAGGAGATGAGTTTTATGAAGTCAATAGTTATTCTAATAAGTAAACTTTTATATATTATTGGCAAAATGATAGGCAAGGGTAGTAGCATGCCTGGAAAAATTGCTTTAAAACTTGATAAAAATATTTTGAAAAAGGTTTCGCTTCCAAGTGATATTATTGTCGTTACAGGAAGCAATGGAAAAACATCAACTGTAGAGATGATTTGTAGTACACTTGAGGCAAATGGCTATAATGTTGGATGCAATAAAGAAGGCTCTAATCAAACAGAAGGTGTTACAACAATGATTCTTAATGCTTCAAATTTGAAAGGTGAAGTTAAGAAAGATGTGTTAGTTATTGAAAGTGATGAAAGATATTTGCGTCATACTTTAAAGCATTTTAGACCAAAATATTTAGTTGTTACAAATTTATATAGAGATCAAATGACGCGAAACGGCCATCCGGAGCTAATTTACAACATAATAAAAGAAGCAATTACGGATGATATTCATTTGATACTTAATGCTGATGATCCGCTTTCATCTCTTTATGGATTTAAGAGAGAGAATGTTACTTATTTTGGAATGAATAAAAATGAATTTTCAAAAGAAGAAAATGATAGTGTATACAATGATGGTGCATTTTGTCCAAACTGTAAAGAACCGCTGAAATATGAATATTATCACTATAATCATATTGGTAGCTATAAATGTGAGCATTGTGGGCATAAAAGACAAAATCCACAATATGAAGTGACTAGTTTGGATTTAGAAAATAGCAAAATGACGATTAATAATAAACATAAATTAACAATGACTTTAAGAAGTGTATATACAGCGTATAACCTGCTTGCGACATATGCTGTTACTAAATTGATTGGAGTAAAAGAGGAAAAAATAGTAGAATCGCTAAACAATTTCGTTGCAAAGAATGATAGAGTTCAAAAATTTGTGTTGAATGGTAAACCTGGTATGCTTTTGACTTCAAAACATGAAAATTCAATATCGTATAATCAATCACTTTTGTATATAACAAGGGAAAATAGACCATGCAGTGTTATTATAATTGTTGATGCAGTTAGTAGAAAATATTTTACGAGTGAAACTTCTTGGCTTTGGGATATTGATTTCGAACTTTTAAATAATAAAAATGTGAAGAAAGTTTTTCTTGCGGGAAAATATGTAAGTGATTTAGTAACGAGGTTTGAGTATTCAGATATAGATATGAGTAAGGTTATTGTGGAAAAAGATATTGACGATATGATTGAAGAAGCTAAAGAAAAAGCTGAAGGTGAAGTTTATCTTGTGACTTGTTTTTCTGACAGGATGAAGTTTATGAATAAAGTAAAGGGAGAATAGGAGGGATTGTTGTGAACATAAAATTGTTACATTTGTATTATAATATTATGAATTTGTATGGAGATTATGGTAACATAATAGTCCTGAAAAAGCATTTAGAAGATCAAGGTGCAAATGTTACTATAGATAAAAAATCTATTTATGATGAATTTTCGGTTAATGAATACGATTTTATTTATATAGGAAGCGGAACTGAAAATAGCTTAGACAGAGTATTAAAAGATTTGTTATCTAAAAAGGAAGAATTAAGTAAATACATTGATGATAAAAAAGTGATTTTAGCAACTGGAAACGCTTTTGAAATGTTTGGAAAAAAGATAGATGAGGATGAAGCTCTTGGAATATTTGATTTCGAAGTGAAAAGAGACAAAGATAGGACTACATCTGATGTTATATACGAAAGTGAATTGTTTAAAAGACCAGTTGTTGGCTTTGTGAATAAAGGAACAAAAATATATCATAATATGAATCCTTTCTTTAAAGTAAAATTTGGAATTGGTGAAAATGAAAATAATGATTACGAGGGCGTGAAATATAAAAATTTCTATGGTACGCATGTGTCTGGTCCAGTACTTGCAAGAAATCCAGAGTTTTTACAAAAAATTGTATTAGAAATTTGTAAAACAAAAAAGGCTAATTTCAAACTTAAAAAAGTAGAATATGAGAATGAAGAAGAAGGATATGAATTAGTACTTGAGGAACTACAAAAGAGATAGCAAGAGGTCAGCAAGAGGGACGCCCCTGTTTGTGAAAAAAAACAGTTTTCAAAAGATAATTTATATGATAGAATGAGGCTGTAAAATTTTTAAGGAGGTATTAAAAATGGAATTAAAAGGTTCAAAAACAGAGAAAAATTTAATGGAGGCTTTCGCTGGAGAGTCTCAAGCTAGAAATAAATATACATATTTTGCAAGTAAAGCTAAAAAAGAAGGATATGAGCAAATAGCTGCAATATTCCAAGAGACAGCTGATAATGAGAAAGAACATGCTAAAATGTGGTTCAAATTGTTACATGGTGGAGAAGTTCCTACAACAGCTGAGAATTTACTTGCTGCTGCAGAGGGAGAAAACTTCGAATGGACAGATATGTATGATAGAATGGCAAAAGAAGCTAGAGAAGAAGGTTTTGATCATATAGCTTTCTTATTTGAAGAAGTTGCAAAAATAGAAAAAGAACACGAGGAAAGATATAGAAAATTATTAGGAAATGTAGAAGGCGGACTTGTATTCAGCAGAGACGGAGAAAAAATCTGGAAATGCAGAAACTGTGGACATATCGTAATTGGTAAAGAAGCTCCAGAAGTTTGCCCAGTATGTACACATCCAAAAGCATATTTCGAAATTAAAGCAGAAAACTACTAGAATTGTAAGACCGTGAAATTTAGGACGGGACCTTTTCAAAAATGTAAACTATTTAATACAAAAAAGGAACCGTCCTAATTTCCAAATTTTTATTCATTCTGCCATTTAATTCTTGTTGCTTCACCTCCTCTTATATGGCGTTCAGCCTTGTTTTCATCTAGTACTTTTTTTGCTTCTTTTGCAAGTGAAGAATTTATTCTAAGAAGGCGTTCTGTGATGTCTTTATGTACGGTTGATTTTGAAATGCCGAATTTCTTGGCTGTACCTCTTACAGTATCTTTTGTATCGATAATATAGTGAGCAAGCTCAATTGCTCGTTCTTCTATGTAAATCTTATCCAAAAAAAATCCCCCTTTGAATACGATATAATAAATTCTATTCAAAAAGAGTTTAGATATTCTTTTAAATTGACCTTTGTGAAAATCTTTAATAAAATAAAAGTAGAAAACTAAAGATAAGGATGTGAATATTTAGTGGGCTTTTTAATTTGTATAATTTTGATTATTGTAATAATTGTACAGGAACAAAGAAACGAAAAGCAAATGGCTATTTATCTTAAGAGAATAGAACAACTGAAACAAGAAAATAAACTGCTACGAGAAGCTAGAGAAAAACAGATTAATCAAAGCGAAGAAAATGTAGAACGTATAGAACAGGTGGCTCAAGTTACTAATGTTCAATCAAAACCTGTAAGTATTCAAGCTAAAGCGAGAAATGAACTTGTAAAAGAGGTTAAAACGAAAAAATCAGAAATTCAAAAAGAAGTTATAAAAAATAATGCAATACTTGCCGTTGGATCTATATTTATAGTTGTTGCAGCGATAAGCTTCTTATATACTGGTTGGGATGTTTTGCATAATGCGCTAAAGATTGGAGTTCTTGGCATATTAGCTGTTGTTTTCTTAATGCTAAGTCATATAGCAAAGCATAAACTTAATTTGCCACAAACCTCAAAAGCATTCTTTTATATAGCAATGGGATATATTCCAATAGTATTATTTTCACTTTCATTACTTGATTTGATAGGTGAATATTTCTCTATTTCTGGCGATGGACGATTCATATATTTATTTGGTGCAAGCATATTTATTATGATTTTATATTACGCTGTTGCACATAAATTTAAAGATTACAAAATGCAAATTGCGGCTCATTGTATGCAAACGGTAGTGATGGTTTTTGGATTACTTACAATAAATTTGCCAAAAGAATATTTTGGAATATGTTTTGTAATTCATGCTTTGGTGTTTAATTTATTAGCTGATAAATTAAATGAATTTAAAGCAATGAATAGAATATTTGGATTGATTCAAGGCGTACTATATACTACAGTTGCAATTGCACTTGTTACATTGTCATGGGGGAATACATTATATTTATTGATTTCTAGCATATCAATAATGGCACTATATTATTTGCTTGATACAAAATTTGAAAAGATACCGTTACATTACGTAGGACATGCATTTCAAAGCATAACAATTTTTTTCGCGTGTCTAATGTTAGATATTAAAATAGAACTATATCCAATAGTATTTTTGATACATTCATTGATACTTAGCAAGTTTTCAAAAGATTATTATGCGACAATTTTGTTCGGAGTATATGCGTTTTTCTCTTTATTTTTTGTGCTTATGTATTGGGGAACGCCTACAAGTTTGATAATTGCAATACTATATGTGCTTAATACATTAATGATAGAACCGAAAAACGAAGAAGAAAATTTATATAAATTTACAGCACTAAAAGCTTTTTCTTATTTCTTAGTATTGGTTGTAACATGTTTGGAAATTAAAATTGGTGGAGATATTTTTTCTTTACCATGGCTTGTTAGGGAAGTTATATGGACGGCAATTATTGTTGCAACGTCGGTATTATATTTGAAAAATCCTAATATTAAGTTTGCTCAAAATGGTTTTATAATAAATTATGTTTGTTTGGTATTAATGTCGTTTATACCATCTGAGGTTTCGAATATCCTGATACCAGCGAATGCATTTACTTTGCTTGGATTTGCAATGACGGTTTGTGCGTTGAAAGTGTTGAATTTAAAAGAAAAGAATATTATTTTAAATTCAGTTTTAATATATACATTATTTAGAATTTTGATAGATTCTTCGTTATTGTCACATTTTATTTATTTTGTAATATGTGCATTTAGTTTGTTTTTATTTGAAACGAAGGAAGAATTTAGTGTGTATAGATATATACCGCTTATAGCATATTGGCTTAAGCTATGTAAAGACGGTGTAGAAATATTTGAAGATGCTATGTGGGTACCAATTGTATTTAGCGTAGTGATAATAATAGGTTTAGAATTTTTAAGTTTTGTTAGGGTCAAAAAGAATGAGCCTTATGTGATAATGTCTTTCTTTTATATGTTGTTACCGTTTGGTTGGTTTATAGAGCAGGCAAACGAATATGTATTTTTTGCTTGCATGGCTTTTTGGGCATTAGTTAATTTGATTGTAACTATAGATACTTTAAGAATTATCATAAAAGGCATATTATCATTTTCGCTGTTCATGCTGTATATGATGTTTGCAGGTGATTATGCAGAAAATATAGTAGTTTTATTAATGCATCTAGGAATAATTACATATATGCACTTTATTACTAGAAAAATGTTTGGAAAACGTATTAAAAACTATAAATTAATAGAATATGTTGGCTTAGTAATCATATATTTAACTGCAATAAGTTCAATAACAGAGCCTGCTGAAGGATTGTTATATTTAGGAATGCTAACGTTTTTTGTAATTATTGCTTATTCTAAAAAGATTGGACCATTATTTTTAACATCTGTTATTGCGATGATAGTTAAACTTCTGGATTTGACGCAAGATTTCTGGCTTGCAATTCCTTGGTGGCTGTATATATTAGGAATTGGAGCAGTTATGGTAACATTCTCAATGAAGAATGAAAAGAAAAATCGAGAAAATAGAATAGAATTGAAAGAAAAAATAAAGGCGGCAAGAGAATATTTAGATATGTAGAATCATACAGGAAATAGGACGCTCCTTTTTTTCATCAAGAGGGACGTCCCTTTTTGTGAAAATTTTTCACAAAAAGGGGCGTCCCTCTTGATAAAGTACGTCCTAATTTCCAAAAAAAGATATGAAATTTCAGCTTTTATGATATAATAGCAAAGAGGTGATTTTTGTGGAAATTGAAACAAAAAGTATACTTTTTGATAGTACAAACGGGTTATATAAAGTTAGTGGAAAGATTTGGATACCAAGAGATTGCGAAATAAAAGGTGTTATTCAAATTTCGCATGGTATGTGTGAATATATAGATAAATATAACGATTTTGCAGAGTTTATGTTAAATCAGGGGTTTGCGGTTGCTGGACATGATCATATTGGGCATGGAAATTCTGTGAATAAGAATGAAGATAAAGGCTTTTTTGCATCTAAAGATGGGTATAAGTTTTTGATAGAAGATTTGAAGAAGGTTACGGAGATTATTAAAGAGGAAATTCCAAATAAACCTTTTTATTTAATTGGACATTCTATGGGTTCGCTTATTGCAAGATGTTATATTGCAAAGTATGGTAATGAAATAAATGGATTAGTTTTGTGTGGAACGGTTGGACCTCAGCCTCTTGTTAAAGCGGGTATAAAAATGGCTAATTTTATTGCAGATAAAAAAGGTGAAAGATATAGAAGTCGTAAAATATATGATTTATCATTAGACTTTGCTAATATAAAGTTTTTGCCGGCAAAGACAAGATATGATTGGGTTTCTAGTGATGAAGAAGAAGTAAAAAGACATATGGCTGATAAAAATTCGAATTTTATTTTTACGGTAAGAGGTTTTTCAGACTTGTTTCATTTAGTAAATCTTGCGAATTCTGAAAAGGTAATAAAGACTATACCTAAAAACTTGCCAATAATATTTATGTCTGGCGATAAAGATCCAATTGGAGAGAACGGAACTGGAATTTTAAAAGCAGCAAAGCTTTACAAGAATATGGGTGTTTCTAATGTTAGAATAAAACTTTATCCAAATAAAAGGCATGAATTATTGAAAGAAAAAAATAAAAAAGAAGTTTTTGAAGATATATCTAAATGGATAAAAGTACATATTTAGTTTAGGGTGGCGTTTTAATGGTTGTTTTTTTAATTGTTATTATTGCGTTAGTGTTTATGTATATACGTAATGTGTATTTAAAAGAGTTTATTGAAGTTACAGTGATTTATAAGTCACTTTGTAAATTGCTGAACTCAAGGGATTTACTTCTTTTAAAAATATTACCTGATATAAAAAATAAAAAACAAACAGAAAAGATTTTGACGTTGATTGATGAAAGAAATAAAAAGAGTAAAATTTCGTATGATGATGCTATTTTGGCTGATGTAGAGCTTCATAATGAGCTTAAAAGTCTTTATAGTGTGATTGAAAAAATGAAGAAAAACGAATTGCAAACAGAGATTTTTAAGAAGATTATTTCTTTCGAAAATCAAATAAAAAATGTTAGAAAAAAATATAGTTTTGCAGTAGAAAAATATAATATGTCTTTAACGATACATCCTAAGTTTTGTATAAAATTTATGCACATGAAACCGCTTGAGATATATGGGAATGCTACAAAAAAATAGTAAGGAGTTTGAGAATGGATTTAGAAGAAGAGAGAATAATTTGTCCCGGATATGAAGCTTCGGATTCTGATATTGAAAATAGTTTAAGACCTCGTGTTATTGAAGAATATGTTGGACAAGAAAAGGTTAAAGAAAATTTAAAAGTGTTTATAGAAGCGGCAAGAAAAAGAGGAGAGCCACTTGATCATACCTTATTATATGGGCCTCCGGGCCTTGGTAAAACTACGCTTGCAAATATTATTGCGAATGAAATGAATACTAATATTAGAATTACATCTGGTCCAGCTATTGAAAAACCTGGTGATTTAGCGGCTTTGCTTACTAATTTAGCGCCAAATGATGTTTTGTTTATAGACGAGATACATAGATTAAATCGTAGTGTTGAAGAAATTTTATATCCTGCCATGGAAGATTTTTCGCTTGATATAATTATTGGTAAAGGTCCAAGTGCTCGTTCTATAAGACTTGACTTACCAAAGTTTACATTGGTTGGTGCTACGACGAAAGCAGGAAATTTGTCTTCACCACTTAGAGATAGATTTGGAATTATTAATCGTTTGGAATTGTATAATAATGATCAGCTAACAGATATAGTTAAGCGTTCGGCTGGAATTTTGAAAATAGAGATAACGGATAAAGGGGCAAGAGAGGTTGCGTCAAGATCTCGTGGAACACCTAGAATTGCAAATAGACTTTTAAAGCGTGTTAGAGATTTTGCTGAGATAACAGGCGATGGAACTATTACTGATGAAATTGCTGATAAAGCTTTGAAGTGTTTAGAGATAGATAAAATCGGACTTGATAATATTGATAGATTAATGCTTGATGCAATTATCAAGAAATTTGCTGGTGGACCTGTTGGTGTTGAAACACTTGCTGCAACAATAGGTGAAGACGTTTCAACAATAGAAGATGTTTATGAACCATATTTAATGCAAATTGGTTTTATAAATAGAACACCGAGAGGAAGAATGGCTACGCTTGATGCATATGAGCATATGGGAATAAAGAAAGAGGAATAAATATGAAGCTATTATTACATACTTGTTGTGCGCCTTGCTCAACATACGTTGTAGATAAATTGAGAAAAGATGGATATGACGATATAACTGCGTATTGGTATAACATCAATATCCATCCATATACAGAATATAAGGCAAGATTAGATGCTTTGAAGATGTATTCTGAAATGATAAATATGCCGCTTGTTATAAATCATAATTATGGCATTAGAGAATTTACAAAGTCTGTAATTGGTAACATTGATGGACGTTGCAAGTTTTGTTATGAATCAAGGCTTGAAGAGACGGCTAAGTATGCAAAAGAAAATGGATATGATGCTTTTACAACTACGCTTTTAGTTAGTCCTTATCAAAAGCATGAATTAATCATACAAGTTGCAAATCAAATGGCTGAGAAGTATGGTGTTGAATTCATTTATCAAGACTTTAGAGAAGGTTTTAGAATAGGTCAGCAGATGGCAAGAGATGCAGGACTTTATATGCAAAAGTATTGTGGTTGTATATATTCAGAGGAAGACAGATATAAGAAGCAAATTGAAAAAGAAGTTTAGGAGGAAAGAAAAATGAGTGAAAATTCAAAAGTTTATTTTACAGATTTTAGAGCAAGACCAGGTTTAAATATTCCACAAAAGTTGAAGATGTTGATAAAAAAAGCAGGTATTGAAAATATTGATTTTAATAATAAGTTTGTTGCTATTAAAATTCATTTTGGAGAGCCTGGTAATTTAGCTTTTTTAAGACCTAATTATGCTAAGGCTGTTGCTGATGTAGTTAGAGAATTAGGTGGAAGACCTTTCTTAACTGATGCTAATACTTTATATGTTGGTAGAAGAAAAAATGCTTTAGATCACATTGATGCTGCTTATGAAAATGGATTTACTCCTTATTCTACAGGATGTCAAGTCATTATCGCTGATGGTTTGAAAGGAACAGATGAAACTTTAGTTCCAATTAATGGAGAGTATGTAAAAGAAGCTAAAATCGGTAGAGCGGTTATGGATGCGGATATTATAATTTCGCTTAATCATTTCAAAGGACATGAAGCTACAGGTTTTGGTGGTGCGATTAAAAATCTTGGAATGGGTTGTGGTTCAAGAGCTGGCAAGATGGAGATGCATTATAGTGGTAAGCCAGTTGTAAAAGATAGTAAATGTAAAAAATGCAAAATTTGTGCTAAAATATGTGCGCACGATGCAATTAGTTATAATGAATCTACTGGAATTGCTGAGATTGATCATAACAAATGTGTTGGTTGTGGAAGATGTATAGGAATGTGTAATTTTGATGCAATTAGTCCTGCTAATAATTCGGCAAATGATTTATTGAATAAGAAAATGGCAGAGTATGCGCTTGCAGTTGTTAAAGGTAGACCAGAGTTCCATATTAATATAATTTGTGATGTTTCTCCAAATTGTGATTGCCATTCAGAAAATGATGCTCCAATTGTTCCAAACGTTGGTATGCTTGCTTCATTTGATAGCGTTGCGATTGACAGAGCTTCAGCTGATTTGGTTAATGAACAAACTGCATTTATGAATAGTGCGCTTGGTGAAAATATTGAAAGACATGTTTGTGAAAAAGATAATTTCCACACAAATCATCCTGATACAAACTGGGAGAGTCAAATTGAACATGGTGAGAAGATAGGGCTTGGAACATCTAAGTATGAACTTATAAAAGTTAAGTTTTAATTTTTGATAGAGGAGTAATTAATGAATAGTACAAAGAGAAGAATTTTTAATACAGCGGTTAAAATATTTTCTGATAAAGGATATGATAACTCGAGCATTGAGGAGATAACAGCAGTTGCGGGTGTTGCCAAGGGCTCTTTGTATTATCATTTTTCTAAGAAAGAAGATATATTTGATTTGCTTTTAGAGCAAGGGTTTGGATTACTTAAGAATAACATCGAACTTAAAACTAAACATTGTAAAGATGCGATTGAAAAGATAGAAGCTGTTCTTTTGATTCAGATAAAAGTTACTGTCAAATATGAAGAGTTTTTGAATGTTGTTTTCTCACAAATTTGGGGTGAAGAAGAGAAGAATAAAAAATGTAAGAAAGCAGTTTTTGAATACATAAAGATTATTGAAAGAATTTTAAAAGAAGGTATCGAAAAAGGCGAAATTTATGACGGCAATGTTGAGGCTCTTGCTTCTGGTATTTTTGGAACTACTTGTTCTAGCTTGATTTATAGACTTAAACGAAATAGAGAAGTTGATGTTAAGGAAATTTATGATGGTTTTAAAAATACAGTAGTAAGTGCTCTTGATGCAAGAAAAAAATAGTGAACGAAAGAATAAGGAGTCGAAAAAATTTAGAAATTGGGACGGTTGGAATTTGGGACGGTTCTCTTTTCCAAATTTGTTAAACAAGTTATAAATTCAAATATAACTATTACAAATTTGGAAAAGAGAACCGTCCCAAATTCCAACCGTCCCAAATTCCAAAAACGCTCCGTCCCAATTTACAAATTTTTTTACAGCTCTTTGTGCGAAAATCTATTGGACTGACCACTCAGTCTAAAGATTTTCGTTTTTTTTTATGCTAGAATTTCCTAAAAGTAACAAAATTTGGATTAGGAGAACGTGAATGGAAAAATTTTTTTACAAAAGTTTAGAAATAACAGATTTAAAAGATATGTTAGAAAAATCAGGCGAAGTTTTTTATGATAGACCTGCATATAGAATAAGAG
Source organism: Clostridia bacterium (assembly GCA_017462965.1). GTDB lineage: Bacteria > Bacillota > Clostridia > TANB77 > UBA1234 > UBA1234. The sequence goes on along the minus strand of JAFTQC010000054.1, from coordinate 4,900 downwards.
TTGAAGAGGGAAAGTATAAAGTTTTTACTCATGGTGAAGTTAGAAGAATGGTTGATGCTTTGGGAACTGCATTAATTAGTTTAGGTTTAAAAGATAAAAGGATTGCGGTAATTGGTGAAAATAGATATGAGTGGGAAATTGCGTATTTAGCCATAGTTTGTGGTACAGGTATTGTTGTTCCGCTAGATAAATCTCTTCCTGCAAATGAACTTGAGAATTTAATTAAGAGATCTGAAGTTGAAGCAATTTTCTTTACTAGTAAATATAAAGATGCGATTGCTAAGATAAAAGCAAAAGGAGATACAAATTTAAAATATATTATTCAGATGGATATTGATAAAGATGATAGGGATATTATTTCAGAGAAAGAATTGATTTCGAAAGGTGAAATTCTTCTTGAAAATGATGATAGGAATTTTGTTGATGCAGTTATTGATCCAAATAAAATGAGTATAATGCTTTTTACTTCTGGAACAACTGCTGCTTCAAAGATTGTTGCACTTTCGCACAAAAATATTTGTACAAATTTAATGGATTTGGGTGAAGTATTGGATGTAAATGAAACAGATACTGTACTTTCAATTCTTCCGATACATCATGTGTTTGAATGTACAGTTGGATTCTTACTTGCTTTGTACAAAGGTGCCGAGACCGTATTTTGTGATGGAATAAGACATCTTGTAGATAATTTGTATGAATATAAGGTTTCGGTAATGGCTTGTGTTCCAGGAATTTATGAAAGAATTTTTAAAATTATACGAAAGAAAATTGAAAAGGATGGAAAGCTTGAAAAAATTCTAGAAGATGAGGAAAAATATAAAAACCTTACTATCGAAGAGAGAAAAGAAAAGTTTAAAGAAATTCATGACATGTTAGGTGGAAGGATTAAATTATTTATAAGTGGTGCGGCTGCTTTAGATAGAAGAATCGAGGAAAAGTATAGACTTTTAGGACTTAATATTGTTCAAGGTTATGGACTTACAGAAACTTCTCCGGTAGTTGCCATTGGTACAAATAGTTATCATAGAATTGGTTCAGTTGGAAGAAAGCTTCCTAGTTTAGATGTTAAAATTTCTAATCCAAATCAAGATGGAATTGGTGAAATTATTGTAAAAGGGCCGACAGTAATGCTTGAGTATTTTGGAAATAAAGAAGCGACTGATGAAGTTATGGATGGTGAATGCTTCCACACGGGTGATTTAGGAAGAATGGATGAAGATGGATATTTGTTTATTTGTGGAAGAAAGAAAAGTGTGATTGTTTTAAAGAATGGTAAAAATATTTTTCCAGAAGAGATGGAAAATTTGGTTAATAAAATTGAAGATGTAGAAGAATCTATGATTTTTGGTATGGCAAAATCAGATGATGAGGATGATATAAAAATAAATGCGATTTTAGTAGTCAATAAGAACGGCTTGAAGGAAAAGTATGGAATAGAAACGGACGAGGAGATATATAAAGTTTTGTATTCGAAGGTAAAGAAGATAAATAATGTGATGCCACCATATAAAGCAATTAAGAAACTTGTGATAACAGAAAAGCCTTTGATAAAAACGACAACAAATAAAATAAAAAGGCAGGCAAATTTAGATGCTATCAAAAAGTAAAAATATTATTTATTATGAAACAATTGATTCTACGCAACTTGAAGCTTGGAGACTTGGAAGTGCTGGGAAAATTGAAAGTGGAACGATGATTGTTGCAGATATTCAAACTGCTGGAATAGGAACGCATGGCAGGACATGGATAACAGATGAAAATGATAATATAGCGATTTCAATGTATTTTAGAACTGAATGCGAAATTGAAAAAATAAAAAATATAACAACAAAAATTGCAGAAAAAATAGTTTCAATTCTAAAAGTGCAAATTGGAGTAGAGCTTAATATTAAAAAGCCAAACGATATTTATTGGAATGGGAAAAAGCTTGGCCGGAATATTAGTTGAAACCAAAGTTCGAAATGGAATTGTTTCAGAAATGGTTGTTGGAATCGGACTAAATACAAACAAAGAAAAATTTGAAGGTGAACTTGCAGGAAAAGCTACATCGATCAAAAAAGAATTTGGTGTGAGTGTAGAAAGAGAAAAATTTATATCAGCTCTTTTCTGAAAAAAGGACAAAAGCCCCGTCCCTTTGTCCTTTTTGTTGGAAAGTTGAGAGAATTGAGAGAAAGGTGTGTGTATGAAAATAGGTTTTTTGTTTCCTGGGCAAGGTGCTCAGTATGTGGGGATGTGTAAAGATTTTTACGAAAAGTACGATAAAGTTAAAGCGAAGTATGAGAAGGTTAAAGAGATTACAGGTATAGATATTGCGGAGATTTCTTTTAATGGAGATGAAAGTGTTTTGAATGAAACTAAGAATACTCAGCTTGCTGTTTTGACTATGAGTTTGGCAATTTTGGAACTTCTTAAAGAAAATGGTGTTGAAGCTGATATTCTTGCGGGACTTAGTTTAGGTGAGTATGCGGCGCTTATACATGGTAAGGCATTAGCTTTTGAAGATGGGGTAAAGGTTGTGCAAAAACGAGGAGAGTTTATGCAAAATCTTTTGCCTGATGGTGAATGGCAAATGGCTGCGATTATTGGACTTGAGGATGAGGCTATTGAAAATGTTTGTAATTCTATTACCAGTGGTTTTGTAGTTCCTGCAAATTATAATACGAAAGGTCAAGTTGTAATTTCGGGTGAAAAGATTGCTGTTGAAGAGGCAAGTATTATTGCGAAAGAAAAAGGTGCGAAGCTTGTTAATGTTATTAAGACATCGGGGCCATTTCATACAGAAAAGCTGATTGAAAGCGCAAAGGCTTTAAGAGAAGTTTTGGATAATACGATTTTCAATAGTTTTGAAACGACAGTTATTAAAAATATTGATGGTGAAAAATATAGTGAGCAAGATGATATTAGAGAAGTTTTAGAAAAACATATTATAAGTCCTGTTAGATTTTCGAAGAGTTTACAAACTATGATTGATATGGGTGTTGATACTTTTGTTGAAGTTGGTCCAGGAAAAACTTTGTCGGGATTTGCTAAAAGAATTAAAACAGACAGAAAAATTAATATTTTGAATATAAACAGTGTTGAAACTTTTGAAGATGCACTTGTTAAGTTGAAGGGAGATGTTTAAGTTTTGAGTAAAGTAGCTTTTATTACAGGTGCGGCTAGAGGTATTGGAAAACAGATTGCTCTAACGCTTGCTAAAGAAGGATTTGATATAGCTTTAAATTACAGAAGTGAAAATGATGATGTAGAAAATACTGCAAAAGAAATTGAAAATGAGAATGTAAAATGTTTTGCGGTAAAATGTGATGTTTCTAATTTTGAAGCTTGTGAAGAAGCTGTAAAGAAGATAATAGATGAGTTTGGACAAATTGATGTTTTAGTTAATAATGCTGGTATCACTAAAGATATGCTTTTGATGAGAATGAAAAAAGAAGATTTCGAAAGTGTAATTGATGTTAATTTAGTTGGTACTTTTAATGTTACTAAAAATGTTGTGAATCATATGATGAAAGCTAGAAGTGGAAGAATTATTAATGTTTCATCAGTGGTTGGTATTTCTGGCAATGCAGGGCAAGCCAACTATTCTGCTTCTAAAGCTGGAATTATTGGCTTTACAAAGAGTCTGGCTAAAGAGCTTGGCTCAAGAAATATTTTAGTTAATGCCGTTGCACCGGGCTTTATTGAGACTGCAATGACAGATGTTTTGAAAGATGAAATAAAAGAAGAGATTGCAAAATCGATTCCGCTTAAAAGAATGGGAACAACTGAGGATGTTGCAAATGTTGTAAAATTCTTAGCTTCAAAGGATAGTTCATATATAACAGGTCAAGTAATACATATTGATGGCGGAATGTTAATGTAAATTATAGATTGAAAGGATTTTTGATATGGATAAGAGAGTTGTTATAACAGGTATGGGAGCTATATCTCCTATTGGAAATAACGTGGAAGAAACATGGAATGGAATTGAAAATAAAGTTTGCGGTATAGATAATATTACTTTGTTTGATGCTACTAATTTTAAAACTAGTTTGGTTGCTGAGGTAAAGAACTATGAGGAGCCTAACTATTTTGATGCTAAAGCTGCAAAGAGATTAGATAGGTCTTCGCAGTTTGCGATAATAGCGGCAAGAGAGGCGATGGCTGATTCTGGGATTACAAAAGAGAATACTGATTTAGATAGAGTTGGTGTTTTTGTAAGTTCTGGTATTGCTGGTTTTAATACAATACAAACACAATGTGAAATAAATTATGCAAAGGGAAATTCAAGAGTGTCGCCAATGTTTATTCCAATGGCAATTGCAAATATGCCTGCTGGTAATATTTCAATTGAGTTTGGATTAAAAGGAGAGTCTATGGCTGTTGTGACGGCTTGTGCTTCTGCTACTCATGCAATTGGAGAAGCTTATAAAACTATAAAACATGGTTATGAAGATGCTGTTCTTGCAGGTGGAACTGAAGCTTCCATTTGTAGAGTAGGAATTGCAGGTTTTGAAAATATGAAAGCTTTATCAAGTTCAACAGATAAAGCAAGAGCGAGTATTCCTTTTGATGCTGAAAGAAATGGATTTGTAATGGGTGAAGGTTCGGGAATTCTTGTGCTTGAAGAATTAGAACATGCTAAAAAAAGAGGTGCGAAGATATATGCTGAAGTGATAGGATTTGGATCGACTACTGATGCATACCATATTACATCACCTTGCTTAGATGGTGAAGGTGGAGCTAAGGCAATGATTCGTGCGATAAAAGATGCTGATATAAAGCCAGAAGAAATTGATTATATAAATGCTCATGGAACATCTACTCATTTAAATGATATGACGGAAACGATGGCTATAAAAACGGCTTTGGGAGAAGCTAGTAAAAATGTTTTGGTAAGTTCTACAAAAGGAAATACAGG
>JAFTQC010000037.1 GCA_017462965.1 Clostridia bacterium | reverse complement strand
GTCCGTCAAATGGACGAAAATCGTCCATTTGACGGACGTCCCCGACGGATGAATTAGGTTAGGGGGAAAAGAATGAGTTATGAATTTACATTTATTTTACCATGTTTAAACGAAGAAAAAACGTTACCATTTGTACTTGGTGAAATAAAGAATACGATTGAAAAAAATAATTTAAATGCAGAAATATTACTTGCTGATAACGGGAGTACAGATAGAAGTGTTGAGATTGCGAAAGAATATGGTGCAAACGTTAATGTATGTAACGAAAAAGGTTATGGTAGCACATTGAGAAGTGCAACAAAGGTAGCACAAGGGAAATACTGTTTTATGGGTGATAGTGACGGAAGTTATGACTTTACAAATATAATGCCATTTGTTAATGCAGCAAGAGAAGGAAATGATTTTGTAATTGGCAATAGATATAAAGGTGGATTAGAAAAAGGAGCAATGCCGATTTCACATTATTTTGGAGTGAAATTTTTGTCTGGATATGCAAACTTATTTTTTAAAGCACCAATAAAAGATTATCATTGTGGTTTAAGGTGTTATGATACTCAGAAAATAAAAGATTTAAATTTAAAACAGCCAGGGATGGAATACGCGACTGAAATGATAGCGGTTGCCCAAATAAATAACTTGAAATTAATTGAGGTTCCAACAAGACTTCGAAAAGATTTAAGAGATAGAAAACCGCATTTGCGCACAATTAGGGATGGGTTTCGCCATTTATTCTATATTACGCGAGTAGGATTAAACAAAAAAAAATACATATATGACCAAAAACAGGAGGAAGTAAATGTTTAATAAAGGTGTTATAAAATATATATGTACATACTTTATTGTGATAATTTTCTTTGTTTTGCTTATGATAGCAGGTTGCCTATTTCCATCAGAATGGATAGAAGAAAATGTTAGACAATCTGCTGAAGTGCTAGAAAAAGAAGATATGTGGTACAAATTGGGCTTTTCTGTTATTGATAATGTTGCAGATCCTTTGATGGTTAATGAGGCGTATTCAGTAGATTATAAAAAGCCTATTTTTTCAGCGTTTTCTGTAAGAAAAAATTATAAGGAAGGACTAACTGAAAAACAGTTAAAAGATTTAAGAGGTGAATTAATTACATTTCAAACACCTAAAGAAGAAATGGAATTAATTGAAATAGATGGAAAATTATATTCTAAAGATGCTAGAACAAATTATGCTGTATTAACGCAGGAAGAACTAGAAGAATCAACTCCGAAAGTTATTGAAGTAAATGGAGAAGTTTTTTACATAAACGAATATAATACATGCAAAGAATTAAAAAGATTCGTAGAAGGAAAAGTAGATACATCAGTAGAATATGCGAGATATTGGCATGGTTATTTACCGTTTTTAAGAGTTTTATTATTGTTCTTCAATGTAACCGAAATACGAACACTATTCATTGTAGCGTTTATAATCTTGTTAATTTATATGATGATTTTATTAAAGAAGGAATTTGGTTTGAGCACGGCGCTTATTTTTGCCTTTACACTAATTTGGCATGATTATTTGATGGTTGGTTATTCGCTTCAATGTTCACCATTATTTTTTGTAATGATGATTTCTACAATAATCTTTATTAAGAAAAGAAACTCATTAAACAAATATTTATACTTATTTGTTGTTGGAATGGTAACTTCCTTCGTTGATTATTTGACCTGTCCAGCAATTGCTTTTGGAATGCCTTTAATAATTGAATTACTTTATATGAAAAAAGAAAACAAATCATTTAAAGATTCTTTAATGGTAATAATCAAATCAGGAATTGCATGGGCAAGTGGTTATGCAATTACATGGCTTACAAAGTGGATTTTGTATGATATTTTATTTAATGGCGAAATGTTAAAAGTTGGAATAACACAATTTTTATATAGAGCGTCAAGGAGTAATATTAAAAAAGAAATAAATAGTTTGTGGGACATAATGGTTACAATAGTGGGATGGGGATTTATAGGAACCTCAATATTGACATTAATTGTTTTGTCGGATATCGAGAAATTCAAAACAGAAAAGGTTTTTGAAGATAATCTTGGTTTGTTGATATTAGCGTTAATTCCGTTTGTTTGGCATATTGTGTTAAAAAATCATACACTATTGCATTGGACTTTTTCGTTTAGAGATTTTGTAATACTTCAAATAATAGTACTTATTTTATTGAACGATATGGTTATTTTTAAGAGTGGGCGTGTGAAAAATGAGAAAAATTCTTGAGTATATAAAACTTTTTATTTGTATGATTTTGCTATTTAATTTGTTATTGCTCCTTAGCTCGTTGTTCCCATCAGAAATTCTGAAAAATAATGTGATCGAATCAGCTGATATTTTGTTAAATGAAGGAAATCATTTTACATTTGATTTTGTGAATATAAGAAATAACAATTATACAGATGCTTTAATTGTTAATATGTTGTATTCAATTGATAATCAAACACCGATTCAGTCATATATTCTTGGTAGGAAGAATTATAATAAGGACTTTACTAAAAAGATTGTTGAGGCTACGATTGGTGAAGCTAAATCAATAAAGCCATATAGCGAGAATGAATTTACAGATAAATATGATGCGGTTGGAGAATTATATAATTTCGTTAATGAAAAAATATTTGTATCTATGAAATATGAGAGATACTGGCATGGATGGCTTACTTTTTATAGAGCTTTGATGATTCTGTTAAATGTTGCAGAAATTAGAATATTATTGTTAATTATACTTGCAATATTGTTTATTATTCTAATTTATAAATTAGCAAAGGAATTTGGCTTTGGAATTTCTTTTTTATTTGCATATGTGCTAATTGTATATGATTATTTTTTTGTTTCATATTCATTAGAATCGTCACCTATTTTTATACTTATGATGGTAATGTCTATTATTATTCTAAAGTATAGTAAAAGGATAGATATTGCTAAATGCATGTTTTTGGTTGGAATGATTGCAAATTTCATTGATTTTCTAACGGTTCCGCTTATATCTATAGTGATACCAATCTACATATATATACTTGCCTTAAACAAGCAAAATATAGAAAAAATTACTATAATAAAAAAAGTAATTGCTTCTGTGGTTTTATGGGGGTGTGGTTATGCGTTTACGTGGATATTCAAATGGATTGTATGTGAACTCTTAATAGGAAAAGGTAGTTTTATTGCTGCCGTTAAGCAGGTGTTATATAGAAGTGCTCAAAGTAATCCAGAGACAACAATTACACTTGGCGATACGTTAATTAGAAGTTTGATAAAAGTTTTTATACATATATCTTTTATACTTCTTGTTATTGGAATATTGATTAGTAAAAGAAAAGTGGAAATTTCCTTGATGAAAATAAAAGAGAATAAGTGGATATTGTGTTTGATTGGGGCGTTAAGTTTATTACCGTTAATGTGGTATTTGGTATTAGGAAATCACACGATATTACATTACTTTTTTGTGTATAGGCATATGATGATTTTTATGCTAGGGAATTTTTTGATAATTTATAATTGCCTAAAAGTTAATTAGCAAGAAGGATGAAGCTTTTTTCGGGACAAGGGGACGGTTCTCTTGTCCTTTTTTCTTGAAAAATTCACATTCGGATATATTGCTTTTGAAAATTATTATTGATATAATTTCTGTGAATACATAGACATAATGATTGGACAAAATAAGAAATGAAAATAGCAGATTTATAAACTCTAATTGAAATTTTGGAGGCAAGAATAGATGATAATTTTTGATGATGTGTGTAAGGTTTATTCTACAGGCACAGAGGCTGTAAAGCATACAACACTTCATATAGAAAAAGGTGAATTTGCATTTATAGTTGGGCCTAGTGGATGTGGGAAATCTACACTTATGAAAATGATTTTAAAAGAAGTTGAACCAACTTCTGGTGATATATATATAAATGGAAAAAGTATAATTAATATACCGCATAATAAAGTTCCTTATTTGCGTAGGAAGATGGGAATTGTTTTTCAGGATTTCAGATTACTTCCTGATAAAACTGTTTATGAAAATGTTGCGTATGCGATGAGAGTAATTGGAGCAAATCCAAAACAAATAAAGAAGCAAGTTCCTAATGTTTTGTCTTTGGTTGGGCTTTTGAAAAAAGCAAAAGTTTATCCAGAACAATTGTCAGGTGGAGAACAACAAAGAGTTGCGGTTGCTAGGGCGATTGTTAATAATCCGATGATGCTTATAGCAGACGAGCCTACGGGAAATTTGGATCCTGAGACAGCATGGGAAATAATGTCTTTACTTAACGATATAAATAGAAGAGGAACTACAGTTGTAGTTGCTACGCATGCAAAAGATATAGTCGATAAAATGCAAAAGAGAGTTATAGCAATTGAAAATGGAACGGTTTATAGTGACATAAAGAAAGGTGTGTATATCAATGAGCATAAATACGATTAGTTATTGGGTTGCTGAAGCGTTTGCAAGTATCGTTAAGAATCAGAAGGTGTTTTGGACTGGCGTTGCAACAATGACAATCGCATTATTTTTGATTGCGCTTTTCAGTATACTGTATAATGCTGCAGATTTTTTAATAGCAATGTTTGAAGAATCACAAGGGAAGATTGAGGTTTTTCAAGATTATAAAACGGCCAAAGTAGACGTGAGATTAAATTCTGTTGATGATGCTGCAATTGCTGATATAAAAAATAAAATACTTGCTTTAGGCGAAGTAAAAACAATTAGATTTGTTTCAAAAGAAGAAAGTGAATTAGAATATGATTCTTTTGAAGTTACGATTGAAGATTATAGATTATCGAAACAAGTAATAAATAAAATAAAAGCGATACAAGGTGTTGCGCAAGGCGAAAATGACGTGGTTGCAAGAACGATAGATTATGATTTGTACAGCAAATTGTATGCATTAGATGGTGTAAAAGAAGTTGAATATATTTCGAAAGAAGAAGCAATTGAAAGAGCAAAAGATAGAGTGCCAGCGGGGATGACAGAAGGAGTTCCAGATGACATATATCCTGCCTCATACATAGTAACAATTGAGGACTTAAGCATGGCTAATGAGATTGCTAAAGAAATCAGGGGAATTGAAGGTGTTGGTGAAGAGGAAGACGATGTTCTTGTGAATGAAGATAGTGACTTCATTGCTAAACTTGCAATTTCGGGAAAAGTTTTAGCGGTAACAATTTTTATAGTTTCTACAGTAGCTGCTTGCTACATGGTAATGAATTCGATAAAACTTATGTTATATGCAAGAAGAAGGGAAATTTCAATTATGAAATATGTTGGTGCGACAGATGCTTTTACCAAAGCTCCTTTTATAATTGAAGGACTAGTAATAGGGCTTGTAAGTGTGGCAGTGGTTTCAATAATCACGTTTGTTATATGCAGAGGACTTTCATCAATTGCAAGTCAGGTGGCGATATTATCATTCTTGTCACCAATGGTTGATGTGGTTCCAACACTTTCAACAATACTACTAGTATTAGGAATCGGTATAGGTACAATTGGAAGTTCAATATCAATAAACAAATATTTAGAAGTATAGTATTCTTTGGAAAATATAATAAGGAGGAAACTAATGAAAAAACTAATATCTTTGGTAATAGTGTTTTCGTTACTTAATTCAACAGTATTTGCTACATCAGCAATGCAAAATCAATTGAATAATACAAAAAATGAAATTTCAAATGTGAAAAATGAATTAAAGGATGTTCAAGCTGATAAAAAATTGACGCTTAATGATATTGAAAGCTTGGATAAACAAATAGGTAATGCGGAATCACAAATTTCATATTTAGAAGATGAAATTGAAGACTTGGAAAATGATATCGAAACAGCGATAGATGACATTCAAAAAGCTGAAGATGAATATGAAGTGAAAGATGTAAGAAGACAAGATCGTTTAATTGCATATTATAAATGTGGTTCGGTGTCACTTATGGATACACTTTTGGATTCGGAAAGTATTACAGATTTCTTCTTTAGATATAGAGTTATGGATGAAATCATGGAATATGATCAAGGTCTTTTAGAAGAATTAAAAGAAGAAAAAATTGCAATAGAAAACAAAAAAGTTCAGTTAGAAGAGGATAAAGTTCTTTGCGAGCAAAAGAAGGTTCTTGCAGAAGAACAAAAACTAGCTTTAAGTGATGTAAAAGAAATAAGAGTTACATACTTGTCAAAGTTAGAAAAAGAAGAAGATTTGCTTGAAAAATCAATAGATGAACTTCAAAAGAAAGCTGATGATTTGACTGCGGAAATAAAAAAATTATCAAGTTCATCATCAAATAGCAAATATACAGGCGGTACAATGGGATGGCCACTTCCAAACTATTATACAGTTACATCATATTATGGAAATAGACTTCATCCAGTATTAAAAGTATATAAAATGCATACAGGTGTTGATATAGCAGGTGCAGGTTGTAACGGCAAAAACGTAGTTGCTGCAGCAGACGGAAAAGTAATAACAGCTGGGTGGATATCTGGATATGGATACACGGTTATGATAGACCATGGTGGCGGAGTTGTTACATTATATGCCCATTCACAAAAACTACTTGTAAAAGTAGGAGACAAAGTTAAGAAGGGACAAGCAATAATGTTAGTTGGTTCGACGGGATACGCAACAGGTCCACACTTACACTTTGAGGTTAGAATAAATGGTAAATATGTAAATCCACTAGATGGATATATATCGGCTAAAAAATAATAAAGAAGAAGCCGATTTTCGGGATAAAGGGACGGGGCTTCGAGACCGATTTTCGGGACAAAAGCCCCGTCCCTTTGTCCATATTAAAGTGAAGAAAGGAATGTAAAATGGAACATTATTATACTGCTGATCCTTCGGTAAAGTCTGAAGAAAGAGAAATTGAATATGAAATTGCTGAGAAGAAATTTACGTTTATAAGTGATAATGGTGTGTTTTCAAAAAATCATGTAGATATAGCAACTTCATTTATGTTGAAAACCATATATGACGAAGTGTCTGGAGATGTGTTAGATGTGGGATGCGGATATGGTGTTATAGGAATAACTTTAGCTAAAAGTGAAAGAGTGAAAAGCGTTACAATGCTTGATGTGAATCATAGAGCGTTAGAACTTTCTAAACGAAATGCTGTAAAAAATAAAGTTGATTCGAAAATTAAAATTGTTGAGTCAGATGGATTTGAAAACATTTCTGAAAGTTATGATGCAATAATAACAAATCCGCCAATAAGAGCTGGCAAAACAGTGATTTATAAAATGTATGAAGATGCTAAAGAACATTTGAAAAATGGCGGAGCTTTGTACATAGTGATAAATAAAAAACATGGAGCGCCTAGCACAATAACTTTTCTCCACAATTTGTTTGGAAATTGTGAAGTCTTAGACAAAAAAACGGGCTTTAATGTTATCAAATGCATAAAAGAATAGAGGTGCATCTATGGGGAAAATAAAAGAAAAATATGGCTCGATTATAGAAAGTGGACTTATTTTTATTTTGTTTACATTGATTGTTACTTTGTGGATGAATACTAGTCGAACACTTAATTATGACTTGACTTGGTGTTTTCATATATCGCAAAAAGTTGCAAATGGTGATTTGCTATATTCTGAAATAAGTACGGTTGTAACACCACTTTATTTTTGGTTTGGAGCAATTTTTATAAAAATTTTTGGTAATTCGTTAATTAGTATGAATATATTTGGCGGTGTAGTTTGGGGAATAATAGCAACGACGTTATATAATATACTGAAAATTACAGTAGATAAAAGAAATTATCTATTTCTTCCGCTTTTTGCTATTTTTTTATTGCGTTATTCAGCGGTTATTTCAATGACGAATTACAATTCTTTTGCAGTAATGTGGTGGTTAATTGCAATTTTCTTAGAAATTAAAAGAGAATTAAATGAAAAAGATAATAAGGAAATATTGTATAACGTATCAATTGGTTTAGTGTTGGGTATTACCTTTTTTTCAAAACAAAATATAGGATTTTTTGCAGTTGTAACAACTGGTGCAATTTCAATATTTAAATGGATTCTAAATAAAAAAAATACAATCAAAGAAATTCTATCTAAAATGCTAGGTTTTTTTGTGGTTATGTTAGTAATGTTAATATATTTTATTTTTACAAATACATTTTCTTTTTTTATTGATTTTTGTTTCGGTGGATTATTAGAATTTGGAACTGAAAATGTAAAACATAAATTTATAGTAAAATATGTTGCACTTGCTGTAATACTTACACTTGCTATTATTACAGCTATAAAAAAGAAAGATAAAATATTGATGATAGAAGTAATGGCACAAATAGCCTTTTGCGGTTTATCTTACCCGTTACCTAATGACTATCATGTAATATTGTCACTATTAATGTCTATACTCATAATAATGAGAATAATAAATTATACGCTAGAAAAAGAAGGGATATATTTTCTAACTGTGATTTTATTTCTAATTTGGGCAATTACTTCATCATATTTTGATAGTAATTATCCACGTATATTTTTTGAAGATATGATGATGGGTGAAAGAATTGGCGGTGAATTATACGGTGCAATATTAATGCTGCTTATAATGAATGTTGGTTTGGGAATTGCTTTTGAAAAAATAGGCAAGTGTAAAGTGGTGACATATATTTTACTTGTTTTGGTAATAGCATCAAATGTCTACATATATTCTGAAATAAGGAAAACAGAATATATTGCTAAAGGACTTGAGGAATATCAAAATCTTGGATTAACAAAAGAGCAACTAGGATATATAGAGAAAATCATTGAATACATTTTTGAAAAAGAAGCAGAAGGTTATAACGTTTATGTTATTTCTGCAGACGCTTCGTATTACATGCTTGCTTTGGAGAGAAATAATTATAAATTTGATCTAACCTTGTATGGCAGTTTGGGGAGCAAAGGTGAAGAAGGATTAATTGAAGATGTATCAAAACTTGAAAATGCAATATTGTTAAAAAACGAAGACTTGATGCATCAAGAACCAGTGGGATTTGACACATATATAAAACAAAACTATAGTGTAATAGATCGAGTTGGAATGATGAATGTTTATGGACAAATGGGACGGAGAAATTTGTCCATAAAACAAATTAAAAGTTTTTTTAAAAAAGTGTTGACAAGATGAAATCACATTGCTATACTGTAATAGCAGTGTGGCGATGCGGGTGTAGTTCAATGGTAGAATCTCAGCCTTCCAAGCTGATTGTGCGGGTTCGATTCCCGCTACCCGCTCCAATGTAAAAGGCTGAAATATGAATTTCAGTCTTTTTTTTTCGTCCCCGATGGACGAGAAAATCACGGAGTGGTGCCGAAGCGGTCATAACGGCGTAGACTCGAAATCTATTGTGAGAAGAAATTCTCCCGTGGGTTCAAATCCCACCCACTCCGCCAAAAAATTATTTAAATAAATTGTTGACAAAAATGTTATACTTTCGTATAATAACTATTGTTCGAAGAAATGGCGGATTAGCTCAGTTGGCTAGAGCGCCCGGTTCATACCCGGTAGGTCGTAGGTTCAAGTCCCACATCCGCTACCAAAAGTCAAGCTTAGGCTTGACTTTTTTTTGCATTGAAAGCATAATTAATATAAGGGTATACGTGGATTGACGAGATTTATGGATGCCAAATGCGGGTGTAGTTCAATGGCAGAATATGGTGCTTCCGACCCCAAGATACGGGTTCGATTCCCGTTACCCGCTCCAAGAATAGTGCAATTTAAGTTAAATGCAAAGGGGGATTTAAGTTATGAAAAAGATAATAAGCTGTGTTTTGACGCTTTTGATGGTTTTTTCTATGTTTACAATTGTAAATGCGACGGGTGGGATAATTACAAGTCCAGTAACTCCTGATATTGGAAATCCTGAAATGAAAACAATGACAGAAGAAATTTTAGGCATAGTATATTATGCATGTATGGCTGTTTCCATGGGGATGCTTATATATGTTGGAATTAGATATATGATGGCGTCTGCTAATGAAAAGGCTGATGTGAAGAGCGCTTCGGTTAAATATTTGATTGGTGCAATTGTACTTTTTACAGCAACAAACTTATTTAAAATTATACTAAGTATTGCAGAAGAAGTTGCGCCAACAGCGTAAAAAACAAAATATTGTTGAAAACAGTAAAAATATGTATTATAATTTAATTAGAGTGAGTTTATAAGGCTTGGGGGTGTATTCGTATGAGGAAAAAGAATATTTTGATAAATATTTTATTTAACGCATTATTCATATCTTTGTGCCTTAGTAAGATTGTTTTAGCTGGTGAAGAAAAAGAAATCGATTTTTCTTCGGTAGTTACACCACTTACAGAAATAACTCAAGTTTTGTTAATTATCGCTGCTGGTGTTTGCGTTGGCAAAGTTATTCATATAGGCATACTTTATGTTATGTCGTCAGCTATGGATAAAAGTAATGCAAAAATGGCTGTGTTACCATGGATTGTAGGGACATTCCTATGTTTTGGTGCGGCTGTGATTGGACCAGCAATTATTAATATATTTAAAGTAACAGACAATGTATTGGATTACTAATGAAAAAGGGGGTGAAAAATATGAAAAAGTTTATTAGTTTATTGATGACAGTTGCAATGGTATTAGGAATTAGCTCAATAGCTTTTGCTACTACATTTGATGTTACTCCTACAGGAGGAACAGGAATGCAAAATATTGGTAAAAATGTACTAGGTTATATTCAATGGTTTGGATATGCTGTAGCTGTAGGTATGTTACTATACATAGGTATTAAATACATGATGGCTTCTGCTAATGAAAAAGCAGATCTTAAAAAAGGTTCAATTAGTTATGTAATTGGTGCTATTATAGTTGTTGCAGCTTCAACATTGTTCGGTATACTAGGTACTGTTGCAAACGAGGTTGTAGTTTCTTAATAATAATTACAGACGAGATGTGTCCGCGTATAAAGGGACACTTTTTTATTTCATAGGAAAGTAAAACTTTCCGTATGAAACAACAAAAATTTCATATTTAAAGTCGAGCTTGCTCGACATATGAAAATCAAAAATCTATGATTTTTAGATTTTCATTTTTGTTATTATCAACTGGTTGGAGATTTTCGATTAGCAAAAAGGGTGTCCCTCTTGCTAATCGAAAAACTTCGGATGCTTGATAATAAAGAAAGAGGTGGTAGTATGAAAAAGTTTTTAAGAGTTTATCTTACGATTATGATGGCTTGTACGATGATGCAAAGTGTGGTTTTTGCGGATACATCAGCTGAGAAAATTTCTGCTATGATACCAAAGATATTAAACGCAATTGCTTTTGCTGGATACGCAGTGGCGCTTGGTATGTTAATTTATATTGGTGCAAAATATACGCTTGCTGCGGCTAATGAAAAAGCAGATTTGAAGCAAGGCGTGGTTAACTATTTGATTGGTATTGTAGTTATCGTAAGTGCTTCTGCGATTGCAAATATTGTATCTGCGATTGCAGTAGGTGGAAATGCAGGTAAAGATGCTAGTGGTTTGGCTGGAGCGATAATTGAGGCGGCTACGAATGCTGCAAAATAATGTAAAAAACTGGTATAAACTAAGGCGGTTTTGAGATGAAATCGCTTAAGTTTATACCAGTTTTTTTGATTTTTAAACGTTTCTTTTTCTGGTTCGTTACAAATATGTTAAATTTTCATTAAAAAGTCAAAAAAAATTACATTTTTCAACATTTAGAAGCTCGTATATGGTATAATATTATTAGGTGAGTTTATCTTATGAAAGAGTGGAGGTGCAAGCGATGGGAACACATTTAATACCAAGAGAAATTGATGGTGATGCGCGTATTTTGCTTATATTTACACCGAAAGGTTTTATTGGAACCTTAATCGGAATTGGAGTTGGCGCATTTTTTTATTCTTTTGCAGCAGCTTTTGGCGCTACTATTGTTGGTTGGGTTTTACTTGCAATATGTGCTGCAATAGGTTTTGTAGTTGGACAGGTTAAAATACCAGAGTCAAATGCATTTAGTTTGTTTAAAAAGACTGGCGGAGAGTATGTAAAAGATGTAATTGCTAAATACATAGCTTTTAGAAAGAAAAAGAGAATCTATTTGTATGATGAAACGGATTATATGGAAAAAACCGAAGGCGTTACAGAGACAAGCGAAGGCAATCCAATAAGATAATTAAACAAAAGATAATAAAAGGAGGATGTGACATATGTTAGGTAGTGATATTGATTTGCTGATTACCGTACTGATCATTATTCTTGCTATAGCCCTTGGTGGAATAATAGTATTAATAATGCTTAGCAGTAAAGGTAACGCGTCAAGACTTGAAGAAAATAGTCAAAAAGAATTAAGTAAAAGTAATCCAAAAGCGACTTTTAATAAGCACGATGTAATGAAATTCATGGAGTTCGATAAAATTGAAGATGACATGATTATTCAAGAAAACGGAAATAAGTTTATTATGGTGCTTAGATGTCAAGGTATAAATTATGATCTGATGTCTGAAACAGAAATGCTTGCGGTTGAAGAAGGTTTTAGTAATTTCCTAAACACTCTAAAATATCCAATTCAATTATATGTTCAAGCAAGATCGTTAAACTTGGAAGAAAGTATAAATACATACAAAGAAAGACTTGGAATGCTTCGTGAGGATTATAACAAAACAGAAACAGCGGCTTATAATACAAAAAGAGCCAATAAGCTTACATTAAAAGAAAAAGAAGCAATAGATTTCGAAGTTAGAAAGAAAAAAATATTGCTTGAGTATGGTGCAGACATAATAAACTATGTTGAAAAAATGAGTTTGAACAGAAACATTCTACAAAGAAAATATTACGTAGTAGTTTCTTACTATGCATCAGAATTAGGACTTGCTACAAACTTCACTAAAGAAGAAGCGCATGACCTTGCATACTCAGAACTTTATACAAGATGTAGAAGTATTGCAAGTGCACTTACACCATGTGGAGTAGAAAGTTCAATAATGAAATCAGACGAGCTTGCTGAAATGTTATATATCGCATACAACAAAGACGATGCTGATGTATTCAACATTAAGAAAGCAATCGATAATGGATTTTATAGATTATATTCTACAGCACAAGATGTTCTTGAGAAAAAACAAATTGCAATTGATAATGCAGTTAGAGAGCAAGCTGTAGTTGAGGCAGAGCTTGCACTTAAGAAAGCTGTTGAAAGACTAAGAAAAGCAAACGACATTACATACGAAGAAGAATTAAGTGATAATGCGAAATCACAAGCAATGCAATTAATTCTAGATAACAGTGATCAATTTGATCCTAACGTAGTTGATATGGCGTTAACAGACTTAAACTCTCAAATGAAAGTTCCAGTAATAGATGTTGAAGAAGCTGAAGCTATGATGAAAGCTAACAAGATAGATTTAAAAGGTGAAGGCGAAGAAAGTGAAACGCCAACAACAATTGAAACACCAGTAGCGGATCAAATAGTAAACAATACATTTTCAACAGATGATGAAGCGAATCCAATAAAAACATTTTAAACTTTAAGAAAGTTATGAGGAGGAGATAAAATGGCAAGAAAAAAAGAGAAAGTGGCTCCTGGTGCAGTCGCTGCTTCGGAAAACACACTTAGTGTTTTGAATGAAGAAGAAAAATATAATGCGATTGTAAAAAATAAGAAAACTGTTAAAGATCTTATTGCCCCATCAGGAATTGATACATCTAATTTAAATCATATAGCGATAATGTCTAGTATAACTAGATACGCGAGAAGTCATTATGTTTCAGGTCTTCCTAGAATGGCCACATTCCCATATTTCTTAAGGGCGATGTATAATTTCGGAGACATAAATACTTCAGTTTTTATAAATCCAATAAGTGAAGCAACATCACAAAATAACTTAAATAAGATTATCGTATCACTTGAGTCAGAAAGAATTGTTGCTCAAAAACGTGGAGATATTAACAGAGAAAGACTTATCGAAGATAAGCGTATTGAAGCAGAGCGTATAAGAGACGAAATCGCTGCTGGTTTCAATAAATTATTTGAAGCTTCTGTAGTATGTACAATATTTGCGTACGACTTAGCAGAACTTGATAAAATGTCTGAACTTCTTTCAATGGAAATGTCAAAAGGTCTTGTAAATATCAAGACTGCATGGGCTGTTCAAGAGGAAGCATTTAAATCAAACCTTCCATTCAACAGAAACTACATAACAAAGAAACATACATTTGATAGAAGTTCAATGGGAACTGTTTTCCCATTCATTTGTTCAGAAATTGGACACTCAACAGGTATTCCTCTAGGTTTTGATAAACAAACAGGATTACCGATATTATATGATAATTTCCATCCATCTCTAACTAACTATAACATGGTTATATTTGGTAAGTCTGGTGCTGGTAAAGGTGTTACAATCAAAACAATTACAGCTCGTTCTTCAGTTCTTATGGGAATTGAAAGTTTAGCACTAGATGCCGAGGGTGAGTATGGTGTTGTTGCCGAGAGCTTAGGCGGAATTAACGTTGTTATAAGCCCAAGTTCACAAACAATTATTAATATTTTCGATATCGAACCTGAAATTGTAAAAGACGAAATTACAGGTAAAGAAAGAACAGTATTAAACGTTGAAAATAAAGTTGAGGACGTTACAAACGTTCTAGTTACAATGGCTAGAGGTAGTACACGTTCTGAAGAAGTTAATGAAATCACAAAACAGATTATTGCTGAAACAGTTGGTGAGGAATATCAAGCTTACGGAATCAACAATAATCCAAACAGCATATATGCAGATGATGATCTTTCTTTTGGAACAAGACTTACAAGAAAGAAGAAAGAACTTCCTACAATAGGTTCTTGGTACAGAAGACTTCTTAGAAAATCTGAGGAAAATGACAACATCGACTATCAATTCCACTTCAGTTATTTAATAAAGGTTATGAGACAGTATACTCGTGAATTTGATGGACAGATGGCATACTTCGATGGACAATCAACATTCGAATTATTGGATGGAGCACCATTCATTAACCTAGATATTTCTCAACTTGAAGAAAGATTTGCAAGACCACTTGCACAACAAATCTTGCTTTCATGGATTTGGGAGAAATACGTTAAGAAAAATTCAGAAGATAAAACAAAAGCTAGAAAGAAGAGAGTGCTTGTCGACGAGGCGTGGATGTTGCTTCCATACCCTGAAGCCGTAGACTTCTTAAACACAATGGCAAGACGTGCCAGAAAAAGAAACGTTTCGCTAGCGGTTATCTCACAAAAGTTCCAAGACTTCTATGAGAGTAAAGAAGCACAAGCCGTTCTTACGTCTTCAGATACAAAGTTATTCCTTGCACAGGATAAATCAGAGATTGAATATTTAAAAGAAGTATTCAAATTATCAGAAGGTGAAGCAACATATCTTCTTACGGCGACACGTGGTGAAGGACTTCTAAAGGTTGGAAATGAAACAGCAATTTTGGAAATCAGACCAACACAAAGAGAGTTCCAATTCATCGAAACAAACGTAAATAAAATTGCAGACATGAATAGTTAAAAATTAAAAAGTTTTCGGCCACCGGGGACGTCCGTCAAATGGACGAATCAACCCGCAGGGTCAAAATCGTCCATTTGACGGACGTCCCCGGTGGCTGAAATCCTTTGCAAAAAAATATGAAGAAGAAAGGAGTGTATTAAATGAAGAAAAACAAATTTTTAGTTTATATGATTACTATAGTTATGACATTTATTACAGTCCTTTCTTTTTCAAGTACGGTTAATGCGGAAACGACTATAGGAAGTGCTAAATATGATGAGGAGGATTTAAAAAAGCTTCAAACAGACAATCCATTTGAAATGGCTGTTTGTGAAATGTGCTTGGCTGTTGGTGACTTTGTTATGGAGTATTTGACATTCTTACTTAAAGAAGAAATAACAGTTCAAAAAATTATATTTAATCGTGTTGATGCATTAAATGCCAATTTCTTTTCGCAAGCTGAAAATCCAAGTACAGCTCCAGCGAGTGAGTTTATAACGAAAGCGGTAAATACGTGGTATGATTTGCTTGGGAAAATAGTAATTGTAATATATTTAATAGCGTTAATAGTTGTGGGAATTATGACGATGCTTGGACGGAATTACGCAAAAAGTACAAGCAAAAGATTTGCTTGTAAAGTGGACGATAGGAATTGCGATATTTTACTTGTTCCCATTTGTAATGAGATATGCATTTGATTTAAACGAGATAATACTTAGACTTATGGAAAATATGTATGGTGGCCAGAACGTTTTAGTTGGTAACTATATTGGTGATGTTTCAGATCTTAGAAAGCAAGATACAGAGCTTCGTAGTCCGGAATATGTTACAAGAGGTACATATGTATTAACGTTAGGTAGTGAAGAAGCTACTGCTGCTTACATAAACAGATTAGAGGATTATAAAAATAAAGGCGACATGATGAGAATCATGCGTGCTATGGCCGGTGTAACTGCTAGGTTTATATACGTAATTTTGTGGTACATAATGTTATGGCAGCTTATAGTGTTCGTTTTCGTTTATTATAAACGTTATTTGATGATAGCGTTTCTAATTGTAATATTCCCAATAACGCTTATTGAATATGTTGTTGGAACAATTAGTACAGGAAAACAAACAGCACTTTCATCGTGGGCTAAAGAGTTTTTTGTAAATGTATTTTTACAATCAATACATGCTTGTATATATGCTGTAATTTCTGGTGTAGTAATGACGCAAATAAACGAAACTTTAGCTAATGGTGGAATAAACAAAATGAACTGGTTCTTAATGATATGCGCTGTAAACTTTGTTTTTGCTGGAGAAAAAATATTAAAAGCAATTATAAATGCAGCAGCTACCGAGACTGTATCTACTCCTGGAGATGTTTCGAAAGGTGCAATGGGTGGTATGAAGTCTGGAATTAATAAAATTGGAAAAGGTGCAAGCGCTGTTTCAACGTTAATAGGTAAAGAATAAAATATTTAAAAATTTCACAAAAAGGGGCGTCCCTCTTGTGAAAAGAAAGGAGGAAAAGCATATGAAAAAACAAGTGAAAGAAATGAATGCGAAAGCAATGTTTACGTGCGTGATGATGCTTGTTATGCTCGTGTGCTTTTCGCCTATAGCGTATGCAAATGTTGCCATATATACAGAGGTACGCGAAACTGAACGAGATGGTAAAACTTGGGTAGATAGTAAGACTGTTCTAACGGTCGATACAGAAGTAGAGAATCGTGACGGTACTAAGTATACTGTAGCTGATATTATTCCTGGTGAAATTAGGATGGAATGCGAAGGAACGTTAGAGAATGGATCGAGTGCTAAAAAAGTTACTTTTATAGGCCATGATGCGGCTGGAAATGAGATAACTCTAAAAAATCCTGCATTTGTAATAGAAAGAGATGATGGAACATTTGACAAAGTAGCATTTACAAGTTCGATACATTATGACGAAGATTTAGGTTTCGTACTTAATTTCAATGGTGAATTTGCAGAAGGAGATATGCTATCAATTCAATATATAAATGAGAAAGGTGAAATAGTAGTAGTAGATATTTCCGAAATTTCTGGAAAAAAAGGTGATCCGGTTTATGCATATAGTGAAACTGTAAAACAAGGCGAACAAGGTTTACTAAAAACTTTGTGGAATTTGATCGTTGACACTTTTAATGAAGTTGCAAGACTTGTAGAAGAAATTGCGGTTGAACTTTTACTACCATTAGGCGATGGAATTTTGTATTTGGTAACGGCAAGCGTTGGCGAGGCTGTATCATTAGATAGATTAGTATTTAATGCGGTAGGAAAAGTAAACATCGATTATTGGAGCGGAATAACACCTGGTTCAAAAGATGTTAAGGCTGTAATGGCAGGGGTTGTAGTGCCTTGGTATAGAGTCTTTTATAAAATCGCAATAATGGTATATATCATAGTTTTAATAGTTGTAGGTATTCAAGTTTTGTTAAATAGTACAGCAGAAAAGAAGGCTAAGTATAAAGAAGTAATGGTATCATGGGTCGTTGGTGTAATGATGCTTACATTATTTCCTTTTGTACTAAAGTATGTAGTTGAAATAAATGATGTTGCTGTAGAATCAATGTATGTATATCTATATGATACTAAAACTTTACCTACCAAATACGTTCCTGAGATATTAAAAGTAAATGTAAATCAGGCAATGAAAACCTTTGGAGATGTAGAATTCGTAGATGCAATGGTGCCAGGAAATATTTTAAATGAAGGAAAAATTGTTATCGGTGCTAATGTATCGGATGCTATGTTACAAACAAGGCTAGAAGCACAGCGTATGAAAAAAATAGCTCTAGTTGGAGTTTATTATATATTGCTAGGTCAAATGATAGTTTTACTATTTATGTATTATAAGAGAGCGTTCATGATAGCTTTCTTAATAACGATATTCCCGCTAGTGGCTATGACGTATGTGATTGATAAAATAGGTGATAAGAAAGCCCAATCGTTTGGAATATGGTTTAAGGAATATATAGTAAACGTAGTAGTTCAGATGTTCCATGCGGTTGTGTATGTAATTATTGTAGGAACAGGAATTGAAACATACGTAAATGATCATGGAGCTTCATGGTTATTTATGATAATTTCTGTATTATTCTTATTCCAAGGTGAGAAGATTTTAAGAAATATATTTGGAATTAAATCATCTGCTAATACAATGGCGGACCTTGCAGCTACTGGTGCTGCTATATATGGTATTTCTAAACTTGCAGGCAAGGGCGGAGGTAATAACAACGTAGGTTCTAAACAAGATAATGCAGATGTAAACGAGGCTGCAAACAGACAAACACAAAGACACAGTTATGGAGCAAGTGGAGCTTCGGTTCCACCACCACCAGAAGGAGCTGGTGGACCAGGAGGTCCAGGAACTGGAGGAGCGGCGCCGGAAAATCAAGGACGATATACAGGAAACGACCCTGCTGGTGTTGAAACTGCTGGATATGACGAAGGCGCAGCACAAGATACTGTAATTCAAAGGGCAATGGCAAATCGACTTCATCGCGGAATTGCAAGTAGGTCAGTGAATTTTGCTGGAAAAGTTGTTGGTGTAACCGCTGGTGCGACATATGGTTTATCAAAGGGTGATACTGCAGACGGAAGCGGAATTAAAAATGCTATTTCAGATGGTACATCAGGTGGAATGATCGGTTCAGCTGCAATGGCGCCTGCTACTGCGATAGTAAATAAAGTAGAGCAAAAAGCACATGGAGAGCACTTAGCAAAACAAATCGAAAACGGAGATTTAGATAATAATCTTACACTTAACGCACCTCCAGGTGCAATGATGCCAGGAAATATTGATCCTAACGAAGTTGTTGGTAAACACGGTGAAACAATGCAAGAAATATATAGAAAAGCACTTGCTGAAATGGCAAGAACTACTGCAACTAAAGGTAAGGCAAGAGGAGAAGTAGCATACTGGAATTACATAGAAGAAAATATGGACAATAGCAGAAGCTAAAATTAAGAAACAAAAAAGAAAGGAGTTGATGGTATGAATAAAATAAAAAATAAAATTTTATCTTCGATGATAGCATTAATGTTTGTACTAATATTTGTGCCATCAATTTCGAATGCAGCAAGTAAAGAAGTTCTTACGATAAATTATAACTCGCAAACAGAGAAATTCATGTTTGAAGGTTCGACAACTTCGTACAAAGGAGATAAAAAAAATCCTGTAATCTTAGATATGAAATATGATGAGATTATCTTTAACTTCTCAGCAAATGGTAAAATTGAGAATTCATTTTTTTACACATTTAAAAACTCGAATCCGTCTCAAAAATATGGTAAATATATGGTAAACATATATGAATCAGAATCAAAGGTAACAAATGAAAAAGAAAAGAAAATTCTATTTAAAAGATTAGCTACTACAGATATTTTGGGGGCATATTCAGTTACTCCTCCTAAAAAAGATATGGGTTCAAATTATGTGCAACCTGGAGCAATGTATAATGACGCGTCAAGTTCAATGGGACACACAATGACTTTATATAAAATCACTGCGCATATGGGATTTAAGTATAACAAAGGCGGTTGGTTTTTTGGTTATCCTTGGGCTGGATATGATTATATGCTAACTGTTGACTTGGGAAATTCAACTATAGCAACTGGAACTGTCGCTGCTAATGCAGCATCACATCCTCAAGTATATGTTTTTTCAGAAAGTGGATTAAAAGAAAATGAATTAATATTATTTTCAAGTTTACAACAAAGTTCACAATCAAAAATAGATTTTAAAAATGTAGATGATAACAACAAACTATTAAGATATAAGGTTACAGGTCCTAAAACAATGTCGACATCAGATGGAAAAAAATCATATACATTTGATGATAAGGAAGCACAATTAGTTTATGAATTTGTGGGACTTACGTCGGAGATTTTAGATAATAACGAAAATACAACAATAGAAAAAATTATAGCGACGGTAGCAATTTCAGTTGGCGACTTATTTAGAGGCGTAATCAATATGGTTGGAGGAAAAAATCTAACGCTAGATTCACTTATTTTCAACCAATATCCAAATACTGTTTTAGACTTTTGGAAAACTGACAAAGGAGGAAAATATGCTGATGTTTTCCAGATGATCATAAATGGATGGTATAAAGCATTTAGCGCGTGGACACAAATGATATTAGTAGTTGTTTTGATAGCGATGGGTATAAAAACAATGATGCTAAGTGGCAGCTCAAAGCAAAAGAAAATTCAAAATATGCTTGTTGGATGGGTGCTTGCAATTGCATTATTATTCTTCGGTCCATACTTTATGAAATATGCAATCACAATGAATGATATGTTAGTAAAAATCTTTAGAGACAACAGTGAATATTCCGTTTTCTCAGTATATAACACTGACTTTATTGAAAGATTTGATATTTCAGAAGATGTTTATCAGTACGGTGAAGATTCGACAACAAAATCAATAAAAGAGCAACTGATGAAAATGAGAGATGTAATTGAAAAAAAATATGCTGAATCTCAAGATGAATGGGAAAAAGCGCAAATGGCAGTAGAATCATCAAGAGGAACTTTTGCTTTTTGGAATATGGTTTCAAAAGAAATAAGAATTGTAGATAGTACCATGATTTCAAGGCGAATGGATATTGCTGTAAAAGAAGTTGAAAATTATATAGAGCAAAATCAAACTTTAACAGATCAACAAATTACAGATTATGTAAATCATATGGTTAACGATGTTATAATAGAGTGGTATTGGGGTACACAAACATCAAATTTCATATTTTTAAATAAAGAATATGTAAAGAGTAAGATTGAAGATTATGCATTTGCATATTACGATTACAAATCGTTAGAAGGTGCCCTTGAGGATGTAGAAAGAGCGATAGAATTATCTTCGAGAGGAATTGACCTAGAAGGAACAATGAGGGATAGAGCTGGTACGACAAAGCGATTAGTATTCGTAGCAGTATGGTATATCATGATGTATCAACTAGTACTACTATTATTCTTGTATTACAAGCGTTTAGTGGTTGTTGGAGTTTTAATAACGATATTCCCGCTTGTTGTAATGATGTATGCGATAGAAAAACTTATGGGAATTGAAAAGAGCCAAACATTTAGTACATGGGTAAAAGAATATTTAGTAAATGTATTTATTCAATCAGTGCATGCATTCTTATATGTAATGCTCGTTGAAACTGGATTAAAAATATATGAAGCAGATTCAGATAACTGGTTATTATTCTTATTTGCGGTTATGGCGATATTCCCAATGGAGAGTATTATAAAAGCTATTATAGGAATGAAAGCAAGTACAGTTTCAAGCTTAAAAGATAGCGCTGTAAAAGGCGGCAAATATGCTCTTGTAGCATACGGTGCGTCAAAAGTTATAAGCGGAAATAAAGCTATCGACTCAAAATATGATGCGAAAGATGCAAAAGCACAAGAAAAAGAAGCAAAGCAAGATCAAAGAATTGAATTTAGAAGAAATCTTGCAGATAATATTCGAATGAGAAGAATGGCGGGCGGAGGAAATCATGCAGATTCTCAAGCTCGATTAGCACAAATAGAAGCAAAGCGTCAGGAAGCCGATGAAAGACGAAAGAAGAGAAGAAAAGCTGCTCAAAATGTAAGAAATATACGAAGAAATGCAGAAAAAGTAATGCAACCACTTAGAAATGTTGCAGCAGTATCAAGTATGATAACTACAGGGCTTGCCGGTGGAGGCGATGTTGGAGATTTTGCAGCAGGTATGGCGGTTGCAAATGTAATATCTGGTAAAAATAGAAAAGTTACTGATGTGAAGAAAGAAAATTCTTCTTCAGCTTCTACGTCAGGTTCAAGTGCACCTACAGGTCAAGATAGAAACAGATATGCAAATAGCAATGGACAGACAAGAGGAACTGCTCCAAATACGGGTAATAGAGCGGCTGATCAAGCAAGACAAGAAACTGAAGCGGCAGATTACGGTAATGGTAGAATGGCTCCTACAGCAGGAGAAGCAAGAGCGGCTGCAAGAGCACAAAGAAATCAAAGCGGAATTCAAGATAGGTATAGACAAGGCATTGCAAATAGAGCAGAAGTTCAAGCAAATCAAGACATATTCTATAACCATCAAGATGAAGGATAATAAAAACAAAAAGAAAGGAGGTAGGTAATATGAAACGAGATTGGAAAATGAAAGTTATATCAATATTAATAGTATTTGTGTTGACTATGGTAAACATATTACCTACTCAAAACGTAGTATATGCAACTGGTGGTGGAGGATATGTTGAAGACGATATTCTAACTAAGGAATCTAGCAGTTTGTGGGAAAAAGCAATAACTGGATTTTTACTTATGGGTACGGTTGGATTATATAGCATTATAGGTATGGCAGTAGGAAGCGATGATGATGGAGGACCAGTAACGATTGAGTCACTATTCTTCAATAATTATAATAAAACTAGTTTGAATATTTTCTCAGATATGACACTTCCTAACGGTGAGACTTATGAAATGAATACTTATATAAGTGACATGAAAGTTGGAGAAAGATTAAACGATTTTTATAGTTTCTTTACAAAAATTGCAATTATTGCGTACATCATGATGATGATATACATAGGAATCAGAATTTTGTTAAATGCCGGAACAGAAAAGAATGCTAAATACAAAGAATTCATTTTGTATTGGGTTCAAGGAATTGCTTTATTATTTTTATTCCCATATATAATAAAATATACGATAGTTATAAATAATGCGTTTGTCGATTTTATTTATCAAAATAAAGCTGCAATAGGTGCATATGGTGACATGATAGAACAGCCAGGTGTTGTAAGCCAAGAAGGAAAAGGAATGGACGACATTAATGAGTCAATGGCAGAAGTACAAAGCTCTTTAAGAGCGGGCACTGACTATATGTCAATGATGTATCGTATGGCAGAAGACCAAGGATGGTTAGTTTTCGCAATATGCTGGATAATCATGGTTAAACAACTTGTAAGTTTGATAATCATTTATTTCAGAAGATTGCTGATGACAATATTTTTGATTGCAGTATTTCCACTTGTAATGATTTCATATGCCATAGATAAGTTGGCAGATGGAAAATCACAAGCATTTGGAAACTGGTGCAAAGAATTTTTATTAAATGTTTTCATACAGTCATTCCATGCAATTGTTTATGTAATTTGTATGGCACTTATATTGCAATTAGGTAATGCTGCTAATGGTGGAATGGATAAGAACTGGTTATTAATAGTCATAGTTGTTACATTCATATCAAAAGGCGACGATATGCTTAGAGCTATCTTCCATATGAATGGCGGTGGTGGCGATACTGTTAAAGGTGTTGCGGCTACAGCGCTTCAAACACATGCGGCTGTTAAGCTTGCGCAAGGGGCAAGAAACACTGCTGAAAGAATGCTTGGACAAGATAGCCACGTTGGACATGTTGTACAAGGAGTTGGAAGTTTGCAAAGTCATGCGCTTCAAGCGGGATCTTCTAGACTTGCAGTATCTAATGCGAACTTACAACAAACATTGGAAGCGCAAGAGCCAGATCATCAAATGGCAGATTTAAATGCACCACAAACACTTGCTGATTCAGCGATGATAGCACTTGATCAAAATGCTAGTGAAGAAGAAAGAAATGCAGCGCTTGATAATATTATTGCGGTACATAATATGCAAGATGGAGAAGAAAAGGAACAAGCATTAAATGAACTTTCTTCTAAGTTTAGCGAAGAGCAGTTAAAAGAATTAGATGCAATGATGGAAGTTAGAGCTGCTGCTAATGCAATGATGGTTGGAGGATTACAACCAGTAGAATTTAATGAAAAGATAGAAATTTTGCTAGAGAAAATGAAGGGAACAGGTTTAGCGGCTGCAATGGCAAGAGGCGTGCTAAAGAATCCTAGAAATTTAAATAAGATAAAAATGGCTGGTAGCATTAAGTTTAAGCGCCCAGACCAAACAACTTCAGTAATATATAACCTAAAAGGTAGAAGATATAACCATACAACTGGAAGAGTTGGTGGTAAAGGTGGTACGAAAAGAGCTGGTGATAGGTATTCTGGTGTATTCAGAACTCCAGAGTCTGTAGCAAGAATGAATGAAGCACGTGCTAAAAATGCACCTAAACCAAAGAAAACATTTAGACAAAAAATGGTTGGTGCTGGTGCATCTGTTGTTGGCGCAGGATATACAATAAAGGGTAAATACAGAATGATGAAAGAAAAACGCCAAGCTGGAAAGACAATACGTTCTTACGAAAAGAGCGCAATGAAGGATTTACGTGATTTAAATAAACTTCAAAAGGAAATGAGACTTCTTTCTAAGAACGGACAAACGCATACTTCAAGATATAGAGATATTCAAGCTACTATTGCTGAACTTCAAGGTGCTGGTGGAAATATAAGTAGACTTAGAAGACAAAGAGCTAAGTATGCTGAAAAAGGAATCTACTTTAGAGGTGTTGGTAAGACTCAAAGAACTATTAACAGAATGGCTTACGCTAATAATGTGAAAGGACAAATAAAAGGTAAAGCTGGTCAAGTTAAAATGACGTATCATGATGTGACAGCTACATTTAAACAAAATAAGGAAGCTAAACGTGCAGTTAAGGAAGCTAGAGCATTAAGAGAAAAAGGTTATTTAAGTGCTGGACAAGAAAGAAAATTAAAACAACTTGAAAACTTTATTGACGGAAGATCTACAATAAGTTCGAAACTATTTACTCGTCCTGGCCAGAAACCTACGAAGATGCGCATGACTTCAGCTCAACGTATGCTAAATAGAGATAGAAACAGAATTTCTGTTCAAGCGGCAAAAGAAGCTTTGGTTATGAGAAGAGATGCTGACAAAGCTCGTGCGAAAGGCGATAGAGCACTTGCTGAAAGATATGAAAAACGTGCAGGTATGCTAGAGGAGCAAGTTGCAAAGTCTCGTAAGACATCGTTTAGAGGTTATGATCCAAATGCTTCTAGAAAAGCTACAAGAGCTCAAAAAATATTAGACAGAGGTTCTCAAAAATATGCAGCTGGTAAGTTAAAAGAGATTAGAAAGAAAAATCCTGCTAATTTGTCTGAGCAAGAAAAGAGAATTTTAGAGAATTCAAATAGAATTAGAAAAACATTAAGAGATAATGGTGTACAGCTTACAAGAGCAAGCAAAGTTGAAAGAGCATATAACAAGCCAGTTATGCGTATGGCAAGAAAAGAGGAAAGAGCTGCATACCGTACAATCATGGGCACTGAGATAAAAACAGCAGGTCAAATGATTAAAAATAGAATAACTATGGGTTCTAAAGGCGATTTTTCTGCTGCTAAAGCTGAACGTCAAAAGGCAAATGAATTCTTAAGAAGCAGGGGCGCTGTAATTAAGGGACCAAGCATTGCAAGTAAAGCCGAAGCTGCGATTGACAGATATGATAAATGGCACGATACTAAGAAGACTAGAAAGAAAGTTAAAGACAATTTCAAAGATACAAATAAAAGAGCGCGTGAAGCTTTATATGGAAGCACATATAATGGCACTCGCGGTATAAAACAAGAAATAAAATCTGCAGAAGAAGAGCTAAGAAGTGCAAGAGCGGCAATGAGTAAGGCTGGCAGTGATAAAGCAGCAATGGAACGTGCAAAGAAGCGAGAAGAAAAAGCAATAAAGTCACTTGCAGAAGCTCGTAAGCGTGAGCAATATGTTTACAAAGATTTAAAATCTGCAAGAGCTGATTTGAGAAAACGTGATATTAAGTTAGTTTCTCCAATCCAAACAATGAGAAATGCTAAACTTGAAAGAGATATAAAGAGTGATTTTTCAAGTGGATATGAAAAGGTTAGAAGAGATGAAAGAGTTGCTGAAAGAAGAGCTCAAAGAGTAGACGATAGACTTGAAAGAAGAGATGCAAGAGAGACTTCAATTGATACATCGATTTCACTTGTATCGGATACACAATATGATAATAAAATCAGAAGAATGGCTGATAGAAAAGCTAGAAAGAGAGCTGAAGCTGAGGCAAATGCGGCTACGGCTAATAATAGGCTTGCAAATGTAATAAGAGAACAACAACAAAAATCTTTAGAAAGAGATGCAATAAGAGATTCTTACGCTAGAGAAAGAGAAATCATGCAAGGTATCTTAAGAGAAGAAAAAATCTATTCTCACCAAGGTGTGGTTTCTAGAATGGCTGAAAAGGCGTCTGATAGTTTTGGAAGAATGGCTTCTGCTCCTGGAAGAGCAGCGGACTTTGTAAAAGATGCTGGAGTTGGAGTTGTTCAAGCTGGTGCGACGGCTTATTCGATGGCAACTAGGGTTCCAGACGAAGTTAGAAATGTTCCAAACAGATTTTCTGATGCTATTAATGAAGCAAAGGTTGCTGCTAAGAACACATTTGGAAGAGTTCAAGATCCAAATGATCCTACAAAGACGGTTTCGCTTTCTGAAGAGATTATGCAACTTGCAAGAAATAAAGATTTGGATAGAGAAAAAATTGTTATTAACGGATTACATACACCGCCAAAGGATACGAGTGTTCCTCCGACTCCTGTTTCTTCAGGTTCTACACATAGTAAGGATGTCGAAACGGTGGTATTTGTTAGAGATAATCCATCGACTCAGAGAGT
>JAFTQC010000053.1 GCA_017462965.1 Clostridia bacterium | reverse complement strand
CCAAACTTCTCCTTAACGACAGCTGGCGTATAGTCAGTACTTTCTGTCTTGCCCATTCTGGTAGTTGGTATCCTAACTGTTACTTTATCCGAAGTAAGCTGAAGCGCATCTCTATCTCCAGTCAAAAGCAAAACATCAATCTCATTATCTTCACCATATTTCGCAAGCGTTCCCAAAATATCATCAGCTTCATAACCTTCAAGCTCAAGCACCTTAATATTCATTGCCCTTAAAACATCTTTAATAATCGGCATTTGCACACGAAGTTCATCCGGCATTCCCTTTCTTGTTGCCTTATATCCATCATACCTCTTATGTCTAAAAGTCGGCGCCTTCAAATCAAACGCAACACAAATATACTCTGGTTCCTCTTCATTCAAAAGCTTAAACAAAATTGACAAGAATCCAAAAATTGCATTCGTATAAACACCTTCCGATGTCATAAGCATTTTCGAATTCATAATTCCATAAAACGCTCTATTCATTATACTATTACCATCTATCGCAACTAACTTCTTCATACTACATCCTTTCTATTTTTGGAAATTGGGACGGTTCCTTTTTCCATTTTGGAATTTGGGACGGTTCCTTTTTCCATTTTTTTCTCTCATAATTTTCAACAGTACTTTTTGATACATTTAATATTGATGCTAACTTAACAAGAGTTACATCAGTTTGCATTCTTGCAGCTTTAATAACTTTTCGCAATAAACTTTTATCTTTCTTTATTTCACTTATCTTTCTTCCATATTTATTTTCAATTTCATATATAAAGTCCAATACATCCTTTTCTTTCAAATCAATAAATTCGTCAATATTTTCTTCATCATCTATTAAGTGAACTTTGTTAAACTGTTCCATATAATTTTCTTCTGTGTTAAATAACAATTTAATACTTTCTTTCGTTATAATATCTTTTTCATTTACGAATTCATTATAACTTGAATATGGATATTCATACATGAAACTAACAATATTAGCCTTCACAGGATTGTTATGTATATATTTCAAACACGTATATAGTTGCCTTTCACTACATATTTCTTGTGAACGAAATCGATCCCTAAATACATATCCTATTCTTTCATTAACTACATTATAAAATTTTGAATAAGCACTATTAAGCTTTTGCATATATTTACTTAAATTTGCAGAACTATCACTATGAATCAATAAATGAACATGATTAATCATTACACAATAAGCTAATATCGTTACCTCACTTTCTTCCAATTTTTCTTGCATAAATTTCTTATACTTTTCAATCCATTTTTCATCTTTAAAAATATGCTCTTTGTTAATACCTTGAACCATTACATGGTAAAAACAGCTACTTGAATTTTTTCTTGCAATACGGGGCATAACGCACTTCTCCTTTATAATATGTATTTCCCCCATTTATCCCCTATATTTTAAATTTGGAAAAAGGAACCGTCCCAATTTCCAAAAAAGCGTGTCCCTTTTTCCAATTTTTATTTTTCGACAAGTTCTTTTAAAACTTTATCCAGTTCTGGATTTTCTTTGCTTACTCTAATTGGTCTCCCTTCCGAATTTATGAAACAATGCTTTGATATTCCCTTCAGTGCTAAAGCGTTGTTTTTTGCTTTACGCATTTCGTATTCGATGATAAGTCTAACTCCTGTATATTCTTTAACTTTAACATCTATTTCGATGTCATCGTTGAATGTTGTGGTTTCTTTATATTCGCATTCGATTCCTATTACTGGAGATATTATTCCTTGCGCTTCTAATTTGTCGTAGCCTTGTCCAATTTTTTCTAAATAGTCCACACGAGCTTCTTCCATCCATCTTATATAGTTAGAATGATGTGTAATTCCCATTTTGTCAGTTTCATAATATTTAACTTTATGTGTATACATTTATTCCTCCTAAATTAATCAATTAAATCTTCTTTTTTACAGTATGGCACAACTTCATTTTTTAATGTATTTGATAAAATTTCTGTACCGCAGCTGGTATCATACCAAAGGAATTTTTCTATCTCATCAGAAATATTAAGAGCCCCTTCTAACTCTCCATTATTTTTGTATACATAAAAATGAATTTTTAGATTTGGATCACTTGTAGCAATTTCATCAAAATCCATTACAAGCTCAAATTTACTTTCATCAAATATTGCTTCATTTCCAAGCTCCTCATGACATTCTCGTATAGCAGCTTCGAGCGGAGTTTCGCCATCTTCAACTCTTCCACCAATCATTTGATAAGTTTCTCTTTTTCTTGGCTTATCTATCAATAATTTCCTATCTTTAAAAAACATCGTTCCAACAACATTTAGCATAATTATCAACCTACTTTCTCCACGTGAATTATACCATAAAAAAGTGTACAAATATATAGTTTTTTGCATCTGCACTTTTGTTAATTGACTTTGTAAATCTAACGTTGTATAATGTATTATGTTAATCACAAGAATCATATGAGAATTCAATAAACATTCTCTCTACGACATCTTTGAAAGGAGCGTTCACCATGAAAGAAAAATATGAAGTCATATCGCTTGATCCTACTAAAGCTTGGCCGGATACATTTGAAGGAATGCCTGCGTTCAAGAAAATTACAACACATGACGAAGTGCAAAGAATTCAGTATGCACAGTCTGTTTTGGGCAATCAAATTTTGATTATTGGCGAGCGGACATTCAGCATCATGCTTCCCGAAATCTATGACTGGGATTTAAGCACTTCAACACTCACAATGTCCTTTTGTGATGGTGAGAATTTGGAAGCCATGCTCGTCGAGCCTGAAACACATGAATTTGCCAAGGAAGTTCTAAATAGCATGCTGTGCCTCATCATATCCAAAAGATTCTTTTGGTACGATTTTGCACCGCGGAATATCCTGGTTTCAGCTGATGCAATCTATCTTCTCGACTTTGAGAAAGGACTTGACACAAATGTTGAACATCTCAAACTTTTCCTGAGGAAACATGTTTTTGAAGAGTATTCTTCTTTCATATTTCCTCATGAAAGAATTTTTGCTGCCGACTATGTTTACACGCTCTATGATGATGAAAAAGATACCGAACTTTCTATCGAAACGGTAAAAGCCAAACGATTCAAAGCAGTCGCCGCCGAGCTCGGCTATACAGGTAAACTTAAGACTTCCGAATTACTGGAAATCCAAAAGCTTATCCTGATTGCACAAGATCCCTACATTTCTGAGACCGGTACATTTGTATTCCCAAGAGTGGCACTCGTCGAAATGCTCGAATCGCAAAACAGAAGCCCTGAAGTTTATGCAAATTATGCAAAACTCATAGCACAAAGAAATGGGCTGTAAAAAACTTGGAAATTGGGACGGTTCCTTTTTTGGGACATGGGGACGGGGCTTTTGTCCTTTTTTGAATTTAAGATTATTCTTGTAACAAGAATATTTTTCAAAAATGGACAAAAGCCCCGTCCCCATGTCCCAAAAAAGGAACCGTCCCAATTTCCAAGTTTTATAGCCTCTTTCTAAATTTCAATATCATTCTTTTTCTCTAACTCTATTTCTCTTTTTATTATTTCTTCCAACTTTTGAAACTCTAAATTAAATCCATCATCAGAAGAAAATTCCCTAACTTCATCCCTTATTGAAGTTAAACGTTTATCGGCATTAGCTAAACATTTTCTTCGACTATCTAATCGGCCTTTTTCTAGGGCCTCTCGAACAGTTCTATATACATTATTGGCACCAAACGTTTCATACGTTTTCCTAACATCACCTATATTAGAAGGATCGTTTGAACGTTCATAAATTTCAACTTTAACCCCTCTTTGTTCTAGTCCTAACGCAGTATTCGTAAAATTATCAAATTTATCATTATGACTATCAACTGTGGTAAGCCTTCCAAAACCTAAACTTTTTCTCATTTCCAAATATCTTTCAAATATTGAAAGTAATGATTCTTCTCTTGAAACCGCCATAAGTCTTGTAACTATATTAAAATCCGCATTCATGTCTTGTAACATGTCTAATGTGTATGTGGATTTTCCCATAGTTCCTTCCATAACAAAACTATAACCTTCGCGTATTGCTTTTTCAGATAATCGTTCCATAACCTTTCCAGCGGCCTTGCCAGTAATTCCAGCATATAATTCAGGATAATTACTAGCTATTACACTAGCATCTTTATAAAACGGTCTGTATGAATCCAAATCAAAAACAATAATATCTGCTCCATTTTGCTTAAATTCTTGTTTTGTTTTCATTATTATTCCTGTTTTTCCTGCACCTGGTTGACCTCCAGTAAGTATGGCTGTTGGTCTATCAGAAGAAGGTTTAACACCCGTAAAAGTCAATAATTCAGCCTGTTTATACATATTTTCAAATTCTTCATCAGTTATAGAAAATCTAGTTTGAATCTCTTTTATCTCCTCCGGTGACATTTCTTTCTCCCTCCAATACTTCTTTTACTTTAGGACCATATTCATTAAGCACAATTTCAATCGTATGAGTATCCCCTTCATATATCTTTCTCTTCATACTCTCAAGTTTTGCGATTTCTTTGCAATCTTTCTGCTTAATAGCTACCGAAAAACAAACTGAAATTATCTCAAGTGCAACCTCTGGTTTAACATGCTCTCTCATATAAATTCTCCTAACACATTCTAATCTTCAGAAACATTATGACATTTCTTTAATAACTTCTCAAAAATATCTAAATACAAGTTAACTGATTTAACCATCTCGTCATTTTCGATTAACATTTTCAACTCTTTTAAAGAAACCCATCTAGCCTCAGAAACTTCTTCTGGTTGCAAAACAAGCTCTTCAATTGCAATATTTTTCTTAACAAGCCAGATATCAACAAAACCTTTTTCTCTCTTAAAAGACAATAAATATTCAATTTCATCTTTTGAAATTTCTACTCCAAGTTCTTCTTTTATTTCTCTCATTGCACCATCTAAAGATGTTTCGTTAGCATCTACCGCGCCACCTGTAAAACCCCATTTTCCAGGATTTCTTTTTAAATTTTCATTTCTTTTTTGTATCAACAATTTTCCTTCATCATTAAGAACCCATGCATGAACCGATAACTTAAACTCACCAGCAGCAGGCTCACCATCCTCTCTTGCCATTGTTTTATTTAATTTTTGCTTTTTGTTATCATATAAATCAATTATCTCCATATCTATAGCTCCTCCTCTATTTCAATAATTTCTAAATCATCAGGCACAAAAATATTTCCCTTAAAATATTTCTTAGCATCATTTGTAAATTTTTCTTTCCTATTTTTCAAATCATTATCAATTGTATGTGATAACACTAAATTTTCAACGTTTAATCTCTCACTCATTTCAGCAACATACTTTACAGTACTATGATGATGTCTTTCAATAGGATTATGCCTTTCGGCCTCTTCACCAGCCATATAAGCATCTGCAAATAGCCATTTGGTATTATTCAAATATTTTTCGGTATTAGCACTACAAACTTCATCACCTATAAATGTAAATAAATTAACATCATCCTTTTTAATAACAAAACCAAATTGTTTAACTTTTTTGGCTGATAAATCAATAAATTCCACATCAAAATCTAATATTTTCACTCTATCATTAGTTTTTACTTCGATAAACTTTATTTTATCATTTAGTAAAAACAAAAAATCCTTTGGAATTACAATTTCACAAATCTTATTAAGTGCCGAAATCACCTCATCATTTCCGTAAATTTTTACCGGCTCAATCAACTCTTTTTTATAAAACTTTCTTGCAAAAATTCTTATTATCCATAAAACACCAAGTAGATGATCCATATGTATATGAGAAACAAAAATATTTTTTATATTTTCTATTTCAATTTTAGAAGATTTTAGTTGTTTTAATATTCCATTTCCACCACCAGCATCCACAAGAAAATGTTCCACACCATTACTAATTGTAAAACATGTATTATAACATTCTGTTGCGGTACCATGGCCTGTTCCAAGTATATTTAATCTCATAGAACCTCCAAATTATTTATTGTATATTTGATTCAAAAAACAAGCTCTTCCTTGGTCAGACAAATAAAAACCCGCAGATGGATTTACATCAATGACATAACTTTTATTTTCTTTTGTTTTTATTATATCTACAGAAAAGACTTCTAAATCATTAAGTGCTTTTGAAACGTTTAAACACATTGTTTTAAGCGCATCATCAATTATAATTGAGTCCTTCTTTCCAAAAATTTCACCATTCACAAAATACAATTTTATTTCTTCTCCAACAGAATCATTAGCAATTATTACTTCTTCAAAATAAAAATTTTCTATGTCAAATCTTTCAAAAAACTTTTCTAAGGTTATTTTATTATATACCTGAAATATGATTCCTTCATGCTTATTTTCCTTACAAAATAAAGGAAATGTTAAATTATCCAAATTATTCGTTTGGCATATTTCCGGAATTAAAACATCGTTTTCTTGTAGCAACTTTTGTATATCCAATTTTTTATAATCACACTTCAAATAATCATAATTTATAATTGTACATCCATACTGATTTAATATTTCTATTGCATCTTTTATAAGCAAACTGTTGCAACATAAAAAATAAGCCACATCTTCTTTTTCAAATTTATATTTATTAGCATTCTCCACAAGATCTTCAATATTTATAACTTTAGTATCTATTTTTGATTCTTTTACTATTTTAGCAACTTGACCAGTATATATATTATTTACTGAAGTGAATATATACAAAGTTTTCATTATTTACCTCCATTTAAATATCTTTGCACATATGCTAAACAATTTGTCGGCTGAACTCCTGGTTGATTATTATAATTTTCTAAGTTATTTTCTAGAACCTCTAACTTATCTGTTTGTTGTAAATCCTTCCAAAATACTTTCCAATCTTCTATTTTAGAAACATTAGATATCGGTTCAAACCCTTGAGCTGCTAAGAATCCACAAAAATGAATATCACCATTCGGAGTAATAACTAAAGCTCTTTGACCAGCTTTACATCCACTTCTTAACGCAAAAGGAAGTTCAATTCTTGCATGTTTTCCTTCATCTGTTAATCTTATGTAATGACCACGAACATAAGGCGCCGATTCAAGTTCTTCTCTTAGCGCTTCGTTAACATACTCATAATCCTTCTTAGATAACATATTTTCTTTTAAATTAGCACCTCTACCAGATTCGATGAATCTTCTAATGAAAACTGATATTTTTTCTCTATTCAATTGCTTTGCTAAATTTATTACATCATCCATGTTCGAGCGCATAATTACAGAATTTACCTTTATGCTTA
Source organism: Clostridia bacterium (assembly GCA_017462965.1). Taxonomy (GTDB): domain Bacteria; phylum Bacillota; class Clostridia; order TANB77; family UBA1234; genus UBA1234. The sequence continues at coordinate 6,327 of JAFTQC010000053.1, read as the reverse complement.
TTCCTTCTTCTTGCAAATATTTAATAGCATCTATCGTTTTCTTATAATTGCCTTCTCCTCTTATTTCATTATGCATTTCTTCAGTACCATCAAGGCTTACAACCGCTCTTTTAAGTCCATTTTCTTTTAATTTTCTAGCAACCTCTTTTGTTATTAAAGTAGCATTTGTACCAATTGATACAAAAATTCCTAGCTCTGAAGCATGTTTCATCAGATCATAAATTCCATCAAAAATCAAAGGTTCTCCGCCTGTAAACCTTATTTCCTGAATTCCAGCATCTGCCAACTGAGTTATTAAAGAATACCATCCTTCAAAGTTAATTTGATTTTTTTCAGAAATTCCCGAATTATTCAAGCAGTGCTTGCACTTTAAATTACAGCCTCTAGTAAGCTCCAAGAAAGCAATATCCGCAAAACTAAAAGAATTGCTATAATCATCATAATCTGTAAGTTTATAATTTAATTCTTCACTTTGAGGCATAATAGAAGCAACATCATCCGGGAAGATTTTTTCTTGTGTTACACTTTCGAGTTCACTTTCAGTCACATATACCCTTTTTCCATTGTTCAAATTAAGCAATGTAGCTCCAAAAATCTCTTTTCTTATATTCACATTGTATTCCATAAAAACCCTCCTCTTTTTGCATAGTATCACGAAAGAAATAATTTTTCAATCGTAATAAAAAGAATAGTGATACAAAAAAACTTGGAAAAAGGAACCGTCCCAATTTCCAAGTTTTTTACATCATCTAAGTTAATTTTCTTTCTATTTTTTGTGTTCAACTATGTAATTAACAACATCTCTTACAGAAACGATTTTTTCAGCTTCTGAATCAGGAATTGATAATTCAAATTCCTCTTCAATATTCATGATTAGCTCAACGATATCTAATGAATCAGCTGATAAATCATCTATAAATGTTGAATCCATTTTTACATCATCAGACTCAACACCTAACCCCTCAACAATTTTTACTTTTAACTTTTCAAAAACTTCTGCTTCTGTCATTATATTCCCCTCCTTAAAAACTTTTCTTTATTTTAACATAAAAAAAACAAAAATCACTCAAACTGACCACTCGGTCTATACTTTTTTGGGACAAGAGAACTAGCTTTTTTGGAAATTGGGACGGTTCTCTTTTCCAAATTTGAAAATCTGATATTATTCAAAAATATTCAAATAAATTTGGAAAAGAGAACCGTCCCAATTTCCAAACCGTCCCAATTTCCAAAAAAGCTCTAAATCCCCATTATGTTGTATCCATTGTCTGAATATATCACTTGACCTGTTACACTATCTGATATTTCACTAAGTAAGAATGCTGCAACGTTTCCAACTTGCTCGATTGTTACATTTTTATGGATTGGAGAACGTTCTTCTACAACATCTAGCATTGTGTCTAGATTTTTGATTCCCTTGGCTGATAATGTTTTGATTGGTCCTGCCGATATCGCATTCACACGCATGCCTTCTCTTCCAAGGTTTTCAGCAAGATATCTAACGCTGGCTTCAAGTGCAGCTTTTGCAACTCCCATAACATTATATCCTGGTAATACTTTTATAGAACCATAATATGTTAATGTTAATACTGATGCATTTTCGTTTAAAAAATCTATTTCTTTTGCTATTCTTGTAGTAAGAACTAATGAATAACTACTTACATCAACCGCATGTGAATATCCTGCCTTGCTTGTGTTAATAAAATCATTGTGTAAATCTTCTGTACTAGCATGTGCAACAGCATGTACTAATCCATCTATTTTTCCATTTTCGTCTTTTATTTTGTTAAACGTATCCAAAACCATTTCATCATTTGATGCATCATTTAATGCATATGCTTTGCTTCCTTCAAGCTCAGAAATCAAGTTTTCTATTTTATCTTTATTTTCTTCACCCATGTATGTAAAAATTAGTTTTGCGCCATTCTCGTACGCTTGCTTAGCTATTCCATACGCAATGCTCCACTTATTTCTAATCCCCATTATCAAAATCTTTTTATCTTTTAATAACATAACTTTCGTCTCCTATAATCTAATAAATTCTCCCATGTTTCTATACTTTGAATATCTCTCCTCAAGAAGTTTTTCAGTTCCTTTTTTCTTTAATTCAGAAATAGTATTCATAATCTCATTTTTTATTTCTTCTGTAATTTTCTCAAAAGCAAAATTATCAACTTCTTTTGGTTCAGCAATTATCTTATCAATAACTTTAAATTCATATAAATCTTCTGCTGTTAATTTCATCTTCTCAGCAGCCTCTTTACTTCTTGATGAATCTTTCCAAAGAATACTACTGTATCCCTCTGGCGAAAGTATTGAATAAATTGCATTTTCAAGCATTATAATTTTATCCGCAACACTTATTGCAAGCGCACCACCACTAGAGCCTTCTCCAACTACTATTGCAACTGTAGGAACTCTAACTCTAGCCATTTCAAATATAGATTTTGCTATTGCTTCACCTTGTCCTCTTTCTTCTGCACCGATTCCAGGATATGCACCTTTCGTATCAACAAAAGTTATAATCGGTCTATTAAACTTTTCCGCTTGTTTCATAAATCTTACAGCTTTTCTATAACTTTCAGGATTTGGCATTCCAAAATTTCTTTCTATATTTTCTTTTGTCGTCCTTCCTTTTTGTTCAGCTATAACTGTATAACTTTGTCCGTCAATACTTGCAAGACCGCAAACAATGGCTTTGTCATCCTTAAAATTTCTATCGCCATGAAGTTCAATAAATTCATCAAATATTTTTTCAACATAATCTAAAGAAGTTTTTCTTTTTGGATTTCTCGCAAGCTCAACTTTTTCCCACGCCGTCATTTTAACTTCATTATTGTTACTCAAAACTTATTCCTCCTTCTTGTTTAATTTTATTAATTTCGAAAGAGTATCTTTTAATTCTCTTCTTTCAACAATTTTATCGATAAATCCATGTTCTAATAAAAACTCTGCTGTTTGAAATCCTTCTGGCAAAGACTCTCCAATAGTTTGTTCAATAACTCTCTGACCAGCAAATCCAATCATTGCTTTAGGTTCTGCAATTATGATATCTCCTAAACTTGCGAAAGAAGCGGTAACTCCACCATATGTTGGATCAGTTAGAACAGATATATAAAGAAGTCCTGCCTCATCAAGTTTAGTTAGCGCACTAACCGTTTTTGCCATTTGCATCAATGACATTATTCCTTCTTGCATCCTTGCACCACCTGAAACCGAAAACATTACAAATGGCAATTTCATTTCAATAGCTTTCTCAATTGCATACGTTATTTTTTCCCCAACAACAATCCCCATACTTCCCATTAAAAATCCACTATCCATTACACAGATAACAACTTGTTCTCCATTTATTTTCCCAGTTCCGGCAGACACAGCCTCCTCCAGACCAGTCTTTTCTCTAAGCGCATTTAATTTCTTTTTATAATCCTCTAGTTCAAGCGGATTTGTTGTATCTATATTAAAGTCAAATCTAGCATATGTACCTTCATCAATTATAAGTTCTAACCTCCTTCCAATATGCATTCTAAAATAATGACCGCAATTAGGACAAATATTTAGATTAGACCTCACATCATCTTTATACACAATTTCCTTACAGCCGTCACATTTAAGCCATTTCCCAATCGGAATATCAATATTTGCTGTATTCTTCTTTGCAGACTCTTTTCTCTTTTTAATCTGATCAACAAGCATATTACACCCCCGCTTTCGCTTATCAATTAATCATTTCTTTTTCAACAAACGATGTATCAAAATTACCTCTTATAAAATTAAAATTTTTTATAATATCAAATAAGAAATCACGATTAGTATCCACACCATCAATAACTAATTCTTCAAGCGCTCTCTTCATTTTTGCGATTGCTTCATTTCTTGATGAACCATGTGTGATTACTTTTGCAATCATTGAATCATAGTTTGGTGGAATTATACATCCTTCATAAATTGCAGAATCTATTCTCACGCCATTTCCTCCGGGAAACATTATTCCGTTTATCTTACCAGGACATGGCATAAAATTTTTACTAGGATTTTCTGCATTTATTCTACATTCGATTACATGACCTCTATATTCAATATCTTCTTGCTTATATTTCAAAGTTTCTCCACCAGCGATTCTTATTTGTTCTTTAACTATATCAATACCTGTACGCATTTCCGTTATAGGATGCTCAACTTGAATTCTTGTGTTCATTTCCATAAAATAAAAATTCTTATCCTCATCAACTAAAAATTCAACTGTACCGCAACTTGTATAACCTGCAACCTTCGCAGCTTTAACAGCAGCCTCGCCCATCTTATCTCTAAGTTCTTCTGAAACTGCAGTAGAAGGAGTTTCTTCGATTACCTTTTGATGTCTTCTTTGAATCGAACAATCTCTTTCACCAAGATGAATAACATTCCCCTTTTCATCCGCAAGTATTTGAATTTCAACATGTCTTGGATTTTTTATAAACTTTTCTAAATATATTTCATCGCTATTAAAAGAAATTTTTGATTCTTGTTTTACAATTTCAAAGTTTTCTCTAAGCTCATCATCGTTATTCGCAATTCTGATACCTTTTCCACCACCACCTGCAGCAGCTTTTAATAAAACAGGATATCCAATCTTGTTTGCTATTTTAATTGCATCTTCAATTCCTTCAATGCTGCCTTCTGAACCTTCAATAACTCTTACCCCAGCTTCTTTAACCATTTTTTTAGCATTCGATTTATTTCCAAGCAAATCTATCACTTTATAATTTGGACCTATAAATTTAATATTAGATTCTTCACAAATCTTAGCAAATTGCGAATTTTCAGACAAAAAGCCAAAACCAGGATGAATACTGTCTGCACCTGTAATACGAGCTGCTTCAATTATATTTTTAATATTCAAATAACTTTTTGAAGATGCAGCAGGCCCTATACAAACAGCTTCATCAGCAAGTTTAGTATGCATCGCATTCTTATCAATTTCAGAATAAACAGCAACAGTTTTAATATTCATTTCCTTACAAGCTCTGATTATTCTAACAGCTATTTCACCACGATTAGCAATTAAAATTTTATTCATATTTTTCTTCCTCCAAATACTTATCACTAGTTATTCACAACAGCAAATGTTAATTCTCCTTTAGCAACCAATTCCCCATTTGAACTTGCTGTCGCTTCACCAATACCTATAGGACCTTTTCTTTTTATAATTTTAACTTCAAGTTTTAATCTATCTCCTGGAACAACCATTTTCTTAAATTTCATATTGTTAATTCCACCAAACAGTGCATTCTTGCCCTTATTTTCTTCCATTGACAAAATTGCGACAGCGCCCGTTTGTGCAAGTGATTCTGTTATTAAAACGCCAGGCATAATTGGATTACCAGGAAAGTGCCCCTTAAAATACCACTCATCTGCATATACATCTTTATATGCAGTCGCACTTTCACCGGGAACAAATTCTTCTACTTCATCAATCATCAAAAAAGGATCTCTTTGTGGAATAATATTTTTTATCTCATCTTTGTTTAACATTTGATTCACCTCAACTATAGAATTTCGAATAATGGAGTTCCATACTCAACTGATTCGCCATCCTTCACAAGAACTTTAGCAATTTTCCCATTATATTCAGATTCAATTTCATTCATAAGCTTCATAGCTTCAACTATACAAAGTACATCCCCGACTTTTACTTCACTTCCGATTTCAACATAAGGATTTGCAGTTGGTGATGGTTTGATATAAAACGTTCCAACCATAGGTGATTTAACAATATTACCTTTTGTTTCTTCGGTAGTTTCAGCAAACGATTGTACTGTAGCGTTGTTAATCTCATCCTTCGCAATAACTTCTTTTACCGCTTCTTTTCTCATACTGATTTTTGTACCATCTGGAAGCTCAACATCTAAAGCTGTTAATTTATAATTATTCATATCATCCATTAATTTCTTAATATTTTCATATTCCATAAGCGTTTAAGCCTCCTCAAACTTCTTAATTATTATACTCGCGTTGTGTCCACCAAATCCAAGTGAATTAGACATTACAACATTTATATCTTTTTTCACAGGCTCATTTGGAACAACATTTAAATCGCATTCTTTATCCTTAACTTTATAATTTATTGTTGGTGGAACCATTTTGTTGTTAATTGCACAAACTGAAATTATTGCTTCAATTGCGCCAGCAGCGCCTAGCAAATGCCCTGTATTTCCTTTTGTAGAACTTACCAAAACATTTTTACTAGCTTCTCCCAAAGCCGTTTTTATAGCCATCGTTTCCGTCATATCATTTAAATGAGTAGATGTTCCATGAGCATTTATATAATCAATTTCTTCTGGCTTT
>JAFTQC010000052.1 GCA_017462965.1 Clostridia bacterium | reverse complement strand
GTTTTCTCAAGAGGGACGCCCCTGTTTGTGAAAATGTTTCACAAACAGGGGCGTCCCTCTTGAGAAAACTCCTGCGTCCCTCTTGCTAACTTATTTATCTATGCTTATTTTTCCAATTTCTTCCACCGTATTAATATCATTTGCTTTCACCATTTCTGATGACAATGTATACAATACATCTTGAATATACAAAATTCTCTCAACATTTGCTGAATATTTATTTCCATTTTTGTGCGATATTTTTCCTCTTAATTTTATTCCATCCTCAACACTTAAATCAAATATTAAAGCACCTTCAAATTCCACATCCCCATACATTGGTGTTCCATCTTTATAGAATTTAGTCTCTTCGCACACTGTTGCAGGAAACGCAAATATTCCCATCTCTTCATCAAATAATAATGATTTATGATTCGATGATAATTCAGACCAACTTCCACGTCCACCAATTTTCACAGAATGTAATTCTTTTGGATTTGAAAATTCTGTAATATCAAATATTGCAAGCTTTAAGCCTGTATCATATGCAGTCACTTGCATCTCACCATTCCAATCCATATATGATTTTTCTACAGAATCTTTACCAAATCCAATTAAATAATTTTCTCCAAATGGATGTAAATAATCGCTATATCCAGGTATCTTCAATTCGCCTAAAACCTCTGGCGCATTCGGATTTGATAAATCAATTACAAATAAGGGATCTACTGTTTTATATGTGACAACATAACATTTATCTCCCATAAATCTTGTAGAATAAATTCTTTCGCCTTTTGCTAATCCTTCAATCTTTCCAACCACTTCTAAATCTTTATCTAAAACATATAAATTGTTTGTACTATTTTCCCAATCTGTGTTATCTGTAGTTGTTATTCTAAAATATCCGTCGTATTCATCCATTGAAAATTGATTTAACAAACTTCCAGGAACACTTCCCGTAGCTGTATATTCTATTTCACCATCATCTATTTCAAATTTATGAATTTTCGTAGAATATCTTGATGTCACAGGAGTCGTGATAGCAACATCAAAACTAACTTTTTTTGGAGTTGCCACAACATCATAGTCATATTCTCCTCTTGTAACATACAATGCTGTTTTTGAAGCATATATTTCAGAACCTGCACCTAAAAAAGTCTGAACATTTGCTTCCTCCTTTATTTTATCCAAACTTACGCTTGAAACAATCATATAATTACATGTTTCAAAATCTTTAAAATAACAAATTTCGTTTGCTGGAATCTCTTTATATTCAACACTTTCAGCAGTATCCCTACATACAGGAAGAATCTCGTTCATATCATAAATATATTTATTTGAAATCATGTAAATGTCATCGCCAATTTTTCTCGATGAAACATAATTTCCTGATATATTAAATTCTCTGACTAATTCATATGTATCAACATCATAAACCTTGATTGTGCTTACATTTTCAGTTGGTTTATAATACGACCTATTAAAAATAGAATCCGTAATCTCTTTAATTATACCAATTTCTCTTTGTGTCGTTCCCACAACAGTTATATAATTTTCATCCAAATATAATTCATTTCCGAACCAGTAATCTTCATTTATTTCTATTGTTTTCACGATTTCCATATTATCCGCAGGAAAAGCTTTTATTACTTGAAGATTCCCATCAGTCAAATAATAAATATACTCTCCATTTGTTTTCACGATATCAGACTCATCAACGCCCTCGACTTGCACATTTGTTTCCGAGAAATCATTTGAACCATCAGCTCCAGCAGCAGTAGCACTTTCTGCAGCATCTCCTTTCATGATAGCAGATTCATTAAAAACCATATCATCCACTGTATCAAAAATAATTCCCCCTGTAACATAATGTCTGTTATTATCATTTATATATTCTGATAATAATTCTTTTAATTCGTCTTCAGATTTGATTTGTACTAAATCATCATTTTTGAATTTTACTTCTTTTTCTGGTAAAACACCTAAAATTGCAGTTTCAACCCCCATTATTATGGCTAATATTCCACTAATTATTTTTTCCATATACAACACCATCCTTTTACTAGATAGACTTTTAGTACATCACTTTTGTTCCATTTTATTAAAAAAAGTGGACAACGGGGACGGAGATTTTTGCTCATTTTGGACACTTGGAAATTGGGACGGTTCTCTTTTCCAAATTTATTAAACAGGTTATAGATTCAAATATAACTGCTACAAATTTGGAAAAGAGAACCGTCCCAATTTCCAAGTTTTTACCGCCACAAAATTTTTATAATATTTTATTTAATTCTTCTTCTGAAAGTCCTTCTTTTTTCTTTACTTCCTCACGTTTACGAGCTTCCTCTTCTTCCGCTGTAGCAGAAACTACAGCAACTTCATCTTCAACTTTCATACCTTTTCTATAATTTAGTTCCTCTTCAATTTCTCCATTTGGAGTATATCGAACTACTTTTCCATGTAATACATCATTTTGATAATCCGATGTTTCTTTTAACACACCATTATCATAGTATCTTTTTCTTGTACCTTGCATTTTACCATCCTTATAAGGATTTTCCTCCATCAAAGTACCAGATTGATAATATACGTAAGATGTACCATTTAAAACACCATTTACATATTCATTCTTCGCACTTATTTGCCCATTATAAAAGTATTCTATTTCCGTTCCGTTTATCATTCCATCAATGTAAGGTGTTTCAGACATAACCTTGCCTGGTTCATAATATTTAACAATTATTCCATCTATTAATTTTCCATCTGCACTATAAATAACTTCACTTGCCATTTTCATCATCCTCCTATGCTCTATGTATATTTATTATATACAAAAATATGCTAAATTAGCAAGAGGGACGCTCCTTTTTGCTAATTTCACTCAAAAAAAACCACCAATTTTAATTTGGTGGTTTTTTGATTCCTATTCTACAACTACTCCATTGTAATTTGAATAAGCCATATCAATTTTATCATTTATTAGACTCTCTACTTGTTCTTTTGTCATTGATTCTGCAAGTACTAATTCGCTAATTAAAATTTGTTTAGCATTGCTTAGCATTTTCTTTTCGCCTGTAGCTAAACCTTTAGATTTTTGTCTAAATGTAAGATTTCTAACTACATCAGCAACTTCGCAGATATCTCCACTTTTCATTTTTTCTTGATTGTCTCTGTATCTTTTGTTCCAGTTAGTCGACATATCAGTTGGTCCTGCACTAAGAACTTCCAAAACGTTTTGTGCGATATCATTACCAACCACATCTCTTACACCTATTAATTCTGCGTTTTTAGTTGGCACCATTACTTTAATATCACCCACAGGCATTTTCATTACGTAATATTTTTGTTTCTCACCTAGAATTTCTTTTTCTTCGATAGATTCGATTGTTCCTGCTCCGTGCATTGGATATACGATTTTGTCACCTACTTTAAACATTTATATCACTTCCTAACCTTAACAAATATATACAATAGAGATTAATTTTACCATTTTTCTCTCACAGTACGTGTCTATTATACCATACATAAGTGCAAAAGTCAAAGGATTTAGTAAACTAATTCCTTTTTTTGTCAGGTAGATAAAGCTTGTTATTTAGGCACTTTCCAGCATTTTTCTTTACTTATCGACTAAACTTTTTTCAAAAAAGCCCATTATTGTTACCTATAGAATTTTGAATCATAAATTACCTGTTCATGCATTCTTTTTATGCCCTGTTTTATGTTTTTAGCCCTTATTTCACCGATTCCTTCTACATCATCTAGTTCTTCTATAGAAGCACGTATTATATGCTGAAAATCCCCAAATGCTTTATTCATGTTCTCAATTATCATGATTGGCATTTTCGGTATTTTAGTAAGCTGTCTGAAACCACGTGATGGAATCTCTATGTCTTCTAATGGTTTTTCCACATCATACCCAAGTTTTTCTGCAATCAAATTAGAATTCATTAAGTCTTTTCTTGAAAGACCTGAAATTGATTCTATGACAGCTTCTGGAGTAAGCGGATCAACCAAATAGTCTCTTATTAACAGCTTCTCCTCCTCATCAACTTGATTTGAAAGTTCTTTAAGCTGTAAATCTATTAGTACCCCTTCGTCTCCAAGTTCTATTATATAACTCTCAATTTCAGAAACTACTTTCATACATAATTCAGCTCTTTGTATTGCTGTAACTACATTTTGAAGGGTAACTATGTCATCAAACTCAAATTCATTTATTATAGAAATTATATCGTCAAATGCATTTTTATATTTTTCAAGTGTTTGCAAAGCTTGGTTTGCACTAGCAAGAACTTTAGTACTTTCTTTAATTAAATACCTCGTATTCCCTTTAAAAAGAGTAATAATGTTTCTTCTTTGAGAAATACTTATAACAAGTTCATTTGTTTGCTTTGCAACTCTTTCTCCACTTCTATGTCTAGTACCTGTTTCAACTGTTGATATCGTTGGGTCAGGCACTAATTGTGTATTTGCAAACAAAATTTTCTTTGCATCACTATTTAAAACAATTGCCCCATCCATCTTTGCAAGCTCATATATTTTAGCCGGAGAATAATCTTCATTTATTTTAAATCCTCCATCTGTTATTTTCATAACTTCTGGTGAATCCCCTATTACAATAAGTGCTCCTGTTCTTGCTTTTAATATATTGTCTAGTCCTTCTCTTAAATCTGTTCCTGGAGCAACCATTTTTAGCATTTGTATTAATTCGGCATTTTTACCGCTTTCATTTCTCATAATACTTCCCCCTTGCAAAAAACTATTTCAAGTTGCATATCTTTATTGCTTCTGCAACATTTGTGACTCCTATTATATTGATATTTCCTTTATATTTTAATTGTTTCCTACTAACTTCCGGAACAATACATGTTTTAAAACCTAATTTTTCAGCTTCTTTTATACGTTTTTCTATTGAACTAATTCCTCTAACTTCACCTGTCAAGCCGATTTCTCCCATTGCTATTAAATCCTTTGGAAGTGGAATATTTCTATTACTTGAAACGACAGCAAGTGCAATTCCAAGGTCTGCAGAAGGTTCTTCTAATTTCATTCCCCCAACCACATTCACGTAAACATCTTGATTTGACAAATTGATTCCAACTTTTTTCTCAAGAACAGCAAGTAGCAAAACAAGTCTGTTATATTCAATTCCTATTCCAGTTCTTCTTGGAAGCCCAAAAGCAGTTGTTGATGTTAAAGCTTGAATTTCAATAAGCATCGTTCTTGTACCTTCAAGAGCCGCAATAATCACAGAACCAGAAGGATTGCCATCTCTATCAGATATCAAAAGTTCAGACGGATTAGCAACTTCAGTCATTCCTTCTTCTTTCATTTCAAATAATCCAATCTCATTTGTAGAACCAAATCTATTTTTAACACTTCTAAGAATTCTATATGAAAAATATCTTTCACCCTCTAAATATAAAACTGTATCAACCATATGTTCTAAAACCCTTGGACCTGCAATTGTTCCATCTTTAGTAACATGTCCAATAATTACCGTAGTTATTTCTTTTTGTTTACACATTTGCATGATTTTAGCAGTTATATCTCTAACTTGGCTTACACTACCAGGAGCTGAAGGATTGTCCCCACTATACATAGTTTGAATTGAATCAATTATCATAAAACTTGGCTTTTTATCATCAATCGCTTCTTGAACAATTTCTATATTTGCTTCTCCTAAAAACAAAATATTTTCATTATCCATTTTCAAACGATCAGCTCTTAACTTTATTTGACGACCAGATTCCTCTCCTGAAACATATAAAATAGTTTCATTCTCAAATTTAACATTATCACATATTTGCAAAATTAATGTAGACTTTCCGAATTCCCGGTTCACCACCAAGTAGTATTAATGAGCCTGGAACTAACCCTCCACCAAGCACTCTATCAAGTTCAGAAAACCCTGTTTTTACTCTTTGAATTTTCTCAGCAGTACCAACTTCTTTTAATTTTACGACTTCAGCATTTACACTTTTTCTTTCGTTTGAAACCTTATCTTTTATTATTTTCTCCTCATAATATGTATTCCAGCTGTTACAAGCTGGACATTTACCAAGCCATTTAGGAGATTCATTTCCACATGAACTACATACAAATATTGTTTGATTTTTTGGCATTGCTTATTCCTTTCATATCTATTACTTTTCATCTAAACTAGCCAGCTTCGCTCTTACTATAATGTACATTGCATGAGACCAAGAAAGCTGGATAACCCATTCTGAATTGTGTCCTTCTCTTGCAATTTGTTCTGGCAAAAATCCCATGTTATCTGCATGGGCAGTTACCCAGTCAAATAAAGCTCTTGCTCTTTCTATATTACCAGCTTCAATGTGGTATAGCGCAAACCAAAGCGAAGAAATTATCCAAGTGTTTCCACCTTTGTAATTATCCCATTGATAACGCATATATCCGCCATTTGGCATTCCAAGTTCTTTTTCTATTTTTTCTAAAGTATTTTTTATAAGCAAATCATCATGAGCTAATATTCCAAATGGTACAACAAGTGAAAGCACTGAAATATCAGTCTGATTGTTATCTGTGCTACGTTTCAAGTAGTTATTTTCAACAAAATTTTGAAGAATTGCATCTTTCATTCTTACCAAAAGACGCTCAATTTCTCTAATCGTCTGCTTATTTTTATCTTTGTCTATTTTTTCTAACATGATTTTTCCTTTTTCCAAAGCTGCATAAATACTAGCTGTGGAATAAAGATGTTTACCTTTTCTTTCTTCCCAAAGGTCAAAACATTCCTTAGATAAATAGTCTCCGTCCACAAAATTTAAAAGACCTGTGATTGCTTTTACAATCAGCGTATCGTGCTCTTTATAGCTTCCATTTTCATATACACCAAGCACCATTGCTGCAGTTTCATCAATTTGAATTCCCCATGATGGTGCAAGTTCTCCAGACGAATAATACCTTTGTTCAAAAAGGCCTGATTTAAGCTGTGCTTTTGGAGCCCATACACTATAAAATTTCTCAGTATGCTTTTTTAATCCTAATATATTTAAAGACTTATTTATAAAAAGAGCATCGCGTGGCCAACAATATCCATATCGTCCACAAAACTCAAATTTTTCATCAACATCCGGACTTGCAAGTGTAGCACCAGTTTCCGGATTTGAAACTAATGCAAACATTAAAATTGTTCTATCAATTATTTCTTTTTCTTTTATTTTATTAATTCCTTGATAAACAATATTTTTTTGAAATTTTTCTAAATAATTATTCCAATATTTTTGTGTTGAATCATATAATAAACTTTCTTCTTGCTTTTTACACCATTCAACTGTCTTCAATGCCTCCTTCAAATTATTTTCAAAAGCAATATACAAAGTTATTTCATTTACATCTTTATATAAAACGGCCGCATCTTCAGACATACCTATATAATCTTCTGGATTTAACTCACCATTATGCAAAGTATTTTTCGAGTTATTTATTTGATATTTGGCAATTTTGTCATTCGAAAAAGTAGCCATGTACATTTCTTGACAATACTGAATTAAAGTATTATCAACAACCATACTTGAAACTTTTTTATTCACATCCGAATTAAGTTTCGAATACACAAATAAATTAGCCTTTTTGTTGAATCTAAGCTTACGCACAACAATATTTTTCTTCATTAGAATATAGTCTCTTTGCAATATCTCATATCCATCTAATTTCATTTCTGTATACACGATATTTCCATTGTAATATTGTTTCTTTTCATATGACTCATCAAACCATTTTATTTGTCCATCTTTTGCAAAGCCCATTCTAAAACAATCGATATTTTGGAAATAATCTATATTGGGATAATATAGTCTAATCAATTCACCATTTTCGTTTAAACACCCTAAAATTTTCGAATTTCCGATTATCGCTTTATTAAAATACTTCGACATCTTTTGCAGCCCACCTTATACTATATTTTAAGCTTTTCCTAATAATCTAAACATTTCTTTTTTATACGCTTCTACTCCTGGTTGATTAAATGGATTAACACCAAGCATGTAACCACTTATGCCACAAGCCTTTTCAAAGAAATATAAAAGTTCACCAATGTGATATTCATCTATTTTTTCTATTTCTAAAATTATATTTGGAACATTTCCATTTGTGTGTGCAATTATTGTTCCTTCCATCGCACTATGATTAGCTTCATTCATATTTTTTCCATTTAAATATTCAAGCTTGTCCATAGAATTTTCTGCACATTCAAAGAAAATGTTTCTATATGGCTCTTTTACATTTAAAACAGTTTCAAATAAATGTCTTTCTCCTTCTTGAACGTATTGTCCCATAGAATGTAAATCTGTTGTATAATCAACTCCTGCTGGGAACAAACCTTTTCCATCTTTTCCTTCACTCTCACCAAATAATTGTTTCCACCATTCTGTTATATAATGTAGCTTTGGTTCGTAATTAGCCAAAAGTTCTATTTTCTTACCTTGACGATACAAGATTGTTCTAGCTGCAGCATATTCATAACATGGATTATTCTCGTTAAATCCTTTAAAATTCTCTTTTGCATCAAAAACACCTTGTAGTAATTTATCTATATCAAGTCCCGCAGCAGCTATTGGAAGAAGTCCAACTGGTGTGAATACTGAATATCTTCCACCTATATCATCAGGTACAACAAATGTTTCATATCCTTTATTATTTGCAATTTCTTTTAAAACACCTTTTTTAGCATCTGTTGTAACAAATATTCTTTCTCTTGCACCGTCTTCGCCATATTTTTTCTCCATATATTCACGAAGAATTTTAAATGATATAGCTGGTTCAATAGTTGTTCCTGATTTCGAAATAACATTTAAACAAACTCTTTTGTCATCTATATATTCAAGTAAATCATTCAAGTAATCACTGCTCAAATTATTACCAGCAAAGATTACATTTTTAGGTTTAAAATTGTGAGAAAGAGCATCAATAACAGCTCTCGCACCTAAATATGATCCACCTATACCAATTACTACTAACACATCTGAAATTTCTCTTATCTTTAAAGCTGCATTTTTTACTCTTGTAAGTTCTTCTTCATCTAGCTTTAAATCAACCCAACCCAAGAAATCTGAGCCTTCACCCGTTTTTTCATGAAGTTTCTTTTCAGCTTCCAAAACTTCATCTTTATGTGCATAGATTTCATCCTTATTTATAAATGCTTTTTCATAATTAATTTTTATCATTTTCTATTCTCCTTTGTGTTTTTATTTAAAAGACTCCATTACATTAGCTAAATATTTCATAGATGTCTTTGCCTCTCCTAGCGTATTACCAGTCGTTCCTACTTCAATAATAAAAGCTCCATTTGAAACATGTTGATTATATCTCGATCTACTCAAATTGATATCTCTAAATAAACCGTGGATACATTTCATTAGCCCTGTTTTGAATCATAATTGCAAGTTTCAAATTATCCATCCAATTTTTATGTTCAAGGCCTGAAGCATCAGTACCAATTACAAACATAAGCTCTGCTGCCTTTTCTTCTCCAATTTTGCAAACTGGTCCATATGTTAAATCACTCGATATCGCATCCCTGTGTATATCCACAACAAAATCAAAATTTTTTGACTTTAAATATTTTGATACCGTTTCGAGAGAATGTTTATATGCACCATTATAACTAGGATAATCATGCAAAATAGTGTCATGCAAAGTATTAAAACCTCTCATTTCTAATTCATCAACTAAGCACTCACCAATTGACAACATATTATAGTTTTGATTGGTTGTTCTATAATTAACAACATCTTCACTATCAACGGTATAGCTTTCTGTAGCATGCGTATGAAAAATTAAAAAATCTGTATTGGAATCAAGTTTAATTTGGGATGGTTTTGAAAGAGTATCCAAGTCTAATTCTAATTTACTGTAATTTGTAATTTTAGTATTACCAACTTTTATTTTACCATTATCGAGAATTTCAGTTTCAAATTTTTCTGGTATTTTGTACTCAATTTTAGGAAGTTCTTTTAGTTCAACTATTAAAGAATTATCATCAGGTATTTCATATATGTCGTTTATGTTGTTCGATTCGAAATCATCATATATTAGATTATTATTTTCGTTCTCACTTTCTTTATTATTTTCAAACGATAAGAACGATAATTCATCATCTAATATACTTTTTATAAACATACTTTTTGAAAAAACTTGTTCTGAATACGTACTTTTTCTAAAAATTTTCGCTTTCAATTCTTCTTTCAAAAAGTATGCTATTAGTATTGAAAAAATTATTATTAAAAATAATACAAAGAAAATCATTATGTAAAAAAACATTCTTTCAATTGCTTGTCTAAAAGAAAATGTTTTTATTCTTATCATATTAAATCACCCAATACATGTATATTCGGCGATTTATAAATTTATGCACTTTGGACGATTTTTCGGGACAAGGGGACGGGGCTTTTGTCCCGAAAAAACGTCCAAAGTTCATAAATTATTGCAAATTTGTAATATCATCTGTAAATTTTGTTATCAAATCTTTTGCTTTGTCCTTAAGCATTGCAAGTTCTATCTTTGCATCTATTAGTTTTTCTTTTTCAGATTCAATTAATGTATCAATCTCTTGTCGTTCCTCTATTGCCTTTGCTTTTGCATCTTCTACAATTTGTTTAGCTTGTTGTTCTGCTTTAAACAAAACGTCAGAAATATTTCTTTTTGCATCATCAAGTTCTCTTTGGCTACTTAATAATTGATTTAATCTTTCGTTTAATTTTGCATTCTCTGATTTCATTGCAAGTAACTCTTGATTTTGTTTTCTAAGCTCATCTTCATAATCCTTTTTTAAATCTGCAATGTAGTTTTCTACATCCTTTCGGTTTAATCCGAAAAGCCCTTTTGAAATATTGTCTTCCATTTTTATCATTCCTTTCTTTATTTATGTCATATCACTTGTGTTTTATTTTCCCATTTGCTCTTTTGCAGCAAGTATTCCCTCATATATTGCCATCGCAGCAGCATCTTGGAATTTTTCTGTCTTAATTCTTTCCACTTCCTCATCATTCGACATGAAAGCTACTTCACATAGAATTGAAGGTAATGCCGTATCATACAATACACCTAAATCCGGTCTACTAACTACTCCAAGATTTTTTGTTCCTAATGCATCAATTAATTCATCAAGCACTAACTCAGCAACTTCTTTACTAGTTATACCAAAATCTGCTTCACATTCTTTATTGTAGTATAGCACCATTGTTCCCGAATAATTTTTATTAGCAATCGAATTGTTATGCACAGAAACAAACAAATCAGCTTCATCATGTGAATTTGCAAAATTCACTCTATCTTCTCTATCTAAATATGTATCATCATCTCTAGACATATATACTGTTATTCCTTCAGTATCTTCAAGTAACTCTTGTAATTTTAAAGCAATTGCTAAATTATATACTTTTTCATAATGTTTTCCATTGCACGCACCAGGATCAGATCCACCATGGCCAGCATCTACAAGAACAACAAAATTTCCATCTTTATTTCCTTTATCGTTTTTCTTGTTATCTTTTGAAATCGTAATAACAACATCTGAACCGTCTTGTTCTAACGAAGAATATTTCATCTTTCCTGTTCCTGTAATTGTTATTTTATTTGTTCTTATATCTATTTTCTCAACAAAATCATCATCTATTTCTAAAGTAGATTTTCCACTATCAAATTTCGACGAGCTATATGTAATCGTAAGTTTATTTGTCTTACTCGTTTCAGAAGTATCAAAAACTCTTTTCTTAACATTTTTCAAAATTAACTCTGCATAATCATCATAAGCTATATACTCAACATTTCTATATTTTGGCTCTGCAATTTCAATCTCTAAACCTTTTGACTTTTCTGTAATTTCATAGTCTGCAACGTTTACAAGTTGAAATACAACTCTTACTTTATCTTTCTCATTTTGTGAAAATCTAATTTCCTCAATGTTCTTATTCTTTGGTGTTATTTCTTTTGGTCCATCCACCTCTAACAAACTATTTTTTATGTCTATTACAAGTCTCGTTGGATTATCAAGCATAAATTTTTCATAATCGTAATTTCCCGAAATATTTATTTTTGTTTTATCTGTACTTGATGAATAAAGAATCGCTGTAATTTTAGCCATTTTTTCTTTTTGTTCATCAGTTAATTCATCATCTTTTTTTGTATCTTCAACTAAATCCCCTGAAGTAACATTGTCGCCCGAATTTTCTTCTATTACTTCATCACCACTAGGTTCGCCAACAACTTCTCCACTTGGTATTTCTGGTGTTAAAGTTGGTTCCTTATCTGAATCTAGATTCGTATCTTTATCTATTTCAGGTAAGAATATTTGATTACCTATTGATGCAACCAATACATAATCTTTCAATTCTTCATCTGTCTTTATTTCAAAATTTTTAGCTAAAGCCATGTAAGTTGTTAACTTATCATCACTTTGAAATACTGAATATTCAGTAACATTATTTAAATCTAGTACTATTCTATTTACATTTTTGCCTTGGTCTCCAAATCTTATCATTTTTATATTATCATAATTAATATCTTTCGAAGCCGTACTAGTAGCAAAACGTGAATTTTCTAAATCTATAAATAGCTTTGCTGTTCCAACTTTAACATAGTCTGATGAAACATATCCCGTTTTCTCACCGTATGTCACTTTGTACCAAACGCTGTTCCTGCCAGCATTTATAACTTCTTTTACTGAAACCGTTGTGTCCTTTGGTATTGTTTCAATTATTTCAGCACTTGTGTTTGAATTTGCTCTCATGTTTAAGTATGGCTCTGCAGTAACAACTCCTTCAGCCATCAAGTATTCGGTATAATCTTTTATCGGTCCGTCTGTTTTTATTTCAGTACACAAAGTATCATCTACAACCTTGATTATTACATCTGTAATCTTTGCAACTTTGTTTTCTAACGCCAACGTTATCCTTTGATTTTCTTCGTTCCAATCAACAGATGCACCATACATATTTGAAATAGCTCTAACAGGAAGATATGTTGTTCCTTCATATGAAAGCGGATAAACTATAACTTCATTTGCATCTTTAAAAGTTTGCGCTTTATCCTGATATTCTACAACTAATGATTTACTAAGAGTTAAATTAACTTCTTCATTTTTCCCTTTTTCAAAAGAATCAACAGTCTTAACAGTCGAAGTAACAATATCACCTTTACCTATCAAAACCTTATTGTTTTCACCATCCCACTCAACAGGAGTATTAAACAAAGCCGAAATAGCTCTTATTGGCAAATACGTAGTATAATTGTATGAAATTGGATCCACTTTAGTACCCTTAACATCTGAAAACGCTTTTAATTCGTTATTATAAACGATGCTTATTTCTCTATTTATAATTGCACTCACACTCTCATCATCAGCTGCATACGAAACAATTGATGTTAAGCAAAACAATATCGTCAGTACAGAAAATAATATATATTTTTTCATTTATTCACATTCCTTCTTTGGTATTTTTCTTTCTTCAATTAGAACCTACTATCTCAGATAAAATAATATCATATTATCATCTAATTCGACAATGATTTTTACATTTTTGTTTCAATAAATCATAGAATATTTTTTCTTTTTTTGGTAAGGATAATTTTAGAAATTAGTTTTGAGTTTTCACAAGAGGGACGCCCCTTGCTAAAAAGAAAGGATGGTTTTATGGAAAGGATTGAAACTAAAAAAGATTATCAAGATTATGTAGATAAAATTACGCCTAATTCGCGAACTGCTTTTAATATTTTAAAAGCTTTTATTGTTGGAGGACTTATCTGCTTAGGTGGACAGTTTATTATGGATTTTTGGGAAGCTAGAGGGCTTGCTCAAACTGATGCAGCTTCTGCCACAAGTATTACACTAATCTTTATCGGCATTTTATTAACTGCTCTTAATATTTATAGCAAAATCGGTAAATTTGCTGGTGCTGGTTCTATTGTGCCTATTACAGGTTTTGCTAATTCTATTGCATCGCCTGCTATTGAATTTAAAAGTGAAGGTTTAATTCTTGGCGTCGGTGCTAAATTATTTCAAATTGCCGGTCCTGTGCTTGTTTATGGTACGGCAACTTCAATGCTTGTTGGACTTATTTATTTTTTATTTACGGCAAGTAATTAAAAGGAGGAAATGTTATGGCTCAAAAAAAATTAGGTAAACAGACTGTTGCTTTTAGCAATCCACCTATTATCTCTTCTACTTACAGTATAGTTGGTCCAAAAGAAGGTGAAGGTCCTCTAGCAAAATATTTTAATTTAATTTTAGAAGATGAGTTTTGGGGCGAAAAAACTTGGGAAAAAACAGAAGCTAAAATTGTTAAAGAATGTATTGGAGGTTGCTTAGGAAACGAAAAAGTAAGTAATGATGATATAGACTTTTTATTTTCTGGAGATTTGTTAAATCAATGTGTTTCTTCTTCATTTGGAATTAGAGAAAGAAACATTCCATACCTTGGACTATTTGGTGCATGCTCAACTTTTGTTGAAGGAATGGCACTTGGCGCTATGACAATTGATGGCGGTATGGCTGACAATATCGTTGCATCTACTTCTAGTCATTTTTGTAGTGCAGAAAAGCAATTCAGATTTCCTTTGGAGCTTGGAAATCAAAGACCTCCATCTAGTCAGTGGACTGTAACTGGCAGTGGTACTGCTCTTTTAAAATCTAGTGGAACTGGTCCAAAAATAACTCATGCTACAATTGGGAAAATCATCGACATGGGAATTAAAGATGCTAACAACATGGGCGCCGCTATGGCCCCTGCCGCAGTTGACACTTTATATCAACACTTTATTGACACAGGTCGTACACCTGATTACTATGATTTGATTTTGACTGGCGATCTCGGATTTATTGGAAAACAAATAACACTGGAATTGATGATGTCTAGAGGATTTGATTTAAAAAGCAATTATAATGATTGTGGATGTTTAATTTTCGACAGAGAAACTCAGGACGTCCATTCTGGTGGAAGTGGTTGTGGATGCGTTGCAACTACATTTTGTGGCTATATTTTTAACCAACTACAAGAAAAAACATTTAGAAAAGTTTTGCTTTGCGCAACTGGCGCTTTGATGAGCCCAACTACAGCCCAGCAAAATGAAAGTATACTAGGAATTGCACATGCGGTGAGTATTGAGGTATAAGATAAAGGCGAAGCTTTATGCTTCGCCTTTTTAAATTGTTATTTTATTTTTTGCCCCTCTTCAAACGCGTGGCCAGCTGCTTCGCCGATTTTTAAATAATAATGATTTACTGGATCATAAGAAATCGCCTGAAGTTTTTGACTATCAATTACTCCATCTGTAAGAATACCTTCATCGGCATTAACGTTTATTATTTCACCAATTAATTGACTATTTTCCTCGTTATAACTTACAAGTTTACATTCAAGACACATTGGTAATTCGTTAATTACAGGCGCATCTACAAATTCACTTTTAGTAACTGTAAAACCTGATTTTTCTAATTTGTTTGGTTCATCATTTCCAGACACAATTCCAACATAGTCACAAGAAACAACAGTAGAAACAGTTCCCATACTAACAGTAAATGCACCTTTTTCTAGAATATTCTTTACTGTTTTATGTCTATGTCCTAAACACATTGCTATTTTATCACTTTCTATTATTCCCCCCCATGCCGCATTCATTGCATTAGGAATTCCATCTTCACCATATGCAGCAACAATTAATACTGGTTGTGGATATAAATATGGTCTCGCACCAAAATTCTTTCTCATAAATCTTCCTCCTTAAAAATCTTTACTTATTTTTCATGATATCACATTAGACTCGGGGACGTCCATTAAAAGTCTAGATTTAAAAAAAGATGAAAGCAGATTGTTCTACTTTCATCTTTTTTATTTATTGATTTTTATTAGTCATTACTAGGCTTCTCGTAATCTAATGCGATATTTAATTGTTTCTTGTTAGAAAATGCTGTTCCACTTAAATCTATGTCTATAGATTTTAATTTAGGTGATGTTCCTGAAGTGTAATTGAATGTAACGTGAGTAACAGTATCATTATTTCCATCTTTGTCACTATCCCAATTAACATCAACTTCATGAGCTGTTGTTTCTTCAATAACAAATAGTTCATCACTACCGTTCATTACTATAATATCAAATACTCTGTCATAGTATACAGCATCATCAAAAGACTCACCATCTATTGTTAATATACCATTTTCTGTTTGAGCTGTAGCAGAAATCTTTCTAGCAATATTTGCAAATGCTTCTACTATAGAGTCTGCATCTGTAGCTTTTATAGATCCTTCGCCATCCTTTAACAAACTATCTAATAATTTATCACCATCAGAACCTTCTGTAAAGTCTACGCCAAAACCAATCGCATAAGAATAATCAAAATAAGCTGAACTTCCAGTAATTAATTTTTCAAGAATTTTATTTCTTTCGCTAACATAATTTGTTGCAGTAGTATTATCTTCATAATCACTAGCAATACCATCACCAAAGAAAATAAAGTAATTTTCTACATTAGAATCTGATAATAATTTATTTCTATTATTCGCATATTCATTTTCTTTATCAGCTTCTGAATCAACCAATTTTAATACTTCATTAAGACCAGTATTAATATATGTTCCATGATGAATGTCAAACTTCATTTTTTCGACTTCTTTTTTCAAAGTTGAGTTATCTTCACCAATATCAAAAGTACCAATTACAGTAGCCATTTCTTCACCAGCAACATTATTATTATTCTCGCTATATCCACTAAACGAAACTAATGTAATAGTAACTTGTTCACCTGAGTTAATTATAGCACCTCTAGAAATTGTATCAATAAAGCCATTGTCTGAAGTTAAAGCATCAATCAAAACGTCAATTCTTGCTGGAGCGCCACAAGTATCTCCAGAATTTGTAAGTGTTTTTGAATGTTTTCTCCAAGGAACCTTAACAGCTCTATTGTAATCAATAATCAATTCTCCACTTGAGTATAAATAATCAATAGTTTCGTCAAAGCTATGTTTTTTTCCTGTATCTTTGTCTTTTAAATCATATCCTCCAGTATATGTGCCATCATTAACGTCACCAGACATTAATGCATATCCATAATATGAATTTACGTCACACTCTGGACAAGTTGTACAAAATCCCATGCTTCCAGATAAGTCAATCAACATAACAATATTTTTATTTGTTTTTTGTTTAAAGTTAATTCCAGATAATTTTTCTGTCTTTTCATTGTTAGTTTTAGTAGCTAATGTTGTTCCGTTAGCTGTTTCAGAATCAGATTTTGCTGTAACTGTAACTCCAAAGTTTTCATTAACTGGGAAATTAGGATCAATCTTAGCTGTAAATGTTATTTCTTTACTATTTACATTTTCAAAATCAACTGAAACAGATGGATTATCTATATCTCCGCTTTTGTTTACCGCTAATAAAAGGTCTATTTCTACATCATCAATATCTGATGTATT
The DNA here is from genome assembly GCA_017462965.1 of Clostridia bacterium. GTDB lineage: Bacteria > Bacillota > Clostridia > TANB77 > UBA1234 > UBA1234. The sequence continues at coordinate 42,953 of JAFTQC010000052.1, read as the reverse complement.
TGTAACTGTAAATTTATATGTTACTTCATCTCCTGGTTCTGGTGCAGTCTTACCATTTTCTCCACTTCCAGTAAAATCAACTATCGTAATCTCTGATAAAGTTACATCAATCTTGTTTGCTTTAGCTGTTAATGTTATATTCTCTGCTGGCATTTCGATTGTTGTATCTCCAGAATCAGTAAATATTGTAGAATCTGAATCATACCATCCAGCAAATACATAGTCAGCGCCATCAGGTTCTTTAACTATTGCATTAATATCAATTTCTTCACCGTATTTAAAAGTACCTTCTAATACACTTGCATCTCCGTTTAATTCAACACTATCGATGTTGCTACCAGCAGCAATTTCTAAATCGTATGAATTTCTTGTGTAAAATAAATTAATTACTAAGCTTCCATCACCTAATATTGTTTTATCAGTTGGAGTAGTCAAATCTCCACTATATTCAAAACCAGTATATGTTCTAGGTGTGAATGTAGCTATCTCACCAGTTGTACCAGAAAGATTATCAGTAGCAGCTGCTCTCTCTGGATATCCACCTTCAATTTTTTCTTTCCAGTGTTTTACTTTATATTGTGTATCTGTATTTACACTCTCAGTAGCAATTGCTTCAAATAATAAATCTCTAGCTGGCATTGTGAATTCTGTATTTGCAGATGTTTTATTAAAACCTGTTACACCCTCAGAATCACCACTCCATACAAATGCATATGAGTATCCAAGTCTTGAATCTATAACTGCATTAATTGCAACCTCTGAACCATATTCATATTCTCCAGCACCTGTAACTTCACTTACATTATCGCCAGAAATCAATGTTACTGTATAACTTAAAACATTCCATTTAGCATATAATGTAACTTCTTCATCTGCTGAATCAGCTGTAAATTCTTCTTCATTATCATATATTTTTCCATTATCTCCAGACCATCCTGCAAATTCATATCCTACTCTTGTAAATCCATTAGCTGGAAGATTTTCAGATGTACCAGCTGGAATATCTACCATAGGGTCCGTTGTTCCAATAGCATCATCTGCATTTTTATTAAATTCAACAGTTACTTTTATTCTTTTATATTCAATTGTAGCATTGTTATCTCCAGAATTTCTGCTTACATTAATTGTCTTTGGAGCTTCTACAACTTTATAATTTTTTACAAAAGCGTATGCTGCATCACCAGAATTCAAAGCATCAACTGTAAATTCTTCACCTGGCTTTGCTTCAAGATAAGTTGTTATATCTCCACTTGGATCAAGATCTGATCTATTATCATCAAAATCATGAACAACTGTTACCATAGAATTAACAACAATTTCAATTATTGTTTCTTTATCTCCACTTGATGTTGGATCTCCACCAGTTGGATCATCATTTTCAATTTCAGTAACGATTACAAAAGGCTCATTAGTCTTTTCGTCATCATCTTTACCTTGAGTTCCTGGATAATCAACATTATCATCATTATTTACATTTGGCTCATTTGCAGAGAAACCTGTTCCAATCTTATTTTCAGCAACATCGCTTCCCATTACGCCAAGGTAGTATACTCCTGGATAATCTGGAGCAACTACAGTTTCGCCATTTATAAATGTATTCCAAAGAGTTTCTCTAACATAATCTCCATTATCACCAGATGTGAACCAAGCATATTTTAAAGATTCTCCACTAACACCACTTAAACTGTCAGTAACTGTCAATGTAACTTCTTTTCCAACTTGCACTCCTGTAACTTCTGGAGCAACTGTATCAACTTTAGCTGTACCGGCAACTACATCACTATCTGCATAATTTGTTTTACTAGCATAAGCTTTTATAGTATAAATACCATCAGTTAATACAAACTTATCTGTATATTGACTTCTTGTTGCCCAATTATCTAATGTATAAGTAATAGTTGAGTTTGATGCTGAGCATGTAATTTCTACTAAAGCACCTAATTTATTTGCTGAAACATCTTCATAAGCTGTATCATAATTAACCCAACCACTAGCAACTACCATCTCTTCATTTCGTCCATCTCCAGACATTTCATATACTGTTATAGCTGGAGCTGTTACACCGTGCGATCCACCTGGTTTTGGATCAGGATCTGGCTTTGGCTTAGGTTTATCATTATTATCATCAGGCCTTATAATATTTTGTTCCAAAATATGTAATAACTCTACAGTTTCTGCTCTTGTAACATCTTGTAAAATTCTCAAGAAGCCATCTTCATATCCATTTATGAAGTTATAAACTGAGTAACTGTGAATAGCAACTCTAGCCCAATCTTCAACCTCATCACCATCAGGATATTGAGCAAGTCCATCTTCATGATCTGCAGGATGTGGTTCTTCATCTATATCTAGTACTCTAGCAAGAATAACCGTAGCTTCTTGTCTTGTAATTGAATCATGTGGTCTAAAGGTATTATCTCCTTGATCCCCCTCCATAAATCCTCTTAGCGCAGCATCCTTTACATAAGGATAAAACCAATCATCCACACTAACGTCTTTAAAAGATGTATTATTTTTTTCATCTACAGAATCTGTCCAAGTTTTAGGCATTTCATGTTCAACGAAATTATTAACAATTTTTGCATATTCTGCTCTAGTTATAGTTTGATCAGCTCTAAAAGTTCCGTCTTCATAACCACATACATAACCTTTTTCTTCAAAATCGATTATCTTGTTGTAACACCAATGATCTGGGTATAAATCCGAGAACACTTTGCTGGCATTAACTGGCATTGCAAAACATATTATCATCATAACTATTGTTATTGCCAATACCGATAATTTAAGCTTATTTTGCCTTTTCAAAATGCATCACTCCTTAATTTATTAATTAGCGCGCTAATTATATCATTTTATGGCAAAAATGTAAATATTTTTCTTATCAAGAGGGACGGTTTTTTTCAGCAAGAGGTCATCAAGAGGGACGCCCCTTTTTGTGAAAAATTTTCACAAAAAGGGGCGTCCCTCTTGATAGAATTTCTTGACTTTATCTTGAAATTATGTTACCTTTATATAGTGTTTACACATTCTGGAATTTCCTTTTGATACAATGTACGTGTTTTCTACTTGATAAAAAGAAAGGATGAATGGCATGAGACGGAAGTTTGTGACCGTGAAGTTTAACAGCAGACGCTCTGTACGAGTTTGGAGACCAGTCCTGATTCTGTGTTGCTTCGTCATTCCTGCAGCCGCATTGGCATACGTGATTTCGTTTCTTTTCTAATCTGCATTTGCACTTTTAAAGGTCGTCCTCAAAGTGCAAAAACCCCACCACATCTATTGATGCAGTGGGGTTTTGTTATTCTTCTATTATTTCTACTAAGTTGCCAACATTTTTATCTGCCGAAACAATTACAATTACTCTATCATTAACCTCAAATGTCGTTTCTCCATTAGGCATTATTACCTTGTTATTTCTAATTACAAATGCAACAACAATATCCTTTTTTAACTTTATTTCTTTTAATTTATTACCTATACCTATAAAATTTTTATTTATTTCAAACTCAATTGCTTCTGCTTCATTATCCGCAAATCGATATAGCGACTTAATACTTTCTTCACGTTTTCCTTTTTCAGTTATGCCCCTTATAAATCGATGAATCGATGAAAGTACTATCAAATGAGGAGATAAAGTATTATTTATTTCAACATTATGCAACATCTTTGTATAACTTACTGAAACTACCTTTGTTATCAATTTTCTAACCTTATATGACCAGGCAAAAAGCGTAACCACAAGATTAATCTCATCTTCTCCTGTAACAGCAATGCAGCAATCATATTCCTTTATACCTTCTTCAATAAGCATATCTGAGTCAATTCCGTTACCATGTATAACAGTAATATCAGGAAATTGATTTGATGTTTCTATACATTTTTCTCTATCAAATTCAACAACCTTAACCTTCATTTTCATTTGTTCAAAAATTTTTAAAAGATATGTTCCTATTTTTCCGCAACCAACCAAAAAAATGCTTTTTATTGGCTTCTCTATAAGTTTCAAAGATTTTAACAATTTATACATTTCACTATTTTTAGCAATCAAATATACCTCGTCATCAACTTTAATTTCAGCATTTCCTCTTGGTATTATTAACTTTTCATTTCTTATAATAGCAGCAATTATAAGGTTTTCCTTTAAAACTTCTTTAACTTTAGTGATTTTCACTCCTGCAAGTATGCTATCTTCCTTTATTTTAAGCTCTATTACATCTACCTTTCCGTTTGCAAATGCATCTGCTCGTACATTGCTCGGATAACCGACAATTCTTGCAATTTGCGTTGCAGTCTCATATTCCTCATTTATTATTAAATCAATTCCAAGATCTTTCGTTAAATATTCCTCATCTTTAATATATTCAGTTGCACTAATTCTCGCAATTGTATACTTTGCACCAAGTAATTTGGCACTTATGCAACTCATAAGATTAACTTCATCTGTCGGAGAAAGAGCAATTAAGACATCCGCAATATTCGTTTTAGCCTTTAATTGAACTTCTTTACTAGCACCACTTCCAACAATACCTATTGCATCAATATGATTTGTAAAGTCCTCAACTATTTCTTTATTAGTATCAATTACCGTAATTTCATGTCCACCATCAATAAGTTCTTTCGCAAGTTCTTGTCCAGTTTGACCCAACCCAACGACAACAATTCTCATCTCTTGCCTCATCCTTTCATCATTTGTAACATAGTGCTAAATAAGTTTCAAACTTTTTTCTGTATATCTTTTTTCTTTTTTACTTTCTATATACTTATACATTTTTCCTACTATCAATCCTTGAACAATTGTTGTAAAAAGAATTGTTATCATTATTATGTTCAATATAATTTCATAGCTTTCAATTGGCAATATTGCTTTTGTGGTAAGTGCAAGTGCAAGAGACAAACCACCTTTTAGTCCACTCCACGTAAGAAGTAAAGAAAATTCATTTGCATCATATTTGCTTGGAATGTTTTTGTTTCCTATTAACAACGTGGCAACCCTTACTCCTGTATATCTAGAAAGTAAATTTAAAATTATTGCAATTGGAACAAAAACTAATATAAGAGAACTCATTTTCATAGATAATATCGAAAAGCCTACTAAAACAAATAACATACTATTTAATAAATTTTCCATAATATTCCAAAAATCAGAATACAACTCTTTAGAATCTACAACTTCCTTCCATCTTTCTATCTTCTTATCTTGATATGAAAAATACATACCACAAACAACTGATGAAATTACACCAGAAAAACCAAAATCATCACAAATAACATATGAAAGTGAAACATCAAGCAAACTTATCAAAATATGTAATATTGGATTATTAGTTTTTCTAAGCAACTTATGTAAGACATATGAAACAAGGAGACCAACAATAATTGCACCAAATATTTCTTTAATTAATACTATAAGAATATTTCCACCAACTCCATTTACAATTACACCTTTAACAAAAACAAAAAGAGCAACCGCAAACCCATCGTTCAATAATGCCTCTCCTTCTAAAATTGATGTTAAACTTTTAGAAATACCGAAGTTTATTTAATATTCCAGTAGCTGCAATTGGATCTGTTGGTGATACAAGCACACCAAGTAACATACAAATCCAAAAATTCATGTTAAATTTAAACAATAAATTAATCAAATAAAAAATAACACCATAACACAAAGAACTAACAATAGTAGTAACAATAGATAGCGAAATTATTGGAATCATGTTTTTTATAATTTTATTCAAATGTACTTTTCTTGCTCCCGCAAAAAGCATAAAACATAATGTACATTCAAGAAGAAAAACATCTAGAGAAGCAGAATTCATATATCCTAATATGCTTTCATCAACTCCAAATAAATTAAACTTATTAAAAATTAAAATTCCAAAACTTATTAAAAAAGAAAATAGTACAATGGCAATATCATGTTGTATATGTAACTTTTTTTCATTAACAATTGATGATACCACAATTACTCCAAGGACTATCACAAAACTTGTTAAAATACCTTCCATATTTTTCTCCTTAGTTTTTTTAACAAGGGGACAAGGCTTTAAGGACTCGTCCTCTTATCACTACAATTTTTATTCGTCAAATTCTACCGTTAGATAAAATGCTGTATCTGACGGCCTTACATTTACAATTTTACCTTCCTTTGATTTTAAACGTTCAAACAATGGAATATTAGCAGACATTGCCACAGCTGGCTCTATCATATAATACCAACTTGAAGGAAGCGAACCTTCTGTAACTTGAACTATATCTCCTTCTTTAACTAAATCTGCTCTTTCCATTTTAAATTCCATAAGTCTCATTTATTTCATCTCCATGTTTATTACTCTACCCATCCTGCAATATCACGTTTTGCATCAAATGTATTGTCATATTTAACGCCGTACACCTCTTCATATTTTTTTACACGCATTTCGAATTCTTGCTTTCTCATTTTCTCTTTTCTTATTTTGAAAGGCACACTTTCATCTGGATAAATCGGCTTCAAAATATGAAGTTTATATTTTGATTCGTAGAATCCCTCTTCATTTATTTCATCAGAATCTATGATTTCTATAAAAAATGGAACTACCGGCACATTAAACTTACATGCATAATGATATGCACCAATTTTATTTGGACGTGGTTTTTTATAATTATACCACATTTCTTTTTCTGGATATATCAATAAATAATTTTTATTTTTAAATATCTCTTCCAAAGCTGGCATCATATTATTTATCGTATATTCATAGTTAGAACTTATAGGAACCGTATAACAATTTTTAAGCAAGAATCCAACATCACCTTGCATAAACATATTAGATTCTTGAACTATTATATAAAGATTTTTACTTTTTCCTAGTTTTTGCATGCAATGCCTTGTTACAGTGCTATCAACCTTGCTAAAATGATTTGCTGTAATTATGGCAGAATCAATTCCTTCTATGTTTTCCAAACCAACAATTTCTGTTTCAGCATGCATTTGCTTTGTAACTTTATCAGCGATACTTCTAGCAATTTCAGCTTTACTTAAATTCTTAACTTTTTTCCTCAAAATATCAAAGTCTAAAATAACCTCTCTTCTTTGTTCTTCTGTAACAATCGGGTCACCCTCTTCAACTTTTCTATTTAAATCATTTTCCTCTACCGCTTTTTTAATATTCTCTATTATTTTCAGTCTATTATCATCAATTATTTTCATCTTAATTCTCTTTCTGCAAGTATCTTTTAACTTGCCCTATGGGTTTTGGATGAAGTTTTTAAAAACTTTTCAAATAATCTTCATTTAAAGCATTACTAAATGTATTCTTTTCGTCAATTATTCTTGTCGCATGTTCCAAAAGTTTCATTGCAGCTTGCTCATCTTTTTTTCTTTTTTCTTCAGAATAATTTTCACGCATTTGTACCATCGAATCGTAAAACTCCGTCTTTTTAGCATATTCCCAGAAAAACTCTTCATAAAGCACGTTCTCATAATGCCATGGCTTATGAAACATATTATAATGGATTAAATGTAAATCGTCATCATTAAAATGGATATCTGGTACAGGCATTCTATCCCAACCTTTATGTAGGAACTTAACTTTACCTTTACACAAATAATTCAAATAATCTTGGTCAGGTGCAACCGTATCAAAATTAAATTCTTCAAGAAGATGCACAAATTTTTCTTCAATTTTTTCTCTACGAAGTCCATTCAAATTCATTACTAGAATTCCCGAATTAAAGTATTCACCTGGATTCAAATCAAACACATCAGTTGTATATTTCATAAGAGTTTTATCAGCATTTACAATATCATCTGTTATAACTCCAAGTAGATTCTCTCCAATATCCTCATTATACAATTTAGCAATATCATCAACAACAACGATATCCGCATCTAAATATAAAACCTTATCATAATTCTTAAAAAGCGATGGAATAAAAAGTCTAAGATAAATTGAATTCGAATAATAATCTCTAAGTCTTAGAGACAACTTATCAGCAATTCTCTCAATCTTACTTGTTATGTTTACAAAATCCACTTTAAAATTTTCTTTTTCCAAAGCTTTCACTTTCATTTCATTTTCAGGTTTCAAACCTGTATTTAATACAATCACTCTATAATTGTAGTTATCTGATGAATTATCTATAATTGAACGCACCGCTACAGTTACAAACGGTATATAATTATCATCCGTTGAAAAAAATATTGGTATCTCTTTATTTAACATATATTTCCTTCCTCTTCAATTCTTCATATTTTTCTATAATATCGTCAAAATCATGAATCCCATACACATCATGGATTTGATCCACATGCCATGGCTTGATATTGATTGTTTTAAAATAAGGTACAAATTTCATAGTCATACTAAAATGTCTAATTACCGTATCATCTTTTCTTTCCTTTTGCTCATTATATTTTCTTGGTAATTGCATTTTAAAAGCACAACATTTGTTAAGAGCCGTTTGATCCGGCAACAACATCTTTTTACTTATGCACATTTCTCTGCATTTTCTCAAAGAATCATTTGCTCTTAATTTTTTCAAGTTCATTAATAGCACACCTGAATTTAAATACTTATAATCAATGAACCATTTTCCAAAATAATCAGATGCAGCCGCAATCTCATATTCATCAATGTTTTTGTTATACAATTCTGCAATATCTTTGTAACACACGATATCCACATCCATATATAAAAGCTTGTCTGGTAATTCTGGAATTCTATCTACGAATAACCTTAAAAAAATATATGGCGTATAATGCGTTTTCATATTTTTGCCTTCCATCATTTCGTCTCTAAAGATATCTGAAATATCAATCAAATTAACTTTACTATCAGCATTTGCGTCCTTCACTATTTTTTCTAAAACACTTTTGTGTTCTTCATTTAAAGGCTTATACTTTTCATCAATATCTTGTAAATCAACTGTTAGAACATTTACGTTTAATGCATTTTTTGTATGTTTAGTAATCGAAAGCAAAGATATCAAAAGACCATCGTAAACCTTGTCATTACCACAAAACAATAGATTAATCATCAACATTCTCCTTATTTTTTACATATTTTATATATTCTGTATTGCTATATTTTGCTCGTTCTTCCATCTTTTCAAACACCATATTTTTTAATGACATTTTCTTCTCACTTGTAGAATTTCCTGTTGGATAAAACGGACCATCTATATAAGTAATAATCTGTGGAACTCTATTTTTTCGTTCCTTATACGTAGTTGTCGCAGTATATACTGGTACATTCAATTTCACAGGATATTTAAACGACGATTCGTCAAACTCTCTGATTTTAGTATAATAGCTCCAGACATGCGCTTCAGGATATATAACAATAGCTTGTTTCCTCGCAATAATTTTTTTCATCGCATCAAAAAAGTTTCTTCCAGCATCCAAATCATCAGGAATCGGAAGCGGTCCCAAAAGCTTTATAATCTTCCCCCAAAAAGGCATCGAAACATTATATGGATGAACAACCACATAAGTTTTCCTTGGAAAATTTATAAGCGTTGGAGCAAAAGCATCACCAATTAATTGAGTATGATTCGAATAAATAAAATGTCCTTGCCCTTTTGTTTTCTTCAACACCTCTTTATTCTCAACCTTAAAATTAAATCTTATCTTCATAAATAAATATGCAATCGGTGTTGCTATGATTCTGTAAGCTATGAACGAAATAAGATTCCATAAAGGATTTTTATGCAAATACTTGTATGAAGAATCAATCTTAATCGGCTCTTTTTTATGCTCTTCAAAATCATCTGATATATCATTGTAATAAATTATTTTTTTATCCATAGTTTATCCTCGTTATTTATATGCTAAGCAAAAACTTCTTATATTCTCCAAGAACATTTGCATTTTCAATTGGTGACAACAAATTTTGCGAAATTATTCCATGCACAGAGGAAATAAAAAAGTTAGATTTAATTCTTGCATTCTCTTCACTTTCTCCACGACTCTTGTACGCATCTTCAACAATCAGTTTGGTTTCATTAACAAAATTATTGAAAACAGATTTTAATTTAGCATCCCACAAAGACTCCGTCATAAAATTAACCAAAATTTTAGCGCCCTCTTGCTCCACCTTAAAAAACTCTTCATAAAAACTAAAAATAGCAGTTAACTTATCATTACTGCTGCTAACATTTTTCCTTAATTGATCCGTACATGCATTAAACAATTCTTCTATTACAGATAAAATCAAATTTTCTTTCGTCCTATAATAATACGTAAGTTGGCCAACTGCCGCATCCGCTCTCTTAGCCACATCACGCATCGTTAAATCTTTGTATCCCTTCTCAGCAAGCAAATAAAACGTTGCCTCCTTGATTTTTTCTTCAGTTGTTTTCTTATAACGAAGAAATTTCATATTAGTACCTCCGTATTATTTTTAGTACATCCGTACAAATTATAATACAAGCGTACTAATATGTCAACAAAAAAGGACAAAGGGACGGGGCCTTTGTCCTTTTTTGGAAATTGGGACATAATTTCCTTTTTATCCTTTTATTTCCAAATCTATATTTATTTTATCATTTGCTATATTTTCTAAAAGTCTATACTTAACTCCGCATGTGTCGAACAATTTCTTTGATACAATTACAGCGTCTGTATTTGCATATTTATCGCACAAATACACAACTTCTTTTATTCCAGATTGAATTATCAATTTCGCACATTCATTGCAAGGAAATAAATCAACATATATTGTTGCACCTTCTAAATCTCTTCTGCTACCTTTAAAGTTTAAAATTGCATTCATTTCCGCATGACACACATAAAAATATTTTGTATCTACAGCATTACCAACTCTGTCCCAAGGAAAAGCATCATCATCGAAACCATTAGGTGCACCATTGTAACCAATAGATAAAATTCTTTTATCTTTATCAACGATACAAGCACCAACTTGAGTTGATGGATCTTTACTTCTCATGCTAGATAGTTTAGCAATCGCCATAAAATATTCATCCCATGAAAGATAGCCTTCTCTTTTTTTTACAACATTATTTTCCATATTTATTTCCTCCTCTTTTTCTTATAGCAACATCTTTAAACTTATTACTAAGTGAGCTATTTGAGTAATCCCTGTTGCCTGTAACATCACCTATAACTTCAATAAAATCAGGAATTACAAATTTTTGTTTTTCATGTTCCAACTCAATTTCCAAAATCGCCGTTTCTTCCCAAAATGGGTATATATCTATTTCATATTTTATATTATTCATACTAACTATATATCTAGTTTTATGTAATGTTCCTCTTCTATTTTTTTGAGACATGTATTCATAATACTCTTTTTTTGAAATCTCTTTTTCCACTTCAATTCTAGTCATATTTGATAAACTTTTTTTAGCTGTATGATAGTATTTAACCTTTCCATCAATGACCATCTTTCTAACACGTTCACCAAATCCATTCTTTTTAAGTCCCAAATACGTTTGAGAAATCTTAGCAATTTTCACATCTGTATTTTCTTCAATCCATTTCAAATCTGGCATTCTTATTAAAAATTTTTTCTCTATTTCTAGCGGCAACTTTTCTTTTTCCTTCATTTCTTTTCCTTTCATTGATAATTTGAATACAATTTTTCGTCCATTTGATGGACGTCCCCAATGGACGAAAAAAATCAGCCTTAGTTTAAAAACAAAGGCTGATGATTAAATCTTACTTTTTAGTTGTTTTTTTTGCAGATACACTCTTTTTTGCAGATGTTGTACCTGTTGAAGTAGCAGACTTAGCCTTTGTTGTAACAGCCTTTGTAGTTGTTGTTTTTGCTTTTGTTGTTGATGTAGATTTTGCTGTTGCAGGCTCTTTACTTGTAATCTCTACCCAATCATAACTTTTACTAGAACCAGGAGTAAACCAATAATTGTTTCCCCAGTTATTATCCCACTCATTTTCATTTGCTCTAAAGCAGAAATTTAGCTCATTTCCTTCAGGAACTGATATTTCAATCTTATAACAAGATTTAAGTTTTTTCATTTTTTTCTCAGAAACATTTGACCAATTTGCATATCCATAATGCAAATACATGCTCTCTGCACCCATCAAATGCCCTGTGTATTTTAATTCATAAGTTTGTTCACCAGTTTCTTTTTTCATATCGCCTTTTCTCCTTCTCTCAACATATAGTAATATATTATAGTATTATTTTCCATATTGCAATATTATTTTTTCATTTTTTTATTGCCAAAATAATTCTTTTATGCTAAACTGAAAAAGTCGTGAGGATACAGGGGTGTAGTTCATCGGTAGAATAAGAGTCTCCAAAACTCCAGAGGAGGGTTCGATTCCTTCCACCCCTGCCAAAGATGCATAATTTTTCAAAAAAACATTAAAGCCTTGATATGATTGCAGATGCAGTTGTACCAGGGCTTTTACTATACTTTTTAAACGTAGTTCAAAGTATCAAAAAGTAGTTCAAAATACTAAAAAATAGTTCAAACTGCATTATAATTGCATTACTTTTTACCGTATTTTATAAAGTAATGCAATTAATGTCTACGAACCTTTATATATAGCACATTTAACACATTTTTATAATACATTTTTGCTTGAAAAGAATTGATTAAAACCTACCTATATAATATAAATAAGCCCTACAATCGTAGAGCTTATTTTTTGTTGTCCTCTATTAAATCTGTAAGAAGTTGATATTCTTCGTCCCACCAAAGATACTTATGTATTTCAATGTGACAGCGTTTGCAAAGTAAACTACCATTTTCGTAACTATCATCTACTGGCTCATGATTTGCTTTCGATACGTACTTAGGTTTGATGTGATGCCATTGAATGTTTTTGTACTCTACAATCTTCCCACACGCCATGCACCGCAATCCGTTTCGTTGAATAAGCTTCAATTTAGTTGGATGCATAAGAGAACCTCCTTCCACATTAGTGTTAGGTCTATTTATTCAAATTTTCTCCTGCCAACTTTTCAAGCTCATCAATATCAGCCATAAACTCATTAACGTTTACATATGGGTATGTTCCGCCTCTTGTCATGTTGCATTTTAACATATCGTAAGCAACACCCATATCAACATTGTTCGCATGCGCAATAGCTCTGATTGCTCTTTCATGTTTTACCATTATTTCTTCTTTTTTCTCTTTGTAGTTCCTTGACGATTCCTCCTAAATAATATTTTTATAAAAATTCTCATTAAATGAAAATTTAATGACTCTATAATCGGTTTTAAGATGTTTTTATACTTTGTCCAAGAAGTTTATCACATATGATGTGTTTTTCGTTAAAACCTTTTCTCGTGATTATTCATTAATTTTGTTTCCTCTCAACACCATAATTGCTACTTCTTCTCTCGAAGCAAACTTTTCTGGTTCAGTTCCATCTGTAATTCCTACTTTTTTTGCTTCTTCAAATTCTTCTACAGCCCATGGAGAAGGTTTTCCATCATCATATATTGATTCAATTAAAATTCTTAATGCTTTCTCAACTTTATCTCCGCCGTATTCATCAATTAGTTCATCTATCATTTTGTTTGCCTCGCTTTCTGCATATTTTATATAAGGACATTCTCCCCAACTTGTCCAATAACCTTTTGCAAGTTCTGTTTCTACCACTCCATAAGCATGACCTTTAGCTTCTATAACTTTTCCATTACCGATATATACGCCAACATGTCCAGTCTTAAAAACTAACAAACCTTTTACTTCTGGCATTGACTTAATTAGTCCTTTTTTCTTGCAGTTAGAATATCTTATTCCGCCGTCTATCTCTGCTGTATAATTTTGGGGATTATAAAAATCTTCTTTCGTATCGCAAAATAAATATCCCTTTATAAGACCACTACAATCATGTACTTTTAACCCGTAATCTTTTGTATACGTATCTTTTCTAAAACATAATATAGACGTTTTAGTATATTGACCGTTAGCAAGTCTTTGATACAACTCTTCTGATGCTTCATGCCCATGCGTTCCATACCAATACGGTTTGCCAAGTTGTGCTTTACAATATGCTACCAAACCTAAATTAGTTTTCCTTAGCATCCGCCTCCTTTTTCTTGTAACTAACAGAACTTATACCAAGTATGCAACCTAAAAATGTATCTATCGCCGTTATCGTTCCTACTATTGATTCGCCATAAGGCAAATTCCATATGCCTGCTAACGCAAAATATAATGTGCCTACAGCTGGCAATAAAATCTGTGCTATCCATTTCAATATGTCATATGTTTTATTGCTCCTTATTTTCACCTCCAGTATGATGTAAAACAATTGTATCCCATTGCTCTTTTATATAACTATTTCCATTTAAATCATCTTCATAATGCTTATATATATCATGTGCTCTTTTGATCTGATATTGATTCTTATGTACTCCATTTCCCACGTCCGCAATAAATTCATTCAAGAAATTCATGCATTGTTCTTTATCCATGTTGTAAATTTTTTTATCTATAGCATCCAACCTATCAAATACAGGCTTTAATAACCACGCACTCAATTTACCTCTTGTCCATTTTTCAACTGCTATTATTACTGCAATGATTGTTGATAGTGCTCCAACAAGTTCAGCAATACTAATTATTAGATTCCTTTGGTTGCCTCCTATGCTTTCATAATAAATGCAAGTGCATAATATGGTGGTCTGTTTTCGTGTGCTGAGTTTGAACCTGCAGATGTTGTATTAACAAGCCAATCGTTATAATTGATTGTTGTATCGTCTCCAGAACTACTATATCTGTCTGCGCCAAGTTCAAACGAACCGTCACCACTATGTCTATATGCAATTCCTCCATATCCTTTTCCTGTCGTAACACTATCCCACGAAGTCGAAGATTCATTATTACCACCAACCGCATGTTGATGTTTTGGCATTTCTGCCGTTGTTAAAACATGTTCTTTTTCTCCGCCAGTATTTCCTATAGAATATTCATTGCCTGCTCCAACAATAAATCTATCTCTTAAATCGGGTGTATTATTTTCACCATTACATAAAAGCCAACCTATCGGAACCTCTGAGCCACTCCACATGCAAATTAATCCTTTAGGTATATTTCTATATGTCGATGCCAAATCCGTTTCTATACTATCAAATAAAGCTTTGTTAAGCGGTGTGCCTTCTTGTTGAACTGATGTTGTCATTTCAATTTTCACATCATCGTGTAGGACATTTCCTAAACTATCACTTATTCTATATTTTGCCTCACCAGCCAAAATTTCATCTTTTACTTCTATCCTTCTATCACCTCAGCATCTCCACTTTCATTTTCTTCATCTTTTAAATGCCATCCAAATACTCCAGGCTCCCATACGTTGTTATCATAATCAGATACCCATATTAAATCATTATGCATAACCTCATCATTTAGCATAAAAGCATCCAGTTGTGAAATCGGTTGCGACCAAAATACTATGCCATTCTCATCTATACCTAGAACTTTATAAAGTGATGGCGTAGTATCTGGTGTCCAGTCGGCTTGAGACGTGTGTTCTTGTATTACTCTGTATAATAAACCTTCATATTGTAGCAGAGTGTTAGTTGTATATTTTACATTAGTAGTCCATTCTAAAAACAAGTCTATATTTTCGCTTGCTGTTATTTCATCAATATCACCTTTTTCCGCCATTTTTACAAATGCGATTGACATAGGCACCTTTGCTCTTTCAATATTATTTTGTAGTTCTATTCTGTTAGTTTTTACTCTTCCTAAGCTCATCTCGTGTGAGTTCCAATTAAGAACATTATATATTGCTTTCACTTTCTCAATTAAACTTGCTTTATCATTCCACTCCAATTTTGGATAATAACTCCTCTTCTTCTCCTCCTAAGCAACCATATTTAAAAATTTTGTCCAATGTTTATTGGCGTATATTTTTGTTTTATATTCGCTGTTATTTAGTGCTGTTAAGAACGTATTTGATGTAACAGCTTTTGCCATAAATTCACCTGTGCAGTTGTAAATCATAAACTCTACTGCTTCTTTATTCGCTAATAATGTTGCTGAATTTGTTAATATGTCATCAATCGAATTGGCTGTTATTCCTGCTAAATTAGCAAGAGTTTGCCAATCATCTGATTTATAAAGAAATGCGTAATAAATTTTAGAATAAAAACTAGCTCTAGTAGATAATTTGTTATAATTTGTAAAAGCAAAATAATAACTATCATTTAAGGTAAAATTAGAACAATTAACTTCCTTTTTATCTCCGCCCTCAATCGTACCAGTAGTAGCAACAGTTACTCCTTCTATTGTACCGCTTGGAACCCATATATTAGTAGAATAACTCGGTTGTGTTGTAATGAATCCTGCAACTAAATGTGTCTTGTTCAATGTCTGTTGATTTATTCCAAACCCCACATATCCAGTCAAATTAATTTTGTTTTTTGTATAGCAATTTTTATGACAATTGCTATCACCAGTTGAACCACCTATTTCAATATCGGCTGTATTTTTAGTTCCATAAACTGCAGTTCCATAGGTTGGATATGAATAAAATTGATATCCGCCAGTCAAATCAGAACATTCATTACCTGCATCATACAGCATTGTATAATTCACTAATGACATTCTGCTATTATCTATCTCTTCAATTGCATTTGTTTGCCCCATCATATACTAGCACCTCCTGTGAAGCTTCCGCTTCCTGCATTATAAAAATACGCTTTTAAAACTTCGTCATATAAACAATAAACTCCACTGTCATCTCTACATGGTCTAAAATCGTGAACAAGAGAACCACCACTATTATATATTTTGCAATAATATAACTTATATTTTGAATTTGCTGTATGAACAGCACCGCTTGATTCATGTTGTGAAAATAAATATGCTGTTAATGTAGTATCAACTGTGGATTTTCCTATACCTATTGTTTTTGCTGTTTTATCAGCTGTTTGAGAATACGTGAAACCACGAGTGGTATCAAATGCAGAATTTGAAAAACCGCAACGAAAATATGCTGGGTCACTTCCCCAAGTAGCATAAACCCAACTCTCTCCTGAACTTGGGACGCTTGTAGCCTGAAAACAAATCTCTACCGTGTCCCCATTCTTAATTGCATACTCAGTATCAATCCACTGAGTTCCTGTGCTTTCTATGTAAGTAACATAGTATATTGGAGACTTTTTCGCATTCGGTCTAACCTTAACATTTGTTTTTCCAAACATAATCAAGCCCCCTTGCTACATATAATAGTAGGTATTACAATATCGGCACTAGGCAAATCTACTGCATATATAGTTACCGTTCTTGCACCTGTTACGCTAATTGGTGCATAATTACCGCTAGTTGCTTCTGCTACCGCAAAAACAACATCAGAAAAGAACTCATCTGTTACCCCAGTACACGAAATATCAGCTTTGTAACCAAACTCATCATATGTTGTATCTTCAACCCACGCAGTTGTTGGAACTGTTATATTTTCAAATGTTAATATGTTGCCATTTCCTCCGCCTGCACCTAATTCTTTTGACTCTAAAAGCCATTCGTTTGTTGATTTACAAACTGCATTGAATAAAGTATTGCTTGCATCAACAAATCCAGCGAAATTGAATTGTTCTGCACTTATGTATGTGAGTTGCAATCTGTGCGTGCCACCATAATCCAACAATATTATTTTTCCTTCATTTACTGCATTCTGAATTTCTACAAAAGTTGTTGTACCAAATGTTGCTATAAACAATTCCTCAGGCACCGCTGTTCCATCTATTTTTTCATTTAAAATTTCATCTATGTCGGCAAAATTTTCATTCAAGTAATCTATACTATCTAAAATTTTATCTGTGTTTTTGTCTATTTTTTTAAGTTTATAATTCTGTGTCTCTTGACTTGTAACCAACCCCTTTACTTTCAAATGTTAGATTTTCTATTTCATTCCAATATTCATAATTTAGTTCAGCCCATGTCTGTGGCACAAAATATGTGTACATCCTTCTGAATCTTTGTTGCCACACTCGAGGCTGTCCGCAATTAGCCACACCAGAATAAATATAGTTATTTTTCATCCACATCAATATATAATCTAGCTCGTGTATAATTCGTTCTATATCATTCGCTTTTTCAATTGTCATGTAATCTAAGTTCGATGGAATTTCTTTATAAGCAACATAGGAATCTTTTAACAATTTTATATTACTTCGTATTCGTTCCATTTCAAAGGCAGTCGGAAAATCTAACGCTGTCCAGTTTGTTTTAATAATCATTTCAGACGCATCTAAGTATGAACATTTTTCAAGAATAGAAGCAAGATAGAAACACCAATTTTCAATACGATTCAAATCACTATAGTTATAAAAACCTTTTTTAGTTTTATATGTTATATCTTCTATTGTTCTATCATAAATTAACTCTTCCCTAATCTCACCTCTACACTAATCCTTTTAATGTCGTTTTACCTTTTAGTGCTCCATTGTATGTAATTTCGTTACTTGTTATTATTCCGTTTATTTTTTCACTAAACTGTGTTTGTAACTCTATCGTATCTCCAGCATCCCACGCTGGTTCTCCTCTATTTTCTGTTGAATAAGTATTTCTATATATTAAATAATCTCTAAAAAACATCGCTACTTCGCTTGCTTCACTTTCTGTATCTATTAAAGGGTTATCTATTTCGCAATCTTCACCCTCTGCATTTACATGAAGCGTATATGTACTTTTATTTAACTCTATAGCATTTCCGTTTATAATAACTCCAACTGGTTGGCTTGTATTACTTACTGTTACATCTAATTCACAATAATATGCATAATACTTGGCAGAGTTTAAAGTTGCATTTGTTAAAGTTGCTACTGCATTTGTGGCTGGTGAAGAAGAATAATCAATTTTTAAAACTTCATTACCCGCTACGGCAAAATTACCTTCATATATTTTGCTAGTTTCTGTTGAAACCGTTGGTTTATATACAGCCACTTTGATATCCCTCAATTTAGGTATTGACTCAACTTTAGGAAATTCGGTTTGATTTGCCAAATCCAAATAATACGATTGAATGTCTGTATTTCTTGGTACGATTTTTATTTTCCCTGTTCTATCTTCAAAGAAAATCATATTTGTAGCATTGCATATCAATTGAATATTTTCTTTTGTTGGTAACATTTGAAGTGGTATTGTTGTGTACTTTTCTTTCAAGCTCTCATCTATTTTGTATTCCTCAAATCCCACTTCATTAAACAAGTTCACTAGCAAATCGTAAAAGCTTGTACCATTAGCAACATATATGCCCTTTTTATAAGTATCTGTCAAGAAATATAGCATTCCTTTTATTTCAAATGTTGCTTCATACTCTTTGGTTGATGGTCTACCAACTAAATACAATTTCCCACCATCAATTTGTTCAAATGTTCCATCATTTTTTTCATACATATAAGTTACTTGTACAGGCTGTTTTTCTTGATAATACTGAGCTATACCTGTTGGGTTGTCTGCATCATATTCATTTTTACTATTATCTATGGTCATCTGAAAGTCCGTGTCGCTTATTTCTCTTGCCAAAACATCTATAGTCCATTTCTGTTTTGTATCTATAATTTCATTCGGTGTATATGTTTGTCCTATCCCCAAAAACATTTTGGTTAAACGCAATCTTCTATTCGCTTTATTCATTTTGTTAAATATGATTTCAATTTTGTTGAAACTATCAAAACCTCTTTCGTATCTACATTCAACCATATTATTGGCATAAGTATCTGTATCTACTAAAGCATCATTCATATATGCATTAACTGTAAATTCACTACAAAAGTCATAATCAAGTTCATCAAATGTCATTTGTAATCCGATTAAGTTATATTCAATATCTGTCGTATTTGCAGTTATTGTTATTTTGGGTTTTGTTTCAAATTCACAATTTGAGTTTGTCATTACATCACTTATTAAAGGTTGAACAGCAAAGTTTGTTTCTGGTAAAAGTTTCTTTTTCCCATCTAATAGCCAATAATCTTCTTCTAATGTAGAATATGCTACGCTTGGCTTACCATTTATTCCATAATAGTCATTCCCACTGTAATATACTCTGCCATTATCAGTAACTTCACTTGCTGTTTTAAAAGTTAATGCTTCAACACCAATCGTAACAACAACTTTAGATTCACCTCTCAATTGTTGTTTGGTTTGAATTAAGTATTCTTCACTTACATTTTGCCTTGCTGTTCACCTCTTTACATTCCAGTATCAATTAAGTTTAATGCACAGTCTTTCCACACAGTTACATTGCCCTCTTCATCTACCGCTAAAGGAGACGCTGTTCTGTCATTAACGTACATTTTTCTTGTAATTTTTGAACCCGTTACCATATCAAAATATGTAACATCATTTACAAAACTTCTTTCAAATATCATTAATATTTCAGACCACTCTTGAGCCGTTAAGGCGGACGCAACGTACTCAACCTTTGATTGGTCGCGTCCTATCTTTTGCCCTATGAAAACACCTTGTGCATTTCTCGCATCAGAAACCATAGTTGCTACAGTTTGTTTGCCACTATCTGCTCTAACCATAGGAAACGTTTTGCCATTAACTACTAAAAATTCCTCATTATATTTACCTAAGTTTTTCCCTGTTGGATTCGGATTAAAATTAGCCCTTAGCGAACGCACCTCCTACAATTCCATATCCTCTTGTTTTTTTAGCTTTTTCCGTTGCGCTTAATATTTCTTTTCCGTCTATTTGTACTATTGTTTGTCTTTCCCCCATTACACTTGCAACAGCTTCCGCAACGCCCATAGCAACCGCACTTACAATTTGTTCATTGTTCATTACTGCTGTATTATTTCCCATCTTGCCTACAAGCTCTGGCATTCCGTTTTCATGTGCGTAGAATAAACTTGCGCTTGATGGCATACCACCAGTTGCATATCCTTCGCCACCATAATAATGTTCATGAATAATGTTTATTCTAATATTCTCACAAGCTTCCTTAATGCCTTGTAATTTTGTCATTAATTCGGTTTTAAGGAAGTTATATATCGAACCTAGTGTAGTATTTGTCTTATCTGTTAAATCGTTTGAAAAGCTAAGCTCGTCTGAAATTTGTTCTGTTTCTCCCAAAACGTCGTTTTCGATGTCCGCGTTTTTTTCTAGTGCAACATCTAATCCGCTGTCGTTTAATAATGTATCAACATTGACTGAACCAGTTATATTAGATGTAAGCTCTCCAACCTGTTCGCCTATAGTATTTGTAAAATCAGTTATTGCATTTGTATTTTCTTTTGTTGCATTTGTAGCTTCTTCTGCCTTCTTAGCTTCTTCTTCGGCTTCTTTAGCTTGTTTCTCTGCAAATTTTGTCATATATTCTGACCAGTAAACATCATTTCTTTGTTCTGCAAGTGCATCATAACCACTTCTAATATCATCACCAAGAGCAGACAAACCTTTTAATGTTTTTTCTAATTCCATTCTTTCAGCTTCAATATTTGCATCTCTATTGTCTCGTTTATTTTCAATATTTGCCTCACGTTCTGCATCTTTTTCGTCAACCCAAGCTTGTACTTTTGCAGAAAGTTCAGATTCGGCAAAACCGTCTCCACCAAAGAATTGCACAATTTCATTGATTGGTTTAATAAAAGCATTCAACACGTTATCAACCTTTTCTGCAACCCATACTAATACACCACCAATAGCGTCCATGATTAAATCGCCAATACCTTCAAATATTGTACAAATAGCATCATAAAACTTCATACCAAGGATTTTAGCTTCTCCACCTATTTTTACAAACACTTTAAGCACTATTTCACCAACACTTGTAAAAGCCTTGCATATCCAGCTTGAAAGGTTGCTCCAACCAGTCTTAACCATGTAAACTACTTCATCCCAATACTTTGCAACAATAACTATCAATATTGCAAGCGCAGTTATAATTCCTCCAACAAGTGCTATACCTATACTTTTGGTTAAAATTAAAATTGTTGCAACAACAGCCATTATACTAGCTACTGAACTAAAGAATAATTGTAAAGGCGTCAATGTTCCGTCTAAGATTCCTTTAATTGTCGCCCAAACAGCTAATACTGTCCAAACAATAATAGCTATTTTAGCTAAAACTTTTCCGATTGTTAAAAATACAGATTTATTCGCTATCACAATATTTTTTAATTTGCCCAAACCATCTAACATTACACCTAGATTGGCTAAAGTATTCAATAAGCCAAACGTTAATTTGATTCCTAGCAAAGCCATTGCAATGGTTTTTATTTTTTCAAGACCTGTATATCCTTCATCAAGATATGTCCATGTTATTTCTCCCTCTTCATTTACTGTTTGGATAAAACCTAGCCATTCCATAATAAGGTCTCTTATTTCTCTTGCTTTATTTGCAACTTCGCCCATTCTATTATCGTATTCTTCCATTGCTTCTAACAATCTTGAATCAACTGCTCCACCAAGTCCAGCACTATTAGAATCTGAATCATCTTCTTTTAAAACATTTAACTCATCAAACCCTAATGTATAGCTTTTTAACTTTTTGGCTTCTTCTAATTCCTCACCATAGCCCAAGTCAATTTCTTCTGCATTTACAGAGCTCATTCCTTGTCCCATGTCTTTTGTATAACCGAACAGCCCAGCTAAAACATTAATTACTTCTTTTAAAGCCATTACAAAACCATTTATGTATGGCAATATTTTTTTAAGTATTGGCAAAAACATATTTCCAAAAGCTTGTGTTAATTCTTTTATTTGCTCTTTAAGAATTTTTAATTGGTTCGCTGGTTGGTCGATCGTGTCTGCAAAATCACCATGTGAAGCTTTCGCTTGTTCTAAAACAACTATGTATCTAAGAACCATTTTTTCTGCTTGTGTTAATTGTTTTACGCTTTTATCTATTCCTAGCTCTTTTAGTTTTGGAGCAAGTGTTTGTTGTGTTATATCTAAACCTATATCTCTTAATGGTTTTGTTTGACCTGCTAAACCTGCCCTCAATTTTTGCATTGCGTCTTCTGGATCAAGATTAAACAATGAACTTAGATCATACCCTAACTTAGTAAAGTTTTCTGATAACAAGTACGCTTGCTCTGCTGGTATGCTCATTGACTTAGCCATTTGATTAAATAAACCTTGATATTTTAATGTGTCTGACATGTTTGTAGAAAAAGCTTCATGTAGTTGATTTTGAAATTCAATACCTCTTTTATAATACTTGTTCGCATCATCTAACATATCTTTTGTTTTATCTCTACCCATTGAAACTTCAAACATATGCAGATTTTCTATATAAGCACTACTTTGTTCTGTAACACCTATAATTTTATTGAATCCACCAATAATAGTATTAAATATTGTTTTTAATCCTTGTATTGATAATGCTGTTCTTACAAATCTAGGTATTATAGAATTTATTGTTTGAGCCACCTCTGAAACTTTTCTTAGACTAGTTGTAAGCTTGTTTGTTTCCTGTGTTGTATCTTTTATTTTTTGTTCAAATTTATCTATTGTTGTTGAATCATATCCTAATTTTTCTAAAGAACTTTTCACTTCTTTTACTTGTTCATTTAGTTCCTGCATTCCTTTTTCTTTGTTAAGTTCTTGTTGAAATTCTCTTATACCTTTTGCCATGTCTGTATTGCCAAGCTCTTTTGCCTTTGTAACCAAATCATTTAATGAAGAATTAACATTTATACCCGTAAAAGCCTCTTGAAAATCTTTTGAAAAACTTGTGCCCTTTGCAGTATCAAAATGTTTTACCTTTCCCGCAACATCTCTTATTTTTGTTTTATTAGCTTCTTTCGTCTCAACTCTACGAACTTCTCCAGCTAACATCTGCAAATTTTTGCCAATAGCAACTTGGTTTATTTTTTTTGCTTCTTGTGCTAATGCTCTAATTTCATCTGAAATAAGCTTAACCTTTTTGGCTGTGTCTTTCATTTTCTCGTTAGTTTTGTCTGTAGTTTTTTCAAGCTGTTTTAAGCCTTTTTCAGCATCTTTGAAATCACTTGTTGTTGTCGCAGATACACCAACCTCTATTTTTAGCTCTTCGTCTAATTCTTTATCGTTTGACCTTCTTTTTTCACTTCTTTTCTTTTCAAAATTTCTTGTTTTTGTTTTAGAGATTCTCTTATACTATCTTCTAGTTTTTTTCTTTTTTCTTCTTCTGAAATATTCTTACCTAATTCAAGTGGTTTTTCAAAATAGCTCTTAGGGCTTGTACCCTTCTTTGCGAATAAATTATGTGCTACAACAGATATTGCATCATATACATACAATCCGTTTAACCACGCATTATAATTCATCATTTCACTTTCCATCTTTTTTTGCTCTATATATGATTTTCGGTATGTCCATAAAAGGTCTGGCTCTTCTTCCCAAAACTCTGCTATAGGCATACCGAATGTAATCGCTAATGGTAAAAGATAGTCATTAAAGAACTCTATTAAAGAAGTATATTTTTTAGGTTCTTCTCCACTTTCTATAAGTCGATTTGTTTGACTATTTTTTTCTTGTTCTTCCCAGTTTGGGATGACATAAAATTTGCCATTTGTTCCGATAAGAAACTTATGATTTCTTTTAAGTCTCCACCCTCTTCTAAGAACTTTTCAATTATTTCTTCAGCTTCTGATTCTGTAATTGTAGGTTGTTTTGCAAGTAAACTTGTATAAAAAAGTTTATCTGTTTGCGTAAACATTTCTTCTTCTATTTTGTTTATTTTCAAACCTTTTTTCTCTGCAACCTTTATGTCTTTTCTTGTAAAGAAGCCTAATACATATTCTTTTCCATCTACTTCAATTTGAATTGCTTTCATTGTAGTTTACCTCCATTTATTTATTCTTTTAAACGCTTGCTGGTATTAAACTTGTAACTTCACTTGCTGTTTTGTCTTGAATGTCAATAGCAGTGATAGTTAATGTAGCTTCTTGTACCGCATTTACGCCTAATTCGTTTTTATATACACTTGCTTGTCCTTTTATGTATGTACCCGTACCATCACTAAATACAACCATAAACTCTTTTTCTGTTCCATCACATATAGCTTTTACCGCTTCATAATTTGTAGCAGTTCTGTTAAATGTAAATGATTGAGCAGGGCTATCTTGTCTACCCATGATATAAACTTTTCTTGCGTCACTCATGCTTGTTACTTCGATTGTTTCTGGTTCACTACCAGATGCAGGTACGCTTTTAATTGGTACTAATACCTTATAATCTGTTTCACCTTTTACATATAAAAGTGTTCCAATATCGCTATAAGCTGTATTCTCGTTCCTTTTAATTACCTCCTAAAAATTTTCTTTGTATTTGTATCATAAATACCTTCGTATCTTAAATAAAATCTATCTACATCTAAATCAATATTTGGCATCGGTCTTTTTGATACTCTAGTGAAGCCAAAATAATTTTCAAAGACTTCATTCACCAAATTAATTAATTCTTTTGTTATTTCCATTTTGGAAACTTTAACTCCATTCGTAACACGATCCATTGAGAATATTTCTATCTCATAAATCAAATTTAGCTTTTGTTCAGATTTTGAAAGAGTCTCTTCTCTTAAGTTATCTTCAATTTCTTTAATCGTGATTATCGGAAATATTTCTGGTTGAATTATTGTTTCTCGTGATACAAAAGGAGCATACATCGAATTTTCAGTTATATATTGTTTTGCATATTTAAATACTTCGTT
Source organism: Clostridia bacterium (assembly GCA_017462965.1). Classification (GTDB taxonomy): domain Bacteria; phylum Bacillota; class Clostridia; order TANB77; family UBA1234; genus UBA1234. The sequence continues at coordinate 17,385 of JAFTQC010000052.1, read as the reverse complement.
TTCTATATTCGCTAGCCTTTATATCCCTTCATTTCTTCTTTAAATATTTCCTTGATTCTCTTTCTCAACTCTTGCCCTGTAGAATAATAAATTTTGAATGCTGGCAGACCTTTTGTATGATGGAACTTGCCATCAGCAAAATAGTTCCAACCTTTTTCACCATGTTGGTTAACATCATACTCCCAACCTTTTATTGCAGTGTTCGGATTTTGGCTTCCAACTACACCTGTTCCATTTTCTGCATACACAGCATGCGGATTGTTTGTTTGAATATATCCAACTATTCGTTTGCCTTTTCTTGTTGCTTTTGTTACAAAGCTTTCTTGATAAGCCTTCTTTTCTTGTTCTAAATAATCATGTCCATATCGCATATTCTGAGCTTTTTCAAAGATAATTTCTTTGCCCTCTTCACAAGCTCTATTTACTGTTCTTTCCGCAACCTCTGGCAATTTTTCTTCGATTGCTTTAGCTTTAGCCATTAATTTTTCCATTGCTTTTTGAGTAAGATTTACTTTAGTTGTTTGTGCCCTTATCTACCAGCTCTTCTTTCAAAATAGATTGCTATACATTTATTTTGGTTAAGTACAGCTTCAATTCGATAATTAGCATTCATCCCATTTACTTCTTCGTCTTCTGGAGAAGCTCCGTCTAAATATGCAACATCGTTTTCTGTAAACATATCCTTGAAATCTGCATATCTGCAAATAGCTTTCTGCATTTGCATTGCTTTTGTACCGTATGCTTCCATTTCAAGCCCAGCATTCATAGGTTGTACATTCATCATATATTCAACTGGTTTATCGTATCTTTCAATATAATGTCCATTGTCGTCGATTGTTCTTTCTAATCTCTTCGCAATGTATATTTTCTTTAAGAAACTTCTTTTCATGTAGCATCACCGCCAATAACCTTTGCACGAGGTGGTGGTAATTCTGAGATTAATCCTTCTGACAATAAATCAGTTTTTCTGGAATAACTTAATCCGTTTTCACCATACGATACAATGCCTTCTTCGCCTAATTGATTGTACAGTTCTATTCCTGCTCGAAGTTGCCAGTTTTGATATCGACTTGGCACTTCAATAATTTCGTGTTCAAATGGATATATTCTATCAAGAAGTATGTTTTTTGCATCCTCTAAATACATTTTGAAATAAGCATCTTTGCTTGTGTCATCTGCATTATCTAACGCTTTTAAGCGCATCACTTTTAGCATTTCCTCTAATGACCTTTAGCTCACCTACTTCTTTTTAGCTTTTTTATTTTCGACTTGCTTTGGTTCTTCTTTTTCTTCTACAACCTTAACAAGTTTAATTTTTCTTTCTTTTTCAACTTTTTCTATTTCAGCTAGTCTTTCCTTTGTTACTTCTAACTCTTCGCCTACTTTAACAAGTCGTTTTAATTTCAAGTCGTTATACTCTCTAACTACTTCTATTTTCCTTAGTTCACCTCACATATATATAATCGTCATGCTGTGCCGAATACTCAGCACAACATAACGTTATTTTTATTGGTTAGGCAGACACTTGGTCTACTACTACAACTTTCTTACCAGCTGGTTTTGTGAATGTTGTAGATAATCCAGTAATCTTACCATGTAAGTGCTCAGCACCATAGTCTAAACCGATTTGTCCGAAGATTTGATATTTTTCTCCAGCACCTGTTTTAGCAAGTTCTTCTAAGAAGAAGTTACCTTTTTGTGGTACAGGTTGTTCAACTGGACTAATTACATCAAAGTTTAGTAAGAATGCTGTTCCTGCTGGAATAAATTCACCATTTGCGATTGTTATAACTCCAGAAGGTAATTCAATGCTTCTTACATTGATACCATTTTCATTTCTTGAAGCAGGTACAACAGTTAAACCATTTTCAACAGCGCTACCATTTAATTGGTTGATTGTTGTTGTGTCTAACCACGCAACAAGATTTGTAATATCTGCTCCGTTATCTTTCATCTTAATCATTAAATCATTAAGCATCCAAATATCTAATGGAGCACCAGCACCATCTATAACGTTTGTTGTTATAGCTTGAGCTAAACCTCTTGTTTTATTTACTTCTGCATCAGTAGTAGCTTTGTTGTATGTACCTTGAATGAAAGTTTTTTCAATAGCTCTACCAATTTTGTTCATTTTTCTTGCTACTTGGAAATCTAACTCGTTCATTGGATTTGCTTCTTGTCCTGCAACATTTGCACCAGATAATGTACCCATGTTAGATTGTTTTGCGTAAGAAATTGCAACGCTCTCATGGAATATTTGAGTTACGTTTGTTGCTTGTTCTCTTGTGATATAACTTGCTTCTGGAGCTGTTAATGAACCATTTTCAGATACATCTGGAATATCTCCATCTTCGCTAGCGTATGTTTGTGATAATACATACTCTACATGATTTGTATATTTTGTTTTTCCACCTATCATACTTAGTAATGGTGTTCTTGTATTTCCTTTGTTAAATAGCATACCAGAATAATTTAGTACACCAAAACTTGTAATTGTTCCATTTTGTTCCCTTTAGAATCTCTCCTCTTATTATTTTTTGTTCTTAAATTGTTCTTCTTGGATTCTTCTTGTAAAGTAAGCAACTTTTGCAAAATCATTTGCTTTTTGTGCTTCTACTAATCCTTTTTGAAGTTTGCTTAAATCTGTTTCATTTTCGTTTGTTTTGTCACTATTTCCGCCATCTGGCTTTTTTTGACCATCAGCAATCTTCTTCATAACACTTTCTTCGATTGCTTTCTTTTGAGCTAACATTGAATCACGAATGCTCTCTGCAACTTTTTTTGTAGCTTCTGCATCGCTTTGCAAAATGTTAGGTATAATGTCCTTGTAATCATCTTCTTGGAATCCAGCTTTTGAAAAAACATTTTCGGCAAACATTTGAGCAAGTAAGCGGTTTGTAGTTTGCTCTTTTTCTTTAGCAATTTTAGCCTCTTCTTCTCTTTTTTCTTCGTCCGTCATTTTAGTTTTCTTGTACTCTTCAAACTCTGTTTTCAATGTTGAAAGTTTTTGTGCTTGTTCTGAGTGTTTACTCATAGGCACAAATCCAGTTCCTACATAAGCTTTAATAGCTTCTTTTCTTGCTTCGTTATCTAAGCTTTCATCACCTAGAATTTTGTTTAGTTCTTCATCCATTCTTTACCTCTTTTCTCACACTACCGTTTTTTACCGAGCCGTCCTCGTTTTTGTGTGGCTGAGCATTAACCCCCTCAGCTGGATTATTTTTATTTAAGCTATCTTTGCTAGTACCTTTGATTGTTTCTCCTGTAGCAAGTTTATTTTCTGCTACATCTTTAACTTTTTTCCAAAAGTCTTCGCCTTGATAGTTCAAACTCTTTAGATATACATCGTGCGGATCGCCAAACAATCCTACTACTGTAAATGCAATTTCTGGATGTACTCCAGCTTCTAATAATTGAATTAATGATTGCGCTTTTACTAATAAATTGTCTGATTTATCACGAGGTATTTTTATGTCTATGTCTGACATTTTTAATTTTTTTATCTTGTCATAAAACTTGCATATTTCTAACGCCACTTTTAAAAATTGTCTTTCAGCTTTCTTAAAATTCAAATCATCTTGTTTTGCTCTTTGATAAGCCATTGTCCAACCTTCACCAAGCAATCTTGCTTGTCCCGTGTCGCCACCAGATGGTTTGTTATTTAGCTTTGGTATACCCAAAATTGTTAAAATGTTATTATAAATGTCATCTGTCACAATCTTCGTTTCGCTATGTAACATTTGTTGTGTAAGCAATTTAACGTCTGCTGGTTTACTAGGGTCTGATGTATACACTTTTAATGCTCCAGCCTCTTCTAAAGCTTTTACATCTTCTACTGTTACATCTTGGTTTACGAACACTAATAAACTTTGAACGAATTGGTCGATTCCATCTAAATCGTCCGATTTAATTTTGTTTATTGCATTTAATTGTGTCATTACAACCTCAATTAAACCTAGTCTTGCATGATTAAGTGGGTATTCAATTATTCTTTGACCTTTTATAACAAGTGGATATTCCGTTATAGGTTCTTTGTCTTCTCCAAGCTTTATATCTACGCCTAAATCTTGTTCTATAACAGTGAATACACCATTTTGTTCCTTAACTTCCATCATGAAACTATCAGTATAAATTGTAATAACTCTATACTGACTTTCTTCTTGAGTAACAATATCAACATCTGTAAAATAGCTGATATATCCACTAAACAATGGTTCTTCTTTAATTCCATTTGAATACACTACGAATGTTCTTCGTGGGTCTGGAATTGATATTTCAAAAGGTGCTTCATCTTCGTCATCTTTCTTATCTTGGTCTATCCAACGATAAGCAGTGCCACAGATGTTTTGCCATTCAGCAAGCAAGTTATCTAAACTAGATTTGTCTTCACTCTCCATATATTTATTTAGTAAAGATAATTCTGGATTAACTTTCTCGCTATCCTTTTCACCTTTTTGTACATATTGCACAGGCTCTCCAAACTCATGTGATTTCTTAAACTCAACAACTTCGTAAGCGTGATTTTCTAAAGTAACATTGTTTATGTCTGGTCTTACCTTCTTTTGCTTACTTAGAATTGGTTGTTGACCTTTATAATAGTTGTACAGATATTCTATTTCACTTGCATTTTGCGCATGGATTCTTAAAACCCTCGGCAATATCTGAACTATTTTTTTAGAACTTAGTTCGTTTTTCTTTAATGAAGAATAAATTGTTTTTCTCCCAAAGAAAACTTTTTGTGGTTCATTTGTTGGCGTGACAATCGGTGTATCACTTAAAAATGACACCCCAGCTAAACTGTTCTCTTGTGCTTTATTCAATTCTGTATTATTTGTTTCTGCCCTTTAAACCTCCATATAAAAAAAGAACGAACGACAAATATAACATTGTATATTTATCGCCCGTCTCAAGCGTATTTTAAATGGAGATGAACCGTAAGATACGTTGCCCTCCACCTTATTTTAAGTATCTTTATCCCGTACACTCATCGCGTACTCTCTCTATTCTTTACCTTAGCAGAAAAAAAATTTTTGTCAATACTTAAACCTTTTTCCACGCACATATTTTTTACATTTTTTAACATAGATAATTATTTGACCGTCATATGTTTCTTTTCTTTCAACATCTAACATGAAATCACGTTGTCTATTCTCATATCTATCAGTCATACAACGAAATTGGTGTAAACAATCACTACATATATTCCTTTAGTACCTCCTAAATATCCTTCATAGAAAATATATGTGGATTTTCTTTTATAATCATATATAGTTCGGTTGCTAACTGATTAACAACAACTTCATCATTTCTCAAGTCATCTCTATCCAATTTTGCAAATATACCATGAAACATTTCATGAAGAAAAGTCGCGTTTCTTTGATTTTGGCTATACTTTGTAGAAATTTCTATAATCTCATTATCATAGTCAATTTTGCCGTAACACTCATTTGGTAAATCTATTACTTCATCTTTTCTTACGATCTCATATTCTTTATATCCAATTTTTAATTTCTTTTGATTCATCATTTTCATTTTTTACACTCCAAGCATATACCTATTAATTGGTTGTGGCTTGCTTGGTTTCCCCTTTTCTAAAATTATTTCTGTTACAAATAACGACAAACTATCTGGCGCATCATCATGTTTATTAGGATAATCAAAGCTGTATGTAGTCAGATTGCTCATAAATCGTCCGTAATCGCTAGTTTTTGTATAACTTCTTTTGTCTTTAAAATAAAGTAACTTTCTTATTAATCCTTGATTTTGCATAATACGCATTTCTTTTTTTACTGTATTGTATTTTTCTGTTATAACACATGTAACAATGCCTTTTTCTTTAAGTTTTTGGTCTAATAATGTCTTTAAGGATGTATCTGTGTTGTTTTCTACAACTAACCATGTAATGTTATGTTCTTCTATCTTAGCAATAATTTCATCATACATATCAGTCATAGCCTTTGCTTTGAATAAGCAATCAATAAAATAATAGCTTTCTCCATCTGTTTTAAAAATCGGCATCGAAACATTATCTTTTCCTTTTCTTGTTGTATCTAAAACAGCCAGGCTATAGTTGCTATAAGCAGGACTGCCGTCTGGATTTACTGGTAGTCTTTCATAATGATTCAATAATTCATCTGCAAAATTCAATCCAGTTGGTGGAATTGGTGATTGTTGATAAACACAAGACCACAAAAACTCATCTGTTGTATCTCTTAACTGTCTTGCCTCTTCTGTCGACATGATAATATCGCAAGTTGTTTCGTCGTTTTCATCTAATAAAGGAACTCTTATAAATACGCTTGTGCCGTCTGTTGTTTCCCAACAATATTTAAACAATTTACTCGGGACAACCTCTGATAATGACTCTCTATCTTGAGTAACTCTATTTAAAATATCTTCTGGCGACCACATCGTACCAACAAATATAAATTTTGTTCTTTTACCATCTGTTCTGTTTATCCATTCAGTCTTCCATTGGTCGTAATATTTTGCATGTATTGCACTATTAGTGGCTTCGTCAGCACCCTTAGTCATATCATCAAATATCATGGCTCTATTTGCTCTTTTACCTGTTACCTGTCCGTCTCTTGAAATAGCCATATATGAATAAACAACGCTTGCGTCCCTTAGCTTCCAGTTATCTACAATCTTTGTTGAAAACGGATTACCATTATACGACTTGAATGCTGGAAACACTTCTGCAAATCTCGGGCTTGATATGATTTCTTTTGTACTTCTACTAAAACCTAACACTAAGTCCTCTGAATAACTCATTCGTATTATTGAATTATTTACATCAAGACCATAAAGCCATGCACTATAAAATGTTGAAACGAAGCTTTTGCCAGCCGAAGGATAATAAGAACAAATGATATACCTTAAGGTTTCATCAAAAGTAATTTTGTTTAGATAATATATAAATGGCTTCAATATTTCTCTTCTTCCACTTAAAACTTTGTTTACTTTATCCATTTCCATGTAGTCTATAAAATGTTCTAGTGACCTTCTACCAGCTAACGCATACGCTTTTTCCCACAAATAATAATACTTGTGTTGATACTCTATTTCACATATTGTCATTCGTTTTTCTAGTGTTGGTATTAAAACTGTTATAACGTATTTACAAGCCCTTTTTTCTGCTTCTTCCTTATTCCTAGGATTGTTTTTTTCACAATCATATAAATCCAAAAGAAGCGCATGAAGATTTTCACACATAGCATAAAAAGAATATTCGTCTATTTTTTTGCCTGTCTTTAAAAGACCTATTATTTCTTTTATTGTTTTTTCTCGTTCTTGCCTTTTAAAATCTCCTCAAACTTATCAATATCTTTTAACGTCTGCATACTCTTTTCACCGTTTGGAAAACCAACCATTTTTACAACACTATATTTTTCTAACTCAAGAACAATCTCAAACTTTCTTGCCATATAAGGCGATAACGGTCTTATTCCATTTAAAATGTTAGAAATATGTTGCTTGTTTATTGGCACACCATCTTTTCCCATGCCTAAGCTGTTCATTTTTCGCAGTATTTCTGCTTGTTTCAGTTTTTTCTTCTGTACTATTATTTTTAAATACTCATTTGCTGTTATCATTTGCATTCTCCTTTTGGTACTCGAAGTGGGAGTCGAACCCACAAAACTTTGGGCTTAAACCAAATACCTATTCCAATTCGGTTATTCGAGCATTTTGGTACTCAAGGCAAGACTCGAACTTGCAAATTCCAGCTTCTAAGACTGGTGTCTATTCCAATTCGACTACTTGAGCATTGGTGCTAAGAGCTAGAATTGAACTAGCGACACTCTGGGCTTCAACCAGATGCTCTGCCGTCTGAGCTATCTTAGCATTTTGGAGCTTCTCATTAGAATTGAACTAATCTCTACGCTTTACAAGAGCGTTATTCTACCGATGAACTAGAGAAGCATTTGGCGATATGGTGAGGTGTCGAGCCCCATGCTTTTACACACCAACTGTTTTCAAGACAGTGCTTAGAGCCGTCTAAGTTACCATACCATAAATGGCGACAAGCTGTAGACTTGCACTACATACACAACTGTGTACGCATTCCTTAGCAGGGAAGCTCCAGACTTTCTGGATTAACTTGCCATAATTGGAGATAGATAAAGGACTCGAACCTTTGATAAGACTTTTGCAGAATCTTGCCTTTTCCTCTTGGCTAATCTATCATTTTTGGAGCCTCTTGACGGTTTTGAACCGTCTCCTTCTGTTTGGAAGACAGATATTCTACCAATTAAACTAAAAAGGCAATGGTTGGAATGGCTGGACTTGAACCAGCAACTCCTCGGATATAAGCCGAGTGCTCTACCATTGAACTACATTCCAATGTATGGCGATAACGGTAGGTTTTGAACCCACGACCTACTGGTTAACAGCCAGTTGCTCTACCTACTGAGCTACGTTATCATTTTGGGGTAAAAGATGGGAATTGAACCCATATCTCTAGAGTCACAGTCTAGCATTCTACCATTGAAATACTTCCACCATTTTGGATGCAGAAGGTGGACTCGAACCACCACATTCTTGGTTCAAAGCCAAGTAGCTTTACCAGTTCGCTTATTCTGCAATATTGGCACAGGTTGAACGATTTGAACGTCCATCTTGCAGTTTTGGAGACTGCCGTTCTGCCATTTAAACTAAACCCGCATGGAGCTGGAGAGCTGAAAGAAAGGAATAAGGTTCAGCCTCCAGATAATGAAAATATAAGGTATAAATTGAGTGAATATCGACCTTCTTGCGCTACCTATATGCGTTACTCATATAAGCCGAGCGAGGAGCATTTTACAATATTCACTTTTGGTTGGGAGTGCCCGACTCGAACAGGCAACCTCGTGCGTCCAAGGCACGGCTTCTACCAATTGAATTAACTCCCAGTATTGGTTGCGGACAAAAGATTCGAACTTTTACTCTGGAGCATGAATCCAGCGTGTTACCGTTACACCATAACCGCAATATTTGGTAGCCAGAACGAGAATCGAACTCGTGTTATCACATTGAAAGCGTGATGTCTTCACCACTTGACCACCTGGCTATAATTTGGTAGCGGGAGCAAGAATCGAACTTGCATCTTTGGTTAAGGAGACCAGTGTTCTACCGTTGCACTATCCCGCGATATATTTAACGGCGTCTTTAAAAGCTTTTAAAGCAATTAGTGCGCCACTAAATTACTTATCTACTATTTCGTTTTTAAACACCTTAAAACCTAACGTCGCCATTATGAACAGTACTATTAATCCGATTAGTTCCATTGCTATTGGTTGCAAACCAAAAATCCACAAAATCATCGCAATTATTCCCCACATAATCGAACAAGTCGCTACATATAGCAAGATTGGTATTGTTATCAAACTAATCACTATAAATCCAATTATTAATGCACTTAAAACTGAAACTAAAAAATTCTTCATCTTCCATTCCTCCAAAACAAATAAAAAAAGCCGATAATACAAGCTCAGACTTTTACATCTAAACTTACATTATCGACTCCTTATAAGCCGTTTATATTCACTTATATAGCACCCATGTATTCCTTAATCGCCCAGTCTGGGATTTCTCCCACTAGCTCATCTTGAAATATCATAAATGCTACTTGCGACAAATATTTTCCCTTCAATGCATATAATGGATTCACTCCATACCACATCTCTTCTCCCATATTTGCCTTCTTTATTATTCCTAGTGTCTCAAACTTCTTTAAAAAGCTTTTAACACTTCTTTCGCTACATTCAAATATCTCTGCCATCTTCTTGATGCCCATAGGTCTATAACCTCTACTAGATCGTACTCCTAATAATTGGTTATCTCCTATTATATATTCTAACAACTTATAAAATCTCCCGCAATCAAGTACACTACATTCCTTTGGCATTTCTTTAAAGTAATGAATCTTCACAAAGCTTCCATTCATCTTTGGTATATATCCCTTCGTCGAAAACGGATTGTCTGTTTCTCTATACTTCTCTTTCTTTACTTCTCCCGTTTCTAAATTAATAATTCTGACTAACTCTGGACTCTTTGGATTCCTCTTCTTACCCCTTCATAAACTTGCATTTTTATTGCACTTTTTTGCTCCTAAATTGCATATATACTTTTCCTCGCTAACGCCTTATACGTCTATATTACCAAGATTTTTTATACCCATTTTAGTGAGAAAGTTATTATATATATTAAATAAAGACTTTTGCACTTCACTATCCCTTCTTCGTCTCAATCAGTTTAGTGTAAAAGGATTTATTCTATAAATATTATATATATTATTTATTCTTTTTGCAAGTTTTTACCATATTTTCAACTCTATCCCTTGCAAAAACTGGAAAAGAGAGTCTTTTTGCGAAATAGAAATTTTTTATGAGGTAACTGCACCCCCTGGGGTCTCTTCAAATATAGGGGCGGGGGCGTCTTTTGACTAAGCAGGTCAGAACCGAACGCCCGCAAGTACAGTTATGGCAATGTGTCCACGTCATAACCTCTCGAAAGTAATGCGTTTTTAATGCATTATATATTATATTTAGGTAGAAAAACGCCAAACACTCGAGGTTACATATATTTATTATTATATTCAATTAGTATATACATATATTGTCATTGTATCGCGTCGCACTACAACGTCAATATATTAATTATTATATGTTGTGTGTGTCCCCGCGTGTGTATCTATATTATAAAAACACTCACATATAAACACCGCGCCAGGTGTGGCACTATGTGAGTATATAGCGATTTTTGCATTAAAATATTGTTGAAAAATATATTAAAAATGTATTGACTCGGTAGACCGCTAATGGTATAATGTAAATAAGAAATGAAAAGGTGGTGAGAATATGGGCGAACAAAGAAGAGACTACAAAAAAGAACTAGAAAACGAAAAGAAAATAATTAAGAGATACACTGTCAAAGTACCGTTATATATGGCGGAAGCGTTTGACGAAAAACTAAAAAAAGAAAATAAAACATATACGCAAGTACTCAGAGAAGCAATTGAAAAATATCTAAAAAAAACATAAAAAATATTGCAAAATATGTTGACACGGTAGACCGATGGTGGTATAATATGATTAAGATAAGAAAAGAAAAAGCTTGTAAGTGATAGCAAAGTCTTGGCGGACAATATCACAAACAAGCCCCACACAATCGACAACGAAAGGAGCCTAAACAAATGAAAAAATTAACAAAAAAGAAAATTAGAGCACTAACAATCTTTATTTTGAAAATTTTTGTAATTATATTGATATTTCAAGGACTTATCCACCTTTTGAAATATCCCGAAAAATGCTCAACTACTCTTCGCCATCAATTGCATCAAGATTTAACAAACAACGACGCAGACGCGTGGACATATTACGAAAATAATTATCTAGCGAGCGGCATTGTGTTATTTCAAGATATTTAAATATTAAACCAAAAAAATAAAATTGTCAAGGTGGGCTTTTCTTATCTCTTTAGAATTTAAAAATTGAGAGGGGTTTTAATTATGGAAAAATTTGAACTATTAAGAAAAAAAGCGGTTGAAGAAAACGAAGCTTATAGAATTAGAGACCTAAAAGAAATACAAGAAGAAAACACATATATGTTGCAACACTATTTGACAGATTTACGTGTAAAACAATTAGCAAACAACAAAATCACAAGAGAGCAAGCCGTTGAAATAGCAACCAAAAAAATCGAAAAAGAATATAAAAAACGCTTGCAAACAAAACTTGAAAAAATTGAAAGCATTGAACAGGCTGAAGAAATACAAAATATTTCTATTTCTGTTGAGTGGGTGCGCAATCGTACTTGGGGGCACAATCCGACGGCGTACGTTTTCACAGCCTACACAGGACAAACAACGGGCACGGCTAGCGGTTGCGGTTATGATAAAGAGTCCTCAGCAATTGCCGAAGCTTTCAACAAAAACAATTCTATTTTAAGAATTATTTTTAAAATGAAAGAAAAAGCACTAAAAGACAATGAAAACATAACAAGCCACGACGCGTGCGGATATGGTGCGGGATATGGTGCACTGCCTTATTTTGAGGGAGGCGTTGGCGTAAGTTGTTTCATAAGAATTTTAAAAAGTGCGGGGTTTTCTTGTATAGAAATACACGGCAAGTCAAGCGACAGCTACAATTTTACAAAGCAAAAGGAGGCGGAAGAAAATGAAGGAAACAACAACCAAAAAAGATATAAATAATTCATGCACTAACGGGCTAGATTTACAGCTTATTTCACAAATTAAAAACGGCGTTTTCTACTGCCAACAGTTCAACAAAATGACACGCGCGGACGAGTGCAAAAAGTGCAAATATTATCCCAAGGAGGGTTAAACATGAAAAAATATAATTTTGATTACATTTTAAGAAGAATGAAAAGAAAAATATTAATTGACTATATAAAAAAAGCGTGGCACTTTTACAGAGTGCAAGAAAAATGTAGTTTGTATCACTCTATAAAATGGACGCTTGACGACATATACGTTGATTTTATAGCAAGATAAAAAAAGGAGGGGTTATACCATGAACATTAATCTTGTAATGCTGTTTGAAAGGTTGGCTTTTTCAAATGGCTATAAAATAGAAAAAATTTGTAACACAATTGACATATCAAAAGAAAATCCAATTGAACGCTTAGGACGTTACACAACAGACGTTTTGGCAAAGGAATACGAACAAATCGAAAAAAATATTGTTTTGGACATAACAACCGCACTCACAAATTATACACATGGGAAAATCACGTTATATGGAAAAGATAAAAAAGAACAAACAATCATATATATATATGAATTTTAGGGGGTTATGCAATGAAACTGCCAACAATCAAAAAAGACGAATTTATATACATATGGGAAAATACAAAAGAGTTATCAGAACGTGAACGCGCGCAAACAATAAAAAAATTTTTGGAAGAACACAAAGGCGAAGAAAAAGAAGTTACACCAAAAAATATATATAGTTTTGTGATTGCAACGTATAATTTCAAACATTTAGAAGCCTTGTTTGATGTTTATCTATCAAGCGCAAAAGACAACGGCGTTGTTGTTTATAGATTTTTCAAGGGTGCTAATTGTACATATAGAACGAGTGGCGCTAAGTATATTATTGAGAATTGAGGAGGTGCTAGTATGAAATATATCAGTCTTGAGGGTGTCAAGCCTTTAGAAGTTCGCAAGATTTCAAAATCACCAAGTGGAAAAAATTTTATTTTTGAATGTGACGGCATTACATACGATTTTTTGGAAAGTGGCGACTCACATTTTAGAGTTAAGACGTGGGTTGACGGTGAAATAACCCCACATGTATTAGTTTTCACATTGCTAAGCAACACTTTTTAGAATTTGAATGTATTTTTAATTTAAAAGTGTCACGAACATATCGCGGGAACAAGTTTTTGAAACGTTATGAACAACACGTGGCAACTTTAGGGAAAACGCTTGCAGTATTTTTATTTTAAAAAGGGGGGAGTTTTGCATGGACGAATTAATGAAATTATACGACAAGCACGTTATAAATTACATGAATGAAAATGGCATATCTAGGGCGGAAAATTATATTGTAAGTTTTTTGGGTTGGCTACTATTACCCACTCAAAGTAATTTGAAAAACATCGAAAACTTAAAAAAAGAACTAAACGCGAAAAACACGGAAGAGCTCAAAAGTTTTATACAAAAATTTTTGTGTGAATATGAAGGAATCGAAATGGAGGGATAAAAAAATGGAACTTTCAAACATCGATAAATTATTAATCATACGCGATTTTATTTCATGGCTTGACGAGGAAGGCATGCACGAGCCAACCATAGAAGATATTCAAACATACGTGACGGGTTGTTGGTATGATATCGTATACGACGACACAATCGAAGACGCGCAAGCGTTCGAGCAAGCTATGACACAACATCTCAATAATTTTTTAAATTTTATAAAAGAAAAATAAATCACACTTCCCCGCCCTCTTATGATATAATGGCATAAAAAATGCGGGGGTGATCGTGTGGAAAATAAAGAAAATAAGAAGGAAGTGGAAAAAATGGGCGCATTTATCGACCAAGTTCAAAAAAATAACGCGATACAACGCGAGCAATTAACATATAAAAAACAAAAACAACTTGAAAAAGAAGCAAAGCAACAAGAAAAAGAAGAAATGTTGTTAATGCAAAAAGAGGTGCAGGAGCGCCTTTCATCTGCTATTGAAAAATTCTATGACAAAAACATAGACACATACACCACATCGCAAATTAACGACACATTTTTGATAATTGAAAACAGAGACAGTACAATCAATCAGCTTTTTAAAACATACTTAAAACGTGAATATGCGTATAAAATTTATTATAAAACGATTGAAAAAATTTACAAAGAATATAGACAAAGCGAAGAAGCCAAAGAAGCTTTTGCCGAATTGGAAGAAGAAAAAAGAGCGCAAAAATTATACAAAGAAGAACAAAAGAAAGAAGCTGAGCGACAAGAAAAAATAAAAAACAGCGAACCGCGCGAGGATGACATCTATTTCTTTTTTTGCGGTGAAAAAATTCGCGTCCCCCTTGAACTTGCCACACCTTACGAGTTAGAAATGGCGGAGCGCTACAAGGAACATTATGAAAAAGTTGTAAAACCAACAAATGAACATTTCCGAAAACTAGCAGAACAAGAAAAACGACAAAAAAAGCTTGAAAATTTTCGCACAACATTATATGTATTGAATTGGGTTGTTAACATTTTGTTACTTATATTCTGTTTGCCTCTTGGTTTGTTGTTTTGTTTCTTGACAGCCGTTGGAAAAAGTAAAAACAATAATAAATTTTGAAAGTAGTCAAAATCGACTACTTTTTTTATTGCATTTTTATACTCTCCCGACGTCGGCAATGTCAAAATATCAACTTGCGATGTAACGCTTGAAATTCGTTTATAACGGGTGTTATTTTTGCATGTATTCCTATATTACCCCACTTCAAAAAGTCGAAAATTAAGCAACCTCACGCGTCGTCATTATCTCGTAAACGTTGGAAAATAGCATATTTGCAAGCACGTCCCCCCTCAGGCACACCTTGAGTACACCCCAGGTATACCTTGAAATACCCTCGTATACCCTCAAATCTTTTTCCGCCTCGAATCTTTTTCCAATCTTTTTCCGAGTGAAATCTTTTTCCAGTATCGATTTTAACAAATCTTTTTCCAAAGGCATAAAGTTATACTGCTTCATTATAAAAACATATTAAAACCTCTTCTCGTCTCTCAGAGAATATAAAAAAGATGTGAAACGAAATGTCTCACACCTTATTAGAACAACATGATTTATATATTATTACAAAGCCCTTAAAACTAAGAAAAGAATTTGGCGTTCTATGTTTTTTAAAATTGCTGTTAGGGCTTTTACTTTTACTCTTTAATTTAACAAAGCTCATAAAATTTGTTGGAATCGAACCAACTCAACATTTTTTGAATCAAAATCTTTTTACCATCTTAAAAATTGCTGTGTGAGCTTTTACTTTGTATTGAAAGGAGATGTTTTTCATGAAAACACTTATTAAATAAACAAGACACAAGAAAATACGTGCTCTATCCAACTGAGCTAACTCCGTCTTGCCAGACAGAGTGTCGGACTCGAACCGACGACCACGGCGTTACCAGCGCAAATTGTAATTTAAAATTGCTGTGTGTGTCTTTACTGAAACTAGTATATCAAATATTATTTTTGTTGTAAATCTTTTTCCAAAATTTCTTTTATTTTTAAATATCTTTCTGTATTTAGCTTTTCAAGTAATGTTTCAAATGGATCTAATTTAGACGACATTACCATTTCAGCAATGTTTGTACTGAACCCACTAACTAATGCTACACCCAAATCATTTTCCTTTATAGGAATTGCACCTGTTCTGCTGTTAACATTCCAGAAAACTAACTTTGGTAATTTATATCCTGCATTTTCATGTCTTTTTCCGATAACATTAAATAATTTAGGTTCTATTCTGCCATATCCCGAACTGTTGCTTACTGCACACGAGTCAAACTCCATATCTGAAATGATAAGAATATTTGCTGGCATTTCTTCTTGAGATAGTTTATACTTTGTTGCTGTATCTAAAATCAAATCAAAAACTGCTTCTATATTTGTGTTAGCAACTTCACTATACGATATTGCCTTTTTTATTTTATCATGCAATGATGTTAAGCCTTTAAAAGAAAC
This sequence comes from Clostridia bacterium, assembly GCA_017462965.1. Taxonomy (GTDB): domain Bacteria; phylum Bacillota; class Clostridia; order TANB77; family UBA1234; genus UBA1234. The sequence goes on along the minus strand of JAFTQC010000052.1, from coordinate 1,203 downwards.
AAGTTGTGGTCTTTCACTAAATGTTATGTATTGGTTGTTAAACTCACCTTTGTTATGTTCTGCAAAATAAATTGCTAACGCGTTTGCTACATCAAGTGCAGTAACTTCAGATTTACCTACATTGCATGTCATACTTCCGCTACCATCTGCAACAACCATAGTATTAGCGATTTCTTTTTTAGGTAGTGCATTCCATAAAGCTTCTAAAGTATCATCTTTGGTTCTCATACCCCAATATCGGCTACCACCTGTGTATTTGTGTACTATGTCATGTGGAAATAGTTTGCTAGAATTTATTTTTGCTTCACCTTTAGAAACTTTTTCTAGGTACTCGCTTCTTCTTGCATGGTCATGTCTTAAGAAAGCATCGTTGTAGATTAAATTTGCTCTTGATGGCACATTTTCGTACTTGATATTTTCCCATTCTTTTGCCGACATCTTTTTCTCAACAACATCAATGTGTTTTCTTAAATCACTAAGCATTTTTCTATATATTTTCTTGCCATCATTTTTATTCTTTTCACAATATACATCTACCAATCTTAATGCTAATTTTCTTTTTTTCTTGTCTTTAGCTTGAATACTTGGAAGCCATTTAGCAAGCAATGAAATTGGTTTATTTTGTTTCATATCAGCCAAATCAACTGTTAATTGCATTGCAATTATTGATAACATATCGCGTTCTAGTTTTGTATCAAACAATTCTAATAAATCATCATATCTTCCATACTCTGCAATTTCTGGTATTAAAGGCTTAATATATTCTGGCTCTGTATTAGCAAGATGTTTTAATATAACTCTAAACAATCTTCTCTCACCTAGTCCCTCTTCTCTATCTCTAATAAAGAACAAAAATTGCATTGCTAGAACTTTATCCTCTAAAAATACTTTTGTGAAATCTTTTATAATTTCTCCATCAGACTTACTTCTGTAGCTTGCTATTTTAAAATTGAAATCTAACATTTCTTTTCCTGTTGTTCTATATCCTACAGCACCATTTTCTGTCACACTTACATTGTAATTTTCTTCTAAAACTTCTCTCATTTTATCTAAAAATGCCATAATTAATCCTCCTTATTTAAAACCATATTTTTCACATATCTTTTTGCAAATATCTTCTGCCAAAACATTAAGCATCATTATTGGTATTTGCTCGCGCATTGAAACTTTTGTAACGTTTCTTCCATATATAGATACATACTT
>JAFTQC010000051.1 GCA_017462965.1 Clostridia bacterium | reverse complement strand
TTCCGATTGACATCTGAATAATCGCAATAGGTGGCATAGTTTTTCTCCTCTCTAATTTTGATTTTCCGTGCCGAATATTTTTGAAAAATATTCATAATAAGCTTCCTTGGGCGGGATAGCAATCCCTTTTTCCCTGTCAGCTACCAAAATTAAGGTATCCCCCGGCTGAATCCCGAAGACCTCTCTGGCCTCCTTGGGAATTACAAACTGCCCCTTCGCTCCAACTGTTACTGTCCACGCATATTTCCCTTCCGGTTTATTCATTTTCCACCTCCGCAAAGTATGATTTGTTATACAAATCATACTTTGCAGGTAAAAAAAAGTCAAGCTGTAAATTGGAAGGTACAAAAATATTTGACATTCCTTAAAATCACCTTGGTATATTTTTGTATGGTGTTTCTGCCTCACATAACGCCAAAACCCGCACTCCATACGGAGTGCGGGCTCTTTATCTTCAGTAAGATATAATCAATTATGATTACTCAATGATTGTAGCAACACGGCCTGAACCTACGGTTCTACCACCTTCACGGTCCGATTTTGCTTATTTAGAAACTTAATTGTTACGGTTTTTGCCGTTTTTTGACGAGTATTTGCGGTATTTTACCTATTATTTAGCCTTTTTCCGGGGGAATGTATCGGATTCGTATCACGGATTTGAAGAAGCCCTACGTGTATCACGCCCCTTTTGTCCTCGTCCGAACGACACCGTTTTCGTCCACCTAGGGATATTGTAGCATGGGCGAACCGGAATGTAAAATGATTCTTTTGAAAATCCGTTCGACCTTCGTTGATTAGTGAGTAGGTGGTCGAACGAGGGACGATTTTGCAGATGTATCACGGCTCGGATGAGCCGAGGTGGGCGAACTGAAAATGAAAGGGTAAGGGGTGTGATACGGGTTATCAATTCTGCCGTCTACAAAAACATTTCCGAAGTCAACTTATATTCATATACTACTTCTTCCTCTAAGTCATCTGCGTTATCAAGGATCTTTTTTAACCTTTCTTCCATAGCATCATCAACCTCTGTGTTCTTCATTACATCCTTAAAATCTTTCATAAAAGTTTTAAATGTACTTTCTGTAGTTCTCAAAGGAATGACACCCATCTTTTCAAAAACATGTTTGCTATGCGGATTTCTCGACGATATTCTTATCAAAAAATATTCTACACGCTTATCCTCATATGTCCTTCTTGCAACCAATTTAATTGCCCTAGTTGCTATTCCTTTATTTCTTTTACCCTCCATCAAATCAATACCAAGTTCCGGCGTATTGCTATGAGGATGCTGTAATTCCACACTTCCGCAATACTCTCCACTTTTATCATAAATTGAGAATACTTTATCCTTTCCGCCTAAAACCTGCTCCCACATCATGTCTTTACAAACAGGATTTAAAAATAAAGTTGACTCTCCATTTAGTTGTTTATGCAGTTCCACATAATATTCACGGTCTTCCTCTGCAATGGAATAAATAGTATATTCGCCATCCGTTACGTATATTTCTCTTTTTGCTTCATTATTGCATAACATCGTACCTTCTCCTCTGCTAATCCAGCTACTAGGCTTAATCAAAATATAATAGCATTATTTCCTCACCAAACAAAAATGACCCAACGTGGTCCGCATCGTTGAGAGGCGTGTTGGGTTCTGTTAGCGAATGTATTACCTGCATAGAAACCATCTACATTATCCCCTTTGGAAATGAAACGATATCGTGCCACCATGTCTGCATTCGGACCAACTGCGAGGTTTAATTTTGACTTCTTGGGAATGAAATATACTTCTTCATCATATTTCTGCAACGAACCTTTTTCGCAGAGTTCCTTCAGTTGCTGGTTTAATTCAGACTCAGTAATATTCTTAATCAACAAATCAGCAAGAAAAATCGGCTCTGCTTCTTTGTAATGTTCTTTTATGTAATTATCCAGCATCGCCGAATCTCCCTTCGCTATATTCTGCTTAAAAACTCCAAATCTTTCTTCAGCACCTCTTCCACCGATAAATCAAGCCAATTCTTTTTAGACCGCTCCACTTGCTTTTTGTATGTACTGCTGTTAAAAATACTTTCTGCTCTTCTTCGAATTTCATCCGAATCATTTACATCAATTGTGGTATCAGCATATATGTACTTCTGTATGCAGAATCGAAGCTTCTCCATATCTGCCAAATCAGACAAATAGCAGATATCGAATACATCTTTATATCTGGTGGACCGGGTTCCGAATCGCATCAGAGATTTCAATTTTTCAGTAATCATCTGCTCGCATGAATTGATTAACACACTGGCAGAATCCTCTTGAAAACACACATCAAAACAATACTCTTCCTGTTCAATATCCAAGTCCTTATGAACACCGATATCCATTTTCAACGAAAGCACATTGCCGAATTCATCTGATATCTCAATATGAATACGCTTGCCTTTATAATCCTGATGTTTTAATTCCTCTATGGGTGCTGACATCCGCAATCGAATTCCATCTATACAATTCAGCTTTTCAACAAATATGCCTATAGATTCTTCGGATATGGAAAATCGAATAAAATCCAAGTCTAAATCCTGTGTAGCTCGTCTTGCATTCTTGGACAGGCTACGCATAACTACACCACCCTTAATGGTGACATTTCTATTCAAACTACTCTGTGAAATTGCCTTTATAATTATATCCTGGCACAACTTAGCTTCTGCATTTGCTTCGCTGTATCCGTCTTTTTTTATTTTATCTACTTCATCCAGCAAGTTCATTACAACACCTCCAACTCAATAACCTGCATCATTTTATCCGAATGCTTAAACTTTGCTGCATACTCTTCTACCTTCGCAATATCCATAGTCTCCACACGATTCCTGTACGACCCGATAATCTCCTTGTAATAGTCAAATGGTAATTTGCCACGGAATCTCACAAGCTCAATCAACATTCTTTCCAAGTTGTAAATGCATATTTCCGTGTTATGATATGATATCTTAACCTGTCCCATATCAAAAATATCCTCTTTCAAAAAAGTCTGCTTCACCCGTTCATCTTTAATCCTGCCATCGGTTCTGACGGTTGCCAAATGATAAAAATCAGGAATCACATCTGTTAAACCATGATAATAAAATGCGCTCTCTCCGGTAAATACTGCCTTCGGATACTTCGCACCAATAATCTCCAACTCAGAGCAATTTCTGCTCAAGGAATAAATGCCTTTCTCCTTTTGAAAAAGATTCCCTTCCGCTATTTCTTTTTTCAACATATGGTCGCTACCATATTTCTCTATACACTGCTTATATGTCAAAACCATAATCCACCAACTCCATTTAAGTGTTTATACACACAATTATATCTTGTGTGTATCTTTACTCAATTTTAGCATTGCACAGATACTTCGTCAACAAATATTTAAGCAAAAGTACACACCATCTGTTTCTGTGTGTATTTTTACTTAAATCTGCATTTATGCTATAGTGTTTGCGGAATTGACAATTGTTATTCTTTTGCTTGCTTTATACCTACATAAACTCCCCTTCCGTCCAATCAAACAAATAATCCGGATCATTCCAATACTTCATATCCCCATACGACCGCTCATACACACCGAATTTCTGCCTTGCTTTCTGTAGCGTCTTTTCATACTCTAAATGATTAAACGGACTATAAAGCTCCGCCTCTTCTTCACTACATCCCACAGTCCGCAGATGTGGCTTCTTATCCGGAGACATAGAGGTCACTTCATACACCCACTTCACCGGTTCCGGACGACACCGGCTATGTGTGTAAACCGTCTCAAAATATTCCTCCCAGGAATACTGCCTCCTGTATTCATCATAAATTTCCAAATCTGCCTGATGCTCCCGGTAAAACGCCTCCAACTTCTGAAAACTATCAAACGCTCTATGCTTCTGGAACAAAGGCCGCCATCCGCAACTTAATTTATTCAGGTGACACCGATAACCAAGATATGGCTCAGCCACGATGGTATACTCCTCGCCAAGCACGCCCCACTCCGACTTCTCTGCAAAACAAGTCTGCATCAGTTCCTTATTCCTGCTCATAAAATAATAATTGGTTCCCATGACAATTCTCCACTCCCAAATAAAAATATCCTCTTACCGAAACCCATTCAAAGGTCCTGATAAAAGGATATCTCAAAGTCAAGTCTTTGTCATTGGACAGATAGTCCAAAACACTTATGCTGCCCTCTGCAGGCGCTGAGCGTAGTATAAAAGGCGCTTGTCCTTCGGCTCCTGCGCCACCTTATACAAGCCTATATTTATAGACTGTCCCTGCAAAACCAGCAGTTCTTCCATATGCACACCAAGGAGAATGCTTAAGGTATAAAGTTTCTCTACCGTTGGCAGATTCTGACCTTTAAACCAACGATAAATCGGCTGAGGACAGGAGAGGTTTAAGTACTCTTGAATGTACTTCACGTCGTAGCCTGCCAGTTTGAACATGATTTTTAGTTTTTGTCCGGTCTTTGCTTGGTCAATTAGCATGAACATCTTTATCCCTTCTTTCCCCACATCACATATAAACTTTCATTTATTCATTCGCTTTCTTTACCCATACTACAAATCTTTGATGAGTTTCCGTTTTATGAGTCTTTATATTATGAGTCAAATAGTCTTCCACTTCCACACTTGTTAAATATTCTTTTTCATGCAATTTTTTTAACAGTGCCCCATTGTATCCTATCTCATCAATATATAAATTCTCCTTGTGTCGCTTACTCCTATCAGCAAGTTTTTGGTAATCTGGTGCTAATAGAGATAATTTTTCAGATATTTCATCCAATGTATATACGTTCAGATGATTTAATAATAATTGATAGCGGTTCTCTTCATCTAAAATTTCCCATGCCACCTCAACATATTCCTTAGGAACTGTAAATTCCAATTCTCGAATTGCCATTGCTAATGATAAATTGACCTCATCTTCCGGAATTTTTTGTAGAATAATTAGTTTTTGGGAATCGTTAAATTCATTATTCCTAATAAGACTTGTAACAACATCTACTGTCAAATTACAATTTTCTAAGTCATCTACAAACTCTATCCTATTATTTTGAATGTATTCTGTAGCGAACTCACTTGCCTTATCCTGCACTTCATCTAACAATTCCGGCTTAAACGGTATACATTTCTGTCGTATCATTATCCCTATCTGCTCTGGTGTAAAATCTTTTAATCCATTTTCGAATTCTTCGATTTTATATGTTTGAATCATTTTTGTAAATGCATCAAGCGATATGTCACTAATAATAATTTCTTCTACTATCTTGCTTGGAATATTATTATCTTGAATAAGCATATCTATTTCTTCATCTAACCACGTCAGCAACCCATCCGTCATTCCATAGCAATTATAGTAAGAAATAAAATTCGCCCATACAGCTTTTACCATTCGATTCTTTAATACATGATTCCAAATGACCTGTCTTTCTGCTAATCCTTCTGCTACATCACCAGTTCTACAACAATCCTCTATAACTTCCCAACTTACCGTTTGCTTATCAAGTACGCACTTACATATATCCGGATCCTCTACATATAAACGTTCCAAAATATCTTCTACAGCATTTACATCCTCACAAGTATTATTTTCTTGTTCTAAAATAAATTCTGTAACATAATTGGCAAAATTATCATGCACATATTCCATAACTGGCCCGTACGCAATTTCACAAAGAGTTGTATAATTTGCAGTTTTCAAAGCTTGCACCTTTTCAGGAAACTTATACTCACAAAATCTGCAAATCATTTCAACATTCAATTCGTACTTTTTCTTACTAAAAATATGCTCTAACACCCCACTGTCAACATTATCAATATTTATATTTACAAAGTATAGGTCCAGAAGATCAATAATGTTACAAAGCTTATTCGCCGGTACTTCATTTATTTTTCCAAGTGCATACTCATTTTGTTCAATAAAATCTTTTATATTTCCATATTCAGAGAAATTATTGATTTTAACAATATCCGTTTCCTCTGCATACGATAATATTAATGCTAAATACTTGAATTTACTATCTTCTGTGAACACATTATTATTCGATATATCACACCAAAATCCAGGATAATAACTACACAAAGTCTTAATAAATATCTCACAGTTTTTATTACGTTCAACATAACAATTAATAAATTCAAGTTCTTTATCGGTTCCTCTCGTAAGTCCAACAAAAAAGTTTTTGCATTTACTGTCAGTTAATCGCTCCTTGAACAAATAGTCCGCAACATCATAATTCAACGCTTCAACTTGCTTAAATTCATAATCTTCAATTTTTTCACACACTCTTCCGACATTTTTTATTGGATAAGTAAAATCTCCTACCGCTTCTTCCATACGGATTCCTCTTATATAATTCATCTCGCCCTCAGTAATGCTATTCGGATGAAAATAATTAATGTAATCCGCATAGTTTTCATTAATAAAACCTCTTTTCAACATAAATACCAGAATTTTATTCGCACGTACATTTTCCGATAGAATATTTTCAGCCCCATATTTATCGAGTAATGCCATTATGGAATAACTTCGAAGATTCATAATTTTCTCTTCATTATTTTCAATTTCTTTTTTTAACTCTTCTTTTCTTTCCTCCTCCGCATACTGCAGACTTTCCCATCTTTCAAAGAAGTTACTATTATTCTTAATTTCCTGTCCAATATTACTTATTGTTCTATCACTTGTGCTTCCATTAGTATTATAAAAATAATTTACAGACACACGATTACTACAATCAAACTCATAAAAATCAAAGTTATCCTTCATGACCGCACTGTAATCAAAACGTTTGCCATTTACCAAACAATAATTAAATGCACCACTATTAGCCGTAAGAAAATTTAAAAATGCGGCTTTTAATTCGCTAATATCTGTCAACACATCCTTGTGGACATTCTCTAAAATAAGTTTTTTCTGCTCGTTAATTCCCTTTAACTCACCAATCTTTTTAGCAATGAATTTCTTCTTATCAGAAAAAGCTTCTTTTACAATTCCTTCATCTTGCTCAAGTTCTGCAAATTCTGTTGGAAAAAGATTCTTAAATATCATAAGCGAAAACATTTTTTCATCACTAAGGTGCAAGCTTTTAAGGGTATTTTTATATACTGCAAACTCATTGCATATACTTGTTAACACCCTCATATCTTTAATAAATGGAGAAATCAATGTTACGTAACCGTTAGAAATATTGTATATTGTGCTTTTGTATACTCCATTTTCATCTGTTCTAAATTTTAACTTTTCTCGTAATTTCTCACCGGAATTCGTTGAATTAGTTATCGGAATTACAGGAATAATAAAATCAAAAAACTTTGTTCTCTCCTCATTTTTAAACATATCATCTTTAATTGCATACACAAAGACAATACGCCTTTTAATCAAGTCATAATTATTTAGAATAGCATTCAGCTCACGCAGTTTTATAAAAATTTCAGTACTGTCAAAACGATCCAAATCCTCTATGAATACAGTATCATATAATGTTTCTTCGAAGAAATAAACAATTTCATCCATATTTTTATCAAATACAGATGTTTCATCTTGCTCACCCGAAACAGTAGCTTTATCAGCAATGTTTATTTCTTTAATCTGAAAACGAGTTGTTACCCACTTACACCCAATAGCAATAAGCAACATTACCATTGTCAACATAACAGCCACTAAAGAAAAAGTTATTCTTTCAGATAAATTATATACGCGTCCGCAATTCGCAATCCATTCTAAGATTGCTTGCATATTAGCCGGGAAGAAAAACCCTAACATCACAACTGAAATGCACAACAAAACAATACATGTAAAGAAATAATTTCTTAAATCAACTTTACGAAGTTTTCTATATCTACTTTGCGGTATCTTTTTCGAATCAACTTTATAGAATAGTTGCTTTAATATCCCTATTTCCACTTCATCCTTAAACTCTTTATAATCTTTCTTTTCCCAATTGAATGTTGCCAAAGAAATATTTATTGCTCGAGTACTTGGATGATGTTGCAAATATGAACGGATAACACTACTTTTTCCTGAACCATACGGACCTGTCAAAGCAATATTTTTAACATCATCATTTTTTAAGGCCCAATGCAATGCCCTTATATATTCTTGTCCATTTTCCAGTTCCTTTTCCGGTGTAAAATCCGTATATGTAATATTCTTATCTACCGGTACATTTCTAACAAGTTTGTCCCATAAACATTTTATCTTCTCTGCACATCTTGCCTTTTTATTTTTCAAAAAAACTCCAATATTTTCACATATGACTGTCCATCTGCTCATGTATTTCTATTCACCCCTTTTGCGATATAACCTTAAAAATTGCCAATCACTAAATACCATCTACATACCCACCAACGCAATTATGCTTACAATACAACTTACCAACGCTATAATACTTGCAGAATAAGCATATATCTTATTGCTATCTGTTTCTTTTTCAAACGCGTCTGCAGCCAAAATAAAAATCGCTCCCAAAAGTAATATGACTAACGAAAATGGGCCAGCTCCAACAATATCTTTAAATACTCTGTAAACAATCAAATTATATACAGCCGTCACTAAACCTACCATACCAACAAGCCACATAATTCCGCCAGTAAGACGCAAGACAAAAGAAACGAACATAACTGGTATGCTGTCATAAATTCGGTTACTAACATTGAATCTTTTATTAATTTTCCATGGCCATAAACAAACATTCAAGAAAAACAAAATTCTTTCATGCCATTTTTTCTTTGGTATTTCCGGCTTTTGTTCATCTTCTTTAGACTTTTCATCTTCAATACGTTTAAGTGCCCTGTAATACGCCTCAGCCTGAATTTCTATCATTTGTTCTTGAGATATATTGCTACTTTCGTACTTAACAATCTGTTGTTTTTGTTTCTTTGTTTTTCTTCTGCTCATACTACCTACTTCCGTTTTATGTGCTATCTCTTTCAATTCAATATAATTGCCCCACCTACAACCTGTTACCACATCAAATTGTCAAAATCACCTGTATCTGAATATGAATCTTCTTTCAATATTTTCAATCCAAAGAGCATCTGATAAAATGCTACAAATTTCCTATCAAACAATAATCTGTTTCTTATCAGTTTCTCTGTCAAGCCCATTTTGCTTAATACCATGACTCTAAAAAATGTTTTATAACAGTAATTTACTGCTTGCAATTTATCAATTGATAATCTTGGTTTTTCTTCTTTTGAGGCATGTGTATATACATCTCTATCATTTATAATAGCATCAATAATATCTTTGCTTGTTTTTTGAGCTTGTCCTTTTGTCAAACCCGATATAATTTGTAAACTAGTTATAGTCAATCCATTCATACACTTTCTAAAACTTTGTCCGTTATAGTTTGTATACTTTTGAAGGAATGCTTTATCTTCTTCATCATCCATTCTTTCTAATATATTATTCTTTTTTTGATGAAATGCTTGTTTTTCTACTTCATCTATTTTAGCACGCTGAAATCCCTCTACAACTTGCATAGCCTTTAAAAATTTATTATAGGTACTTATCTTTATTTCTTCATCCAACAGGATTTGCTTATAAGCCTCGCAAGCTAACATACATTCATTTTGAATTTCATAAAAAGTGGCAATCGCTTTTCCAATGTTATTCCCAAAATCAGTAACTTTAAATATACTTTTACGCAAGTATTTTCTAGTGTCAAAGCTTGACTGTAACCCACTCAGTGTACTTTTAGGGAAATTGCAGAAACCTATGGCCTTAACAGAATTTTTATCTTGCTCGAAAACAATCTCATTAACAGTAATTATTTCTCCAGATAAAATTTCAAAAAACAAGCATATTTTATGTAAGACCTCTCGAAGTTCACTAATGCTTTGCTCTCGTCCTCCGGAGTATTGAATTTTCCCATACATTGACACATGCATTCCATCTGTTTCGTATATTATTGAAGGTGCTACAAAATAAGAAAAGCCATGTCCTACTTTTTTTGAAACAACATTACCTTTAACATTACATTCCACTTTCGGAAACAACAACTGATCATAGTCTATTTCATATGGATAATTTCCCAATAATTCCGTAATTTCGGTTATTGAACAGCTAAAACCGCTAAACTGAATTTCCTGTGGTGGAGTCCATAAATAATCTACCAATAACAGCGATGATATATATTTCAAATAAATTTTAGCATTATTAGGTCGGCCTCTAAATTCTTTTTCTGTCAACTGACAGTCTGCTATTGTAACATACTTACCTTCCCACTTAACAACAATATTCACATACGGAACATCCTTTATCTCATCAAAGCATTTGCGTTCAACTTCTTTAACTTCGATTCGAATAGTATATTCTTCATCCAGGGTTAATGTTCCCAGATAATCCGTTTCTTCTGTATTTATTCTCACTATTTTACAAGTATAAGTACCATTTCTTTCTATTTCCAATAGTTCACCTTCTCTCTAAGGAAATACCACTTTTTAAATTTACTTTAATAATATGTATTTATACCTCACCAACCACATATTGTGAAATATCAATTTCACGCAATACTGGCTTTGAAAGAAGCATTGTCATTTTACCGTCTGGATTCTTGAAAATAACAATGTGATAATGCGACGTTTCACCTGTTTCACTATCTACAGAAGTATTTAACATACT
>JAFTQC010000050.1 GCA_017462965.1 Clostridia bacterium | reverse complement strand
TGTCTGGTCTCGGTACAGTGTCTCCAATTTTGGATTTTAAGAGTCTGTATTCGTTACTATCTGATGATTATAGGATTGCAGTAGTTGAGAAATATGGATACGGTTTTAGTGATCAGGTTGACAAAGCTCGCAATGTGGATTTAATGCTTGAGGATACAAGAGCAGCACTGCGTGGTGTCGGAATAGAAGGACCATATATCCTATGTCCTCATTCGTTATCAGGTCTTGAAGCCCTGTATTGGGCACAGACCTATCCGGATGAGGTTGAGGCAATAATTGGGCTGGACATGGATGTGCCCGAATCATATGACTACTTAAAAATCGGAACACCACATATAGTACTTACTAAATTGATGCACGGTCTTGTTGACCTCGGAATTGGAAGGTTCGTCTCGTATTCAGCATTACTTCCGCCCGGGAATTCTCTTTCGGAAGAGGAATGTGAGACATATGTTGCATTATTTAACCGTAATTATATGAATATCGATATTACAAGAGAATATGAATCAATTCATGAGTCGGCAGTTTTGGTAGGTTCAAACGCAAAGCCGGATGTTCCAATGTTACTGTTCGTTTCGGATGGTACCGGTGGCACTGGTATGGATACCGCTACCTGGAGAAGTGTCGTTCGTAATTATGCCGATGATATGTCTAATGTTACTATTATCGAACTTGACTGCTCTCATTACCTTCATCATTATGAATCTGAGAGGATAAGCGAAGAAATTGATAGTTTTTTACAGGGAAAGCACTAATGATAGTCTGTATATGATTGGATCAAGGCTATATTTTATCAGGCTTTAAAAAATTTTTTTCTGAAACCATATATAATAACTCCATAAGTTGATTGATAGTATACCAGTCAGGAAAGGAGTTAGTGTATATGGTTTCTTTTATTTTAACAACGGATAAGGTATACAAATAATACATTACCCTTACTATTGGTTGAAAAATTACTTTGAAAATTGCAATGTGGGTCAGTGGTAAAACTTCCATTTGTAAATTAAACTACAACCATATCGATGAAATGATAATAAAGTGAAGTGATTGTTGGAGGTGCAGAATGAAAAATGAAAAAACAAATATAAAATCATACATTAAGCAATTTTATAAAGGAAATGTAATTTGCCTCATGGTTGCATTATGTGCATCTTTGCTGATGTCAATAGGGAGTTTGATTGTATCGTGGCTATTACAGCAGGTTATTGATTTGGTAAGCGGATATGATACCGGATTTACATTAACAGACCTTTTGGGTATTGCCATAATGTTAGTTGTGGGAATTGTAGTAGTGGAAATGCTTTCATATCATTTTGTTCCAAGGTTTATTACGCGAGGAATATCGCAATACAAAGAGTTTATTTTTCGAGAACTTTCGAAGAAGAACATATCCGCATTTTCCGAGGAAAGCTCATCTACATACATTTCAGCGTTAACAAATGACATTCAGACGATTGAACAGGGGTATTTGCGAAATACTTTCACAATGATTGAAAGTTTACTAACTTTCGCGGGCGCAATCGTATTGATGCTATGGTATAGCCCGATACTTACCCTGGTTGCGGCTGGATTCTCCTTATTACCTATAGTCGCAGTTGTTTTAACTGGGAACAAGATGGCTCAGGCGGAAAAGAGTGTTTCAGATAAAAATGAAATGTATACTTCTACACTGAAGGACAGTCTTGGCGGTTTTTCTGTTATGAAATCGTTTAAAGCAGAGGCTCAGGTGCTTCGTATATTTAAAGACATTGTGAAGAACCTTGCAAAGGCGCAGTGTAAAAGGGAAAAAACAAAAATACTTGTCAAGGCACTTAGTGTAATTGCAGGAGTTGTAACACAATTTGGTGTATTTATTGTTGGTGCGTACTTTGCTTTGTCAGGAAAAGGTATTACTGCAGGTACAATCATAATTTTTGTGCAGTTGATGAATTACATTATTGCACCTATTGGGGCGATACCGACTTGTTTGGCTGAAAGAAATGCGGCTAAGGCCTTGGTGGGAAAAATTGCGGTTACATTAAATACAAATGTGCGTGAAGAAGTGAAAATGGAACATAAGGAACTTGAACATAGTATCGAAATAAATAATCTTTCTTTTGGCTATGATGCGGAAAAACAGATTTTAAATAATATAAATTACTCTTTTGAAGTTGGTAAAAAATATGCAATTGTCGGTGCGTCGGGTAGTGGAAAAAGTACCTTGCTTAATTTGATGATGGCATCACACTCAGACTATTCTGGTTCAATTTATTATGATGATGTAGATATGAGAGAGATTCGTACTGAAAGCCTGTATGATATGGTGTCAGTGATACAACAGAATGTATTTATCTTTAGCGCATCTATCCGTGATAATATCACCATGTTCTCTGAATTCCCAAGGGAAGAGGTGGAACGTGCAATTCAGCTGTCCGGTTTATCGAAGCTGATTGCTGAACGTGGAGAGGATTACATTTGTGGAGAAAATGGTAGTGGTTTGTCCGGCGGGGAGAAACAACGTATATCAATAGCAAGAAGTCTTTTGAAAAAGTCACAGATTTTGCTTGTTGATGAAGCCACAGCTGCACTAGATGCCCAGACTGCATTTCAGGTATCGAATGCAATCCTCAATTTGAAAGGTGTTACTTGTATCGTAGTAACTCATTCGTTGGACGAGAGCCTTTTGAAACAATACGATGGCATATTGACACTTAAAAATGGTGCAATTGAAGAATCCGGCACATTTGACGAGTTGATGGAGAAGAAGGGCTATTTTTACTCACTCTATACTGTTTCACAGTGAGCAACCCTTACCGCTGGTTGAAAAAATACTGGTAAATTTGTAATGCAAGTAAGTTGTAAATATGAAATATATTAAGTAAAATACAGGTATAGCAGTGGAAGAGGAGGATAGGATGGATATAAGTATTGTTTTATTGTTAATATTGATTGTTTTTCAGATCATAATATCGCTTATGGATGCGAGAGATGTAAAAAAGTTAATCGGAACTGACATAACAGAAAAAGTAAGAATCAACTTCTATAAGGGAGCAATTATATGGGGGTGGGTTCCAGTGGTTATTATTGCTTTATTTGTTGCATTTACTTCTGCTACTTGGCACGATATGGGAATTCGTAAAGTTTTGTTAAGTGACTTTAAGTGGCTTAATATTGCTGTGTTGGGAATAGCTGGTGTTGTGGCTGTTTTACAGGTGTATCAGGCGATTATGTATCTGCTTAGTGAAAAATATAGAAAAGAAATTGCTGCTGTGCTGGAAGATAAAATGAATAGTGGTAATCATTATGATAGAGTTACATTGTGTTTGTTGACCCCGCACACCTTGAAGGAAAAAGTATATTTCTTTTTTGTTTCGGTAACGGCAGGAATTTGCGAGGAAATACATTTTCGTGGTTGCCTTATGTTTCTGTTAAGTAACGTTTTACCTAATGCACATATTGGGGCGATTGGAGTTATAGCTGCATTGCTATTTGGCTTGTTTCATTGTTATCAGGGATTTTCGGGAGTAATAAAAACAGGCGTTGTTGGGATGATTTTTGTTTTACTTTATCTGGTGACGGATTCTTTGGTGCCGGGCATCCTATTACATTTTTGGATTGATTATAGTAATGCATTTTTGATTAGAGAGGAAAGGTAAAAAGCATATGAAAATGAGAATTGCAGAAAATATCAAAACACTTCGAAAACAACATTCTTTCACCCAAGAACAGCTTTCGGAGGCTCTTGGAGTTACAGTTAGCGCAGTCTATAAATGGGAGTCGGGGCAGTCAGTTCCTGAAGTGAAAATGCTTATGGAACTTGCTGATTTGTTTGAAATTTCAGTTGATACACTCCTTGGATATGACAGGCAGAACGAAAATATTGAAAATAGAATTAAAAGAATAGGGAAATTCGTTGCAGAGAGGGATTTTGATGAGGCGTTAGTTGAAGCAAAAAAAGCTCTGAAAAAGTATCCCAACAATTTTAATATTGTCTATACCGCCGCGAATGTGTATATGATTATTTTCTCTGACAAGAAGGATAAAAGAGCCATGAATAAGGCAATTGAACTGTTTTACAGTGCAATTCCACTTCTTTATCAGAACAAAGAGAATAGTATAAATGAGGCGTCAATTCTCAATTTGATTGGTGGGATGTATATCAGTGCGGAACAAACGGAAAAAGGACTTGAAATCTTGAAAAAGAACAACGTCTGTGGAATTAATAATGCTACTATTGGATTAACCTACGCAAGATTGGGGAAAACGGATGAAGCTAAAAACTATCTTTATCTAGCCTATTCAGATAATATAAACAGTACATTTCGTATGCTGTTTGGTATGATGCTTATGTATGCAGAAGGTAAAAGTGAGCTGTATTTGGAAGCAGGAAATGTACTTGTCAATTATCTCGACAATCTTGTTGTGGACAAGGAAAAGGTTACATTTATCGATAAACTAAAGGCACTTATTTTTGCTCAGCTTGCCATTATAACAGCAGATTTCGGAAAGTATGACGAGGCGGAAAAGAATATAAGCATTGCTCATCAATATGCAATAAGATTTGATTCTACCCCTAGCTATTCACCGCAGGATATTAAATTTATTGATGGTACAGATTTATGTGCTGTTTTAGCGGATGGTTCGGGAGAAGGTGCTGTTGGAGCAATTGAAAATCTCGTTTTTGAAAAAACGGAACCGGGTGAGGCATTGGATTTTGTAAAAAATAGGTTTGCGGAGCTAATGAATAAATGAAAAGGGTATTAAAAATCATAGGAAAAGCTTTACTTTTAATTTTGATTATTTTTGTTCTTCTCATGGCAGGTATTTTTGTATATAACAAAATGATGCTAAAAAAAGAAGCTCCTTTGCGTGAACCTCTTGGACAGATGGTTGAGGTGGACGGACATTATATGAGCATTTACACAGAAGGCGAAGGAGAGCATACTCTTGTCTTTATGTCGGGAGCGGGGATACCATCGCCGATAATTGATTACAAATCAGTTTATAGCCTTCTCAGCGAAGATTATAAGATAGTCGTTATAGAAAAATTCGGGTATGGTTACAGTGATATAGTAGATGGTGAAAGAACCTTTGATACTATTCTTAGACAGGACAGAGAGGCACTTGCTAAAGCCGGGATTAACGGACCGTATATTCTATGTCCCCACTCAATGTCAGGATTAGAAGCAATATTGTGGGCACAGAATTATCCCGAAGAGGTAGAAGCAATAGTTGGGATTGATATGAGTGTGCCTCAGGGATATAACTACGATGAACTGAAAACTACCGAAGACAATTCGTTTAACCTATTGTTATTACTTCGAGAAAATGGCATTTTGAGGTTGACGTTATCTGATAACTATCTTCCTGACACTTATACTGATGAAGATAAGAAAATATACAGAGCGCTTGCTTGTGTAAAGTCTGGAAATAAGACAGTTGAGAATGAGAAATTGCATATTGCAGAGGCTATTGATATGATAAATGGTAAATCTAAACCAAATGTTCCGATTCTTATGTTTGTTTCCGATGGTTCGGGTGGAACTGGTGTGGATAAAGAGACATGGCGTAAATATCAAAGAGAATATGCTTCTGGTCTTACGAATGTAACTATAGTTGAACTTGATTATGGACACATGATTCATCATTTTGAACCGAAAAAGATAAGTGAAAATATGAGGGAGTTTATTAAAGGGCTGGATGATTAATTTTCGTTTTTATGGAAAGATAGATGATATGAATATACAATACAAGCCCGAATTTATAGGATTTTTAGGGATGCTACGATAAGTAGCGTCCTTTTTTGCATATGTAAACAGATGTTGGTGGCTGCTATTTGAAGCAATGAATAGAATGGGGGTATCAAATCAAACAATCAAATTTGGAGGTAAAAGATGGCAGTGGAAAAAGAGATTTTAATTTCGGCAAAAAATTTAAAGAAGGAATTCCGTATGGGAGACACAAGTCAAATGATTTTTGAGAATCTATCACTTGATATTTATAAGGGTGATTTTACAGTTATTATGGGAGCTTCCGGAGCTGGTAAATCAACATTGATGTATTCTTTATCGGGAATGGATAGACCAACAGAAGGAAGTATCATTTTTTCTGACAAAGAGATTACAAAGTACAACGATGATAAACTGGCTATATTCAGAAGAGAAAGCTGTGGTTTTGTTTTTCAACAGATATATTTATTGGAAAAAATGAGTTTAATGGATAATGTTCTTACAGCTGGTGCATTAGGTAAAAACAATAAAAAAGAAGTAATTCAAAGAGCGAAGGAGTTATTTGAACTTGTGAATATTCCTGCGGTAACACAAAAGAAATTCTCTACGCAGGTTTCCGGTGGCGAGGCCCAACGAGCTGGTATCGTTCGAGCCATCATTAATAATCCGGAAGTTGTATTTGCGGATGAGCCTACGGGTGCATTAAATTCAAATAATTCAGAAGCGGTTTTGAATGTATTTACTAAAATACACAACGAAGGACAAAGTATAATTATGGTAACTCATGATAAAAAGACAGCTCTTCGTGGTAATCGGATTTTGTATATTAAAGACGGACAGATCTTTGGAGACTGCAGTCTTGAAAATTATAAGGAAGCAAATAAAGAAAGAGAACAGAAATTAGATGAATTTTTGGCTGAAATGGGGTGGTAATGTGAAGATGATACAATCACAGCTTTTTTACAATTTAAAGAAGGATAAGGGGTCTTACATATCTTTCGGTATCGTGATTCTAATTACTGCGATTATGCTCAATTTGGCGTTGGTCTTAGTGTTTCAGGTGGATAGAGCATATGATAATAAATTTGAAGCTTTGGACACTGCGACAATCAATGTCTGCATTCCACAAATACAAGATACTGATACATTAAAGGATGATATCAAAGCATTAGAGAGTGTATCAGAGGTAGAATGTAGAGAAGCCGTATTTTTAGAAGCAGTGGTGAAGGATTTTAGAGGTACGGACTTTTCTATGAATACGGTGTTTTACAATAAAGATGAGTCTCGTGATATGAATAAGCTGGATATTAAGGAAGAGAGTGCTGAATCAACAAAAGAATCCATTTATCTTCCGCTGTATGTGGCAAGTTTTGGTGAATTTGGACTTGATGACGAAATAATATATGAAATCGGAGATAAAAAACATACATTTCTGGTATCAGGTGTCTTGGAAGAAATGCAATATGGTAATTATGGAAAGGGGCTTATGGGTGCATACCTTCCAAAGAGCGTCTATGAAGAATTTGCTAGTGAATACGAAGAACATATGGTTACAGAATATTCTATTATTGCAAATGATAATACAGAGATAAATGCTTTGAATAATGAGATTAGTAGCTTGTTGGAGGAGAAAAGCATTACTATGCTGACTAGCTGTGACAAAGCTTCTACAAAAGACACAAGAACAATGGTGTGTAATTTGTTGATTCTTGTTTTATTAGCATTTGCTTTAGTAATTCTCCTAGTAAGTGTGTTTTTGTGCAAGTTCCGTATTAGCAACTCCATTGAGGAAGATATGGTGAATATGGGTGTTTTAAAGGCTTTAGGGTATACTGGTAACATGATAATTGGAAGTGTAGTGTTGCCTTACCTTATGGTTACGCTAGTCGCATCACTATTCGGTGTTATAGCTTCCTATGGAATATTACCATCATTATCAGAGCTACTGACTTTGCAGGCGGGTTTTTCATTTAGACTACTATTTGACATAAAAGGATTCATTTGTGTAGAGACAATACTT
Source organism: Clostridia bacterium (assembly GCA_017462965.1). Lineage (GTDB taxonomy): Bacteria > Bacillota > Clostridia > TANB77 > UBA1234 > UBA1234. The sequence goes on along the minus strand of JAFTQC010000050.1, from coordinate 13,527 downwards.
GTATTTATAGTGACTGTTTTTACATATACAGCCGCAAAACGGATTCGTAAGTTACAACCGATCAATGCAATTCGAGGGAATAGTGAAGGGAAAGCAATTAAGAAAAATTACTTTCCACTGGAGGAAACCCATGGAAATACAAAGCTCCTTCTTGTTTTAAAACAGATGTTTTCAAATGGTAAGCAGAATGCTTTATTGTTTGGTGTATCCTTTGTTTTGACAATACTCATAGCATTTGCAAGCACATTGTTTTATAATGTGATTGTTGAGCCTAATAACTTTATATCCACATTGTCGGAGGAAATGCCTGAAATAGTCATATATCCGAAGGAACAACATGAGGCTACTATTGTAAGTGATTTGCAGAGCAATTCTGATATAAAAACAGTACTAAAATATACAATGGGAACAGTAAATATTGATGATGTACCAGTCACTGTTTTTGCTTGTGAAGATTTTAGTAAAGTATCCAATGACTTGTGTTATCTAGGAGAAAATCCGGATGAGAAAAATGAGATTGCACTTGGCAGTTCGTTTGAAGGGAAATATAAGTTAGGAGAGCAAATAGAGATACAAAATGGGGACATTTCCTGTTCCTATGAAATAACTGGATTTGTGCAAAGCGTAAACTATCAGGGAAATGTATGTGAATTGTCCATGGAAGGATATGCAGCATTGAATTCAGAATCGATTGTCCCTTCGTTGTATGTGTATTTACAGGATGGGACGGATGTAGAGAGCTTGATTGCAGACATAGAAGAGCAACACGGAGACATGATTTCCAACCAGGTAAATTACCAAAAAATGACGGAAACGACACAGGAAATGTATGCAGGGATTACTTCAATTATTGTAATTGTTATATTTGTCTTAACAATATTGATTGCATTGTTTGTATTATATATTGTAATAAAAACCTTGTTGGTACAAAGAAAACAAGAATTGGGCATTTATAAAGCCATAGGATATTCCAATTGGCAATTAATGGTGCAAGTGATGGGTAGTTTTTTACCATCATCCGCATTAGCGGTGTTATTATCGTCAGGTTTAGGGTTGGTATATGTACCACAAATGAATCAGTTCATTTTTCAGACAATAGGCGCTATGAAGAACAATATGGAAGTATCATTTACATTTTTGATGATTTTTGCTTTGATTCAGATTGTAGTGAATTTTATCATCAGTATTTCACTGACAAAGCCTATTAAGAAGATATCAGCATACGCATTAATTAAGGAGGATTAGAGATGAATTTTGGAGAAAGATTAAAAGAAATTAGAGCCAATCAAGGCCTGTCACAAGAGCAATTGGCAGAGAAAATAGGAGTTTCTAGACAGGCAATTACGAAATGGGAAACAAACAGAGGATTGCCAGATGTTGAAAATATGATTATTTTGGCGGAAATCTTTAAGGTGACGTTAGATGAGTTGATATTACAAAGAAAAAATGAACAGGAAATGCAAGAAACGTTTTTTGAAAGTGAGACTGCTTATGATATAGATTGCAACAAGCATTTTGATATTCGTGTAGGAAATGCTAGAAAAATCTGCATTTGCACCTGTGACGATGAAAAAGTACATATCAAGCTTCAGTCTGACGTTTTGGACAATCTTAATTCTCTGTATAAGGTAAAAATCGATGAGAGAAAGAACCGATTAGACATAGATTGTCAAAACAAAAAAGCACTCAGTGGGTTCGAAGCAGAAAACTCTCTTGATATAATTATCATGTTGCCAAAAGGTTTTACGGAGCACTGTGAAATTGATGCAAGTGCGAAAGAACTTTACATTGAAAGCTTAAAGTTGAAACGTTTGGAATATGATGGTGCGGCAGATTTAGTCTATATAAAAGATGTAGAGGGGAGCCTGGAATTTACAGGAAAAACTGACTATGAGATGCACATAGAAGGAACCTGTACACAGTTAGATGTAAACCAATGGAGTGCAAAGACGTTGATTCATGTGACGGATATCAATCAATATACATTTGTTAATAAAGGAAGGAAATCAAAGGTTTACTGTCTAAAAGATGGTGTTATAAGTGAAGAAATATTTGAGGGAAATGGAGAGAATATTATTAGCGTTTCCGGTATTGGTTCGGAGCTTATAATAAGTAATAGTTGAGATGTTAATTATCTAGTGCTAAAGATATTCGGCATCATAAACGTGTGGAAGGATTATTTAAGTAAGTGAATATCATATAGAATTTAAGGATTGGTTGCCAGCAACTTTATGCTAAGTTTGCAGGTTGACCGATCCTTTTTTTGGGTGAATATACACTTAAATGAGAATAAATCACGTTTAAGTGTTGATATTTGCAAAAAAACTGTATATAATAGATAGTAGTAAAGAAGGTGAGGTAGCAATCATGTTAATTCAATTTAATTTTAAAAATTTCAAGTCATTTAGAGAAGAGGCTACTTTGGATTTATCTGCAGCAAAGATGACGGAGTTCTCAAACAGAGTAGTGACTGTTGGTAGTGAGAAAATTTTGCCGGTTGCTGCCATTTATGGTGCAAATGCAAGTGGAAAGTCCAATATATATAACGCTTTTGAATATATGTCTGATTATGTTGCAGATTCTTTCAAGTATGGTGATGAAGAAGAGAAGTTTGAGGAGTTCAGACCCACTCCATTTTTATTTGATTCTACATCTGTCAATGAAGAATCCAGTTTTGAGGTATATTTTACGTTGCCTGGCGACAAGTCTGAGAGAACCTATAATTATGGTTTCTGCATCAATAAGGAAGGTGTAACGGAGGAGTGGCTTAATTCTAAGGCAAAGACTGCTAGAAAGTACAGTCCTGTATTCTATCGTGGAACGTCTGACGCAGAACTAGATTTATCCGGTTTTCCTAAGAGTAGCAGGGATAATATTCAGGTAGCATTGGAAAAGCAGGTACTTATTATTTCTTTAGGAGCAAAGTTGAAAATTGGTAAGTGTAAAGATATCAGAGATTGGTTCCTTGCAAATGAGTTTGCTGATTTTGGCGACCCTTTTACAAATTTCTTCATGTCTCGTAGATTGCCGAAGGGATTTGTGGAGAATAAGGATGTGCAACAGAAGGTGGTAGAATACTTTGCATCATTTGATGAGCATATCAAGGATTTTAGAATTGAAAAGGTTCCTCAAGAGGCTGAATCTAAGGAAGAGAGATATAAGATTAACGCACTTCACAAGATGATAGATTCTGATGAAATGGCAGAAATTCCTTTGGGATTGGAGTCTGCCGGAACATTGAAGATGTTTGCGTTATATCCGGAATTGCAGGAAGTATTGGAGAAGGGAAGCGTATTCTTCATTGATGAATTAAATGCGCGTCTGCATCCTTTACTTGTAAGAAATTTTTTGCTTACATTTTTGAATCCAGAAATCAACACCAACCATGCGCAGCTTGTATTTACAACTCATGACACATGGCAGTTATCTAACCAGTTGTTGCGCCGTGATGAAATCTGGTTTGTAGAAAAGGATGAAAGAGGTGTATCCACACTTTACTCATTGGCTGATTTTGTGGATGAGGATGGTTCTCGTATCCGTAAGGACGAAAGCTATGAGAAAAATTACCTGATTGGAAAGTATGGTGCGATTCCTACCTTAAAGAGTATTGATATATTTAAGGAGGAATGAGTATGGCAAAAAAGGACAGAACGGGTAATAGAAAAACGAGAGAGCAGAGAAAACAATTCAAAGTGCCAGAATTAGGATACTATTTGATTGTTACTGATACAGAAGCTACAGAACGATGTTTCTTCACAGGACTCCATAAGGCATTGCCGGAAGATGTGAGAAACAAGCTTGTAATAAAGGTGGTAGAGACCAAGACTCGTACCATGATTGATAAATGTCTGGAACTTACTGCTTATGATGCACAGTATCGAATCCCATGGATTGTGTTTGATAGAGACCAAGTGCAAGGGTTTGATGAGATTATAAAAGAGGCAGAGGATAAAGGAATACAAGTGGGCTGGTCCAATCCATGCTTTGAGATATGGATGCATGCTTACTTTGGTTCCATGCCGGCAATCCAAGATTCTTGGACTTGTTGTTCGGAATTTGGACGAGTATATGAAGCCAAGACCGGGCAGAAGTATTCTAAAGCAGATGAGCAGATGTATGGAAAACTCTGTAAAGCCGGTGACGAAGAAAGAGCAATTCAGATAGCACAGCAGAAACTGGAACAGTGTAAAAGAGAAGGTAAAACAAAACCATCGGAAATGTGTCCATGTACGACGGTGCATGAGCTGGTGGGAGAGATTAAAGGAAAGGTTAAATAAGGTGAATTGATATGGCGAATTATGTGACATTTTTTCCAGTTGGAAACGGTGATATGACACTTTTTAGTACGGAAGACAAAGTTAATTTTTTAATTGATTGCAATATAAGAAAAGAATCTGAAGATGATGAAAGTGAGATGTATGATTGTAATAAGTACCTTCATGATAATTTAGAAGCTGATGGAAAACAGATATATTTGGATGCTTTTTTCTTGACACATTCAGATCATGATCACTGTCGCGGCATTGAAGAATATTTCAATTTATGTGCTCCGAGTGACTGCGAGATAGATAAAATTAGAATAAATGAGCTATGTGTTCCAGCGAGGCTTTTGGTAGATGACAATTTGACAAATGATGATGCGAAAGCATTAAAAACTGAAGCTAAAAGAAGATTGGATTTATATGGAAAAGATGATTTTAATGTCAATGGCAACAGACTTAAAATTATTGGATATAGTGAGGATTTAGCAGATTATACGGATATTATGACTGTCGCAGGAGAAACAATTAGTGAGCTTAACGGTGAAAGTGATTTTGGCTGTGAAATTTTTGTGTTGCGTCCAGTAAAGAAGAGTACAGATGACGAAGATGCTGGTGTAAATGAATGTACAGCTTCGTTTTACATTTCTTTTGCTATGGGAGATAATACCTATTCTGTTATGATTATGGGTGATATTGAATGTGAAAATTGGAAAGAAGTAATTTTATTAAATGAAGATAAAGAATATGATGTTCTACTGGCTCCACACCATTGCTCATGGCATGCAATCAGTACAGAAGATACTTCTACAGGTAGTATTGATGCTTCAATTAAAGAATATTTGCAGAAATCCAAGGAGAAAGCATACATTATTGCTTCAAGTAAGGAGATAAAGAGGAATTCTGATAATCCACCGAGTTATAGGGCGATGAATGCTTATAAGAATTGTGTAAAGAGTGATAACAGATTTATTTGTACTGCGGATGAATTATATAATGACGAGCCAACTCCAGTAAAATTAAAGATTACAAAACAAGGAGTAACAAAAGATAGCATAAAGACAGATGTAAAGAAGCATAGTACATATACACCTAAGTCATATGGGGAGTATTGATATGGAGTTTGAGATTTATAAGCGTTTGGAGTTACAGGCAATAGTACAAAATACAGAAAAAATGGATTTAGTATTAGCAATAGAACAAAATCCATACTTAAGTATTGTACAAATATGTGATTCCAAGAAATATCCAGGTATATTTCTTATTGCAACTATTGATATATGCATACCCACAAATGGAGTATACAAAGGACTTGATGTAAAAGACAAAGAAGAAATTGTGTTATATATACCTACAAATTATCCGTTTTCTGCTCCGAGTGTAATTCCTGCGAGGGATGATTTTCCCACAAACTTGATTCCTCATCTGAATACAAGTGTGAGTGGGACAGAAATAAGAGAACTCAATTTATGCCTTTATAGAGGAGACGTAAATGAATGGTTTTTTCAACAAGGGGTTTTTGCATTTTGTGATAGAGTTGTTGAATGGTTTTCCGATTTGGTTAACGGAGAGTTAATTCATAATGATGGTTTTGAAAATGTGAGAATAACGGACCAAAGAGATGTTCTTCTTGTGGATTATAAAGCCATGACGAATTATATTAAATCATCAAGGGATAACCAAGGCTTTGAAATTTTTAGTATTAAAGGTGATGGTTTTTACGGGGAATTAACAACACAGAAATTCGATTATTTGAAACGTACAAATAAGAATATTCCTTGTGTTTTTGCTTTTGATAGGATAATGCCTGAAACGGATTACATCGTAAACCAATTTAATACATTTTCAGATATAGAAATATTTAATAGTGCTACTCAGGTGAAAAAAGGAATTAGAAGATATAGAGCACAATCCTTAAAGTATATAAAGAATGCAAAAAAGATTCCAAAAGCAATAATGGTAGTTATGGCAATCAAAAGACCTATGCAGGTTCTCGGTACGTTTGACAAGTTTGATTATATTGCATTTTTGCTTGATTTTGATTTTGAAAGTAATCCAGCTGAATTTGGAAACTCTACTGTATATAATTATGCAACGGTAGGATTAGTTAATAAAGAGTTGGCAGAGAAAATATCAGGTACAGAATTTGAAAAACCAGATATTTCGATAATTGGAGTCGGAGCGATTGGCTCTAAAGTGTCAATGCATTTAGCTAAAATGGGATATATAAATCAAAAAATCTATGATAATGATTGTTTGCTTCCGCACAACTTAATCAGGCATGAGGAAAAATATCCAATTATGATTGGGGCCCCAAAAGCATTTGTTGCTCAAGGAAATATAAAAGCATTATTTAGAGATGAAGCCAAATGCAGTATTGGCAAGGTTGATATTTTAGCAGATGATGTGGAATTGTATGACAAAATTATTGTTGATGCTACAGCATCCGAGCGTTGTTTAAATTTTCTATGCAGTAAGGAAATGATTACGGGGTGCGTGGTTAGAACGGAAATTTTTACTGGCGGAATTGTAGGTGCAACATTTGTCGAAGGAAGTAAAAGAAATCCCGATATTTATGATCTACGGGTGTCTTTGTGGCATAAAGCAATAGAATCGCAAGATGTTCGTAATTGGTTGTTTGCGAGTGAACAAGAGGAAAATAGAGAACTTTATATTGGGATAGGATGTAGTTCGGATACGTTTGTTTTAGATGATGCTACAATTAGTAATCATGCAAGTGTTGTACCTCATATCGTTAATAAGTATGTTGGTTGTGATAATGGGACGATAGTGCTGAATTATTTTAATAAAGGAAGTCTTATAGATAATCATATACAACTTTATGAGATTGAAGCATTTGAAAAATTTGAGATAAATGATTGGTGTATCCATATTAAGAAGGATGTTTGGAATAATGTAAAGATTTACTTGGATGATTCTATTGAAAACATGGGTATATGGCTAGGGACTATTAATTTTTATTTGAAGCGAATTGTAATTATTGATACTTATATTCCAAGTGATAATAAGCGAACAACAGGTGAGGTTATAGCTGGCACTCAAGGTGTTGATGAATTAATCAATAAATATGAAGAAGTGACAAATGGATTAATCGGATATGTTGGAGAGTGGCATACACATACAGGAGATTCGGCAAGTCCGAGTAGTAAAGATTTAGTTGCGTTTTCACAGGTCGAACAAGGAAGAATTACATTAATGACAATACTTGGAAGAAAAGAAGTGAAAAATTTTATTTTGGATAAGAGGTGATAAGCATATGAACGATATTAAAGATTATCGCGGTAATGAATTGAAGTATTTTGTCATTGCTAATATTTTGGCTCTTTTGTATTTAGGAAAGGTTATAAATTTGCAATTGGTAACCAGTGAGGGTACGTATTCTAATTTGATTGTAACAGCTATAAATTCAGCATTATTTTCAAGTATTGTTTACATTCTTGTTTTGATATCCGATGCGTTGGTGTCAACAAGAATAAAAAATGCTGTAGTGTACTGGTTTTTTCCGCTTCCAGGTCAAGTGGTTTTTTCTAACTGGAAACGAAAATGTCAAGATGAAAGAATAAGCCAAAAGGATTTTTTGAAATGTTACAAGAATGTGTATGAAAACATGCCATCAAAAAAGACCATTCATCAATATGAAAATGTAGAATGGTATAAGCTGTATACAAAATATGAGAAAGAGGATAAAGTGTATTCTTCTCATAGGGATTATCTTATGTTTAGAGATATGACCGTATCTACGATAACAATGCTGATTTTATACATTGTAATTGGAAGCACTATAGATGTTGTTCCGGTATGCAAAAATGGTATTATATATTTGTTGATAATGTATGTAATTGTAAATATAGCAACACATAGCAGAGGAAAGAGATTTGTTAATAATGTTTTTGCGTGCGATATATACAACAAAGATAAAAGCGAATAGATGTTTTCAAATGCAGTATACGCCATGCGAATATTTATGCACGAATGTAATAATAGGTGGATAAAAAGAGGTTTGCCCCACAATCTAGGGCAAACCTCAACTTTTGCTAAAATTCTATTATGCAGTAGAGTTCACGCATGAATCTCCACGGGCTACGGGCATCGCAAGTTTCCGTAGCACAACCATATTTACTATAAGCTATAAATATGGAAAATCAAGACTTTTTGGGATAGTTGTTGCAAATTATGCAACAGCTCGTCCAATGCTATTCTGACCTAGAAATCCTTTGTTTTACCCCAAGAAACTTATCCCTATACTCAATCGCTTTCTCAGGCTTCTTCCACCTTGCATACAGATTATTTAGATACTTATAAGTAGTTTTCATATAATCATTATCTGTACCCACAGCATTTCCAATAATATTCTCTGCTGTCAACAGATTCATTTCTGCTGGTGTCGGTTTTCCTTCCATCATATCAATAATTCCACGACTCAGCTTACAAATTCCATAATCAAGAGAAGTGTCTGATAGACGCTCCAACACTAAAGACTCATATTGCTCTAATACAATCTTGGCATTATCCACATCCTTTGTCAGTAGTAGCATATTGATAAGGTTCATCATCTGTTGTAAGGAATCGTGAGTTTCAGTTAATCCCAAGTGAGCATATTCCATACGGATATCAAAAGCAGTACGAAGTGCCTTAGCAGCCTCTGTACCACGCTTCATCAGCAAATAAGTGTTGGAAAGGTTATTGTACAGATTGGACAGTAGGTTAGCAGTTCGTATATCAGAGTCCTTAGTATGAAGCTTTTCCAAGATACTAATTGCCTTTTCTCGCTTCTTCACCGCATTTCCATAATCCTTTTTTAGCAGAAAACATTCTGCCTTATAATCCAGTAGTAATGCTTTATCACAAGGAGAATCTATCTGGAACTCATCCATAACATAACTGATTCTTTCGGTGACATTTGGCAAGTAATGCAATACAAAATATTTGTCCAGATATGGGAACATATCCTGCAAGAACAGTAGGAAAAATGCACCATCATCTACAACAATACGCTCAGACACACTGATAAGAGAAGATATAATGTGCTCTGGTTTACGAAGCTCCAAGCCATGTGCTAAGCAGATGAGGTGGAGACTGTTCAATAGCGTTTGACAGGTTGTTACTGTTGGTAAGGTTTCAATAGCAATCACTTCTTGTAGTAGTGGATGTAGGCTGATTTTCTTGTTATCTGTATCTTCGTTGATAAATCCATACTTGATAAGATAGTTTACATCTACAAGTTTTTCAAGATTCATCCAGTTCTTAAAATGATTCTTTAATACACCAGAAACTGGTAACAGGGATAGATTACGTAGAATGTACAACTGCTGATCGGATAATTTCCCGAGTTGTAACAGCTTGCGTAAATGTTCTATCATAAGTCCATCTGTAAAATCATTATCCTTATATAGTTCCACATCTTCCCCGGAGGCAATATTCAATCCGCAGGTCTTCAATTCTGCAAGTAGTTCTTCCGGCTCCATGCCACTGGCTGTCAAAGATAATGCTGCAAGGCAAACAGTGAGTGTGTGACAGCCTACTGTTTGAATAATCTCTTTTATCACGTCTTCGGAATCTTTGGCTGAAGGACAATGCTTATAAAACAGTTCTACAAGCTCTGTATCCGTGTTCATTTCGGAAACTTTTACCGTTTCGTACTGTGAGATGTTGCAACGGCTAGTAAACACTATCTTACAATTCAATTTTATAAATTTCTTAAAGAAAGCATCCTCTTTTGGCAGTACATTGAAATTATCAATGATAATGAGACTGTCAGAGTGGAGCTTTTTTAGTATTCGCATATGCTTATCAAAGAGCATATCATCGCTCATATCTGCAGTATCATCATCAAATTCCATATGAGCAATACATTTCTTCAAATCACCATCATAAAACATATGAATGATGTTGGTGTATTTCTTTTCATTCTTTTTGGCATAGGTCTTTGCGAGTTCACTTTTTCCCATACCGGCTGTTCCGATGACAAATACTGGATTATGTTCCTGTAATGCTTTGCCAATAGTCTTGAGTTCGTCTTTTCTTCCGATAAAATGACGATTGACAGAGGGAAGTTTGTTACTTAGTAAAATATCCGATAGGTCAGGTGATAAAAGGGTATGCTTACTGGCATGGTCGTTTAATATAGCATAACGGATAAGAGCGGTAATAAGCTCTGCATCATCTGTTATTTGTGAAAATTCATCGGCTTTTTCGGTGCCGATTACATTTATACTGTCTGTAACTAACTCTAAAAGAAGTTCCCTTGTGGCAGATACGTTGATAAGGTTCGGAATGACATCGTTTCGAATATTATTCAGAATGCTGTCAAATCCGGTGTTGTCATAAAAGGACAATATTTCTTTCGGTATTGGACGTTCGCCAGTACACCATCTGCTGTAGGTGACATTTTTCTCGAAATCTTCTTTTTCATATATATCCATATTGCACAGGCAGTCGTAGAAGATATCTTCAATCATCTGGTACTGTGCATAGGTTTTCTTTTTATTTTCCAGTAATACTCCAATCACATTGGAGAACGTAATGCGGTTTTGCAATTTCTCACATCCATTCTTTTTGTCAACTTTTGGTCAAGTCTTCGTCAATTATAATCGCTCTTCAAAATTTGTATCATTAGCTCATGAAATCGTAGCCACCCGAAGCCAACGGGCAAAGGGATAGGCTACAAGAACATTGTAACACACAAAGAACAAATGTTCTATAGAAATTTTCATGAATTTGAACCTTGAAAAACAATCCAGAAACGGATTCATGAGCTGTATTTTATGCCAACAGACCTTGCGAAGAAATCTGAGTAATCAGGATGAGCAGGGGAAGACACTTCCGTCATGGGTGGGAAAGGAACTCGAGCAGGAGTAGCCCACAGGCAATAAGCTAAAGGTCAGCTGTAACGCTGACGTCATAAAATACGAGTGGAAGCCAAATCGGTCTAACAACTTTTGTCAGAGATATTCAACTGTTCAGTACAGGTCGAAACACTTGCTGCTGAGACCGTAAGAAAGTGATTCAGGGGTGAGCAAATCCTATCAGCATAGCTGATTTTCATGGATTTGCGAATCGTAACTATGAAGGTACTGAATAGTTACGAAAGTAGGTGATAATGCAGAAATAAGGAGGTGTAGCACATGACGAAGGAGATGGAATTTGCAAAGTGTATGGCTTTGCTTCGTAAGGCGGTTCGCATGGAACTGATTACCGAAGCAGAGTATATTGTAGTAAGAAACAAGCTGATGGACAGATATCTTATTGTTCGTGAGGATGATCCAAAGGCGGCGTAAATTTAGATGTGCAGAAATTATTTTTCCGCACATTCGTTAACAATTAAGTTTTCATTTATGATGTCAGCATACAAAGTAACTGCTTTGTTGCTGGTATTTTTACTTTATAACAAGATGAAAATAGGAGGAATTTATTATGCAGGAAGTACAAGTTTTAGAAGCAACAAGAACTGCTCCGAACAGCAGGGGCAGAGTAAGAAGTACCCCGATAACAGTGGAACGGATTCGTGTGGCAGCCTATGTCAGAGTGTCTACGGATGATGATGACCAATTGGGTAGTTTTGAATCCCAGAAGCTTTATTATGAAGAAAAGATTGGTGAGAATCCCGAATGGGTACACGCAGGAATTTTTGCAGATGAGGCGATTACTGGAACCAAGACCGATAAGCGAACCGGATTTCAGGAAATGATTAACCGATGTTTAAATGGTGAGATTGATTTGATTTTGACCAAGTCCATATCCCGATTTGCCAGAAATACACTGGACACATTACAGTATTCGAGGATGCTTAGGGATAAGAATATTGGTATCATATTTGAAAAGGAAAATATCAGCACTTTGGATATGCAGGGTGAAATGCTTTTGACGATAATGAGTTCTTTGGCACAGCAAGAGGTTGAGTCCTTATCCAAGAATGTTACCATGGGACTTAAGATGAAAATGAAGCGTGGAGAGTTGATTGGTTTCAATGGATGTCTGGGTTACGATTATCACCCGGAGGATAAGAGTTTGACTGTCAATGAGGAAGAAGCAGAAACGGTGCGTATGATTTATGATTTGTACCTTCAAGGATATGGAACAACTACCATAGCACGTCGGTTGACAGAGCTTGGCAGAAAGAATAAAAAAGGGGAAGTGAGCTGGCATACTCACGGAGTCATGGGGATTATCAAGAATGAAAAGTACAAGGGCGATGTTCTTCTTGGCAAAACTTTTACCACAGATCCTATCAGTAAGCGACGACTTGCTAACATGGGTGAACAGGACCAGTTTTATATCAGAGACCATCATGAGCCTATCGTTTCCAGAGAAGTGTGGGATGAGGCGGAGCGCATCCGTCTGAAGCGTTCGGAGAATAAGGTGATGGAGAGTAGTGGAAACCGGGAGCGTTACACACGCCAGTATGCCTTTAGTAGTATGTGCGAGTGCAGTTACTGTGGGCATAAGCTTACAAGAAGGACAAGGCACAGCAGTTCCATTTATGAAAAGCCTGTGTGGCAGTGTATGAATGCTACCAAGAATGGAATTAAGAATTGCCCATATTGTAAGGCTATTGATGAGGCGATTTTGGAGGGTGCATTTTTAGAAGCCTTCGGATTGCTGGCAGGGAATTTCGATGATGTGCTGGATATCGTTATGACCAGTGTAGAGGAGGCTTTGAATAATGCGGAGGATGTTCGTAAAAAGCAACAGCTTGATAAGGACATTTCATCCTTGGAATCAAAAAAATCCCGAATGACAGATATGTATATTGATGGTACAATAAGTAAGGAAGTTTATGATGAAAAGGTAATTGAATTTACTCGTAAGCTTCATACTCTTTTCGAAAGAAAACATCTTTTGGAAGAGTCAATTAATAAGCAAAAAGATGTTGGCAAACGAATGTCAGCACTTCGTGAGGCACTAAGTAAGGAGCAGGTTCTGGATGAATTTGACCGAGTGGTATTTGAGAGCATTATTGAGAAGGTTTTAGTTGGCGGCTTTGATGAGGAAGGAAATCCTGACCCATACAAGCTGACCTTTGTGCTAAAGGGAAATCAATCGGGAACCATTCCCAATGCTAAAGAACATTACAAAGCAATGCAGAAAGAATTGAAGAAAGGAAATAAGGTGTCTTAAGATGAAAAGAAAGCTGACAAAAGTTGTTGATGGAACCGAAATAACAGTGGGTGGAAAAATGTGTTCATGCGGCACAGACGTGGCGGATAATTTGTGTTCATCATTGCGGAACGACACATGTGGAGACGGT
>JAFTQC010000014.1 GCA_017462965.1 Clostridia bacterium | reverse complement strand
GATGCCACAATAAAATGGCACAAAGCTATGATTATGGTGAAGAATTCGATGAAGCAAAAATAATTGCAAGAATAAAAGAAAACTCAATATTAAATGGAATAACAATAAGTGGAGGAGAGCCACTTTGCATGGAAAACATTGCGACAGTAAATAAATTTATAGAGGATGTAAAAAAAGAAAGACCAGAACTTGATGTTTGGTGCTATTCAGGATATACCTTCGAACAACTTCAAGCAAGAAACGATGAAACAACAAACAAAACATTGAAAAACATTGATGTTTTAGTAGATGGCAGATTTGTAGAAGAAAGAAAAAATCCAGAAATAAAATTTAGAGGATCAGACAACCAAAGACTACTACAAGTACAAGAATGCTTGAAACAACATAAGATAGTGGAATTGAATATATAAAATAAGAAAAATGGACAAAGGGACGGGGCTTTTGTCCATTTTTTTTTAAAGGAACCTGTCTTATTTTATTTCTCAATTCCGCATGGAAATGTACTTTTTGCAGCTAATGCATCTTCATAAATACTTCTATACAATCGATAACCGCCTGAGAAATTGTATGCCTCAACTCCATTTTGAGTAAGTATTCTTGTTGCAAGATAGCTTCTAAGGCCACTTTGGCACATCACGTATACAGGTTTAGAACTGTCAATTTCAGAGATTCGCTCTCTTAAATCATCTAGAGGAATGTTGATAAATCCATCAACGTGGCCTCTTTCATATTCGTAAGTCGTTCTTGTATCTAACAAAATAATATCGTTTCTATTAACAAGTGATGGTATATCATCAAAATGAAACTGTTTTACGATTCCTTTTTCAACGTTATCGATGATGAATCCGGCCATATTTACAGGATCTTTTGCAGATGAATAAGGTGGAGCATATGCAAGATCCAAATCTTTTAATTTATCAGCGCGAAGTCCAGCAAAAATTGCAGTTGCAATTACATCAATTCTTTTATCAACGCCTTCGTATCCAACGCATTGAGCGCCTAAAATCCTTAAAGATTCTTTTTCATAAATAACTTTTAAAGTCATAGCTGTAGCGCCAGGATAATATCCAGCGTGAGAAAGGGGAGCAAGAACAACCTTTTCATAATTTATATTTAAACTTTTAGCTTGTGCCTCATTAATTCCTGTCGACGCAACAGTCATATCAAAAATTTTAATAATTGAAGAAGCTCCAGAACCATTATAACGACTGGTAATGCCGCAAATATTATCTGCAGCGATTCGACCTTGCTTATTAGCAGGACCAGCAAGCGCAATAACACTTTTTTCATTTGTAACATAATGATTTATTTCCACGGCATCGCCAACGGCATAAATATCTTCATTAGAAGTACGCATTCTGTCATCCACAGCAATTGCATCTTTCACGCCTAACTTGAGACCAGCATCTTTGGCAAGAGTATTTTCAGGCGCAACCCCAATCGCAACAATCGCCATATCAGCAATAATTGGCTCAAAACAATCAGCCAGTATTTTAACTGCATCATTTTCAACTTGAACATCAGTTACATTAACTCCGAAAAGAATATTTACGCCTTCATTTCTTAATTTTGAATGAATAAATGAAGCAACATCACGGTCTACTGTACCAAGAAGTTGATTACTTTTTTGAATGATAGTAACATCAATACCTCTTTTCTTCAAATTCTCAGCCATTTCAAGACCGATAAAACCGCCACCAATAACTACAGCGGATTTAGGATTAGCTTCATCTGCAAACGAACGAATTTTGAGAGTATCTTCAACAGTGCGAAGTGTAAACACTTTATCACTATTCATAGCAGAAAATGCAGGTTTAATAGGCTTAGCGCCAGGAGACAAAATTAACTTATCATAGCTTTCTTCAAATGTATTACCGCTCTTTAAATCAGTAACCGTAAGCGTTTTTTCATCTTTATTAATTTTCACAACTTCATGATAAGTTTTTACATCAATTTTAAACCTTTCCCAAAAGCCTTCAGGAGTTTGTAAAGTAAGCTCTTCTTTATCCGCAATTTCGCCGCCAATATAATAAGGCAACCCACAATTAGCATACGAAACAAAACCACTTCTCTCAAAAATAATAATTTCCGCATTTTCATCAAGCCTTCTAAGCCTTGCCGCAGCAGTAGCGCCACCAGCAACACCACCAACAATAATAACTTTCATATATAATCCTCCTAGAAACGTTATAATAAATTTTTAACTATAAAAACATATATATACAATCGAATAAAAATATTAATCTTGAATATGCATATTTATTTTATCATAAACTTTTGAAAAAATAAAAATCCTTCAGAACGCCTGAAAGATTCTTATTGTCTGGAGAAAAAAGACTGTCAAAATAATAAGCTAAAGCAGGTATAATTCATTGACTTTTTACATAAAATATACTAAAATGAAAATAGATAAAGGAAATCCGCATAAACGGGTAGCCTCTACTGTATTGATTTAATCGCCACAGCTTTGGTCAGCAGGCGATTATTTTTTTATGTTCTTAAAGTATTAAAGGCTGATGAAATAGAAGATTTTGCAGATAAAGTTTTTCTGAAGGGAAATAAATAATACTCCGAAAGTGAGATGGTTTTATGAAAGTTGTATTTTTTTGCATTCCTGCGCATGGACATACAAATCCTACGTTAGGTGTTGTTAAAGAATTAATAAAAAATAATCATGAAGTTTATTATTATTCTTATGAAATAATGAGAGAAAAAATTGAAAGTTCAGGAGCACATTTTATCCCATGTGATAAGTATGATTCTCAAACTAAGCTAACTAATGAAGATAAAGAAAAAATAGCAAAAGATTTAGTGTTTTCTACAAATCTAATTATAGATATGACTTTAAGTTTAGATGATGCAATATTAGAAGAAATGAAGAAATTAAAACCAGATGTTATTGTTGCAGATTCAATGGCTTTTTGGGGAAAATTAATTGCCCAAAAACTAAATATTCCGTTTATATCATCTACAACGACATTTGCTTTTAATAAATATTCTGCTAGAGTAATGAGTAAAGAAAAAATGGGATTATTTAAGCTTTTAAAAAGCATTCCTAAAATAAATAAAAGTTTAAATAGATTACGAGAAAAAGGGTATGATGTAAAAAGTGTCTTAGATATTATTGGTAATGATAATAATACTTCAACCATAGTGTATACATCTAAATATTTTCAACCATATTCAGAAACTTTTTCAGATAATTATGTATTTGTTGGTCCAATTTTAAGAGAGGTAACAGAGTCTATAGAAAAAACTTCTAATCCAACAGTGTATATTTCTTTAGGCACAGTAAATAACAATAATAAAGATTTTTATAAAAATTGTTTTAATGCATTAAAAGATGAAAATCTAAATGTAATAATGTCAGTTGGCAATGATATAAACTTTGAAAGTTTAGGAAAAATACCTAATAATTTTACTGTAAAAAAGCATGTTGATCAAATTTCAGTTTTACAAATAACAGATGTATTTATTACTCATTGTGGAATGAACAGTGTAAGCGAAGCTTTGTATAATGGTATTCCTTTAGTACTATTTCCACAAACAGCAGAACAAAAAGGAGTTGCTAATAGGGTAGTAGAATTAAATGCAGGTATATTTTTAGAGAATGTTGACAGCCCCGAGAAAATAAAAAATACAGTTATGAACGTGTTGAAAAATCAAATATTAAAAGAAGGTGCTAATAAAATAAAAGATTCATTTATAAAATGTGGTGGGGAAAAAGAAGTTGTGAATTTTATAGAAAATAAAATAAATTACAATTAATAAGGCAGACAAAAAATAAGCGAATTTATAAAATAGAGATAGAACATTAAGGTCGCAAGTTCACGTACCGTATAACAATATTAAAATCAACATTTGTTGCCTTGTGACTAAAAAGTAAATCAGTCATTATTCAGTCAAAAAAGACCGACTAATGACTGATTTTTATATGCCGAGGAAAATAATAAAACCTTACAATCGTTGTAATTGTAAGGTTTTACTTTCTTTTGGTTGCGAGGGCAGGACTCGAACCTGCGACCTTCGGGTTATGAGCCCGACGAGCTGCCAACTGCTCCACCTCGCGATGTTTAATATACGTAATTATAATGGCAAAGCTTAATTTTGTCAATACATATTATAACAAAAATCAGATCCTTTAAACAAAATGATGCAATATATACCTAGTGTGACTTATAGTCCGTTGTGTTTTAACTTTTGCTTCAATATCCTTATATTAGTTAAGGAGGCTGAAGAATGGAAGATATCAGAAGTAGATTAGGTGATAGGATAAGATTCTTGAGAAAAGGACAAAAGCTAAGTCAAGAAGCCTTAGCTTTGAAAGCTGGCTTAGACAGAACTTATGTTGCTTCTATTGAATCAGGTAATAGAAACGTTTCAATTATAAATATTGAACGAATCGCAACTGCCTTAAATATAACACTTGCAGATTTCTTTGATGCAGATGAATTTGTGAAGGTTCCAACTTTAGTAAGCTTAAGCAAAGTTGCTGATAAATCGGGTAAAAAGTATAAATAGGATAAATGTAGACATGAAAAACTCTCTGTTTTGCAGGTACTTCCGTGCGTGGAAGTGCATACAAAATAGAGAGTTTTTGTTTTTAAGAATAAATGCTTGTAGAAGGGGGTTTTACTTAAAACGGTTAAATAATGGGGAATATAATGATTTATTATTGAAATTTTATGTAAACAGTGCTATAATATTAGTGTTGCTATGTTTGCTTTACGACCAACCACAATCAAGGAGGACAAGACTACATGGAAAACAAGAGTAAGTACACCAAGGTGAAGTACCGTACCGCCATCTGCGAGCAGGGAAAGACGATCGATGAAATCGCTGCTGAGCGTGGCATGACGTCTGCTGCGGTCCGCAAGGACATTCGTAGCCTGTATGAACGGGCAGCTTGGGCTAATAAGCTCATCGGAATGGCTGATGCCAACGCCGCTGCAAAGAAGGAACTTGTGAGTGCGCCTATGAAGGTGCCGGCGAAGTCCTTCGCTAGCAAGAAGGTGACCCCCAATGGTGGGGAGCCTGAAAAGGTCTCGTATGAGGTTCGCAAGGCAATCGAAGAAGGGAAGGCGATTGTTGACACGTCGTACCTGATTGATTTCTTCGATTCCTGTAAGAAGGTGGAGAAGCTTATCATTCCGCGTTTCTGCCTCAACGAGATGAAGCAGATTACCAGGTTTGAAAGCGATCCCAAGAAGAAGGCGGCTCTTGAGGTGCGCATCAAGTATCTTGAAGCCGAGGCTGAAATCCTGTTCTGCGAGAATCTCCCGCTGTATGGGACGAGTGCCAAGAATAAGGGCTTCAAGCCGCGTAGCTTCAACTTTGCGCGGTACGCCAAGTACCTCTGGGAGCGTGAAGGAAAGGTTATTCCGTACCTCACGCGTTCGTATGAGGTCAATGTGCTACTGAGCGAATGCCAGACCGCGTTTAGGAAGGCAAATGCTTCTGCAGCAAACTAAACAAAAAAGGAAACCCGGATGCCAGAAATGGTATTCCGGGTTTTCCCGTTTATAAAAAATTATTTTTCACTGTTGACAATTAGGTGCCGAAGTGTTAATATCAAAATTGTAATAGGAGTGTATCTAGATTTGAAAAACAAATCAAGCGGTACAGGGTGCAAAAAACGCGCCTACACAGAAACGAGTTTGTCTCGCGGAGGAGTCTTATCAAAAGATTCTTTCGCGAGTTTTTTTGTTTCTTGGAAATTAGCAAGAGGGACGCTCCTGTTTGCTAAAAAATTTAGGAGGTGTTACCATGAATTATCATTACAAAAAATTAGAAGGAGAAAAAGTCTATTTATCACCGTCATCAGTGGAAGATGCTGACGTTTATTTAGCATGGCTAAATGATTTTAATGTCACCGATTATATTGGAAGAAGCTGTATAATCCAAAATTATGAATCAGAGAAAGCGTGGCTTTTAAAAGAGTTAAATAAAGACTCATATTTCATGGCAATTGTGAGAAAAGACACCGATGAAGTAATCGGAAATATTTCACTAAATGCCCCTGATTTTATAAATAGAACAGCAGTGCTTGGAATTATGATTGGAGATGGAGAAAATAGAAGTAAAGGATATGGAACTGAAGCGATTAATTTATTATTAGATTTTGCATTTAATTATTTGAATTTAAATAGTGTTTCATTAAGATACATAGAATGTAATGAACGTGCGAGAAAATGCTATGAGAAAGTAGGATTTAAGGAAATTGGAAGGCAAAGAGCTTGTAGATTTTTAAACGGAAAATACTATGATTCTGTATACATGGATATTCTTGCAAGTGAATTTAAAGGCGAATATATTAAAAATAAAAATGTGAAATAATAATTAAGAAAAGCTAGTGGATTACCATATCTGCTAGCTTTTTTTCGGCCATCGGGGACGTCCATCAAATGGACGAAATCTTATCAAAAAGGGCTGTCCCTCTTGATAACGGATGTCCTCAGCGGATGATTTTAAGGAAAGGAGAAAATTGAAATGAGTAAAAAGGATAAAGAACTTGTAATTGTTGAAGCTAAAAATTTAAGTAAAATTTTTGAAAAGAAAACGAAATTACCAGGCTTAAAAGGTTTCTTTAGTCCAATGAAAGAAGAATTTAAAGCTGTAGATGATATTTCGTTTAAAGTAAATAAAGGAGAAAGAATTGCGTTTGTTGGACCAAATGGAGCTGGAAAATCTACAACAATCAAAATGCTTACAGGTATTCTACATCCAACAACAGGAAGCATTAAAGTTGCTGGATTGGATCCAATAAAACAAAGAAAACAAGTTGCATATAAAATAGGATGTTTGTTTGGCCAGAAGTCAGGATTGTGGATGCATTTATCAGCATTTGATACATATAAACTTTTTGGTGCAATTTATGATTTAGATGAAGATACAACGCTGAAAAGAATTAATCATTTAATTGAATTGTTTGATATTGAAGATTTGGTTCATACACCAGTAAGAAGACTATCTTTAGGACAAAGGATGATATGTGAAATCGTTGGCGTATTAATCCATGAACCTGAAATAATTTTCTTGGATGAACCAACAATTGGACTTGACATCGTTGTTAAAGAAAAAGTTAGGAACCTAATTAAAGATATAAACGAAAAAAGTAACGTAACTGTATTTTTGACGAGTCATGATGTAAGTGACATCGAAAAACTATGCGACAGAGTCATAATTATAGATAAGGGTAAAATTGTGATTGATGAAAAAATCGATGTTCTTAAAGAAAAATATTTGAAGAAGAAAATTGTGACAATAAAGAAGGAAGAAACTATTTCGCTAGAAGATATAATCTACGATATCTACACGAGAAAATAAGAAAGAAGGTGATAACATGCAGAAATACTTATCGATATTTAAATATTCATTAAAAATGAATATGACGTTTATTTTCGACTATGTTTTTTCAACAATTTCATTTGCGATACATATGCTGGTTTTTAGCTGTTTGTGGGATTTCATCTTAAAGGATGGAAGTATGTATGGATATGATAGAAATGAATTGATTTGGTATGTGATAATTGCAGAGTTTATCACGTACAGCGCGAGTAGGTTTTATAAAAAAATATCTGATATGGTTAAGGATGGAACGATTGCAAATTTACTGATAAAACCAATAAATGTTTTAACATACATTTTGTGTGAACAAAGTGCGGATGTTTTAAAAGTTGGAATAAACTTAATTGCTGCAATGCTATTAGGCGTAGTACTTGCTGATCCAATAAAACTAACATTTGTACAAAGTTTGTTAGTAATTGCATCATGTATTTTAAGTTTTGTTATATCAACATTTATACAGTTTATCATCGGACTTATAGCGTTTTACATCGAAGAAACAAAATCGATATGGTTCATAGTTCAGAAAGTTCAATTTCTTTTGGTATTTGTGCCAATTGAATTTTACAGTGAATTTGTGCAAAAGCTTTTAATGCTGTCTCCAACAACACATATGATTTATGCGCCTGGAACAATTTTGGTTGATTTTGAACAAAGTTCTGCAATATCTGCAATTTTGATGCAGATGATAATGATTGGAATAATGGCAGTTTCAACGCTGATTTTATATAAGAAAGGAGTGAAAAAGATAAATGTTAACGGTGGTTAAAAATTATTTTAGATTTATGAAAGAAAGTATTAAATGCAATTTAAAAGGTGTAATGGAATATAAGAAAAGTTTTTTAATTCAGAGCGTATTCATGTTTTTTAATAACTTCTTTTTCTTAATATTTTGGTTTGTAATTTTTAATGGTTCTGACGGAAATATAAATGGAATCACGATGAATGATATTTTATATTTGTGGTCACTTCCAGTAATATCATTTGGTACAGCATTTTTCTTTTTCGGAGGAATCAGTAAACTTGGGCAATACATACTAGAAGGTGGGCTTGATACATACCTTACGCAACCCAAGAATGTATTAATAAACGTAATGGTTTCAGGCATGGATTTTTCAGCATTTGGAGATTTGATCTATGGACTAGTAATTGGGTTGTTTGCAGTAGAATTCAACATTTTGAAATACGTTATATTGGTGTGTTTAGGAATAATCGGAGCAATATTTTACATTTGTGTAGAAGCATTGATTAGGTTATTAACAATAAAAATCGGAAACACTGACAACATCGAGCATATTTGCATAAATACACTTATGATAACGTTTGCATCATACCCAGAGGCGATATACGGCAAGCTTATAAAAATGTTGATATACACAGTAATTCCATCGGCATACATTGCGTTTATTCCAATAAAATTTGTACAAACTCTAAACTTTGGATTTTTACTATGGTTTCTTGCTGTAGCGTGTGGGTTTGTGGTATTAACAGCGGTATTTTCAAAGCAAATGTTGAAAAAGTACGAATCTGGTAACAATATTGCAATGAGAGGATAGTTGTGTAGGTGCGAAGTTATTCTTCAAAAGCACAAAAATGGAGAAAATGGAAGAAAAAACACGAAAATTAAAGATAAGATAAAAAACAAATTTTGAAATAAGGAAGGCAAGTTAAAATGTTCTTCAAACGGTTTACATAAGATTTGCGAATAAGATTAATTTTTAGTACAATAAAATCATGGTTAACACAATCAGATGTTAACTACAGTACCCGATAATTCACGTGTATTGGTGAATGTCGATGGTATTGTGACTTGCAAGATAATTTTGTGGGTCAATTCAACAAAGCGAATGGTACTGAACTACGAACCCGCAGAGGCGGGAGAAAGAAGGAAACAACATGGAAAACAACATCGTCAAGTCTGAGAACAGCACTGTCATTACCGCGGGTGAACTGGTCCTGGCACATGGTCGGGCTAGGTATGCTGCAGGAAGAACCGTAGCATCTGAAACTGGGCTTCCGGTCGATACTCGTATCGAATTTGTGGAATCACAGTCTCGATGGACTGGTACAGGATACTACAATAGTATTTACCGTGTCATTGGAACCGGAGATGCCATTGTAATCCGGCACAACGCTGGTCCAGTTGACAACATCAGCTATGACATCGCTGAATTGCGTCGTGGCTATTTTGACGAGAGAAAAAGGTTTGGCAACGAAGCTGGCCGCCTTGCCAAGTACTACGGCATTCCCTACGAGGTTTGTCTGGCTCTTGGTACGGATGAAAGTCTCTATCCCTGGTTCCTGTACAAAGTCAATCACACGACGCTGTACGGATACGTAGAAAAGGAGCTTTTGGCAGGAATCAATCGCCGTAAGGGTGGTCTTTGTGAGTTTCTGGGTCAGGAGCTCTATGACGCTATCGGCATTGAGTCCATGGGGCAGGTGCACAGCACTCGCCTGGCGAACTATATCCTTTCTAAGAATGGGAGCGATATGTGCTAAGAAGGAAAGTTAACCGTTCAACGAAGGCGGCAAGGCTTATATAGCTTTGCCGCCTTTGGCATTGGGGGTTGCATATTAGTAAAAAATGTAATATAATACTTTGACGTAAATGTGAGAAAATAAATAAAAAAGGTGGATAAATATGTTTGATAAATTAGAAAACGTTGAAAAACGTTACGAAGAGTTAAATCAAAAGATTAGTGATCCTGAAGTTATTGCAAATCAAGCAGAATGGCAAAAACTTATGAAGGAACATGCTGACATCCAAGAGTTAGTTGAAAAATATAGAGAATATAAGAAAATTTCAAACTCAATCGAGGATTTGAAAGAAATGCTAAATGATAAAGAAATGCATGATTTAGCACAAATGGAGCTTGATGAGAATAGAGAAAAACTTCCTAAAATTGAAGAAGAATTAAAATTGTTGCTAGTTCCAAAAGATCCAAACGATGATAAGAACGTTATTGTTGAAATCCGCGGAGGCGCTGGAGGAGAAGAATCTTCACTATTTGCTGGTGACTTGTTTAGAATGTATAGCATGTATGCGGAGAAAAAACGTTGGAAACTTGACGTTGTTAATCTTAATGAAACAGAGCTTGGAGGAATTAAGGAAGTTACATTTATTATTACGGGTAAAGGTGCTTACAGTAGATTAAAATTCGAAAGTGGCGTTCATCGTGTACAAAGAGTTCCTGACACAGAATCAAGTGGAAGAATACATACGTCAACTGCTACGGTTGCAGTGCTTCCAGAGGTTAGTGATGTTGAAATTGAAATAAACCAAGCAGATTTAAAAGTTGATACATTTAGAGCAAGCGGAGCAGGCGGACAACACGTTAACAAAACAGAATCGGCTATTAGAATTACACATATTCCTACTGGTGTAATAGTTGAATGTCAAACAGAACGTTCACAAATACAAAACAGAGAAACTGCTATGTCTATGCTTCGTGCAAAACTTTACGAAGCAGAACTTGAAAAACAAACTAAAGAGCAAGCTGATACTAGAAGAAGCCAAGTTGGAAGCGGAGATAGATCAGAAAAAATTAGAACATATAACTTCCCACAAGGAAGAATTACAGACCACAGAATAGGTCTTAGTATGTATCAAGTTGATTCGTTCTTAAACGGAGATATTGATGAAATGATAGACGCGTTAAATGCAGCGGACAGAGCGGCTAAGCTATCTGAAGAAGAATAAAGTTAGAAATTGGTACGAGCTCTTGTTGAAAAAGAGCTCGTACCAATTTTTGATTTTTTACATACGTGAGAAACAAGGTCTTAATCTTACGGAAATCTAAAAATATGCAGTGTAAAATGTTGACAATATATATGAAAAATGATAAAATGCAAACTGCGATTGTGTATGTATAAAAAAAGACCTTTAAAAGGGATTCCCGTAAGGGTTTAGATATACGCGATTGAGTGAAACTTAAGCTAAGGGAGATAAAGAAGCGAATGAAATATGTTGGAATTAAACAAGTTTTAAAGGCCGTGGAGAATAACGAAGTTAAAACTGTTTATGTTGGTGATGATGCTGAAGAACACGTCACTGCGAAACTTATTAAATTATGCAAAGAAAAAAACATCGAAATAAAACATATTAAGACGATGGAAGAACTTGGCAAAATGGCTGAGATAGAAGTTAAATCTGCTGCAGCCGCTGAATAATTTTGATTTCTACGCTAAAATGCGTTGAAATATATGATTTTAGAAGAGAAAGGACGGTGAACACAAGAAATGCCAACAATTAACCAATTAGTTAAAAATGGAAGAAAGAGCAAAACATCTAAATCAAAAGCTCCAGCTTTACAAAAAGGTTACAACTCAAAATCAAAAAGAGTTACTAACCAATCAAGCCCACAAAAAAGAGGTGTTTGTACAGTAGTTAAAACAACTACACCTAAAAAGCCAAACTCAGCTTTAAGAAAAGTAGCCAGAGTTAGACTTACAAACACACAAGAGGTTACAGCTTACATTCCTGGTATAGGTCACAACCTACAAGAGCACAGCGTTGTTCTTATTAGAGGTGGAAGAGTAAAAGACCTTCCTGGTGTTAGATATCATATCATCAGAGGTACTTTAGATACTGCCGGAGTTAAAGACAGAAAACAAGCTAGATCTCTATACGGAGCTAAAAAGCCTAAGAAGGCTTAATTAAAATTTAGAGTGCTTTATTATAGATATGAAAGTTGGCAACCTTAGGAGGGACTTGTGTTTAACTTAGAATATAGAAGTAATAAAAGCACTTACTGGCAAGGCTGCCAGAGTACCTTGGTATACGGTAGTTTGAATGTATACTAAATTTTTAAGGAGGGAAGAACAGTGCCAAGAAAAGGATATGTAGCTAAAAGAGAAATTTTACCAGATCCAGTTTATAATAGCAAAGTAGTTACAAAGCTTATAAACAACATAATGTTAGATGGTAAAAAACAATTAGCTCAAGGAATCGTATACGATGCATTTGAAATCGTTGCCGAAAAAACTGGCAAAGATGCATTAGTAGCATTCGAAGAAGCTATGAACAATATAATGCCTGTACTTGAAGTAAAAGCTAGAAGAGTTGGTGGTGCAACATACCAAGTTCCAATGGAAATCAGAGCTGAAAGAAGACAAGCATTAGGATTAAGATGGTTAGTAAGATATTCAAGAGAACGTAACGAAAAAACAATGAAAGAAAGACTTGCTAACGAAATAATTGATGCTATCAACGGCATGGGTGGAGCTTTCAAGAAGAAAGAAGATACTCATAGAATGGCTGAAGCTAATAAGGCTTTCGCTCACTACCGCTGGTAGGATTTTGCATGAAAATCAGCGCCTTGCATGATTTTTTGATTGCCTTGGTGCTCAGCGTACCAACTGTACGCTTCCGCGCTCGCGGCAATTAAAGAAATCCTGCAATCCACTAATTTTGATGCAAAATCCAGAGGTAAAACTTTAGTGGAGTTGCATTGGAAAGCTGATTAGAATATTGCAAAATAATAAGTTTAGATTTATACAATTTTGAGAAAAAATATAAAGTTTTGCATCAAAATTATTGTATTGTGAAATTTATAATGAAGTGAGGAGTGCAGTCGTATATTCATACGTCGAGCACCGAACGAATGAATAAATTTCACAAGACGATGATTTTCATGCAAAACATAGATAAGGAGGAGAAGCAAAAAAGTGGCTACTCAAAGACAATATTCATTACAAAAAACTAGAAATATAGGTATCATGGCTCACATAGATGCTGGTAAAACAACAACTACTGAGCGTATACTTTTCTATACAGGTAAAGTGCACAAAATCGGTGAAACACACGAAGGTGCTGCAACAATGGACTGGATGGCTCAAGAACAAGAAAGAGGTATCACAATCACATCTGCTGCTACAACATGTTTCTGGGATAATCATAGAATTAACATTATTGATACACCAGGTCACGTTGACTTTACAGTTGAAGTTGAGCGTTCACTAAGAGTACTTGACGGTTCTGTTACAGTATTCTGCGCTAAAGGTGGAGTTCAACCACAATCTGAAACAGTTTGGAGACAAGCTGACAAATACATGGTTCCAAGAATGTGCTATGTTAACAAAATGGATACATTAGGAGCTGACTTCTTCAGTTGCGTTAAGCAAATGAGAGACAGATTAAAAGCTAATGCTGTTCCAATACAATTACCAATCGGAGCTGAAGACAGCTTTAAAGGTGTTGTAGACCTTATAAAAATGAAAGCTTTCATTCACAAAGATGACAAAGGTCTTGAAATTGAAGAGACTGATGTTCCAGCTGATATGAAAGAAATGGCAGAAAAATACCGTCAAGAGATGGTTGAAGCTGCTGCTGAACAAGATGAAGAATTAATGATGAAATATCTTGAAGGTGAAGAATTAACAGCTGATGAAATCAAAAAAGGATTAAGAATGGGTACAATTGCTTGTAAACTTACTCCTGTATGCTGTGGTTCTTCATATAAGAATAAAGGTGTTCAAGAATTACTTGACGCAGTTATAGCTTATATGCCATCACCACTTGATATTCCAGCTATTAAAGGTATTAATCCTGATACTGAAGAAGAAGTTGAAAGAAAAGCTTCTGATGATGAGCCATTTGCAGCTCTTGCTTTCAAGATTGCAACAGACCCATTCGTAGGAAAACTTTGCTTCTTCAGAGTATATTCTGGTACACTTGATGCTGGTTCTACAGTATTAAATACAAGTAAAGGTAAGAAAGAAAGAATTGGTAGAATTCTACAAATGCACTCTAACCACAGAGAAGATATCGACAAAGTTTTCGCTGGAGATATCGCTGCTGCAGTTGGTTTAAAAGATGTTACAACTGGTGAAACACTTTGCACAGAATCAGCTCCTGTAGTACTTGAATCAATGGAATTCCCAGAGCCAGTTATTTCAGTTGCTATCGAGCCAAAAACAAAAGCAGACCAAGAAAAAATGGGTATTGCTTTATCAAAACTTGCTGAAGAAGATCCAACTTTCAAAACATTCACAGACCAAGAAACAGGTCAAACAATTATCTCTGGTATGGGTGAGCTTCACCTTGATATCATCGTTGATAGATTAAAGAGAGAATTCAAAGTTGAATGTAACGTTGGTGCTCCTCAAGTTGCATATAAGGAAACAATTAGAAATAAAGTTAAAGCTCAAGGTAAATTCATTAGACAATCTGGTGGTAGAGGACAATACGGTGACGTATGGTTCGAACTAGAGCCATTAGAGCCAGGTACAGGAATTCAATTCGAGAGCAAAATCGTTGGTGGTGCAGTTCCTAAGGAATACATCAAACCAACAGAAGATGGATTTAGAGAAGCTACTAACGTTGGTATCTTAGCTGGTTACCCAGTTGTAGACGTTAAAGCTACACTTGTTGATGGATCTTACCACGATGTAGACTCATCAGAAATGGCGTTCAAGATTGCTGCTTCTATGGCATTCAAAGAGTGCTGCAAACAAGCTAAACCAGTTCTATTAGAGCCTATAATGAAAGTTGAAATTGTAGTTCCAGAAGAATACATGGGAGACGTTATAGGTGATGTAAACTCTAGAAGAGGAAGACTTGAAGGTATGGATGACCAAGCTGGAATGAAGATTATTAGAGCATTTATTCCACTTTCAGAAATGTTTGGTTATGCTACAGACTTACGTTCTAGAACACAAGGTAGAGGAACATATTCTATGGAACCAAGTCATAATGAGGAAGTTCCAAAGTCAATTATGGAAGCTATCACAGCTCAAAAAGCTAAAAAAGACTAATAAAGTGTTTTAAATTATTACCACGTAGAGCTTTTTCACTCTACGAGGTAAATTTAAATAAAGTTTAAGAATGAATATATTGCAAAAACACATAAAGTTTTGTAAAATGTATTCGTGAAAAATTTAGACTTCAATATTAAAAAATAATATAAAATTAAAGGAGGAAATATTATTATGGCAAAAGAGAAGTTCGAAAGAAGTAAACCACACGTTAACATTGGTACAATCGGACATGTTGACCATGGTAAAACAACTACAACAGCTGCTATTACTAAAGTATTATCATTGAAAGGTGCAGCTGAATTCAGAGCTTATGATCAAATCGACGGAGCTCCAGAAGAAAAAGCAAGAGGAATAACAATCAATACTGCACACGTTGAGTATCAAACAGATGCTAGACACTATGCACACGTTGACTGCCCAGGACACGCTGACTATGTTAAAAACATGATCACAGGTGCTGCGCAAATGGACGGAGCAATCCTAGTTGTTTCTGCAGCTGATGGCCCAATGCCACAAACAAGAGAGCACATCCTTCTTGCAAGACAAGTTGGTGTTCCTTATATCGTAGTATTCTTAAACAAATGCGATATGGTTGATGATCCAGAATTATTAGAATTAGTTGAAATGGAAGTTAGAGACCTATTAACTAAATATGAATTCCCTGGAGATGATACTCCAATCATCAAAGGTTCTGCATTAAAAGTATTAGAATCTACATCAACAGATCCAAATGCTCCAGAATATGCTTGCATCAGAGAGCTTATGGATACAGTTGATTCATATATCCCAACTCCAGAAAGACCAGTAGACCAAACTTTCTTAATGCCTGTTGAAGACGTATTCTCAATTACAGGTCGTGGAACAGTTGCTACAGGTAGAGTTGAAAGAGGTGTTGTTAAAGTTTCTGACGAAGTTGAAATCGTTGGTATCGCTAAAGAAACAAGAAAAACAGTTGTTACAGGTGTTGAGATGTTCAGAAAACTTCTTGATCAAGCTGAAGCTGGTGACAACATCGGTGTTCTTTTAAGAGGTATTCAAAGAAACGAAATCGAAAGAGGACAAGTTCTTGCTAAACCAGGAACAATCCATCCTCACACAAGTTTTAAAGGTGAAGTTTACGTTCTAACTAAAGAAGAGGGTGGAAGACACAAACCTTTCTTCAGTAACTACAGACCACAATTCTATTTCAGAACAACAGACGTTACAGGTGTTATTACATTACCTGCTGGAACAGAAATGGTTATGCCAGGTGATAACGTAACTATGGATATCGAACTTATCACACCAATCGCTATCGAAAAAGGATTAAAATTCGCTATTCGTGAAGGCGGTAAAACAGTTGGTGCTGGTATCGTTTCTGATATCAAAGCTTAGTTTTTCGAGCAAAACATTAAATTTAATATAAAAAATCCTCTGGTCTTAAGACCAGAGGATTTTTGTTATAAGTTATATTTTAATGAATAAAATTATATAAAAATGTGTATGAAAAATGCCCACCGCCATCTGATTATAATCAAATAGCAGTGGGCATTTCTCAGTCGATGTCTAAAACATCAAAACTTTTTCATCTTTGAAATTATCCTTCGATGGGGACATACGCATGCCAAGCAGAATTTCCACGAGTTACATGCCTGAAGTTCTCGTTTACATACTCTTGGCTGAGGCCAACGCAGTTCACCTTGTCGCTCCGGAAAGTCTTGCCACATTTGCCACAAGTAATCTGGAATTCGTCGTCGTGGCCTTCCTCGCAGAGTGCATCGCAGCAGGGACAGATGTAGAATTTCTTGAGGTCGTTGCTGGAATTGCAGTGCGTCATGGTGATACCTCCTTTTATAATGAGAATCATGTGATATTTATATCATAAATACTTAGACAAGTCAATTCGAAAATACAAAAACTGGAAAATCCATCAAGAGGGACGCCCCTATTTGCTGTCGTTCTTGCTATTGCATTTATTAAAATAATGTAATATAATTTATGTTCAGGATTACATAAGTTATTTGTATAAAATAAAAATAATGTGTTTTCCCAATTTGAAAGGAGTTTTACATATGAAGATTTTGGTTGACGCAATGGGCGGAGATAATGCTCCAGATGAGATAATTAAAGGTTGCGTGAATTCGATTAATGATCTTGAATCTGATATTGTGTTAATAGGTAAAGAAGAAATTATAAATAGTAAAGTTAAGGAATTTTATGGTAAAGATACAATTACGGAAGTTTCGCCAAGAATAAGCGTTGTTAATGCAGATTCTGTAATTGAAAATGAAGAGTCGCCAACTTCTGCGATTAAAACTAAAAAAGATTCTTCAATGGTTATTGGTTTTAATATGCTAAAGAATGGCGAAGGAGATGCCTTTGTTTCTGCCGGTAGTACAGGCGCATTTTTAACGGGTGGACTTTTATTAGTTGGAAGAATTAAAGGGATTGATAGACCTGCACTTTGCCCTATATTGCCTACTTATACAGGTAAAGGTTTCATGTTAATTGACTGTGGTGCAAATACAAACTGTAGACCGATTAATTTGTTCCAATTTGCTACAATGGGTTCGATTTATATGAATAAAGTTATGAATGTTGAAGAGCCTAAAGTAGGGCTTTTGAATATCGGTGCTGAAGAAGGTAAAGGAAATGAGCTTACAAAGGATACTTATCAAAAATTTGCAGAAACAGATGAGTTCAATTTCTTTGGAAATATTGAAGGCAGAGATATGTTTAATGGAGATGTAAATGTTGTTGTAACAGATGGATTTACAGGAAATGTTGCATTAAAAACAACTGAGGGCGTTGGACATATGGTAAATAAGCTTTTAAAAGAAGAGCTAGGTGCAAATATTTGGAGAAAATTTTTAGCAATGCTACTAATGCCTGCACTTAAGAAATTTAAGAAAAGAATGGATTATAGTGAATATGGCGGGGCATTGCTTTTAGGAATCAAAAAACCTATTGTAAAATGCCATGGAACAGCAAATGCGAAGATTGTAAGATATACACTTATACAAGCCGAAAATTTTGCTAAAACGAAGGTTGTTGAAACAATAGAAGAAGAGATAAAAAGACTTAATGAACTTGAAAAACAAAATGAAAGTACGCCAAAAAACACCGTTGAAGAGGTAAAAACAACAAAAGAAGCAGACGAAAAAGAAAATAAAACAGAAACTTCTGAGGTTAAAAAAGCAGAAATAAAAAATACGAATAAAAAGAAAAATAAGAAATAAACTCTTAATACAAATAGAAATAAAAATGGTTGACAATTAAATAAACATATACTATTGTTATTGTATAAGAGATTTGATACATAAAACAAAAGTTGAAAGGAGGTCATTTGGATGAATCCAGATGCAATATTTGAGAAAGTTAAAGAAGTTATAATAGACCAACTAGCTGTTGAGGATGACGCTGTTAAACTAGATACATCTTTTATCGATGATTTAGGAGCTGATTCATTAGATATAGTAGAACTTATAATGGCATTAGAGGAAGAATTTGATCTACAAATACCAGATAGTGAAGCTGAAAAAATAATGACAGTTGGAGATGTTGTAGAATACATCAAAAATAATAAATAAGATTATATTTATGATTGAATTTGATGAACAGTATAACATACCGTTCATCATTTTTCTTTTTAGAAATGAGGTAGAAATGGAACTTGAAAGATTAATAGGATATGAATTTAAAAATAAAAACTTACTTACGTTGGCAATTACACATAGTTCATATGCGCATGAAAATGGCGAAAAAGAATATAATGAAAAAATAGAGTATTTGGGAGATGCGGTTCTTGAATTAATATCTAGTGAATATATTTTTAAAACATATCCTAAGTTATCAGAGGGAGAAATGACTAAAGCTAGAGCGTATGCTGTTTGTGAGGAATCGTTAGCGGAAGTTGCTAATAGATATGGTTTTAGTGATTTTTTACGAGTAGGAAGATGTGAGAGCAAAGTTAATGGAAGATATAGAAATTCAATACTTGCAGATAGCGTTGAAGCGATTATTGGAGCAATTTATTTAGACTCTGGAATAGATGATGCGAGAAGTTTTATATTACCAAATATAAAAAATAGGCTTGAAAGCTTTGTGGCAAAAGGAAATAAAGATTATAAAACACAGCTTCAAGAAATATTGCAAGTAAATGGAGATATAAAAATCGAATATAAAATAGTTGATTCGTACGGACCTGAACATGATAAAGTGTTTGTGTCAGAAGTGTATGTAAATGGTAAAGTGTTTGGAAAAGGAAAGGGAAGAAACAAAAAAGAGGCGGAGATGGAAGCAGCACAAGAAGCGATAAAAACAGTGAATAGGGGATGAAATGGAAAATTTACTAAAGAAGGTAAAAGACGATTGGAATTCAATTAGTTATGAAGTGTGTATTTTCTTATATTTATTTTTAAGATTTATTGTTATTATGCCAACAAAAATGAGATCATGGGTTTCAACATATTATGCGTGCAACTATTCCTATGGCTTTATTCCAAGAGGATTTATAGGAAGTGTTTTTAATATTGTTTCAAAAGGAAATATAAGTAGCTTGAATGCACATTCATTTGTATTTTTAGCTACGTTTATTTTAATTTTACTTGCATCAATTTTGTTTGGAAAATTAATTAGAAGTATAAGAAAAGGGCCAAAACGAAATATGGTGATTTTTCTTGTGATTATATATTTGTTTATGCCGTTTTCGATTTGTTACCTTTTTGATAAAACAAATTTTGGTAGGATGGATTTGTATTTGTATATAATAACATTTATACAAATATTAATTATATATAAGAAGCCAACTCTTGGCAAAATGATGATGTGTATGGCTCTTTCCGTTGTGGGAGTGATGATTCATGAGGCATATGCATTATACATATTCCCAATATTATTTGTTATATTGATGTATGTACTTTATAAAAATGAGTTCAATAAAAAATTGATAGTTGGCATGATTTTTTTATTAACAGCGATTTTAATTTCTACAATATATTTTAATTTTTTTGTTACAACAACTATGGAAGATCCGAATGAATTTGTAAACACATTAAGAGAGACTACAGACTTAAAAATAAACGACTATTGCATAAAATATCAGTATTATATGCATACTGCTGAAGAGCAAAAAGGATATTTTGTGGATAGATTAATAAAATATAATGTGTTTGGACTTATATGTACAATGATATTATTATTGCCAATTAATATGTATATATATAAAGTGCTAAAGGAAGCATTTTCTAAATATTCCAAAACCAAATTTGGATATGTTTTGATTTTGATGCAACTTGCAGTAGTTGTATATATCCCACTATTCGCGTGTACAAGCGATTGGGGAAGATGGCTTGTGGCGGCGTATAACTATTTGGTTGCACTTTTGATAATCATTTTAATTCAAAATGATAGAATTGTATTTAAAGAACTAATACGTGTGAATAAATTTATTGACAAGCGTTTGAGTAAAAATATTAATAAATTCGCTTTATTTATATCAATCATATTAATTTATTCTTCATTCGGTGTTTTTCAAACAGCGGGAATTACTAATATATTTTTTGCATTTGGGAATTATATAGATAAATTGATTTAAAAAGCAAGCTATAACTTAGCTTGTTTTTTTTTTCTTACTATATTACAATTGATTTGTGAAGGGAGCTGAATTTATGAAAAGCGTACTTGTTTCAGGTTATTACGGATTTAATAATACTGGTGATGAAGCTATGATTGAAACGTTTTCAATTGAGCTTGCAAAGAAAAATTATAAGTTAATAGTTTTGTCTTCAAATCCAGAAAAGACAAAGGAATTATATAATGTTGAAGCATATGATAGATATAATATTTTTGAAATAATGAAAGCGATAGGAAAAGCTGATATCGTTGTAAGTGGCGGTGGAACTTTGTTTCAAGATATAACAAGTAGAAAAAGCATTTGGTATTACTTAGGTGTTGTAAGACTTGCGCAATTAATGGGCAAGAAAGTTTGCGTTGCATATCAAGGAATGGGACCTATAAATACAAACATGTATAGAAAAATGACAAAAAAAATTCTTAACAAAAAGAGTGTAAAATTAATTGCGATGCGCGATAAGCATGCGTACGAATATGCAAAAGAAATGGGCATTAAAGAAGAAAAAATGATGCTTTCTTCAGACATGATTTTTATGATGAAACCACCTGCTCCTGAAAGATGTATGAAAATTATAAAAGATAATGTTCATAATTATAAAGAGGGAGAAGTTTTGATTGGATTTTCAATAAGAGAGTGGAGAGATAAAGATAGAACTGATTTGTTTGCAGAAGTTGCGGACAAGCTAGTTGAAAAATATAATGCAAGAATTGTGTTCTTTCCATTTCATAAACCAAAGGATGCTGAAATTAGCAAGATTGTAATGCACAAAATGAAGCACGAAGATGCTACAGTTTTAATGCCAAATAGATATCTTCCTTCTGAAATTTTAGGTGCAATGGGATACATGAATATAAACATTGGAGTTCGTCTACATGCACTTGTATTTTCGATACTTAGAAATGTTCCAACAATAGGAATTTCATATGAGCCTAAGGTTGATGGCTTTTTAGAAATGATGAATATGTCATCAGTATGCACATATGAAAGCATCGATGTGGAGAAGATATTAGAGCAGGTTGAATATTACATGCAAAATAGTAAAGTTGACTATACAGAGAAAACTAATGAATTTGCCGAAATGGGGCAAAATGCATTAAATAGAATAATAGAAGAATTGGAAAAGAAATAAGAAAACATGATTGCGTGCTTAAAGGTAAACGGAGGATATTTTTAATGAACAAGCGAAAACTTTTAAAAGGAATTTTTGATTATATTGTTTTGATAATAGGAGGAATATTAGTAGGCTTAAGCGTTGGACTAGTTTTGTTACCAGTTAAACTAACGACGGGTGGGTTTAGCGGTGTTGCAACACTTATGCATTATTTACTTAGTATCCCAGCAGAGATATCTTTGTTATTACTAAATATACCCGCTTTCATAATCACAGGAAAAATTCTCGGATTAAGGTATGGTATAAAAAGTTTTATAGGAATGGTATGTTGCTCTGTTGGAATTGCGATAGGAGAAGCAATGACGCCACTAACAACTGATTTTATGTTGGCAGCGCTGTATGGTGGAGCATTATCAGGTCTTGGAATTGCATTAACCTATAGAGTTGGAGGTTCAACAGGTGGAACAGACTTAATCGCTAGATTAGTACACGAAAAAAGACCGCATATGAATATGGGAGAAATACTATTAATAGTTGATGGGATAATAATTGCAATATTATCATTAACATTTAACGATATAGATATTGGTTTATACTCAATAGTGTCAGCGTTTGTAATGACGAAAGTAATTGATTTAATACTAGATGGAGCGGATTTCGCAAAAGCAGTGTTTGTAGTTACAAACAAAGAAAAAGAAATATCAGAATATATCCATAAAACATTAAATAGAACAAGTACAAAAATAACAGGCACAGGAACATATACGAATACAGAAAAAAATATTTTAATGTGTGTCGTAAATAAAAAAGAAATACCAAAATTAAAAGAAGCAATAAGAGAAATAGACAATTCTGCTTTTACAATAGTTACAACAGTAACAGAAGCAATAGGAGAAGGGTTTAAGCAAAAATAAAATTCATCCATCGGGGACGTCCGTCAAATTGACGAAAATAGTACAAT
>JAFTQC010000013.1 GCA_017462965.1 Clostridia bacterium | reverse complement strand
TGTCTTTTCCTGATTTCAGTGGCTCTTCTGCAATTTAGTTGAAAAAGGCAAAGTACTTACTTGGCCAACGCAGTATATATCCGTTAGCACTTGAAGTATATATTACCTGACCGATGAAGTATATATTACTTGGCCGATGAAGTATATCTCCTGCTCCAAGATGGACAAGCAGGATTCCGGACTTTTTGTTTGGCTCAGCAAAGGTATTTCATTATTTGCATTTATACATTCTTTTTTCTTACAAATTTTGTTTTTCCACATCTTTTTCTGCGGTCCCGTTTCCATATGTGCCAATGCGGGTACTTTATACCCGATACTCATGTGCGGTCTCCTGTAATTATAGCAGTGTATATATCTTCCTATCACATTCCTTGCATGCTCAATAGAGTTAAATGTCTCTCGGGGATAGACACTTTCTCCTTTTATAATACCGTTTGCCCGTTCAGCAATGGCGTTGTCGGTCGGATTGGAATCTTCTGTCATACTGATACGGATATGGTGTTTGCGTAACGTTTTCACGTACTCGTCGCAGCAGTATTGTACTCCGCGGTCAGAGTGGTGGATAAGTGTGTCAGGAAGGATATCTCCTGCTTGGGAGATAGCTTGTTCCAAAGCCTCTTTGGTAATGGCTGCACGTAGCGTGTCGGCCAATACCCATCCGATAATCTTGTGCGAATAGGCATCTGTTATCAGGTGCAGGTAGCATACATCCCCATTGCCGACGGCTATGTAAGTGATGTCGGCCACCCAAAGCTGGTTGGCTGCCATCGGGACAAAGTCCTTGATGAGGTTCTTCCACTTATGGTAACGGTGGTTGGAATTGGTTGTACATCGTGCTTTGGGCGCAGGAAGCATCAGAGCATGACGGCGTAACAGAGTAAGGAAGCTGTCACGGCCCATCATCTTGTCCCTTCCATAGATGTCACACAGCATCAGCCAAAGTTTGTGACCGTCGATACGTGGATCCTCTTCACGGATTTCACGCACGTTGGCAAGTAGACAGGAATCACGGTCCTTCTCTGCTCTCTTCTTTCCGTGGAAAAATGGCTGCTTTCTTGACAGACGGTCGCCAAATTATCGTGCCGCTTAGTTTCTTTCCGGAGATTAAGAACCTTTCTTTGAAGCAGCGTTCTGAATGGATGATATTGGACGACCAGTATTTTACCTTTGCCGATTTGAGCAAGGTTTATTCAGTGTGTGAATTGTTGAAACAAGAACGGCGACCCTCCCCAAACCGAGTGCCGCCATTTTTTATACCTTATCATCATAAAAATCCTCTCCAACAAGCAGCTGTTTATAGAATTTGTTGTAATTTTGCGGAAAATTAGGATAAAGATGAAAGAAAATTTGCAAATACCAAATAATTTGTTAGCAAGCAAGCAAGCAAGCAAGCTAACTCTATTAATTATAACGGACGGGCGAGAAGCCCGGACGAACCATAGCCCGTGGTGGGCAGGAGCGGAAGTTCCTGCCTGCCACGGGCTTTTTCGTGTACACTTTTTGAACAAAGAATAATACTATTTAAATACTGATTGAACAATGAAAGACAAGGAACAACCCTTGGCGGCTTACGAAGCCCCGAAAGTAGAAGTGATTGAAGTAGAAGTGGAAAAAGGTTTTGCCGGAAGTATAGATGACTACGAATATGACGGCACATTGTAAAGAACAATCCAAAGCAAGAAAGATGAAAAAAACATTATTTGCCGCAGCAAGCTTGATGATGTTTGCTGCTTGTAGCAACACCGAAGATGTGCTGCAAAACGATAAGGTGGCCAATGAAGGTCGATTGGTTACTGTTACTACTACCTTGCCGGGTGATACTCCCGATAGCCGTGTAGTACTGACGGAAGAGAATTCCGATACGGATAGCCGTAAGATTGCGGTGAAATGGAAAGAAAGTGGAGAAACCTTCTCGGTGATGACCGCTACTTCTACGGCTA
Organism: Clostridia bacterium; assembly: GCA_017462965.1. Lineage (GTDB taxonomy): Bacteria > Bacillota > Clostridia > TANB77 > UBA1234 > UBA1234. Next base: position 6,930 of record JAFTQC010000013.1, on the reverse strand, counting down.
CACAAACCTTTACCCAAACCGGAGGAAGTAACGATTTTACAGGTACGTTAACTGATGGTTGGACGCAGCCTTATTATGCCTTCTATCCGGTTACTCCTGCAACCGACGCTACCGCTGTGCCTTACGACCTCAGTACGCAAACAGGAGCATTGGGTGAAGCCACCAACTATATGTATGCCGTGAATACCACGGACGGAGAGGAATACAACTTCCAGCACCTCAACGCCATTGTGAAATTTACATTGAACTTACCCGAAAACTATGCTCCCACCTCTTTGAGTTTGGTGAGCGACCGCCTCTTGGCAAAGGGAACGGTAAACCTTACGGGTAAGTCCGTGGCATACACCAACGAACTGAGTGCCCACTCCATTACGGTGGAAAATCCTACAGTGGCGAACGGTAAGATTACGTTATATCTCCATGTGTCGCCTATGGCTGCATCCGAAGCATCCAAGAACACCCTGCATTTCCGCACTCACGACGGAAGCAAGGGATATTCGGGAAGCATTTCCACCTCCAAGGAAATCAAGGCCGGTAAGTACTATACGGCTACGGTGGATGTGACTACCCACGATTATGATTATGCTTCTTCTACCTATACCGTTTATTCGCCGTGGGGACTTCGTGCTTGGGGAGAAATGATAGCAAATCCTTCTGATAATGCGGTTGCCAGTTGCACGCTCATAAACAATATGGATATGGGTACATTACCCAATGATGTTGAAATAGAGGGCCATGCAGGCAACTGGAAAACAACGGGACAGATGAAAAAATCTGCGATTTTTGACGGAGCAAACAAGACTATCAGCGACCTGCGGATTATTGGCGGTTATGCCCAATTGAATACTACCCCTAATTGTGTAGGATTTATAGGGCATTGTTATATGGGCTATAACAACGTGATAAAAAATGTAACTTTTAAAGGGGCTACTGTAGTTAATAATTTGATTAGAAATTGTTATATAGGTATTGTTGTAGGATATTCAATGGAGGCAAATATAAGCGGTATCACAATCGAGTCTAATCAAGATAGCACTGAACCTGTCTTCCGCATATATGATGATAATACGATTGTGCGTATTGGATCCATAGTAGGATATGCTTGGAAAACTAATTTAAAGAACTGCATAAACAATCAAGACTTAACTATTGCAGGTATAAATGGTAGTAATCCTGCTTGTAATTCATTATGGATTGGTGGCATTGCGGGTGAAACAACTACATACAGTTCATTCCTTCAATGTGTAAACAATGGAGATTTCGATGTAAATAATGTTACAATCAAAGTCAACTGGCCAACCCGCCCCAATCGTATAGCAAGTGGAATTGTATCTCAAATGGTCAAAGCCCAATTTGTAGCCTGTGCCAATACGGGAAGCATCACTGCACCAACGCAATACCTTATTTATGGAATTGGTCGGGATGCTACTACTAACGCTAATTATGGTTGTTATACCCTTAATTATGCTGCTGCGACCATAAATACAGATACTCCGGCCACATTGACCGGTTTCTACGATTCTGTATCAACCGATGTAACCGGAGTAACCCAAGTGACCGACTTCAATACCGATGCCGTAGTAAACGGTATGAATGAAGCCCTCGTCACTTACAATAGTACCGAAGGATTGGCTGATACCAAGAAGTGCGACAAGCATTGGGCGACAAGCAATGATCCTAATTATCCTTATCCGGTGCTGGTAGAGGGTGCTCCTACGCCAACTGCAGAGTAACAATTTGGGTGTAGAATATTCAAAGCTGGCGTAGAAATCTTTTCGGAACTTCCCGAAACCACGAAAACAAAAATAGGGAACCTTTCGGGTTTCCCGAAGACAGGAAAACGGAAATAGGGACATCGTCGGGAACTCCCGAAAGCTTCAGAATAATCATTTTGATAGTTTCATTGCCGCCCGTGAAACCAAGGCGGCGAAGAAACGAGTGAAGGATGAGGAATAAGTTCTTTTTATAGAAACACGGAGGAACAGAGTTTACTTACTCTATTCCTCCGTGTTTCTATGTATGGTTATTTCCAAAGCGGTTCGTTTTCCCAATCTTTCGGGAACCCCATTGCTGCGATGTCCACATTAGGGTATGCTTGTAACAGGTTTTTAGTTGTAGCTTGAATTTGCTGTTTTTATGGATTTGAGTCTGCATATATCCAAATAGCAGAGTTGGGGATAGAGCTTGACCATCGGCAAACCGGATAGCCTTTTACCTTAATATATATCGTCAGAAAAATCAATCTTCCAATAAGAGGTCTATAATCTGAACGGCAGCCTTCGCAACTGAAGTACCAGGACCGAAGATAGCTACAACACCAGCTTGGTACAAGAAGTCATAGTCCTGCATTGGGATGACACCACCGGCAAATACGAGGATGTCTTCACGACTGAGTACGTGCAGCACGCATCTTGGCAATTTCCATGAAGTGGTTCATACCGATGACCCAGAAGAATGACAAGCGAGGAGCAAATGCGTCGATGTCGATGCCTGCTGCTACACCGGCACGGAGGTATTCGAGACCATTTTTTATATTGTTTTTTGTGCAGACTTAAAAAATGAGATAATGTAGAAGTGAAATCTTATATTTTTTTTGTTTCTTTGCATTATTAATGAATAGGTAGATGACATCTAATAAAAAGTTGAAAGAGAAAAGGCGGAAGTCTAAAGAGCAAAAAAAGAAAAGGAATAAGCGTAAATTAGCATATCAAAATTACCTTAAACCTTTTTTGCAAACTATAGATAAGGTCTATAGGCCAATGTATAAGGAGGCTTATAGATGGATGCATGTACCTCAAACTGATGATGATTTTACTCCACAGATATTTCAAGATAATGACCCTCGTTCTCCTGAAACAATTCTTCCTCCACAATCCAATGCACCAGATGAAGTGGTGCTAAAGTATGTCGATTATTTTACTTTGTCTAACTATGATACAACGGAAAATGCAGAAAAATCTTATCGTTATTTTGTTGATAAATTAAGGAAGAAGAAAAACAAATTAGTAGAAGATTTCATTCAGAATAAGGGTGACTATATTGTCAAAGTGAATTATACGGAAGATGTTGCAATAATAAATGAGCCTGATGAAAATGGACATTTTCAGGCTTTAATGTTTGAAGATGTAGATTATGAGAATTTAATAGATAAAGCTTTTGTTCCAATTAAAATAGTGATAGAATGATGGATTTACAACTATTAGGAGTTTTACAAGACTTAGGAACACCCTATGCTTCTTTATATGTGAATAAAGATAAAGTCTTGTTTATTGGACTTAAGGTAGAGTCTATGGATTCGTGTGTGTTTAAGTCATTATTAATAAATGTGTCTTTTCATGATATAGATAACTATTTTAATGGAGAAATAGGCTTAAGGCAAATTGCTAATAATTCAACGAAACGATATATGTGGAGTCGGAAAAAAGGTACAAATGGAACTTTACTGAATCTTTGCCAGAAAGAATTGTTAGACAATATTGATGAAGACGATATGTATGATGCTTTTTTCTGTACTCAAGAGGCATTAATTAAATATCATTTAGAACAATTGAAAATATCATAAAAACAATAGGATATGAAAGATATAACATTTATCAAAGCAATTGAAGGACCATTCAATTATAATCGTTCCTTAGATTATAATTCACCCGAATTTAAGAAGGATATAAAGATTGGCATTAGAGCGGAATTGTTATGCAAAAAGGATGCTGATGTTGTTGTTATTTCTTTTCTTTTGAAGTATGAAAAGACAAAAGATTTGATTTTTTCGTATAATGTCAATGCTTTTTATGAAGTTAAGGAATGGAAAAAGATATTGAATGAACAAACATTGGAAAATATCAAGAATTTGGAAGAAGTAGAAAAAATGTTAGAAATAACTATTGGTTATGTACGGGGAAGTATGGCTGTACAAACTAAAAATACTCCAGTTGCTAATCTATATTTACCGATATTACCAATTAAGAATATACAGAATAATATTGTAATGCGTATGGATGAATAGAATATATGTTCATTGAAAATAAAAACGAAAGGCTACCCGAATAAGGATAGCCTTTTGTTATTTATTCCGTTTCTTCTTTCTTCCCACGCTGAGCCACACGCTGATTATAAGCAGTCTCAGTGTCAGTAATCAACTTGTTCATATACAATACGAAGTCGGTGGCTTCTTTGCTTGGAGTGGCTACACTGGTTACGAATGCAATGGTCACAAGGTCGTCGTATTGTTCATCAAGTTCCAAACGGACGGTTTTGCCGGCATCCAGCTTGTTGGCCAACTGCGAAGCACTACGCTGTTCGATGAGAGTAGAGTATTGGACGGTTATGGTGCTCAATTCCTCCACCACGGCGGAGAGTCCAAGAGTAGTGATGTGAGCCGACATTTCGGTCGTTGTAATGTCTGACAACAAACCACGCATCTTTTGAATCTGTTGGCCTTGTGGTAGCGTTTGACAACCCACATAAGGTTTAGTCTTCAAGTAAAGTGTTTCGGCAGCGGTACGCATCGCTTGGATAGGCGAGGTGCGGTTGGTGCGGAATGTTGCCATCAGGTAAACAATCAGTTCGTCAGCTTTCTTGTCCACTTCGGCAATTTGGGCGGTTTCTACGCTGGCACGGCTTTGTGCTACGATGTCCGTCATTTTGTTCACATTGGCTGTGATGTTGTCGATAAGAGCTTCGCTTGCTCCAATTTTTTCAATGCCTACCGCTACGGCTTGGTTCAGCGTGCGGTTCATAAAGTTAGTGTACTCGGCATTGTTGAATTTCCCCAATCTGATGGGGGTGATTTTCAAATAACTTCCCATAATCTTCACATTTTAGGGGTTAATAAATAGTTTGTCAGTTCTCGTTCAGACTTTCGTCCAGTGCGAAAATACGATATTTTTTTGAGAAATGTCTTTCTTCCTGTATAAAAATGATATCTCAACTTGAAATTTGGCTTTCATTGTGTCTAAATATGGAGTTTCATTTTGAAATTTGTGTTTTGTGGTGCCGGGAAATGTTTTTTCAATTTGAGATTTGGAGTTGGAAGTGGATGGAGGTTATTTTTCGATTGAAATTGTGACTCAGAAGTGTGGAGAGTTTTGAGTGAAAAATGAAACCGTATTTCTTACATAATAGAAGCACGGTTCTCGGTGAAATATTTATGTTGGAGTTTATTGTTTATCATAATATATTATTCCGTTTAAATTTTATGCTGACAAAAATATTTAAACGATTATGGTTTCTTCTTTCTCTTAGATGAATTCAAAAAAGCATACGCCAAATTATTCCACTTAATAATGTCATCAATAGAATGACCTTTAGATAATTGTTTTGATAAATTTTCATAGGAGGCATCTAAATCATTTTTGTATATTATTCTTCTGAAATTAGCTCCTATACCGCTTAATGGTAATGGAAAAAATTGCATTACTGTTATTTGGGTATATGGCTGTTGTATAAACCACGATTTGTTTTCTCCTAGTGGAAATAACTTGTCAAAAGCCTTAAAAGCATTAGGAATTTCATTTATAGGGATTTTCGTTGTTGAAGATAGTAATTTATATTCTTCATCTTTTTTGTCATTCAATATAAATCCTCCAAATAGGTATATAAACACTTGCCAAAAATAAGGATATAAATAAGAATATGGCTCATTTAGAAATTCGCGTAAGGCATTCTTGATGTTTTCGGGAAGAATAAAATGTTGTATTCTTTCTGAAAAATCAGTTGTAGGTCCTATAAGAATATCCTCAATGCAAGATTTAAGTATTGTCAGTCTCGCAAGAAGCTCTGCATATAGAGCGACATAAAGAACTGACTTAGCTTGTGCTTTGTAGAATATCTTTTCAAATTGGGGCTTGTTTATAGCCAAGCCATCGCCAGAATTTGGGTAAGGCTTATTCTCTAGTTCTTCTGCAATTCTAGCCGTTATGTTTTTATACTCCTTATATGCTCTAAATACTTTGTTCAGTCTATTAACTGGCTTATTTTCGAAGAAACTATTACTGTTTATTTCAAATAAAAATTTTTCCAATGCTTGAAAACCCTGCTTGGCTGGATCGGATTTAGCACGGCAATGCAAATATAAAACCATCTCTGCTTCTAATGCAAAGGCATATCTATAAGATTCTATAACTTCTTCCGTAATAGTGTTCTTATCAATAGAATAAACGTTTAATAATTCTGTACAATCTAAATTTTCGTTATTTATAAGAGCAACATTTATCTTGGCTGCTACATCCTTGGAGATTTCCATTGTTTGGTTTGGTTCTTGTACTATAAAAGTAGCTTTGTTCAAATCCAAATAATCCAACCATCCTCTAACTTTAAAAATATCAGAAAATCCCCAACCTCCAGATTTTATTTCAGATATTGTATGTTCTAGATGGTCTTTATGAAAACGTGTAGTTACGATATCCAGCTCTAATACATCTTGTTTGATTCTATGTATTATGCCTCTTTCAAGATAATATCCACCAGCTTGTAATATCGCTGCAATAAAATCCTCATATTCCTTTTCTTTGGGAATTTGAGGTAATGAAATTCCATTATCTTTAACTTTGTTATTCATCATTTTGATATTCTAAATTTGAAGCAAAAGTAATGGATTTTTTTCAAATGTAAGCACAATGTACTGATGCTTTTGTTATTTATAGGAGAATATTAGTAATGCGCTAACTTCGTATTACCAATAATTCATGCGAATCAGCAGTTGAAAATCAACCTTTGATTCAGTTCTAAATTATTGATATTTAATCAATTATCTCACCAAATTATTTTGTAATCTCCTTGAAAATCAGTATATTAGAAGAAAGAAACCACTCAATTTTCTAATTATGATTCCCAAGGAGAAAAAGTTAAAACTTATCAGTTTGTATATGTATATCTGTGATGTCTATCAATCTTCTTTGCAATATTACTGTCAGAGATTCAGTAATAATTCCA
>JAFTQC010000003.1 GCA_017462965.1 Clostridia bacterium | reverse complement strand
GCTAGCATCGAAAGATGCAGGGAAAATTTAATATCCCATGGGATCATAGCTCAGCTGGGAGAGCATCTGCCTTACAAGCAGAGGGTCATAGGTTCGAGCCCTATTGGTCCCATTTTGCAACACATTAGTGTTGCAAAGGTTTAATTAATGAGTTGCAAAATGTGATGCGTGCTTTGCACGATGTACACAGTTTCTTTGAAACTGGCGCGAATTAATTTATGCCGCAGTGGCGGAACTGGCAGACGCACAGGACTTAAAATCCTGCGGGACTTATACTCCCGTACCGGTTCGATTCCGGTTTGCGGCACTATGTGGGCGTAGCTCAGCTGGATAGAGCGTTTGGCTACGGACCAAAAGGTCGGGGGTTCGAATCCTCTCGCCCACGCTTAGAAATAAAGCACTTCGAGAAATCTCGAGGTGCTTTTTTGTGTGTTTGACTAACATTTGACTAACGGGTTGAGTTTGTTGTGGGGATAGAAATATATTTGACGTAGGAAAATTTTCATAAACTTTTCCTTGTTTAGTTACTGTAAACAGTTTATAATTTGAATATCAAGGGAGAAGCTTTTGAAGTAGTTGAATAATGCGATTTGTTTTTGTTTTTTATGCAAGTGAAATACAAAAGTAGAAAGTCTTATGAAAATTATTTTGATATGTTTAAAACCTTGAACACTAATCAAGGCTTTCCATTTAGGATAAGCTCTATTTGTGCTACAAGGTTTTTTGTTTTCCCTAATAATGTATTAATTGGAGGAAAGAAATGATTAGGAGAATGTATTTAAACAGAGTAGAAAAATTAGAAGCAAGGAGAGTTATCAAAGAAAAAACAGGATATACAATTAGAAGCACAAGTATTTTAAATCAAGTATTTAGAAGAAGTTCGTTTGCTGCCGAAACCGGACAAAATAGTAATGAAATTTTCGAATTTCAAGGTGATCAGGTTTTGAATTTTTATGTTACAAGAATAATATCCAAAAGATGTGGTTCGTTGAGTTTGACAGATGATTATACCTTTAGAATTCGAGAAAATCGATTTACGCAAGTTAAACAAGCTTTAGTCAATAACGAAGCGCTCGCAAATATAATTGATGAATGGGATATAGCAAAATATTTACTCTTGGGTAGAAGTGATATTAAAAATGATGTTATTAGAGAGAAAAAGGTCAAGGCAGATTTATTTGAAGCTGTTATTGGTGCTATTGCAGTAGAAAGTGATTGGGATGATGAAGTTCTTGAAAGCGCTGTTTTAAAAGCTCTTGATATAGATGCGAAAATTACCACGATGATTGCAGATGACACAAAGGTAAGATGCTTTGATATTGATACTGCTGTAACAATCTTAAAAGAAATGGCTGAAAATGGTCAATGTACAATGCCGCAATATGAGTTTGTTGGACCTGATATTATGGGATACGACGAAAATGGAAATCCCAAATGGTATTGTAACTGTAGTATGATTAATCAGAAAATTGGTTTGACAAAGTCTGTTGAGGCGACATCAAAAAAAGATGCGAAAAAAGCGGCAGCTTATTTGATTCTATGTGAACATATAGGAATGCAAAATAAATATGGACCAAACAATTGGTTTGGTTTTTGGACCTACAAAGAAGGAAAACTTTTTCCGAACCGTCAATCTAACGGTAAGAAGGAGTAATTATATTTAAATATTGCTTTCATTATGATTTGGGAGTGCAAATCTTCTTGCTCAGGCTTATTAAAGCCTTGAAAATCAAGGGTTAAAGAAAAGTACTTCGAATATTCGGAGTGCTTTTATATTGCATAAAATCATCCGTTTGTCACACAATAATTACGGGGTGATAGGATGAAAGACAAACAAGAAAAGAAAGACCAAGAACAGTTTAATAGTGTTACTAATAAAGCAAAACCGGAAAATCAAAATCAGCATCATAACGTCAAAAAAGAAGGTGTGGATGCAAAAAGAAGGCAAGTATAAAAGGCGTCTTTTAATGTAGCCCAAAATGACATCGAAAAACAGACCATTTCTATGTCTACGGACAAAAGGTTGGGAGTTCGAATCTTCTCGCCCACGTTAAGAAATAAAAGCACTTCGAGAAATTTCGAGGTGCTTTTTTAGTGTGTTTGACTAACATTTGACTAACGGATTTTCAAATGCAATAAAAAAGGTGCTGTCATAGACAGCACCCAAAAATTCTTTGAACCACAAGATGGGCGGCGTATCCATCATCTCAGGTACTCTTGCGAGTGTGTCGGGAGCCTTTCCGACCTTTGTGGCTTGTTATGGACATTTTATTCCCAAGACATTTGTAATTCACGTTTTTTAGACACACAGTCAGCAAGGTAAAGATTGATAAGTGTTTGATAAGGAATACCGGAATTTCCTGATTGAATTTTGAAGTAAGCAATAACATCGCTGTCAAGATTAATAGTTATTTGTTGTTTTTCTTTTTTAACATAAGGATTTCTTCTTGCATTTTTAAATTATATTCTTCTCTCATATTTGACACCTCTCTAAAAATCATAATATTGATTATTCTCAGTTTTAGTTGCTTTTCTTGCTGATATAATGCGGATGACAGTATCGGATTCACGATAACAGTGGCAAACAACTAATATTTAGCTTGATTGCTCTGACCAAGTATAATAAATCGGTCTTCTTGCTCGGAATGGTCTGGGTCATCAATGACAAGAGCCATTTCACCATAGAACACTGTTAAATTCTTTTATGTAGGAGTTTAAGAATTCATTCGCACCATCTATGGTCGTTACGCCTGCTAGTCTTAGTTCGAGTGGCAGGCGTGATTGTAACGTTTGAAACATACACTCCATACGACATTTTGCCTGAGGGACACTACTGCATTCTATGTTAACTCCCAATTGTTTGCAGGCATAAGCGAATTGAGTATAAGTGTCCTCATCGAGAGATGGGGCATTTTTTAATTGATAAGTAAACACAGTTCGCCGGTCTGTGAAAAACTTGTAGGGAATGTCGTAGTTTTTGAGAATATCATGAAATACATGATAGTAACCGTTTAAAGTTTTTTCTTTGTCAAACCATGCTTCTACAAGAGTACTGGTTGCATCATAGATGAGAGAGTTGAAGCTTTTGATCGCCTTGACAAATGTGGGCACCAGGGGTAAGATTACGTTAGAAAAAGGAAGGATGAGAGGAGACTGCAAATGATTGTATTTGGGATTGCTTTAATTGTTTTTTCTGTTTTATATATAAAACTACTGGCAAATCTAAAACTTCGTAATAGAATTTTATTATCAATTTTTTTGGTAGTAAGTGTTCTTATGTTATACCTCGTAACGGGAAATGTTATTACAATAATTGTTGCACTGGTTGTTTCGGTTTTGTTTTGTTGTGATGTTAGATTTAGCCGACAAATGATGTATTTTTCATGGTTGTTGATTTGCTTTTTGGTAGGGTATCCGGGATGGTACCAAAGAATGTATCCTTTCAACAATCTTGAGGAAGATTTGTCTTGGGCGGTATATGACCTGGAAAGCGTAACCATAATTGTGCTAATAGCATTAATCCTGACTTTTCTTTTGTATTTTCTAAATAGAAAATGGTGGAAGCTAGATGGCTTGTGGGCGTGTAATTTAGTTGTAGGGTTTCTTTTTATGTATGTAGGCATGGACAGTGTGTTTGATAACATTGAGCATAGTGAATTTCTGTGGTTGCTTGCACTAGTTGTTTGGGGATTGATAAATCTAAATGAAATCAAGGATGTATCAAGAAGCAGAGTGACATATGCTGTTTTGGCGTTGATAAGTATTTTTGTGCTAACTTGGGCTAGTGTGCCGATAGTTCATTGGATAAAAAGACCTAAAATCGAAGAATATCAAGGGAAAAGCTTTTCATATATGGCTGTCGTTCAAAAAGGATATAACTACGGTATTATAAACGAACATGGAGAGGAAGTTATACCGTGTGTTTTTTTTGATGTTGATGAAATCAAAATGACAGAAGAAGGTTGTTTCATTCAGGCACGTACTGATTATGAGGAGTTTTTGTTAAATGAACGAGGAAAAATAATTTCTACGAATCCACAAGAAATTGAAAAGATTATAGAGGAAAAGGTGATTGAAGATGAGCAAAATAGTACTTCTTATGAGGATGAATTAAAAAAGTATTCTATTGTTGAAGAGAACGGACAAAAAGGAGTGGTTGATGAAGAAGGCAATTGTGTGCTTCAAGTGAAATATGATGGCATTACCTTTGTTGGAGGAAAGTATTTTAGAGTATTAGATTATGGAAGCGCATCAGAAGAGTTCAAAAGCGCGTTGTTTGATAAGAGAGGCAAAGAGGTTATTCCTTTTGGGAATTATGGCATAGAAGAAGGGGGATACAAAAATTGGATTAAACTCATATCCGGAGAAGAAATAAAATATGTGGACTCAGAATTAAACACGATGTTGGAACTGCAGGGTAGATATGATTATGCGGAACCGTTTGTCTATATAGGGGATTAGTTTTGGGAGGAATTTGGGGTCAACTGCAAATGAACACAGTTGACCTTTTTCCTAAACTGTTAGATTTTCTCTAGCGTCTTCTTATTCTCGACAGTGTAATACTTGCGCTTTAACAAGTCGATGTAGTATGGCCTTTAGACGACCGAATTGTGCAAGCTATAGACCGAGATAATTATATAATTGTATATTTTATCTGAATTAAAGTTGTATTTGTCATAATAGACTAATCAACTTTAGATATATTTAAAAATTTAACACTTAGCAGGAAATCAAAATGGGATTTTTAGACAACTTTTTAAAAAAATTAGGTGCATCACTTGCTACACGCTATGGTGTGGTTAGTGGCGGCAAATATGAAGGCTGCCATATTGCATTGGGCAATCCACCCAAAGAGAAGGTATCTACAGCATACAGTTTTTCTCAGTTGCTCTTTTTGAAAGATAAGGAGGAAGTAGTTCGTTTCAATATTGCAACAGAGATTTTAGATGTTGAATACATTGAAACTATTCAGTTCGAAGCTACAGGTAAAGATGGTTATAGATGTAAAATAACTTTTCCTGATGGTGATACATGCGAGGTGGATTTGTTCCCTAGCAGAATTCAAGTGTTATACAACAACTTAAAAGCAAATATGCTTGAAGAAACTAGAAAATTTTTTGAAAAAGAAATTGAAAATCTACCGCAAGTATAAATAAGATTTAATTATAGTAGGAAGATTCTCCTTTTACAGATAATACTCACAAAGTAAAATCTGTAAAAGGAGTTTTTTGTAGGAACTTTTTCAAGTTGTTTTAACACATTCTTTGAGTTATCGCTTGTATATAAACAATACTGTTTTTGCTAAATTAAATAAAGGAGTTTTATCGTATATGAAATTTAAACTTACATTAAATAGTAATGAGCCGGTAGTGGGAGATGTATTCTACACAGTTCCAACAACAGAAGAAATACGGAAAGCTGAAAAGATTGTGATAGACCTTTGTAATGAGAGAATAACAGAAGTCTATAAAGAAAGTGGGCAGGAAGTGCAAAGAATCGTTAGGGATTGCCTTAATAATGAAATCGAAAAAATGTGTGCAACTGAAACAGCATATTATTTTCTTATTCTAAAAGAGATTGCAGAACTCTCTCAAGAAGAAGGATATCCTATTATAACTCATGGTAATCTACCAGGTTCAATCATTTCTTATTTACTTGGAATAACAGGATACGAACCTTTGAGTGTTGGTGTTGAAAACTATGTGCCAGAACCTATTTGGGGAACAGATATAAATATAACTATACCTGATTTTACAGTCGGTATTGCTCAACAAATTCGGCCACTAATTCATGAAAGATTAGATGCCAAGTATAGTGATGTGGCATGTGTCAATGACATTTTTAAACAAATCCCATTGATAGATGTTAAGACATGTGAAATACTAGGAACTTTATCAAAAGAAACTGGTAAGCAACCATTGATTAGTGATTTTAATAGTGCTGTCTATAATCATGTTGCTAGAAACTTTAATCAGAGAAAAAGTATGTCAAATTTGAATAACCAAAACTTTTTTGTTACAAGAGATGAGTTCTTTAAGAACTTAGTATGTCATAACGTACCTGCTGATGTTGCACTTGACATTGTTAAAAAAGGTGTGCGGTCTACTGGAGCGAAGCGTGAGAAATATATAAAAACATTAGATGAGTATAATGTTCCAGAATACATAAAGAACTACTTTTCTGATGTTACACACTTGTGGGTGTCAGCAGATTGTGTTGGACGCTTATTGCACAAGTGCTATATGGCTTGGTATCATGAAAATTTCCCAACAGAATTTGAAATGCTGAATCAATTGAAAAATGAATAACCTTCAGATGCTGAAAGGAGTTTTACAAAATGAATACAATAGAAACATTAAAAAAAGAATGGGCAGAAATGGTAGAAAAACTTTTAAGATGTGAACTCATTGATATTGAAGAAATCAAAGAGCTTTCCAGAAAAACACACAACATCATGCATGAATACAGCAACAAAGAATATGTACCTAAAGAAATGTGCAATTTATTTCTTGAATTACAATGGTTTTCTTGGTGGGTAGCAGATGCAGAATTTACTCCTATGCATGGCTTATATCAAGAATTGGGAAATGTTATAACTGCTTTACAATGACACCTTTTTGGCCCTGATGAAAAGTATAATGATATTGAGCCATTTCTTAATGCTCTATAATTAGAATATCTTGACTAACATTTGACTAACAACGTTACAAAAAATCAGAAAAAGCATATAAAATCAAAAAATGAAAAGTCTTGTAAATCAAGCATTTCATCAAAAATAACATCAAAAAACAGGCCCTTTCTCTACCTACGGACCAAAAGGTCGGGGGTTCGAATCCTCTCGCCCACGGTTAAAAAGCACTTCAAGATTTGAAGTGTTTTTTTTGTGAAAAAATACTTGATTTTATTTTTGATTTGCGATATAGTAACCATACTCTAATAATTCTAAAGAGCATTTTCAGCTCTGAAATTCCATTCATGTGATTCAAATTATATAAAGGAGGAGTCAAATTGTATTCAAATTATGAAGTGATTCGTTTGATCCAGCAAGATTCAAACTATCATATTATTAGCGATTATGTGACAGGGAAAGCATTAGGGATTCATATCATTCAACAACCAAATATGGAAAAAGAACAGTTTTTCGTGTGGATAATGCAAATTTTAACGCAGTTGGATTATATCACAAGTTCGAGTGGAGTATTACAAGATGGAAATGAACTACAAGATACGAATGATAATGAAGCAACAGATGTGAAAAAAACACATTGCTGGAAATGTATTACACCTTTTCACGTAATACTAAAATCGGATAACACAGTTGCGTTATTAAACATGGAAGCGAAGGTAAATCGAAAGTTCCTAAATCAAATAGCAGAGCATTCTATTATTAAAAAGTTCCAGTTAGGTGAAGAGTCTGGTAATCTTTTTTATTCATTTGGAAAAACACTGCAATTTTTATTAGCAAAATCAAATTTGTCGCCGAATCTCACATATGGCGAAGAAAGAAAACTACAAAAAATCATATCAAAATGTCTTACAGAAAATCATAAAAAGCAATATAGAAGTTTTGCGAACATCTTATTAGATTTTCCCACAAATTATAGAAAACAAAATCAAAGCAATCCCCAAAGAAGAAATTCAAAGAGATTTATCAGATTAATAGGGATTCTAGCACTTGTATTTAGTTGTGGACTTTCTCTATATTTTTGGAGTATGGGAAATATAAATAATGAGGCGTATTTTGAATTGGGATTATCTTATTTTGTTATGGAGGATTATGAAAAAAGTTTTGAGATGTTTGGTAAGGCCAGGTATTCGGGGACTTTCGAGGATTATCGGGAAATGGCGTCTTATATGTATGGGGCCAGTGAGTACACAGAGATGGAGATGGAGACTATGCTGCGAAAATTAATGAAAAATAAGGAGAAACTTAGTCAGGAAGAAAAGAGTTGCCTGATTCGCGTGTGCAATAAGCTTGATACAAGTTATGCAAGGAGTCAAGTGATAAAAATGGGAAATGTAATCGTGAAGAATTCTAGTTGGAATGAAAATATAAATGAAATTAGAGAAATATTGGCAAGCGTTTATCAAAGAGAGGGGCAGTATGAGGAAGCATTGGAACAATATGAAGAGTTGCTTAAGAATCAGTACGGGGAAGAATTGTATAAAACCGTAATTGAGCTATATCAAAAGTGTGGGAAGCATGAAGAAGCATTGCAATTATGTGTAGATGGTATATTTCACAATGAAAAATCAATATCATTGGGAGTTTCTTACATTTCTTTGGTTTGTCAGGATAAGACTATCACGAAAGAGAAAAAAGAAGAGAAAATAGAAAGTTTGATCGAGAGGCATGTGGAAATATTGGAGGAACAACGATTCAAAAGTCTGCAGGTTCAGTATGGAATAAAAGTGGAAGGAGGGAGTGTATGGTTAGAAAATTAATGAGGTTTGTATTCCTCTTGATTGTTATTTTCCTGTTACATGAAAAGGTCTTGGAAGCGGAAGAAATTCCCGAGTTTTATCAGGTGATTTGCCAGGAACCCAATGGAAGTAATGGATATTATAAATCTGCGCCGGAAGTGATTATTAAACATTTTGATGGAAAGTTCGTTACGAGGTATCAGATTCTTTTTCCAGATGGCAAAAAGTTGACAGGTAGGATAGCGGATGCAGGAAAAACTGCTGTGATTTCGGCAACAGTATTTGAGGAGGGAGAACATCAATTAGACGTGTGGATGGAAGAATTGAATGGGAATATGATTGCTGGAACAGAACAGACAAAGAAAATAAAAATCGACCGGATAGGACCAGATAAGCCGATTCTGTTTGCATTTGATAAGGAGAGAGGAAATGTAGTAGAAATAGAGGCAGAGGATACGGTGTCTGGCGTCGAGGGAATTTATTACAGATTGGGAAATGGAGAGGTGCAATATCTAAAAGGAGCGCATGTGTATGTAACTGTACCGTCAGAATTCTGTGGCAGGATTACAGCGTATGCAATAGATAAAGCTGGCAGTATTGGGACTGCATGGGAGTCTGAAGAAATTGGCGGTGGGGATGTTAAAACAAGCGTCCGTGGAGTTATGAAAACACTGGATTCAAAGAATGAATACATATCTGGTTTGACCGAGCAGAATTTGGTGGATTATACAAAACCGAAATTTGTGTTGGAAGGCATAGAAAATTATATGATTGTGGGAGATAGTGTTCAGTTTTCCTGCAAAGTAATGGATGATAATGAGCTTCTTACATTAAATGGGGAAATTGTGTGGGAAGATGTAACTGGAAATAAAAAGACCATGAAAGCAATTGATTGGAGTAAAGAGGGGGAAATATATATTTTTCGAGGCGAATTAAAACAGGATGGAATTTACCGTATTTTTTTCCAAGGGGAAGACCAGGCAGGAAATCAAAGTGAAGAGAAGTGGCAGATTATCATTGATAAAACAAATCCGATAATTAAAAAGGTGCAGGAACTAAATGGGGCAGAATTAGAATCATTTCAATGGGACTATGATATGGATGAGATTGTATCGGATTTTAGCACTTATACATATGAAGTGAGGCTGGACGGAGTCTTATGTAATGAGAAGAAAATGTATTCAAAAGCTGGGAAACATGCATTAGAAGTTTTAGTCACAGATGCGGCTGGTAATCAAGCGAAGGCCGTGGCGGAATTTAGGATTGTTAGGGAACAGGAAAAACAATCATTTTACATGTGGAAAAGTCTTCTGTTGATTTTAGGCTTAATTATATTAGGCAGTGTCGGGAAGGTTTTCTTGATAAAGGGAAGAGTTAAAAAAAGCCCCATAAAAGGGAGGAAGCCAGAAAACCGAGGGTACGATCTTCTGGCATGTATTATGAAAAAGTTCTATTCGGCTAGTATTTAAATACTTTGGATAGTGTTCTCTTTTGTTATTATTAGTATATCTGTAACAAGTGAAGAAAAAATGTTTATTAGATGAAATAATTTTAAAAGAAAAATGAACAAATTATGAACATAGCCGTGAGAGGCGGATTATAAAAGTATTTCGAAAACTAACAATTGGAAAATGAAGTAAAATGATATATACTATTATTAATTGTAGTCAAAAGAGAGAGGGAGAGAACTATGAAGTATATATCTTTTGCAATTCCGTGCTATAATTCTGCGGAATATATGGATCATGCAATCGAGTCAATTTTAAAAGGTGGGGAGGATGTCGAAATCATTATTGTAAATGATGGTTCGAAAGATAACACCTTAGAAATTGCAAAGAGTTACGAAGAAAAATACCCGACCATTGTAAAAGCGGTGGATAAAGAAAATGGCGGTCATGGTGATGCGGTAAATACGGGGCTGAAGCAT
>JAFTQC010000049.1 GCA_017462965.1 Clostridia bacterium | reverse complement strand
TCTGGATGTCTAGCCTTTTCAGCATACAGAGCTTCCCTTATGGCTCCTTCTTTTCTCAATTTACTGATTTCTTCTTTATGTTTTGATTCTAAATTTTGTTTTTCTGTTTCATAATCAGTAATTTTCTTCTGCAAATCTGCATTATCCTTACTATCATTCTTTAAGCCAGTTATTGTATTGTTTGCATTTGTTAATTCTGTTTTTGTGTTGTTTAATTCTGTTTCTAATGCATCATATTTAGCCTTTGAAACATAATTACCTGTACTTAAATCAGCAAGTTTTAACTGTTTATCCTTATTTTCATCTTTTGAATTATAAGTATTTATCGCAGATTCAAATTGCTTGTACAAGTCTTCTCCTAAGATTTCTTTCAAAAATTCCATATTTACCTCCATTTTTTATTTTAGTCTACGTTTTTAAATCTGGTATCTCCCAAGACTAGCAAGTAATTATATCTCCCTTGCAAGAGAATTTCAGACAGTTTAAGCCATATCTAGGGCAATAAAAAAAGACATTCGTTATGAACATCTTATTTTTTTATAACTATTTATTTTCTGAATATTTTCCTTCTTTTCTCTTAAATAATATTCCATCTTGAACAATAGCTAATGACTCAAGCCAAGCCTCTGTTTTTAATTTTTGCCTTTGTTTTTCTGTATAATTACCTTCATTTCTATATACAATACTACAAATTTCTTCATAAATTAATAAAATTTCATCATCAGTATATTTTAAGTAACCATTTCTTGTTATATCAATTAATTCACAAATTCGTTTTTCGTTTTCACTATTTGACATACAATACCTCCATGAGTTTGTTTAAATCTTGCATCTCACCTATTGTTTTAGTTTTTGCATAATCATATATTCTATCTTCTAAAAAATCAAGTCTATCCTCAACAGGAATTTCAAACAATCTTTTAGCAAATTCTAAATCATTATCCTCAAGTTTAATAATTGTATTTATTTCCCTTAAATTATTACACAATTCATCATATTCAGAAGAAATGATTTGAATTTTCTCAATTTTACTAATTTCTTGTGTTAATAATTCTACAACCGCTTCTTCTATATATTGATATTTTATATAAGTTTGTACATCGTAATAACTAATAGATCTTGCATGTAATTGTTCATGTAAAATTTCATGAGGTGATGTTATATTCGACGTTCTTATATCACAATTCCACATTTTAGCACTAGGATTATTATTATCTATTTTTATATTGCCACTCCACTTAGAAGAAACATTAACATATCTATTCACTAAAGAATCTGTTTCTTTTGCTATTTGCATTACTTCTTCATTAGAATATATTTGTTCTCCATTCTTTAATAAATGTTTTTTCTTAAATTCTGGTGTACCATTTCTAGTGGCAAATCCTTTATATTCCATATATTCTTCATAACTCATATCTCCAGCGTCAGTTTTGTAATATGTAACGCCATTTTCATCTCGAGCTATCCTGTCGCCTTTTCCCCATATATCTTTATATTTACTTACAGGAACGGTAGTACCTCTGCACCTTGGATGAAACGGTGGAGCATTTAAGCCCTCTACTTTCTCTGACACCTTAAATCGCTTACTATCCATTGCTGCACAAGTTTCACAAGTAACACTGTCTAGAGTTTCTATAACATCATATTCTTTTACTCCAAATTCTTTATACATATCCGTATTAGCTCGTCCGATTATATAAGTTGTTTCTGTTTGAATTAAATTTATTGCTCTGCTTCTACTAATTTTAGTAGCTTTCATCAATTTTTGAACCATTTCATCGGAACTACTACCTAAAATCATTCCTTGTGTAATTATTTTATCTAAGTTGCTAATCAAATTAGACTTATTATCATCCATTCGACCCGCAAAATTTTTATTATTAAGCCATTTGGTATAAATGGCTTTTTCAATTGCTGCATCATTTAATTTACCAAAATTAACGCCTATTCCTGTACCCTTTTCCAACTCGTAAGCGGTTCTATAAAAAGTATCAGAATAGACGTCTTTTAAATGTGGTATATTTATTTTATCTTGTTCATGTTTCAATTCCTTAATTTTATTATTTATTTCAAATTTTAAAGCCTGTAGCCTACTTATACGACTTCTTAAATATTCTTCTTCAAGTTCTCTGGTCCATTTTTCATCTTGATTATTTACTGCTTTTTCTTTAAATTCTTCTAATGTCATTCTAAAATCGTCTAATTCAGATACAGATAGTAATTTTTCACTATCATATAATGAAATTGCATAATCTTTAGCATACCTTTCGTAATAAAGACATATTCGCTCTTTTATATACAAATCTGCTTTTTGGTAAGCCTTTATTAGTTCTTTTTCTGCTTCATCTGCTTTATCAAATTGAATTTGTGCAATTTCATCAAATCTTTTTTTCCAATAAGTACTATTCTTCATCCGAATCACCAGTCTTTGTTTTATCTAAATCAGAATAATCATCATTTTTCTTTTTCTCAGCTTTTTCTTCATTCTCAATTTGCTGAATTTCTTCATTAACATCTGTAACATGTGGGTGATTTGCCAATATGGTTTTTCTTGATACAATGCCTATTGAATTTTTTACATCTGTAATTTTAGCTGAAGTATCTGTTATCATTGATTTATTAAATATAAATTCAACCTCTTTTTCTGAGTAATCTTTATTATTGCATATTGAAAGCCAAGCGTTAAAGAAAAACATAAAATATTCTAAACTACTTTGAAACTCACTTTCGATATTGCTACAATCTAAATCTAAATTATTATATAATTGCTGAATTGCTACTCCACTAAGTTGATTTCCAAATTTATCATTATCAGTATCTACACCGCATCCAATATCATATATATCTCTTCGTAATTGTTCTATTGCTTGTTTAAACGCTTCAATATCTATTGTTCCTTGTTTATAATCATATTCTCCATCTTCATCGAGAAATATTGTTTTAAATGTTTGAATGTTCTTTTGAAATTTTTCTATTGCATCTTGATAACCTTTAACTACATGTACGCCATCTACACTATCAAGCAATTTATCATCAATTGCAGATTTTAACTTTTCAATTTCATCAACTAAGCTTTTAATAAAATAAATCAAAGGTCTTTCCTGAGAATTATATTTCCAATATATGAACGGTAGCTTTTTCCATGTTTTTAATTCATTGCCAATTTTGAAATTAGCAAAAACACAATTGCCTTCTGTATCAAATTTTATAAGTAATTCTTCATTTTCTTCAATTTTCAATACATCAGGAATTAGCTTTCCGTCCTCTCTAACAAAGAAACGAATTCCATCTAAATCATGATACTCTATTTTTTCAATTACTTTTTTTGTTGTTTTACTTGTATACTCAGTCATAAAATATCTAACAATTACTGCAGCTAATTCTTCATGTTCTCTATCAGCCCAAATTGGAATGATTTCTACAGCATATCTTAATTTAGCTTTTAATTTCATTTCATCATTCAAATACAAATACCACCAACAAATTCCTTTATGAATTGATTGCCACATCGTATTTTTCATCAATTTGTGTTTTCTATTATTAAAAAAGCTTACCAATTCATTTGAATACTGATTTTCTTTTTTAGTATCTTTAACTTTTTCCTTAATTGTCATCTTCTTCTTTAACAAATATCCCTGTTTTTGATTTCCTAATTTGATTACCACTGGATATTGCACTTTAGAATTATTTGCATGAGGCGCTTTTCTGTCTATTCCGTTCTCATCTATATATGTACGTTCTTTAGTCAAAATATCACTTTCATTATTAGCATATCTTTCTCCAATATTCATCCATTTATATTCATTCGATTTTTCAAATTCTTCAATCTGTATTTCTATAAAATCTACTAAACTTATAGAATTTTTAGCCCCCTCTTCAATAATCCTTGATACTCTTTCTGTTTCTGTAATCAACATCTCGTTGCCTCCTTACTATTATAGAAATAAGCTCCCTTTTTCTTAATAGGGAATAATGTATTTAATAAATACCTTAACGCATCAAGAGCATGATCATTTACCTTTAAAGGTTCATCTTTTCCTCTCTCTTGTGCCTTTTTGTCCCATATATAACTAAAAAATTCTTTTATTATATTGGGACACTTTTCTTCAACAATATGAATTCTGGCTTCTTCAAGCCAATTTAAAACAACATTTATTCCATCAACAACTGCATTATTAGCTTCTTTAACGTTTATATTGTTTTGTTTGAACAAATTTATTAAAGATGTTGCACTTGGATCTATAATTACTTTGCTTATATGAATTCCCTTTGTAAATTCAATATAATCTTTTAGGAATAATGCATCTGTTTTTGTTATTTTCTTGCCGTCCTTAGAGCCTACATTGTAGTATTCGTCTAATATATAAACATGAGCTTTAGAATTTATAAATTTAATTCCACATAATAAAAAAACTTGGGGATTAGTTATTCCATAGTCAGATGTTATATAATAAGCATCCATACTCTTCGGAACGTCCACAAGTTCTATAATATGCATTTTTTTATTAAAATTTGGATAAATAACTCCTTCTGCAGCAACCCATAATCCCATAATATATCTTTGAAAAAATACCCCCGTAAACATGCTTCTATATCTAGCTTTTGTTTCTTCGTCAAGACTCGGGTTATCATCCATTGTAAAATGCAAATAGATTATATTCTTTATTGCATCTTCTTTTGCTAATTTTTCTTTTTCCTTTTCTGATAATTTGCCTATACATTTATCAATCCAATTAACTTTAAACCAATGTTTTGGACCTTCAGGATTACAATTGAACCAAAACTTAGAACCTTTCACAGAACAACGTGCCGTTGCCTGATTTACAAAACTTTCAGGCATAAGTGCAACCTCATCAAGAAATACACCTGCTGCAGTAATACCTTGAACTAAATCCTGACTTCTTTCATCCTTACCACCAAATATATAAAAATAATTTATTGTTTCGCCGTTTTGTCACTTCTATTAAATTATCAGACCTTCTGTCTTTTACTTTATAACCTTCTGCCTTTAACATTAATTTCAACCAAAAAAGAACATTCCTTCTGAATGCTCCTACGGTTTTACCAGCCATTATAAAGTTTTGTCCGATTGAACTTTGTCATTGCCCATATTACATATGATAGCGACATGCATAAAGTTTTACCCGCTCTTATGCTTCCATCCGCAATAATACCATCACTATCTTTTACTGGACTATTATCGGTCCACCAAGTCATTACTTTTAATTGTTTTTTGCTAAATTCCTTAAATTTAAATATTGTTCCATTTTTTATACGTTCTCTTATTTTTAGTGCATTTTTCTTTATCTGATTTTTTAAATTTTCTATTCTTTTAGATATGGTTAAATTACTACTTCTTATCATCCAACCACACCTCACTCGCCTTAATGTTTAATGCATTTATTAAACTACTTGTTTTATTATTTTCATTTGTAGAGTCTTCCGGTTCATCAGCTGCAACTTGTCTTTCAAATCTAAGCAATTCAAGTTCAAATTTATTATCTTCAAGCTCAAGTTTATGTATAGCTTCTATGCATTTTCTTTTTGATTCTTGAACTCTCGTAAGCGCTTCCTCTATTCTTTGTATTTTTTCAACTGTAGATTCCGCATATGTACTACTGCTTTCATTTGCCATTCCTCCGTATTCAGTAGTACTAGATTTATTTCGAGTTATACTATTAATTGTTAAGTCTTTTCCTGTATTTTTCAAATCAGCAATTCTTTTTAACATTCTTTTTTCTCTAATTGTTAATAGTTTTAGTTCATTCATAAGCTCTTCTTTTTTGTCTTTTATATTATAATTATTAAACAATTCTAGTTCTTCATCATCTAGCACATCTTTATATATACTTTCATATTCTCCAGTTGTTACAGCCCTTTTATTTCCTTTTTCGGCGCCAGGTCCACCTTTATTACCTACAGAATTTTTATTTCCCTTTTGAACTTCACTACGATTACTCTTTCTTTTCCATTTATATTTTCGTATCAAACATAAAAGTTTATTATACGAGATATTATATTTTTCTTGAATAACAGCATACTTAAGACCATGTTTGTAATCTTTTTCAATTTTCTTCAGCTTTTTTTCATCTATCACATAGACCACCACCAGCCTCTTTTTATATTTTTATGGCTTTTTTTCCAGTAAGGCTTTCCCATCTCTTTATTATTACATCACAATATACTGGATCTAATTCCATTGTGTAACAAACTCTATCTGTTTGCTCTGCTGCTATTAATGTAGAGCCAGAACCCCCAAATAAATCTAAAATCAAATTATGTTCTTTACTAGAATTTTTAATTAAATATGTAATTAAATCAATAGGCTTCATAGTAGGATGTTCAACATTTCTTGAAGGCTTGTCAAATTCCAAAACCGTACTTTGAGTACGATCATCGACAAAATAATGTGCAGCTCCCTCTTTCCAGCCATAAAGAATCGGCTCATGTTTCCATTGATAATCTTGTCTTCCCAAAACAAAAGTATTTTTCACCCAAACTAAGCATTCTGCCAATTTGAAGCCACATTCTTTAAAAGCATTTCTAAATTTAATTCCTTCTGTATCAGCATGAAACACATAAACGCTTGCTCCTGGTTTTGCACTATCAAACATGTTTTTAAAAGAATTCAATAATAAATTTTCAAACTCATTATCAGATAAATTATCATTTTTTATTGTTAAACTATCTTCTGTGGCACCTTCATAATTCACATTATAGGGTGGATCTGTTAAAATCAAATCCATTTGATTATTATTAGTTAATTTCAAAACATTTTCCATAATAGTGCAGTCACCACACATCAACCTATGCTTTCCTAATTGCCATATATCCCCCAACTTAGTTATTGGTTCTTTTATCTCTTTTAGTGTCTTAGACAAATCAAATTGATCATCTTTTGTAGAATTTTCATTTTCTAATATTCTATCTATCTCATCAAATGTAAAGCCTGTAAAATCCAAATCATACTCTTGTTCTTGTAAATCTCTTAATAATTCTTCTAATTTATCATTATCCCAGTCTCCTGATATTTTGTTCAATGCTATATTCAATGCTTTTTCCTTTGTTTTATCTAAATTAACGACACTGCATTCTATTTCTTTGTATCCTAGTTCTTTAAGGACCTTATACCTCTGATGTCCACCAATAATAGTCATATCAAAATTTACTATTATTGGCTCTACAAATCCAAACTCTTTAATACTACGCTTTATTTTTTCATATTCCACATCTCCTGGTTTTAAATCAACTCTTGGATTGTAATCCGCCTCTTTTAACTTTGAGATTTCTATCTTTTGAATCTTCATTAATTACACTTCTCCTAACCTCATTTATGCATTTTGCTTCGGTACATTTATTGTTTACAAAACACATACAATTTCTGCACATATATGCTATTTTAAAATATCTATCTCTTTCAATTTCACTATATATTCTTTGTCTTGCCCTTAATTTATTACCCATCTTGATCACTCCTAAGCATAAAAAAAGAACTTGCAAAAAGAATTTGCAAGTTCTATATTTTTCCTTCGTTTTTATTCAATTTCATCATTAGATATTTTCACACAATTACATATTACATTTTTAAATTGGACATGTCAATAGACACATTTTGGACATCTTTTTTACTTTAATTTCAATCCGTCGATTCCAAAAAACAGTGCAGCCAACTCTGGGATTGCTGATTTTCTAGCACGGTCTACGGTTTTTGTACTAATATTTCCAAGTTCTTCTGCGATTTCAGAATAGGACATCTGTACATCATTTATATATAACATTTTTATTACTTGTACTCTTCTTTGCACTTCTTCTCTAGTTGAATTCAAGCATTTATATGTATAATATTCCATACAATTGTTTATATGTTTTACTATAATTTCAGTTCTTTTTCTGGTTCTTTTTATCGAACTTATATATATTTCTTCATTATCTTCAAAATCAAATTCTTCATCAACATTTTCATTTTCAATTTCAGTATTTGTGAATACTGCATTTTTCATATGTTCTTTCAAATTTCTATAATTTTTCAATAATAATTCTGTATTTCTTAATCTGCGATCATACTTATTTTTTTCTTTTTCTTCCTTTTTAAAAGCTTTAAGTGTATTTAATGTAGCTTCTTCTACTATTTCTTTTATAAATTGAGTTTCCTCTGCATTAAAAACTATTTTTCCCATCCAACACACCTCTTCCTTCGTAAAATATTTCTAGTATTTAAGCAATACCAGAAGATTTTTATTTATTTTTCGTGTTTTAAACCTCATATAATTCTTTTAAAACACAAATTAAACTTTCTATACTCTCATTATTGTAGAAAACTAATTCTCCTATAAATTCAGAATTACATTCTAATTCTTCTAAATCAGATCTATTATGTGATACTTCTTTAAGTTTTAGTTTAGGAGTATATTTATTCCTATCAACATTATAAAATTTAACCACTTTCCTATCTTCTCTAATAGCACCTATTATTCCTATATTAGGATTGCTGATATCTTTTGAAAATTCTATCTGTAAAGCTTTACCTATTTTCTTACTAATATCTTCAATTAAATTTTGTTTCCTCTTCAACTCTTTTTCATATTCTCTAGTTTCCGGTTTATTATTATCAATATTCATTTAAACCTCCTTCAAATTAGCTTTAATCATTTTGATATTGATTTCCGTACTAAAATCATTTTGATACTGCCACGCTCTGTCATCTATATAAAGTATTCCTACAGCTTTTCGATTTGTCACCCCAACAATGTTGTCCTTTTGCCAATATAAGCTGTCATACTGTTCAAAAACTAAATCTTTATATTTTAAATCATTCATAAAATTAACTATTTGTTCTGCCGGTCTGCAACTCGAAATCACAACATAGTACTTGTCCATTAGTTCGATGATAAAATCTAATAATTTATAGTCTATTTCGCCGTAAATTGAGCCATCCTTCCAACCATCATAACCTTTATGAATGACTCCATCAAAATCAAATACTATTGTTTTTTGTTTGCTCATTACTTGTCCTCTCTTTCAAATAATTTCACAATTTCTCTTCTTGGTAAATCCAAGATATCTTTACATTCTTTTAATGTTTTATCTCTTAAATATATTTTTGAGTCTTTGCCATTATCTAATATGATATGCCAAACATGTTCACCAAGCGTAGTTTCTCTTGTGTCGTATGAAATTCTTATGTATTTAAAAAAATACCTATCTCTATCTAAACAATCACACATTTTTTCCCACGAATTATTTTCTTGAATGTAGTCTAGTAATTCTTTTAATTCTTCGCTATTCATTCTCTGCACCTAGCTTTCTTCCGCACATTGGGCAATAATTTATATCTATATAGCTACAACCTTCATAACTTTCTATCATTAAGCCCGCTTTTTCATCTTTTTGGCATTTCAAAATAAAGCATTTGGGTTTACAATATCTCATGTTTGATTTTGTACTATTCGTAAGCATTACTTCAAAATATGCTCCCGATATTCCCGTTTTATTTTCATCTTCACAATACTTACACATATTACTCACCTTTAGCTTTCTTTCTAAAATAATCTATAATACATTCCTCTCTGCATCCTTCTTTTACGCATAAACTACTACAATTAAAATTCATTTTGTCAAAATCTATGTATTCTGCCATAAGCTCAACCATTTTTCTATACTCATTTGCTTTTGCCTGTTCTTTTCGAAATATTCTTGCGTTTTCTCGTGCTTCGTGCATAGCTTCTTTTACGTTTAGTTTATATTCTTCAATTTGTTCTTCTTGTTCTTTGTATTTGTTTATTAGGCTTTCTATTGCTTGTAAAATTTTCAACCTCTTTGGTTCTATAAATTTTCTATCGTTTTCATCTAAATAATCATTTAATATCTTTATATCTTCTTCCATCTATATCACCTCATACTTCAATTTTTGGAAATGTTCTTTGCAATAATCTCTTGTATTTACTTTTCGTGCACATTTTTCGCATAATTTCTTATCGCAAGTTGTTATTCCCACTTTGCCTTTCCCGACCAAATCAATATTATGACCTACAATAAAATCGCATAATAATGTAGCTTCTCGTTTTCTGCATTCTTCGCAAACATTTTTAGGTAATGTTACTAGCATGATTCACCTCATACTTCATAGATTCAAATTGCTCTTTTGTGACAATGGATTTGATGTCTTTTTCGTACATTCTAATGTCATTTATTTTTTCAAATTTTATATATTGTCTTTCGCCTTCTAAATAAGTGGCTCTTACTTTATACCCATTCACATAGTCGCCTACTTCTATAAGGTCTATTATGTTTGTTGATTTAGCTTTAATCACACCATAAGGATAGTCATTCATATAATCATGTAAAAATATTTCTTCCCCATCTATATCGGTATAACACTCGCATAATTTGTCAAATTCATATCTGTTATGTTCTATTTTTGTACAT
Organism: Clostridia bacterium; assembly: GCA_017462965.1. Taxonomy (GTDB): domain Bacteria; phylum Bacillota; class Clostridia; order TANB77; family UBA1234; genus UBA1234. The sequence continues at coordinate 90,695 of JAFTQC010000049.1, read as the reverse complement.
TTTGCAATTATCCCATCTTCTGTCCTTATGTACTCATTTACTTTTATTTCTTCCATTGTTTCACTCTCCTTAATTTTTATAGTGCTATTACAAAGCACAACCACTTATAAATAGGTGGATTACATTTCAAAGTTAGTCGCTTTGGAATTATATAAAAATACCATCTATCCCTATAATAAAGAGCTTTTCTATATACAATTCGCATTGTTTCACTCTCCTTTTAGTAGTTCTTCAAGAAATTTCCTTCCTACATTAAAATCTAAAGCATACATTTTTTCTGTTTCTCTTAGTTCTTCTATCTTCTCTTTTATCTTGTCTTGCCAACGCGCAGATTCTGCTTCTTTAATTTTGTCAACGACTAGACAATCTGCATTGATATATTTGCAACATTCCAATAGATTATTTCGTCTTTCCAGCTCTTCATTCTCGTTTTGCAATCGTTCTAGCTCTTGAAGTACAGTTTCTATCGCTTGTGCTTCTTTTTTCCATTGTTCTTTTCCAGATTGACTTTCTAAACTGCATTTTTCAATAACATATAATGTTTGCTGCATTTCTTTTTTCAATAGTTCTTTTGCTTCATCTAGCTTCATTTATTCAACCTCCATAACTTCATCTATTTTTTTCAAAAGCTTTTCCCAATCTTTTTTGTCACATTCCATACCTAAATACTTTGATTGTCTTACATCTTCTTGTATGAGCCATAAACATTTTTTCGATAACTTTTCCTCTTCTATATCCTTCAAAACGTAATTAACTGTTAAATTCACGATATAAGACATTCTCCCTAGTGCGTATCTTACTGCACTTAACACTATGTGTTCGTAATCCGACATATGCTGTAACAAGCCTCAAATTATAATTATTTTCACTTTTCATAAATGCACCTCTTTTTATATCCAATAGATTGTATTTTTTAAGTTATTTATGTTATAGCAAATCCAGCAACAAGCAGTATTAAAACTGCTTGTCCTACCAATGAATTTAATTCTTTTTTTGAATATTAAAATGCTAAGTTTATCTATGTATTTTTCATAAATATTAGCTCGCTTCTCTGTTTCCAAAGTAGATAATGGCAATAACAAACAAAACGCTTTTATTTGACCGTTTTCAATCAATTCAAATGAACGTTTTATTATTTCATTTTGTTGATCAAACGGCGGATTGCTTATAAGTAAATCGCAACTTGCTGGCGGTTCTGTTTTGAAAAAATCATTTCCTAAATCATCAAATATGTGAGTTGCTTTATACTTTAATTTCAATTCATCTGCCTTTAATTTAAACTGACTATCATAATTGTTGAACGGAAACCAAATTGAATTAAAACTCTTTATTTTTATGATGTCATATATATTTTCAACTACCCATCTAGGCGTGGCTACATGATTTTTATTTGTTTCTTTTTCTCTTTCGTACTCTTTTAGCATTAATCAAACCACTCCTTTGTCTAGAAACAAAATATTTTGTTACAATATCATTTATGAAGTAGTAACTTGCAGAAGTAAAATTGCAGATATCCTCTTCAGTAAAATTTTCAATTCCAATTCTATTTGTCCACAACCACGCATGCATAAGCTCATGAATCAAAGTTCTTTTCTTCTGTGGTTCAGACAATTCTTGTGCTATTAATATTTCATTCGTTATTCTTAGACAGATGCCAAAAACGTACCCTACATCCTCACCTGGATTTGCAGCTCTATACTTCTCCAATAGTTCTTGTCCGGATGTTTCTTTTATTTCCCACTTCATATCATTTAATTGAATTTTCATAAAATTTCCACACTCCCTATTGTCTTATGTATGGTCTGTCCACATATAAAGATACTGGTGGGTGCGCTTCGCCCATAATCGACAAATATATCCTTCCCGTTCTTGCAAATTCTTCTTTTTCCATCTCTGTCATCTCCCAACAAGATACAATGTGTTTTTCAGTTTTTAATACTGGTAACTCTTTGCATCCTGGGGCTTGTAAAACACAATTTACATCTTCAAATTTTACTGGTTTCACATTCTTCACACTCCTTAATATCTATTATCAAAGTCATATCTTTACGGATCGCATCTATGTGTCTTACTTGCTTTACTGCCTTTTCTCTAGCTTCCCTTGATATACTCATATTTCCAAAATTCTTCATACAATTAACCCTGTATTTGATTAATAAATTTTGTAATTCTATATATTCTTTTTCTTCCATTCGGCTTTACACCTCTTCCACAATTTCTTTATTCAGGATTAATATGCTATCGCAATCCCATCCATACAAATCCCAATAAAGTCTGGAATCTTCACTTATTAAAACTTCCATCGCATCATATTGCTTTGCTAGTTTTTCAAAATCTAAAGCAACAAATAAAGAGTTATACTCTGCTGGAAGATTTTGTTTTGGAAGATTCTCTAATTGTTCTTTTTTAGTAATAGTCAATACCTTAGCATTTTCTTTTAATTTGAATTTAAAACAATTATTCTCGTTATATTTATCTAAATTGAAATTTGTACTTTCGCACCAAGATTTCCAGCCATTTTCACAGTTCAATCTCGATGCCCAAAATCCACCTAATGGTTTAACAAAGTACAAATTTTTTATTTCATCAAATTTATTTTTATTAAAATGCTTCTCACCATAATGTATGTATTTACACATCTTTTCTTTAAACCTCTCTAATTTTTAGTTTAAATTTATACTCAAACATCTTTTTCTTAATCAAGTATTCTTTTGTTCGAAAACCTTTGCTATCTTCTACAACTGTATTTCCTTTTTCATCTTTATAAACAAAATCGGCAATATATTTTATAGCTCTAATAGTTTGTCCGCTCTAAAACAAATTTTGGTTGCAATTCAAATTCAACTTGTAATCGTAATTCTTTTATTATTCCAAGCTTTTCAAGTTTTTTTAATTCTAAATATCTTTCACTTTCTCTTTTAGAATCAAATTCAACGTTATCAATTTCGACTCTATTCGCTCCATATTTCGATTTTTTGTTTTCAGTAAATAACTTATCATCTTTTATATTAAATTTGTTTTTTGGTATCGTTTTGTTGATTCTAGAGTAATATTTTTTTACATCATCTTCCGTCCAATCCGAGAAAACAGAACGCATATTTTATCACCTTCATTGTTTAATTCGAGTTTGTTTCTAGCTTATGGCTTACTTTCCAACATTTCTTGCAAACATTTGATATAATATCCAACAAATTCTGTTAATTTTTCGTCAGTAAGTTTACTTAATTCACCGAACATATTCTTGAGTTTTTAGTAACTTGTTGAATAAATCTTCTCTAGAAAGCTTGTTCAGATACACCACATACGAGCTTTTTGACAATTCCAGTAAAGCATAATAAATGACTTCAAATTCAAATAAATTTTCGTTTGGCAAACTGTTTGCAAACCTTTCCTCAACAAAAATATCGAGTCGTTTTAGTAATACTTGAAAAGCAGCGAAATCGGATTCAGAAAGTTCAACTTCATTCGCCCTATTATTTATAATTAAATTAAATATATAGTTTAGTTTAGTATAGTTTAGTTTAATATTTATATTTACTTTCTTTTCCTTTCCTTTACTTTCCTTTCCTTTGCTATTGTTTGCCATTTTTTTGCTTGGCTTTGCTATAGCATTGCTATCATCTTCCGATGGCATTGTTATAGCATTGTTATCTTCTTTTTCATTTTTATCATTTTTCCATCTTTTTTCTGCACCTTTTTTACCAGCTGCAGAACGTCTTTCTTTTTTCTCTTCCTTTATGATCATTCTTCTTTTTAGTGATGCACTATAGAAAAATCCGTCAGCACTTTCAAATAATTGATATTCATTTATACAATCATTAATATATTGTTCAACGTCAATCGTTGTGTTTGTTAAGATTTTTATAGCTCTATAAGTTTTCTTTTCCAAAGGTAATGCATAATCTTTCTCGCAACGTAGTTGTTCTACAATTGCCCAAAAAAGTCCATAACCTTCAAATCCATAATCAGCACGCATATTTAGAATTTTAGTATCGGATAATGCATTAGCATCATGACTAAAGTAATAAACATCTTTCATAAAATTTTGCACCTCGAATCTCTCTTTAGTAACTTTTAAACGTTTTTATATAGAATAATAGCAAGGAGTACTGCTCTAATTACGCCTTGCTATTATACTTAAGGATTTTTATTATTCGTTGAAGCATTAACTTCAACAAGATTGATATCAATATTTTGTAAAGATGAGAACATGAAACAAGTCCAAAATAAAGCCACTTGTTTTTGAGATAAAATGCAAAATGGTAATTCATCTTTATATTCCATCCATTTACAAGTTTCACAATTATTTATACAGCTCCACATATTCTCATCTCCTTACACATCTATTATTAAAAAGGATATTTTTCTAGTTTTATAATTTCACCATTTTTAGCAGCAATAGTTTCAACACTGAATACATCATAAATATCACTTATCATCTTTTTTTCATCTGAATTATCATCAGAAAGGTGTATTAATATGATTTTTTTCGTATCAATTGAAATACTATGTTTCAAAAATTCAATACAATTTTCAAGACTCATATGACTTTTTAAAAGCCTTTTATATCTTGTCTTCTCTATAATTCCTAATTCAACGTTTTTTTTTGCAATTTCTTTTATATAATTGCATTCAAGTAAAAAATAATTTATATTGTTAAATTTGTACTTAAGATAAAACGTATCTGTGGCATATAGAATCCTTTCATGGGTCGGTATGTATTCAATTAAAAATCCGAAAGGTTCTGCTGCATCATGTTGTGTTTTAAACGGTAATATTTTAAAATTTCCTATTGTAAACTCTTGTAATTCATGAATCACATTATATCTGTGTCCAATTAATTCTTTACTTTCAAATGTACCTTTAGATGCATATATATCTATTCCTGTGTTTGCAAGTTTTTCTACACTTTTTATATGATCTCCATGTTCATGAGTAACAAGAACTCCTACTAAATCATCAAATTTATAATTTATTGTCTTTTGTATTTCATTAAAAGATACTCCAGCATCTAGCATTAAAATTTCTTTTTTTTCATGGGATTGTACTAGATAGCAGTTACCATTAGAACTACTACCTAGTACACTTATCAATAGCATTAGAAATTCCTTTCAACCTTTTTAACTTCAGGATATTCTATATTATCAGGTTGTGCTGGAGGCACTTGACTTTCATTAACTTGTGATGCTTCTATTACATCAGCTGGTAAAAAATCTATTTCCTCAGTATTGGCATTTTGAGAAATTTCCTCTTTTGCTTTTTCTTCGTCAATACTAATGTAATAATCATCTTTACCTTCCATTACGTATATGTATGAATCATTGATTTTTTTAGGATCTACTGGTACTTTTTTGCAAGTTGCTCTTACCATTGTTTTATATAACATTTCGTCAGTCCAGCCTTCCACTTTTTCTGTTCCTACACGTTTACCATCTTCCCATTTATCTTTTTCTCCGCCCCAAAATTCTGCTGAAGCTGTAGAAGGCTTTCTTTTTAATAATTCATCAACAGACATTAAAACTAGTTGATTATGAATCTCATTTTCATATCGAATATAGCCAAAGCCACCTATTACATTTCCTCTTGAAAAAGGATTTGTAATTCTAAATTCATATCCTTCTACGTTGTTTTTATATGTTGGTTGAAAGACGTCTGTTTCTCGCACTAGTTCGACTCTTATATCTAGAATCCTATATAAAGAATAATTTGATGCTATATACTTCAACCCTTCATATCCTGGCATTAAAGCTAAATCGTATTTATTAGTTTTGTTATTTTTATAAGGAACTACATGCAAATGATTTTTTATAGACATATCTAGTCCTAATTTTGCATTTTGAACAACATCTCTTGCTAGTGCATTCATATTCACATTTTCCCATGTTATCGGTGGTTCATTTGCTTTCTTTTTGCTAAATTGTCTACTTGTTTCCGCCATTTTCAAGGCATTATCAATTCCAATAAAGTAATTTCTTACAAGCTGTTTTTGATACTCATTTAAATTTAGCTCCCCTATATTCCCTTTAAATTCTTTTAAAACCATATTGGTAAAACGTTCACTATTAGTTAAATTTTCATTTTTTTCAACAATTTTATTATCAACAGCAACCATTGAATTATTCATGTTTTTATATCTCCTTTATAACAAGTTTTAATCCAGTTCTACTTTCTCCATTTATTTGAACAGTTGTAAAAGATGGAATACATACAATTTCCTTTCCTGCTGGTGCTAAAAATCCCCTAGCAATAGCAATACCTTTAATTGCTTGATTTAATGCTCCAGCTCCGATACATTGAATTTCAAGTTTATTTTCTTCCTTTTCAAGTAAAGTATTTGCAATAACTCCACCTATTGAACTTGGATTTGAGCTACTAGCAACTTTCAACAATTCAATACTATTTTTTTCATTTATACCTTCATTATTTTTTCTCATTTTTGTTTTTCTCCTTTTTTCTATCTAATTTTTTTATTTCTTGTACCATCATTTTTAATCCATGTTTCTTTTCTTTTGTTGCTTTGTTTATGTACAATTCTGTTCCACAATATATTTCATATTTGCCTTCATAAACACTTAATAAGCTGTTGGTTTTATTTTTTAATTTATATTCAATACCTAAAACGTCTAAATATTCTTTAACATATTGTTCAAGTACGTTCCTGTCATTTGTTTTTGGTTTTTTCGGCAACATTTTTTTAATTTTTCTAGCCTTTTCTCTTTTATCATTAACAGTCTTTGCTAGTTGATAAATTTTCTCAAGTTCATTTTTTAAATTAAGGTTTTCTTCTTTCAATTGATTATTTGATTTTGTCAGTTCAATATTTTCAACACGTAGTTCTGACTTTTGTTTTTGAACATCTGAAAGTTCATTTTTTACGTTGTCAACTCTAGTCTTCCACATACTTTCAAGATCCTTTTTCCTTTTTTGATATGATGTTTCCAATTCATCTTCTCTGTCCCTAAATACTGCTATTATCACCAAACATACAAATATAAAAATAAGACAAATTCCTAACATAAAACTTCCTCCTTTGTTTTTCTTTAAAATATTAAATTTTCAAAGCATCTTCCGGTTCTAAATAATTTGCACGACTTTTTCTATTACATTTGTTATAAATTTTGCACCATTTTTCTAATCCAAATTTCTTGATTTGAGCGATTCTCCAACGTTTTCTAATTCTGTTGTTTCCTTGAGCTTTTTTAATAATATTTCGTTTAATACTTCTAACTGAACTCATAATCTACATCACCTCCATCCTTAATTTTTTATCGTTGCTAACTATTAATGAAATTATCTGTGTATCAATATCTATAAGATTATTAATAGTTTCTTTGTTATCGATAAAAATTGGAGCTTGTACATTATAAAATCTCATTAACGTTCTAATAACATCTAGACCTGCATTAATTTTCATAGCAGAATTTAAATCTGAATAAGGAACTCCATCAACGGTTGCATAGCAAACATCTTTTACGCCACCGTTAATCTGATTTTCAAACAATTTAAATTTTACTAATTCAAAATTTTCATTTATTTTAGTTTCTAATAGTGTTATTTTATTTTTTGTAAATTCTTCAATACAATCCCTCAAATATTCTTGTTCTTGTATCTGTATCGCTAAGTTTCTCTCATCATTTTTTAACTTTTCAATTCTGTTTTCCACAGTAATTTGACTTTCCTTTTTCATCAGAACTTGTTTTGCATCATTTATTTTGCCATCAATTTCTTTCAATCGTTCCTCTTCTTGACTAACGCTTTCTACAACAATAGAATCAACTTTTACCTTTAATTCTTCTATTTCATGATTTAATTCAATATATCTTCTATCATTTTCATAATTGACATCTTGAATTTTTAAATTTTCCAATTCAATTTTTAAGCTTTGTAATTTTTCTTGTGCATCATTAAATTCTTTTTCTTCAGTTTCAATGTTTGCTTTTGATGTTTTAACAAAATCAGCCACTAATCTGCCTTTTCCATTAATCCAACCTAACTTATCAGCCTTCTGCGCTTCAAATTTATTCTTAGATTCTAAAAGCATTTGACTTTTTGTTGATTCTTCATATTCTCTATTACAAACAGGACAAATATAATTATTTTCATCCTTAAAAACTTTCTTACTTTCTGCATCAAATTCATCTCTATATTCTTGAAGTTTACGTTCTTTTTCCTGAAGCGAATCTTTCAACATTTGTATTTTTATAGTTCTTTCTTGAATTTCGACATCTAGCTTCGATATTTCTGAAACTAATTGTTTTCTTTTTTCTAATATTTCATTGTTTGCCTCGTCATATATAAGTGCTTTCAAATCTTCGATTTCGCGTTGTTTTTGTGCTAGTGAAGCAATAATTTCCTCATTTTTCAATCTTCTCTCTTTAATGTCTCCTATAATCTTAGTGACAAGATTTTTTTGAATTTCACAGGCATTTATTGTGTCATTTGCTGCTTTTAATTCTCGTTCATCCACAATAATCATTGTTTCATTTAATTCATCTATTCTTACAGGAATACTTTTTATTTCTTCATTTAATTTTTTTATTGTTTCTTTAACAATTTTCATGTAGTCATTTACAGATCTACCATTCAATTTTTCGCATAGTGCCGTAAATTCTTCATTTTCTTTCATAATTTGCTCATCGCTGATATTATTTAATTCCGCTATACTACTCAAAACTGTTCGTTGTTCGTCAGCAGTCATTTGAGCATTAAAAAACAAAGGATTTGTAATCATTTTGAATTTTTGTTCTTGCATAATATTATCTATATATCTTGAAAATTCACTCGCTTTTGTTGGCACTTCATCAATCCAGTAATTTGTTTCATTTCCTTCATAGACTTGTTCTGTATTTCCACGTTTTTTCACCCATTTTTCAACTGCAGTTTTCTTAAATGATTTTCTATTCTCATCAATTTCAAGTACCAATTCTACAGTTGATTCTAAAAAATGAATTTGAGTTCCATCTAAACTAAAAGGCTTCCATCCAAACTCACTTTTACCAGCACTGTTCTTGTCAAATAATACCCATAAAAAAGCATCAAATATTGTTGTTTTTCCTGTAGCGTTATCGCCATAAATGTTCATGTTTTTTCCATCAAAATTAATTTCTAAATCTTTTATTCCTTTAAAATTTTTTATTGCCATTTTAACTATTTTTATTTGCACAGTATTCTCCTCCTTGCACTTCTTTTTGAATCGTGTTAAAATCAAAAAGAAGTGAGTTTTTCAAATTCTTTCAAGGACTAAACGGTTTCGTTGGTAGCGATGTTTAGTTCTTTTTTTGTTTCTTCGGTTGCATCAGTTGAAATTCTTATATCTTCAGTCAATTCATCTGATAAATTAGTTAATCTTGTATAGACATTTTCATACAAGCCTTTTTTTAGCTCCTCAATTGCTAAATTCACTTCATTTAGAATTGATTTTTGAGCTTCTACAAATGCATCTTCTGTACCTTTTTTCATTTTTTCATCCTCCTTCTTATTTAATTAAATAAACATCTTTATATTGAACTCCCATCTCTAGTGCTTCTTGATGGTCCTCAACATACACATCTATAATATTCCCTTTAATCGCTGACCCAGTATCTTGTGCTTCCATGTAACCATATCCATCTATGTACACTTTATTTCCTAACTTAATCACACTCGGATCAACCGCAATTGTTTTACCAGCTTGTACTCTTTTACCACTAGCCGTGATTCCTTGAGCATTTGGTCCACAACACTTCTTACATGCACAATAGTGTGTGATTTTGAAATTTCCTAAATATATTCTTTCTTCTGCAACTTCTTCAACAATAGTCTGAGCTGCTGCAGGCTTAATTCTTATCTCTGTTACTTGCTCAGCTAAATTTTTCATAATAATTTGCTGTTCATTTATTTGTGCTACTAATTTTTCATTTGTCTGAATTAACGTTGTTCCAAACGCCCACAATAAAATTGCTCCTGCTGTCATATATTCAAGTGCAAATACTTTAAATAAGAATTTTCTAAATTTCTTTTTATTCTCTTTTTGTTTTTTACTCTTTTTTTGCACTGCATTTTTATTTTTTAGTGCTTTGTTACTTGTTTTTTGAACATTTTTTTCATTTTTAGTGCATATTTTTTCACTTTTTGTACGTTTTTTCTTAATTTCTTCTACTTTTTCTTTTACTTCTTTGGCATTTTTCAAATTCATTTGTAATCTCTCCTTTTTATATTTTTAAATTTTCTCTACAGGTATGCCGGTATATTCTGAAAACAACTTGGGACTAATATAATAATTAAATTTACTCTTACCAGGCATTCTTTCTGCGTTACCGATTGGTAAACTTCCTCTTTGCAAGCAAATTCTGATATATTGTTGAGATTTTCCCATCAGTTCTGCAGCTCTTTGAATTGAGACATTTCCCATCTCTTATCCCTTCCTTTTCGTGTGTCGTTCCGCATTATTTTTTATTCACAATTTTCATCACCCCTTTCTATACGTTTCACCTTCTTATCCACTATATCTTTTGCAGCATACATTGCCTCATTAAGCTATTTGATAACTTTATGATATTCATACTCAGTAGACTCATCATCAAATAAATAATCAATTGATAAACTCGGAAAAAAACCTTCTCTAATTTTCCACATGTCTTTTCTTGTAAATTCTGTTTTTCCACTAATCTTGTTTGACACTGTATTCAATGTAACTTCTAAACATACTGCTATATCCTCGTTAGTTACTCTATTTCTTGCCATTTCTGCATTCAAATTAGCAAACATTTTTCCACCCCTCTTTTCTACGATGTATCGTATTTACATTTTGATAATATACGACATATTGAATATTGTCAATATGTTTTTTAAATATTTTTACAATACGTCGTATTTTTTTTGTTTACATTCAAATTATTTTGTGATATTCTAATAATCGAGGAGGTGTGTCATGGATTTTACAGAAAAACTAAATAGACTTTTATCAGAAAAAAAAATTAGCAAACCTATGCTTGCTAAACTGAGCGGTATTCCATATACAACAATAATGAGTTTTTTTGACGCAACTAAAGGAACTGAAAATATTAAACTTTCAACATTAAAAAAATTATCTAAGACTTTGAATGTTTCACTAGACTATTTAACAGATGACAATATAGAAGACTTTGATAATGCATTTATAGATGTATTGAAATATATTGCAACAGATGATTCAATGGCTCCTTTGTTAAATATTGGTGACATTGCATACATAATTGAAAAAGAGAGTTTTGAAAATGGTGAAACAATACTTTTTGAATTAGAAAATACTAAGTACATCAGAAAAATTTTAAAACGTAATACTTATATAGAATTTCATGCAACTAATCCATATTTTCCTGTTCTTAGTTATACCGAAGAAGAACTATCTGATAAAAATTTCAAGCTTATCGGCAAAGTAATAAAAGCGGAAAACCAAAGTGCTTTTAAATAGAATTAATATATTATAGAAGGTTCAGGATTCTAAATATTGGAAAGGATTTTTATATGCAAGAAATATACATATATATGGATGATTCAGGACAATTAACCAGGAATAATCCTCAACAGAATATTTTTGTTTATGGTGGACTTTACTTCTTATCAAAAGATGAATCAGATAATTTTTCAAGACAATATAAGAGCATAGTTAATTCAATAAAACCCAAATATTGTAATGACTTTTCTAATGACGATAAACTAAATGAAAAATTTTGTAAAACGCACGACTCGACTACATGTAGCTATAAATGTCCTGAATTAAAATCATCAAAATTAAGTAGCGCTGATAGACGTCATTTACTAAATTTCATCAAAAAGTATAATACTTCTGTTGTAGTTGTAAACAATTCTAAACTTAGAGATTATATTTTTGAAAATAAAGCTTCTATCGGGAGATTTAAAGACTATGCTATAAAAAGAGAAGTTAAGAATATTATAGAAAAATTAATATCTGAGAATAAGATTGATCCATCAAAACAAGTAAAAATATTCCTAAATCTAGATCAACAAACCACCATTTCTAACGGCTACTATGATTTAGAGCATACAATCAAAGAAGAATTACAATATGGAATTTTCAATTATAATTACGGAATAATGTATCCGCCTATACTATCAGATGTGACAATAAAAATCAAATATAAAGATTCTTATTACTCTTATAATATTCAAGCTGCAGATTTATTGGTTGGAGAAATTAGACATAAATACTATCATTACCTATTAAATAATGATTTTGAATTATATAGAAAACGAACTGCTTTTTTACGAAACTCGTTATATTTACCATAAAAAAAGAGAACCTTGCATTGGTTCTCTTCCCAAATGGGTAGGTGTATTTATAAATACACTTAATTTTTCAATCTAACACCATCTGTAGACCGAACAAGGAGACCTCATCTCCTCTGGTAATCTAATTTTAACATCACTTTTTAGCGATGTCAATGGTAGTATATGTCAAAAACATCAAAAAATGTGTAAAAAAAACAAAAACTATATTAAAATATCAACAAAAACTATTCAAAATGATAGGTTTTATATAACAAAAAGGGATAATGTGCTAGTTTTTTGCGGAACGACACACATTACCCTGTAGAGTAAACACTTTTGAGAAGTGATTACGTTCATATTATATCGAATGTATACTCCACTTTTCAAGTGTTTAAAAAAATAAATACAAGGAAATTGGAGGTTTTTTTTATGAAATTGCCAAATGGTTATGGTAGTGTTGTAAAACTATCTGGCAAAAGAAGAAATCCTTACTGTGCAAGAAAAACAGTAGGTTGGAAAACTACAAAAGATGAAAAAATAGTGCAAAGAAGAATTGTTATAGGTTACTATCCAACAAGAGAAAAAGCATTACAAGGGTTAGCTTCTTACAACGAAAATCCTTACGATATAAATTCAGATACTATAACTTTTGAGGAAGTATATCAAAAATGGTCTGACAGAAAATATAATGAAATTGCTCATGACAATGCAAATGGTTATAAATCAGCATATAAATCATGTTCTAGTTTGTACAAATTAAGGTTTAAAGAAATAAGAGTTACACATTTGCAAAATGTAATTGATTCCTCTGGGAAAAAATATCCTTCTTTAAAGAAATTGCGTTCTCTTTTAAATCAAATGTATGAATTTGCAATGAAAAATGATATTACCGAAAAAGACTACTCTCAATATGTAGAAATAGGTAAAAAAGGAGATCCTAAAACAGTTCATAGACCATTTGAAGATACTGAAATACAAAAATTATGGGAAAATGTAGACAAATTAGAATATGTAGATACAGTTTTAATTACAATTTATACTGGAATGCGACCAAGCGAAATGTTAAAAATTGAAATTGATAATATACATTTAGATGAAAAATATATGATTGGTGGAATAAAAACAGAAGCTGGAATAAATAGAATTATACCTATAAATCACAAAATTATGCCACTAATTAAAAAAAGATATGATTATGCGGTATCGGTTGGAGCAAAATTTTTAATACCTAATTTTAAAAATGAAGAAATGAAATATAGTAACTACAAAAGAGAAAAATACGATAATGTAATGGAACAATTGGAAATGACACATCTCCCTCACGATGGCAGACATACTTGTGCCACTTTACTTGATAGAGCTGGAGCAAACAAGGTAGCAATAAAAAGAATACTAGGACATTCTTCACCAGATGTAACGGATAAAGTATATACGCATAAGGATATTCAAGACCTATTAGAAGCTATAGAACTCATATAGTAGGTAACTGGTAGGTAACAAAATAGTGCATAAATGCCTAAAAATCAACTTTTGAAATTCTCTAAGAGATAATATTTATACAATATATATTCCCTACAGTCAGATGGCTGTAGGGGTTTTTATTTTTTCTAAAATTTAAATGCGGTTCCCCCTTGCTAAGTTTCAAAAAAATGGACAAGAGAACCGTCCCCTTGTCCAAAAATTCAGAATTTCTGTTTCGATTATTCACGGAATCACATTGAAGTATCTCAAAAGCGGACTCACTATCAACCGAAAAATCGTTCCTATCACGAGTATGAGAGCAACCGTACACACAAATGATTTTATCTTCGCAATCATGTGGCACCTATCCTCCTTCTTTAAAATAGCTTTATTTGAAGTGTAAACTACCATTGTTTCGAAATTATTTTAGCAATTATGTAAATGTGTGTCAATAATAACTTCTATCTGTCATCTTCATCATATTCTAAAGAATCTCCTTCAACCTCTCTGAATCCTTTCGAGTTTTCTATTCTTATATCTGACAATTCACCTCTTTTTATCAAATCAACTTTTCCACTCATATATGCTTCAAATATTCTATAACAGTTTTGTGTAGCATTTGCCATTATTGCGTTAGGATCAAAAGTGGCAACTATAGCCGCTGCTCTTTCTAATTCATAGCGACTTCTTATCGCCGTATCTAACATAGTTCCTTTCATATGAACCGAGCGTGCAAGCACAATCATATCTTCATCTTGACCTTCTCCATAACGAATATCATATCCATTTACCTTGTCACCAGAATTAAATGTAACATATAGATTAATCTTATTTTCTTCTACATCCATACCTTTTTCTTCCAAAGCTTCTGCAATTTCACTTTTTATTAAAGTATCCATTAACTCAATCATTTGATATGCAAGTTGATGAGAATCGCCATAATAATCTACCATATCAATTCTTGTATCACATTCTTTAAAAGCTTCTGTTAAAAACTCTCTGTCATTCTCATATCGTCCCCAATTTGCTATTACATATGCATCTCTGAAATATTTTATATTATCATTACCTTCTCTAAATGCCGTAGCATATTTTGATACCTCTTCATCTGACATATTTTCAACTAGGCTTTCAAGCGGACCTTTACGTAGCGGTGGTGGAAAGGTAGTAACTTTCTTCTCTTCAATCTCAGGTTCATCATCAGGTTCAAGCACCGGTTCTATATCTGTTTTTACCTGAGTATCAACTTCAGGCTCAAGATCAGGTTGCTCAGTTACAGTTGGTACAATTACATTATCATCACCTGGTATTTCATATGAATCGCTTATTTGTATGGTTGTTGGCAACTCTGTAATTTCTGTATATCCTCCTCTAACATTAGTAATTTCTGATTCTTTCGTAATATCATTTAATGTAGTAGCCATGTTTATTCCAGTTATTACTAAAGATGTTCCCAGTGCAACCGCTACACCAATCCCTAATGCTTTTTTGTTTATTTTATCTAAAAGTCTTCTTACGCTATTTTGCTTAATTTTAGGTACATATTTTCTAGACCTGCTATGTCTATCTCTCGCCTTTTCATGTGTTCTACTTACATCAACTAGCGCTTCTTCAAAATTTGATATTCTACTTAAATCAGAATCTAGTTGTTCTGTAACACTCTTCACTGCTGGTGCATTTCCATCTATCGAATACCTAATTATCTGTCCGCAACCTTCAATTGTTTTTTGATCTAAAGGACTAATTCTATTATAAAAATTCTCACCATTAGCTCCTATCAAAACTTCTGGATTTGTTTCCCCCGTTCCTCTGTACATATCATAATGTTCATATCTACTTTGAGAAATTCGTCTACTTCTATTTGAAATTCTTTGCAATCCATTATAAATATCCTTTGCAACAGGTTGCCTCTCAAAATGAAATGCTGCCGTATTTATTGCTTCTCCAAGTAGAACATCTCTTTCGATTCCTCTTGAAATAGGCGCATACGCAAATGATTCAGGATTAACTTGATGCCTTTTTAATATTTGACTAGAAATCTCATCAACTGTTTTCTCCGGTCTTGGTAATATCAATCCAATTTCTTTTTCAAAATTTGTTATACTTCCCTCTAAATTCGACACCACACGTTCCGTATTTTCGATTATAGCAAATGTAACAACAGGGTTAGGGTCCGTTGAATATTTATCTAAATTATTTATTGCATTCTCTAATATTTCATCCTGCAATCTAAAATCCTCAAAACTTTCGTCTCTATCGCCTTCTTCTATTGCTTTAGAAATTTCAGCATTTTCACCTACTCGCTTTGACGTAAGTGCTCTTCGTTCCATCAACTGCATTATTCTATCTATTATTGATTGTATTGAATTTATTAAATCATTATAATCCTCTACTGTATAATTTCCCATATTATCTTGAATTTTGTCATGAATTACTCGCATTTTCTGCTCAGGTAATACGAGTCTTCTTACGTATTCATAAAACTTAGAATTATTATCAATATATATACTTTCTTCATTTTGTATTTCAACTTCTATATCTCGCTCATTTATATAATACATATAATTCCCTCGCTCTCTTACTATAATTATATTATTTTTAGTTTTACATTACAAGGAGATTATATTTCTATTCCCACATATTTAAAGTATCATCCGTTGTTAAATCTTCAACACCTTCTAAATTATAATATGTTACAGGTACGTCTCCTATCAAAACTGTTTCAGCAACGTTCACTTCATTTATCACTTCTACTCTTTTACTTGTAAAAGGCGCAACTATTCCCATCTTACTTTTTATTTCAAGAAAAACTCTATGTCTTGTTTGATTTATTCCTGTTGAAAGGAATTCTGTTTTAAATTCAATGTTTACTGTACCCGTTGAAATTATCTTAACCTCTATTGCTGGTCCATGACCTGCAAGTAAGCTATTTCCAGTAAAATTTCCTATTGGTATTTTTATATATGATGCTTCTAATTTATCATTTTTCTCTTGTATTCTCTTAGAAATCTCTGAAGCTATTCGATTCATTTCCATTACATTTGCTCTTAATGCAAGAATCTTTCCTTCTTCATTTCTATCTAGTATTATTAAATCTAAATATCCTACATCTCTCATTACTTCTTCAACAACTTCGTTTGATATAGATATTCCCAAGCTTTCCGCTCTTACATTACATAGTTCCATAAGTGTAGGTTCTATATATTTAGTTACTGTATTAAACGCAAACAATATACTAAACAACAATAACAACAAATTAAAAAATGTACTTTTCTTATTTGACTTTCTTATTCCAAAACGCTCTGACATATCATAATATTTCTACAGGCATTTTTTTACTTCTCTTAGGTATTATTAATTGTTGATTCGGAAAAATTAAATCATCTTTTAGCATATTGTATTCCTTAATTTCAGCTACTGTACTTCTATAATTTTTTGCAATTTTCCAAAGCGAGTCATTAGGCTTCACATAATAAATAACAATACTTGGTGTTTCCTCTATTTGAGAATCTAACACAGTAATACTGTTTACACCTTCTATCATCATTTCCTCTTTAACAGTAACATTGAAATTCATATTTACTTTTATTTGAATTTGACTGCTATCAACTTTTCTGTATTCAATATTATCACTTGTCACATTTACATCCACATCCATATTTCCCTTTATTTCATGCACTTTTAGCACTTGTTGATATGGCAAATCTACTTTTTTATTTTCTATAATTTTTTTTGCTTCATTGTAATACAAAATATCAAAAACCACATTTCCCTCAACAGCAATTTTTCCATCTAATATATTTTTATTATTAATTGTCGGCGTTGCATTTATAGTTAATATTTTTATATCATCTAATTCAGGAATCATTAACCCTTGTACTAATTCAACATTTTCGCCGACATTAATTAGGTCGCTAATTATAGATACATTTTCATATGTACAATTCAAATTAATATCTGGATCATACAAATCTGATATTACAGCTATTTTATTTTGCTTGTATATATCGGCCTTCACTTCCATTTCACTTTCAACAGAACAACTCATAGATTTCAAGTCTTGATATATTGGTCTTAGAGTAAATGACTTAATATTAAATTCTAATTTTACATTTGAAGATTCATTTAAATCATCATAGTTAATAAATCCCATTACTGGAATTATTCCTTCAAATGTTTCTATTGACTGATTTTCAGAATCTGAAATATATATTATTTTTATTATTGCATCAGCTTTAGCTAAAATTTTATTGTAACTTATTTTATAATCTGGATTTATTACTTTTATATTAGCTTTTAATATCTCAGAAATAGGTAAATTTTCTTGACCAAGTGTTATTGTTTCATTCACTTCAATATCTTGTGATTTCGATGAAACTAAATTAGAAAATTCAATTTCTTTACTTAAAACTTCTACATTTCTGTCATCACTAATTTCTCTAACAAACGTATGCTCACAATTATTTCGCACAACTACAATAAGTAAAACAGGAATTCGAACACTCATTTTTCTTCCATTTAAAACCTTATACTCTATTTGATTCTTTACCGCCTGTATTTCTATTATACTTCCTTCATTAATCCCATGTACATCAACTGTTTCATAAAAATTAAACATATTATTCAAACTTCTTATCGATGTTTTTTCATCTTCTGCCAAATAAATAGCACTAATATCCGCAGAACCCTCAATATATAATCTTCCATCTTTTATTTCTCGTTTTGTTATAAAAACATCTCCATCTATATCTGCAATACTTAATATGTCTGGCTTTATATCAGGTACAACAAGTTCTCCTTCAACAATCACGTTTCTCTTTTCTTTTGCAATTACTTCACACACATTTATAATTTCATTATTTGTTTCTATATTCAAAAAAATCCCTCCTAATTTTTAGTTTTACACTAAAATATATTAAGAAGGACTTTACTTTATTACCATTTTTTCTAGCAAATGCAAAAAAGAGAACTTTTTACAAGTTCTCTTTGATATTATTTGTATTTGGTTTAACCATATCTAAAATTGAAGTGTAATTCTCACTGTTGCCGATAGATAGTTCTACTGAATTTGTTAATACATCAACATATGTGTTTGATTGTTTGTTTGGACCATCATCTGATTTTATTAAAAAATAATCATGATGTGCACTCATAAGCGTTCCTTCGATGTTTAGCGATTTATTTCTTCCAAGACTTCCACGAAGTAAAACTTTTTGACCAACACACCCTTTTATAGTCTCTCTTAACTCATTAACATCTTTCTTTTCTATCCCCACGAAAACCACCCCTTATTCTTAAGTATGGCGACAGTATAACACAAATTGAGTAAAATGTCAAAGTATAAATCTTCCTGTCAAATCGTTGCGGCTCAAGGGTTTGACGATGCAATTATGTTAAGAAAACATAATCATTTTCAAACACATTTATTATTTTAAAAATTTCTTTAAAAATCTGCCTGTATGTGAATTTTCGTTTTTAGAAATTTCTTCTGGTGTACCTTCCGCTATTATTTCTCCTCCACGAATTCCGCCTTCTGGACCTAAATCAATTATATGATCTGCAACTTTTATCATATCTAGATTATGTTCAATTATTATCATGCTATTTCCAGCATCAACTAATCTATCTAATATGCTAATAAGTTTATGAATATCTGCTGTATGAAGGCCTGTTGTAGGTTCATCTAAAATATACATTGTTTTACCTGTCGATTTTCGACATAATTCGTTAGCTAATTTTATTCTTTGTGCTTCTCCTCCTGATAAAGTTGTCGAAGATTGTCCAAGTTTGATATATCCAAGTCCTACATCATATAATGTTTGAATTTTATTTTTTATTCTTGGTATATTAGTGAAGAATTCTAAAGCTTCTTCTACTGTCATTTCTAAAACATCATAAATGTTTTTTCCTTTATATTTAACTTCTAATGTTTCTCTGTTATATCTTTTTCCGTTACATACATCACATGGAACATAAACATCTGATAAGAAATGCATTTCTATTTTAGTTATTCCTTCGCCCTCACAAGCTTCGCAGCGTCCTCCACTTACATTAAAGCTAAATCTTCCTTTTGAATATCCTCTAAGCTTTGCTTCATTTGTCTCCGCAAATAAATCTCTTATCAAATCAAATACACCTACGTACGTCGCAGGATTTGAGCGAGGAGTTCTTCCTATTGGCGATTGATCGATTGCAATTACTTTATCTAAATTGTCTATTCCTTTTATTTCTTTACATTTTCCAGGTCTAAGTGATGCTCTATTTAAATCATTTGCAAGTTTTTTGTATAATACTTCATTTATAAGTGAAGACTTTCCTGAACCTGAAACACCTGTAACTGCAACCATTTTACCAAGTGGTATTTTTACATTTACATCCTTCAAGTTATTTTCAGCCGCTTCAATAATCTCTAGATACTTTTTGTTCCCTTTTCTTCTTTTTTCAGGAACCTCAATTTTCAATTTACCACTTAAATATTTACCTGTAATTGATTTTTCGTTTTTCTTAATTTCCTCTGCAGTTCCTTCTGCTATAACATTTCCACCATGCACACCAGCGCCTGGTCCTATATCGATTATATGGTCAGCAGCATACATTGTATCTTCATCATGTTCTACCACAATTAATGTATTTCCTAGGTCTCTTAATTTTTTCAATGTAGCTATTAACTTTTCATTATCTCTTTGATGCAGTCCTATGCTTGGCTCGTCAAGTATATAAAGAACTCCTGTTAATCCTGAACCTATCTGTGTTGCGAGCCTAATTCTTTGTGCTTCACCGCCTGACAATGTTCCTGCACTTCTCGCTAATGTCAAATAGTCTAATCCAACATCAATTAAGAATTGCAATCTTGCATGTAGTTCTTTTAATATTTGATGAGCTATCATTTCTTGCTTTTGAGTTAATTTTAAATTCGAAATAAATTCTTTTATCTCTGTTATCGATAATGTCGTTAATTCATGTATATTCTTATCTCCCACAGTAACTGCAAGTGCTGCCTTGTTAAGTCTTGCGCCATCACATTCATAGCAATGAGATTCTGCCATATACATCTCATAAAACTCTCTCATGCCATTTGACGACGTTTCTCTATAACGTCTTTCCATTGTATTTACTACACCTTCAAATGGCGCTGTAAAGTTTCTAATACCCGCTGCACTTTCATATCTAAAATCTATTTTTTCATCACCAGTTCCGTATAATACTTTATTTACAAAATCTTCTGGCAAATCCTTTATCGGCTTTGAAACATCAACTTTATAATGCGCACCAAGCGATTTAAGATACATCACTCCCATATTATTTTCTTTGGCTTGATTCCAGCCCATTCCTTTTAAACCGCCATCTAAGAACGAAATACTTGTATCAGGCATAACTAAGTATGGATCAATTTTTTGAATCGTTCCAAGCCCACTACATGTTGGACAAGCTCCAAAAGGATTGTTAAAAGAAAACATTCTCGGAGTCAATTCTTCAATGCTAATATTACAATCTGGACAAGAATAGTTTTGTGAAAACAAAATTTCTTCACCGTCAACCACATCTATTAAAACAAGTTTATTCGCATATTTTAACGCTGTTTCAACAGAATCAGTAAGTCTATTTTTTATTGCATCTTTAACAACAATTCTATCTACAACAATCTCTATATTATGCTTTTTAGTTTTTGTCATTTTTATTTCATCTTCACTCAAATCATATGTTGTTCCATCAACTCTAACTCTTGCAAATCCATCTTTTTTTGCATCCTCTATAAGTTTTGTATACTCACCTTTTCTACCACGAACGACTGGTGCTAACACTTGAATTTTAGTTCCTTCGCCTAAATTCATTATTGCATCTATTATTTGATCAATTGATTGTTGCTTAATTTCTCTTCCACATTTCGGACAATGTGGAACACCAATTCTCGCATACATAAGCCTTAAATAATCATAAATTTCTGTAACCGTGCCCACTGTAGAACGAGGATTTTTTGATGTTGTCTTCTGATCAATTGAAATTGCAGGTGATAAACCTTCAATATATTCAACATCTGGTTTTTCCATTATTCCTAAGAATTGTCTTGCGTATGATGAAAGACTTTCAACATATCTACGTTGTCCTTCTGCATAAATTGTATCAAACGCAAGTGAAGACTTACCGCTACCACTAAGTCCAGTAACTACAACAAGTTTATCCCTTGGAATAGTTATATCTATATTTTTCAAATTGTTAACTTTTGCACCTTTAATTGTTATATTTTCTATCATTTTATCCCCCTTAGGATTCACAGAGTATTTATATATGTAACCCCTGGTTTATAGGCTTTTTTTATATACACCCACAGGGTAAATTGTAACATAAGTTCGCATTTTTTGCAACGCGAACAGTTAGAAGATTTTTCATGTTTACGAAATATTAACCCTGTGCTATAATTTAACTGTAGGAGGTTTTACTGTGAAAAATATATACATAATTCTTACTCAATCTGGAACAATTCTTTCAAAAGTCATCAAATTTGCTACTGCAGAAGATTATAATCATGCTTCCTTATGCCTTGATGATAAATTTGAAAATTTATATTCTTTCGGAAGACTAAGACCTTATAATCCATTAATTGGTGGATTTCTTATTGAAAATGCATTTACTCATGTCTTTGGAAGATTTAAATATGTTCCATGTATGGTAATAAAAAAAGAGGTTACGGATGAACAATATGATTCAATTTGCAAAACAATTAATCATTTCATTAAACATCCAACAGATTATAAATTTGATATACCAAACTTATTCTTTGCAAAAACGGACATTACATTCCCTCACGAAAATAAATTTTTTTGTAGTGCCTTTGTTGGACATGTTTTGCAAACAGCAGGAATTGAAATTCCTAATACTCTCGTTAAAATGAGGCCATATCAATTTACTAAGCTTGATAATGCTAAAATAATATATACCGGTGAACTTAAGGAATGGTGTGGCATAAAGTGTAAAATGCCAGAAATAAAAACTGCATTGATGAATTAATTAAAACTCATCAATGCAGTTTTTTCACTTATGCTTCATCCGCATAGTTCTTGAAATATCCTTTTATCCAAATTATTGGTGTTCCCTTGTCGCCACTTCCTGAAGTTAAGTCTGCAAGAGATCCAAGTAAATCTGTTATCTGTCTAGGCGTCGTACCTTGCGATGCCATGTTTCCAACAAGATTATCACCTTTCGTCTTTATTTCTTCTTTGATAGCTTCTTTCAAAGCATCTCCAGAAAGCATAGCATACTTACCATCAGCAAGAGCTTTCAGCTTAAGTTCATTAGGTCTACCGCAAAGTCCTTCTGTATAAGCTGGCGACACGACAGGATCTGCAAGCTCCCAAATCTTACCCACAGGATCTTTAAAAGCTCCGTCGCCATATACCATTGCTTCGACTTCGATGCCAGTTTGTTCTTTAATAATTCTTTGAATTTCAAGAACAACTGCCTCGCCACTTTGAGGAAATAGCTTTACTCTCTCTTCATCTGCTTTGTTGCTTCCAAGAAGACCATACTTTGCGTTATAACCTGTATGCATTCCTTCAGCAGGTTTTACGCAAATATCATCAAGTCCACAAACGTAGCTAGCTCCCGCATCTTTAAGAATTTGTTTTGTCATTTCTCTTGTATGAATGTCTGCACAAAGTATGTGTTTCGTGTAGGCCATTACAGCTCTACAATCATTCGCAAGCACAACTTCAATTTCACAATTTTCAGATTGTGCCAACTCCTTGTAATATTCAATGTAGTCCACGCCGGTAAACTCATGCTTCGTATAACCAAAGATCTCACGATATTTTTCTTCAGTTAATATCGCATCCCTAGATACACCTTTTTGAAGCATCTCCTGCGCTGAAACTAAATGATTTCCTACCTCATCAGCAGGAAAGCTAAGCATCAAAACAACCTTTTTAGCCGCTCTGCAAATGCCTTTGAAACACATTGCAAATCTATTTCGACTTAGTATTGGGAAAATGACACCAATTGTTTCATTGCCAAACAAAGCCTTCACATCTTCAGCAATTTTATCCACGGTAACATAGTTACCTTCAGCACGTGCAACAACCGATTCAGTAACAGCGATGACATCTTTCGTTTGAATTGGAATACCATGTGCTTTACTTGCATTAATTACAGAAGTAGCTACTACTTCAGCAATATTGTCTCCTTCCCTTATTATTGGCGCCCTTACGCCCATTGAGATTGTACCAAGTAAATTTTCCATAAAAAGTCCCCCTTATCAAATTTTGATATTGGTTGAATTATTACCTTATGCATTTACCACTCGTTAATTTTACAGAGATATCTTAAAAATGTCAAGATTTTCGTCCATTTGACGGACGTCCCCAATGGACGAAAAAGAAGCCTGCAGAAATTATCTTTCCACAGACTTCTTTCATTTTGTGCTCATACTTCCTTAAACTCAATGTAAAGTTTCCGAGCCATGACATAGATTTCAGCAGCCGAAGAACACTTTTCACGAAGCTGCTTGGGCAAAATCACACGCCGTTTGTCATCGAACGTCATCGGTCCCGCAATGATTTTCGCATCATCCGGAATATCCTCCATAGGAATCAACCGGAATTTACACGAACCCTCATCTGCAAGAACAACCTTCTTGGTAGAAAGTCCAATGGAAAGCTCCACAAGACCATCAGGAATGTTCAGACGTCCTTCTTTGTCGATAGAATACACCATATGCGACCTCCTTGTAGGATTTATTTAACCTTAATTATTATACTTTATTATTAGTTTTATGTCAACTTGTGACTTAGACTTTTAATAGTCGTCCCCGAGTCTATCGAACCTAAAAATAAAAGAAGACGAGCTATTTTAAAGCTCGTCTTCTAATTTTAGGATTATCCTACAACTTCTTCCTCTTTTACTTTTTCAGGAACTGTCTTTGATGTAGGTTCACCAGTTTCTGTAGAAATTGGTTGTAACTCTCTATACTTCATAAGACCTGTTCCAGCAGGAATTAATTTACCGATAATTACATTTTCTTTTAATCCTACTAGTGGATCAATCTTTCCTTTGATAGCAGCTTCTGTTAATACTCTTGTTGTCTCTTGGAATGATGCTGCTGACAAGAATGAATCTGTAGCAAGTGAAGCTTTTGTTATACCTAGAAGAATTCTCTTTCCTTCTGCAGGTCTCTTTCCTTCAGCTACTGCTTTCTCATTCTCTTCTTCAAATGTCAATACATCTACCATTGTTCCTGGAAGTAATATTGTATCACCAGGATCTTCAACTTTAACTTTTCTAAGCATTTGTCTAATAATTGCTTCGATATGTCTATCGTTGATATCAACACCTTGGCTACGATATACTTTTTGAACTTCTTGCACTATGTATCTTTGAACTCCATCTGCACCTTTGATTCTCATGATATCTTGTGGATAAATTGAACCTTCTGTAATTTCATCTCCAGCTTCAATTTCATCACCATCATGAACAACAAGTCTTGATCCAAATGGAATTAAGTATGTCTTAGATTCTTCACTGTTTGTAATGATAGCTTCTCTCTTTTTCTTTGTATCACTGATTGTAACTTTACCAGCAATATCAGAAATTATAGCAAGTCCCTTTGGTTTTCTAGCTTCGAACAACTCCTCAACTCTAGGAAGACCTTGTGTGATATCTCCACCAGCAAGACCACCCATATGGAAAGTTCTCATAGTAAGCTGTGTACCAGGCTCACCGATTGATTGAGCAGCGATAATACCAACTGCTTCACCGATGTTAACAACTTGTCTACCTGCTAGGTCATTACCATAACATTTAGCACAAATGCCTTTTTTAGCTCTACATGTAAGTAGTGTTCTAATCTTAGCCTTTGTAACACCTGCAGCAACTACTGCCGATGCCATTTTATCTGTTATTAATGTATTTCTTTCAATCAATACTTCACCTGTTTCTGGGTGAACGATATCTTCAGCTGCAAATCTACCAGCCAATCTTTCAGCTAATCCTTCGATCAATTCATTACCATTCTTAATATCTGTAACCCACATTCCATCTGTTGTTCCACAATCATCTTCTCTAACAATGATTTCTTGTGATACGTCAACAAGTCTTCTTGTTAAGTATCCAGAGTCAGCAGTACGAAGAGCTGTATCAACAAGACCTTTTCTAGCACCATGGGCTGATACGAAATACTCAAGAACATCCATACCTTCTCTAAAGCAAGATCTGATAGGAATTTCAATTGTTCTACCTGCAGTATCGGCCATAAGACCTCTCATACCAGCAAGCTGTCTAATCTGTTTCATATCACCACGGGCTCCAGATGTAGCCATCATGTAAATTGGATTTTCTTCAGTAAAGTTTGCAATCATGGCATCTGTGATATCGTTTGTAGCCTTATCCCAAACTTTAATAACTGAATTATATCTTTCTTCGTCTGAAATCAAACCTCTCTTATATTGTTTTGTGATTTGATCAACTTTTTCTTCAGACGCTGCTAGGATTTCTTTTTTCTCTGATGGAATTATAACGTCAGATACAGCAACTGTTATAGCACCTCTAGTAGAATATTTATAACCTAATGATTTAATATTATCTAGAAGTTCTGCAGTATCACTAATTCCATGAACTTTAATTGATGCAGAAATAATTTTCTTAATTGTTTTCTTTGTAACTGGGAAGTCAACTTCTAAATCAAATAATTTCTCTGGATCTGATCTATCTACTAGTCCTAAATCTTGAGGAATTACTTCATTATAAATTATCTTACCAATTGTTGTATTTATAATCTTTGATTTAGTTTCGCCATCGATTTCTTTAAACATTCTAACTTTAATTTTTGCATGAATTGATATTACACCATCAAGATAAGCCATCATAGCTTCATCTTTATCTTTGAATATCATTCCTTCACCTTTTACACCATCTTTTTCGATAGTTAAGTAGTAAGCACCAAGAATCATATCTTGTGTAGGAACTGTAACTGGCTTTCCATCTTGTGGTTTTAAAAGGTTATTAGCTGATAACATTAAATATCTAGCTTCTGCTTGTGCTTCTGGTGTTAATGGCAAGTGAACAGCCATTTGGTCACCGTCGAAGTCAGCGTTGAACGCTGTACAAACAAGTGGATGTAACTTAATAGCTCTACCTTCTATTAGAACCGGTTCGAAAGCTTGAATACCAAGTCTGTGAAGTGTTGGAGCACGGTTTAGCATAACAGGGTGATCTTTAATAACATACTCTAAAACATCCCATACTTCTGGTCTTAATCTTTCAACCATTCTCTTTGCATTTTTAATATTATGCGCAATTCCTCTAGAAACAAGCTCTTTCATTACGAATGGTTTGAATAACTCTACAGCCATTTCTTTTGGAAGTCCACATTGGTATAATTTTAGTTCTGGTCCTACAACAATAACTGAACGTCCTGAATAGTCAACACGTTTACCAAGTAGGTTTTGTCTAAATCTACCTTGTTTACCTTTTAGCATATCTGACAATGATTTCAATGCTCTATTACCAGGTCCAGTAACAGGTCTACCTCTTCTACCATTATCAATCAAGCTATCCACAGCTTCTTGAAGCATTCTTTTTTCGTTTCTAACGATGATTTCTGGTGCTCCAAGTTCTAATAATCTCTTTAATCTATTATTTCTGTTTATGATTCTTCTATATAAATCATTTAAGTCAGATGTAGCAAATCTACCACCATCAAGTTGAACCATTGGTCTTAAATCTGGAGGTATTACTGGAAGTACATCTAAAATCATCCATTCTGGTTTATTACCTGAAAGTCTAAAGCTATCAACTGTTTCAAGTCTTTTAATAATTTTAGCTTTCTTTTGACCAGATGATTTTTCAAGTTCTTTTCTAAGGTCAGCTGCTAATTTTTCAACATCAATTTCTTCAAGCATTTCTTTTATTGTTTCAGCACCCATACCTACTCTAAAAGATTTTTCACCATATTTTTCAATATATTCTCTATATTCTTTCTCTGAAAGAACTTGACCTTTAACTAGTGATGTATCACCAGCATCAACAACTATGTAAGCTGCAAAGTATAATACTCTTTCAAGCGCTCTTGGTGTAATATCAAGCATTAAACCAAGTCTACTTGGAATACCTTTAAAGTACCAAATGTGAGATACTGGGGCAGCAAGTTCAATGTGCCCCATTCTCTCTCTTCTTACTTTTGCCTTTGTAACTTCAACGCCACATCTATCGCAGATGATTCCTTTATATCTAGCTCTTTTATATTTACCACAATGACATTCCCAGTCTTTTGTTGGTCCAAATATTCTTTCGCAGAACAATCCATCACGTTCTGGTTTTAAAGTTCTGTAATTTATAGTTTCTGGTTTTTTAACTTCGCCTTTCGACCATTCTCTAATTTTATCTGGAGATGCAAGTCCTATTTTTATACGGTCAAATACTTCTAAATCAACCATTTTTATACTCCTTCCTATTATACAATCTTAAATTTGAATTCTAAGAATTACTCTTCGTCATCTCCGAAACTTTCATCATCAACAAAGATTTCATCTTCGTCAAATAAATCATCATCGTCGAATTCGTCACCATCTTCATCGATAATATTTCCATCTTCATCTTCGATTAACATATTATCTTGAAGGTCTTCATCTGTAATTGGAGCAACATTGTTTGGCGTAATTTCGTCATCATCAATGTCTTCTTTTAATTCAACTTCATTTTCATCACTTTGATTATATAATTTCATGTCTAATCCTAAACTTTGTAACTCTTTTACAAGAACTCTAAAGCTTTCTGGAATTCCTGGTTCTGGTATATTTTCACCTTTTACAATTGATTCGTAAGTTTTTACTCTACCAACTGTATCGTCTGATTTCATTGTTAAGATTTCTTGAAGTGTGTATGCAGCACCATATGCTTCAAGTGCCCAAACTTCCATTTCTCCGAATCTTTGTCCACCAAATTGAGCTTTACCTCCAAGTGGTTGTTGTGTAACTAATGAGTATGGTCCAGTTGAACGAGCATGTATCTTGTCATCTACTAAGTGGTGTAGTTTTAACATGTACATGATACCAACTGTAACTTCATTATCAAATGGTTCTCCTGTTCTTCCATCATATAAAACCGTTTTTCCTGATGCAGGTAATCCAGCTTTTTCATATAATTCTTGGAAATCCTCGTCTCTAGCACCATCAAATACTGGTGTTGCAACTTTAAATCCTAATGCTTTAGCAGCATATCCTAAATGAACTTCTAGAACCTGTCCAATGTTCATACGTGAAGGAACACCAAGTGGGTTTAGAACGATTTGAAGTGGTGTACCATCTGGTAAGAATGGCATATCTTCTTCTGGTAATATTCTTGAAATAACACCTTTGTTACCATGACGACCAGCCATCTTGTCACCAACTGAAATCTTTCTCTTTTGAGCGATATATACTCTAATTACTTCATTTACACCTGTTCCAAGTTCATCTGAATTTTCTTTCGTAAATATTTTTACATCTACGATTGTTCCAGCTTCACCATGTGGACAACGAAGTGATGTATCTCTAACTTCTCTTGATTTTTCACCGAAAATTGCACGAAGTAATCTTTCTTCAGCTGTTAATTCTGTCTCTCCTTTTGGTGTAACTTTACCAACTAGAATATCTCCTGATCTAACTTCAGCACCAATTCTTATGATACCTCTTTCATCAAGATCTTTAAGTGCATCATCACCAACGTTTGGAATATCTCTTGTGATTTCCTCAGGCCCTAATTTTGTATCTCTACATTCACAATCATATTCTTCTATATGTATTGATGTTAATACATCTTCTTTAACTAATTTTTCATTGATAAGAATAGCATCCTCGTAGTTGTAACCTTCCCAAGTCATGAAACCTACAAGTATGTTTTTTCCTAATGCTAATTCTCCCTTATCTGTTGATGGTCCGTCACTTATAACATCTCCTGCTTCAACTTTATCACCTTTTCTAACGATTGGTCTTTGGTTTGAACATGTTCCTTGGTTTGAACGCTTGAATTTAATTAGGTTATATTCGTCTATTCCTTTTTTAGTTTTAATTGTTATCTTATCCGCTGTAACTTTTTGAACTGTACCAGCATTTTTAGCAACAACACAAACACCAGAGTCTTTTGCAGTTCTGTATTCCATACCTGTACCAACTATTGGTGAATCTGTTTTTATTAGAGGAACCGCTTGACGTTGCATGTTTGATCCCATCAGTGCACGTTTAGCGTCGTCGTTTTCTAAGAATGGAATTAACGCTGCAGCAACTGATACTAATTGTCTTGGAGAAACATCCATCAAATCAACTTCATTTGGACTAACCTCCATGATTTCATCTTGGTATCTAACTTTAATCTTTGAATTTACAAAGTTTCCTTTTGCGTCTAATGGTTCGTTTGCTTGCGCAACAATAAACTCATCTTCTTTTTCTGCTGGGAAGTATCTAATTTCATCTGTAACTCTTCCCTTCTTTTTATCTACAATTCTGTATGGAGTTTCAATAAACCCATAATCATTGATTATCGCATATGTAGAAAGAGAACAGATAAGTCCAACGTTTGGTCCTTCAGGGCTTTCGATAGGACATAATCTACCATAGTGTGAATGGTGAATATCTCTAACTTCAAATCCAGCTCTATCTCTTGATAAACCACCAGGTCCCAATGTAGAAATTCTTCTCTTATGAGTAAGCTCTGTAAGTGGATTGTTTTGATCCATGAATTGTGATAATTGGCTACTTCCAAAGAATTCTCTAATTGACGAAACTACTGGTTTAATATTTATTAATGATTGTGGTGTTACTACGTCTAAGTCTTGAACAGCCATTCTTTCTCTAACAACTCTTTCAAGTCTTGTTATACCAATTCTAAATTGGTTTTGTAATAATTCACCAACGCATCTTACACGTCTATTTCCTAAATGGTCGATATCGTCAACTTTACCAAGTCCATAAGCTAGGTTGTTTACATAGTTAATTGAAGCAAACATATCTTCTTTTGTTATGTGGTTTGGTAATAGTCTTTCAAGGTTTTCTTCTAAAGCCTTATATAAATCTTTTTGTTTTGTTGTTTCTAAGATTTCTTTAAGTACTGCATAATTAACTCTTTCTTTAATTCCAAGCTCGCTTAAATCACCATCTACAAAACTACTAATCCAAACTGTTCCATTACCGATTACATTTATTATTTT
Source organism: Clostridia bacterium (assembly GCA_017462965.1). Lineage (GTDB taxonomy): Bacteria > Bacillota > Clostridia > TANB77 > UBA1234 > UBA1234. The sequence continues at coordinate 59,815 of JAFTQC010000049.1, read as the reverse complement.
ATCTTCAACTTTTACTTTTACTTCGTTTATACCAGACTCTTGAATTGCTTCAGCGATTTCTGCTGTAATTGTTTTGTCTTTTGATACTAATAGTTCTCCTGTTTCTGGATTTACTATTTTCTCTGCAGAAATTTGTCCTTCAATTCTTGTAGCAAGAGATAATTTTGAGTTGTATTTAAAACGTCCAACTTTTGTCAAATCATATCTTCTTGGATCAAAGAATAGCGCTGTAAGTAAGTTTTTAGCAGCTTCTACTGAAGGCATTTCACCTGGTCTTAATCTCTTATAAATCTCAATTAAAGCTTCATCTTCCGTTTTAATTGGGTCTTTTTCAATTGTAGCAAGGATTCTCTCATCCTCACCGAAAAATTCTAGAATTTGACTATCTGTAGCAATTCCCATAGCTCTTAAGAATAATGTTACAGGTAATTTTCTAGCTTTATCAATTCTAATATTGAATACATCGTTAGAATCTGTTTCAAATTCTAGCCATGCACCACGGTTAGGCATGATTGTAGCTGAATATAATTTCTTACCTAGTTTGTCATATTCTCTACCATAATAGCATCCTGGAGAACGTACTAATTGAGAAACTATAACTCTTTCTGCACCGTTGATTATAAATGTACCATAATCAGTCATAACAGGGAAATCTCCCATAAAGATTTCTTGTTCCTTTACTTCGCCTGTTTCTCTGTTGATAAGTCTAACTTTTACTTGTAATCTTGTTGCATAAGTAGTATTTCTTGATTTAGCCTCTTCAATTGTGTACTTTGTTTCTTCATTGAAATGATAATCTACAAATTCAAGTATTAATTTTCCTGAATAGTCTGTGATTGGAGAACATTCTGTTAAAACTTCTTTTAGTCCTTTCTTTATAAACCACTCATAAGAATCCTTTTGTACTTGTATAAGATTTGGCATTTCAACTACATCTTGTATTTTTCCAAAGTACATTCTGCTAGTTCTTTCGCTTTTAACTTCACGCATAAAAATTAATCACCCCATCATATTTTTTAGTTAAATTTAAAACTTTACTAGCCACCACGTCGATCATTACCCCAACTACATTCAAGATGCACGCGAATGTCATATATTCATTTGTTTGGTATTTAAGCTATGAATCCCCCAACATAAAACAAGTTATCACTATTTAGGGTTGTATAAAGAAATATTTTATTAAACGACAAAAAGGCAATCAGCCAAACATTGAATTTTCGCCAATTACCCCCTACTATTTATCTACTTTATTTCTTTATATAATGATAACTTTTTTATATTAATCAACCCTTACTTAATACATTATCGGCTTATATTATACAAAACATTATCCTCAAAGTCAACATTTTTCATACATTTATACAATAAAAAAAGAGTGGTATAAAACCACTCTCGCCCCTTGAGGAGCATTACCGTTCGAGAAAAATGCTCCCCTGAAGGGGGCTCTCAAAAACGGCTGTCCGAGTCGGAGTTACTTCACATCAAACCGCTGCAAGGGCTGCTGCGGTTTGCGTCTAAGTTCCTTCATATCCACCACACTGTTGGTGCGCTGCTGCTGCGGACGACGATTCTGCTGTTGCGGGCGCTTGCGACGATTCTGGCTGTAATAATTGTTTCTGACAATAGCCAGAATACAGGTCGCCACAATTACCACCCCGCTGATAAACAGCACTTCTGTCAGGGTGAACACCGTGTCGAAGTGCATAGCAGCAGATGCAATAATCGCCTCAATTGCACTTACGAGCATAAGCAGTGCCCAGTGCACGAAGAGAAACGCGGCAATACCGGCGAGTGCAAGCACTACAAACCACATGCCACGTACATCTCGTAGGCTCTCGAGGAACCGGTTGCTAGACTTGTTGTTGTTTTCCATGGATCAGACCTCCCCAAATAATCTTTCGTTGGACATCTTTCATTATAACATATTTACATAAAAATCTCAACTTTATTGTCATTTTATTCCAAATATTTGTATAATTCATTAATTATTTGGGCCATTTCAGCCCTTGTAATATATGAATCTGGTCTAAAACTTCCATCTTCATATCCATTTATTAGTCCATAATCACTCAAATTAACTATATTTTCATATGACCAATGCGATTTTGAAACATCGATATAATTACAAACTCCAGTTGTTCCATTCATTCCTAGCAGTTTATTAATTATCTTCGCAACCTCAGCTCTAGATATATTGTCATCTGGCTTAAACATATTATTTTCATACCCTTCAACAATCTCATAAAAAGTTAATTTTTCTATGCTTTCCTTTGCCCAATGTTGAGCTATATCTTCATATTTCTTATTAATCGAATTATTATAATTAACGTTCAAATTTATGTTTTCATCCTCCACAATTCTAGCTACAATTGTGGCTAATTCGCCTCTTGTAAGAAACTCTTCCGGCGCAAAACAATCATCATATTTTCCATAAATCAGCCCTTTTTCTTTAATATTCTTAATTGGTTGATACGCCCAGTGTCCTTCTGCCACATCTTTAAAAAAACTTGATTCATCATTGTCTTCAGCTAACGTGTTTCCTATAATCCCCCAAATTCTACTTTCTTCAAGTCCAAGTTTCCAACTTCCAATTCCTTTAATATCATATTTTTCAACCAATTCAATTTTAGTCTTTAGACTCTCCTCATTTTCATACCAAAATTCATATGTTCCAGCAATTAACGTTCCTCCATTAATTTTAGGTTTCTGCTCAGATTCTTTTATTATAACTCGTGCCATCGGAGATTCCTTCGCATTGTCATATGCAACCTTATTTTCATACTTTTCAAGAATTTCACTCATTTGTTTTAGCGAAACCGCTTTTCCTCCAGATGATTCTCCAACTTTCCAGTATCGACCATAAAAAGGTATTCCCAGTACTACCTTATCTTTCGAAATCTTTTCTAAGGCATACTTTAACGACTCTTCAACAAATCCAATACTTGCTACAGGACCTACCGGTCCCCCCTCATAACTTTCATCATAAGCCATTATCATTATGTAGTCGGCATACTTTGCCAAAGCTGTATAATCGTACGATGCATGCCACCCTTCTGTAAAACCATAAGGATTTGCGGCAACGCTAACAACTATACTCTTGTCATTAGGAAGCTTTTCTCTTAATAATCTTACTAATTTCGTATAATTTTCCCTATCTGGTGCTGTAACATTCTCTATATCAACATTTACGCCATCTAAATTATGTGTTCGTATAGCATCTGCAATCTGTGTTGACAACTTTTCTGAGTTAGCAAGCGCCTTTCTTCCGAAGTTCTCTGTCCCAATGATTACTTAGAAACGGAACAACTTTTATACCTTTAGAATGTAGCTCATTTATCAAGTAAGCATCAATATAATTCAAATTCAAATTTCCATCCTTTGTTATATCAAAATAGCTAGGAGACACTTCATCTAGTGCATTGCCAGTCTCTTCTATCATTGACAAATAATCACCTTGCCCATACAAATATGTCATAATGTACTTTGCCTTTACATCTCCTTTAAAAGTTGCAAGAAATATCAATATTGTTGCAGAAAAAATAATCATCTTAGCAGCTGTATTTTTCTTCCATTTTCTGTTCATATATACCAACCTCCTAGCATCTTACCTTCATTTTAAAAGTAAAATTCCACTAGTTCAATGTAAACAAATTGGCTATATTTCCGCATTTTTCAATACTTTCCAGTATATACCACATAATTTTTCGTGCATTTTGAGGAAATCGTGATATAATCACTGATTGAAGGGATAAATCTTTAAATTTAGTTATCTACAAGGAGGTACACATTATGGCTAATAATACTATGCAACCTATAGAATATACTTTGACTAGGACTTCAAGAAAAAACGTTAATATTACTGTTAAAAATGACGGTGTCATTCACGTTTCAGCACCGAAAAGAGTAGCTCTTGCGGATATTAATAAAATCGTTCTTTCAAAAAGAGAATGGATATTAAATGCTCAAAAGAATATAAAATCAAAGAAAATTATAAAAAATGATGTTTTACTAAGAAATAACGCATCTGTTTATTTATATGGTACTGCAAGAAAACTTCTTATTGTTCCATGTATGAAAAATTTTGTTGCAATAAATGGTAATACAATCGTTTTTTATGTGAAAGAAGAATATTCAAATGATCAAAAATATAAGAGTTCATTTTTCAACAAATCTTTAAAAATTGAACTTATGAAAGACATTAACAAGTTCGCAAATAAATATTTAAAATTGCTTAACCTTTCTTTAAACGAAATCGAACTTCGAGCTATGAAAACTCGTTGGGGGACTTGCATTCCAGCTAAAAAGAAAATACTTTTTAATTCTAAACTAGTGCATTGCCCATACGAAGCTATTGAATACGTTGTTCTACACGAAATCGCTCACTTAGTTCATCCAAATCACAGCAAAGCTTTTTATGCATTAATTGAGCAATACATGCCAGATTGGAAAGAAAGAAAAAATCTATTACAAGATTATTTAATCAAATAAAAAATTTGGACGGGGCTTTCAGCAAGAGGGACGCCCCGTCCAAATTTCCCATTTTTTATTCTTCTATAAATTCTACCATTCCTGCAGCATCTGCCTTCTTCACTGTTGTTTCTATCGCAGTCACCTTAAATTTTATTATTTTTTCCCCATATTTTATTTCTACTATATCGTTCACTTTAACTTCATAGCCTGCTTTTGCAACTTTTCCATTTATAACAACTCTTCCAGCATCGCATGCTTCATTTGCAACTGTTCTTCTTTTTATAACACGACTTACTTTTAAGAATTTATCTAATCTCATTATTCTTTCCTTTCTAAATTTCTTATTTAGGAGTTAATATGCAAAGAGGATTACATTTTCATGCAACCCTCTTCACTAATATGACTTTGTCTTGCTTTATTTTTAATAATCATCCTCTATGATCATATGCAAAACAAATTATTATTTTTTGTTTACTAAATCTTTAAGTGGTTTGCCAGCTCTGAATACTGGAGCTTTTGATGCAGGTATTTTGATTTCCTCTTTAGTTTGAGGATTTCTACCTTTTCTAGCAGCTCTCTTTCTTACTTCGAAAGAACCAAATCCAACTAATTGAACTTTTTCACCTTTCTTTAATGCTGTTTCAACAGCGCTAATGAATGCGTTTAATGCAGCTTCAGCTGATTTTTTTGAAAGTTCTGCATCTTCTGCAATTTTTGCAACTAAATCAAGTTTGTTCATCTTAAATTACCTCCTAAAATTAGATTAATCTTTATTTGATATAGTATTTACTACTACAATCACTATATTTATATTTCGCCATTTTTTTTAATAATCCTGCTATTTTTCAATATTTTTTTAGTTTTTTATTAAAAAAATGTTGATTTTTCAGTATTTCAGCAAGTTATGTATACTAAAACCGTTACAACTCTATGCTTTTACCAATTTTATTTTTTCTAAAATTCTATATATCTTATCTCCATAAGGAAGCATATGATAATCTTCCCTATCAAAAATTTTCAAACCTATTACAGCAAGAAAATATACGACAATAGCTATAACTATCGAAATTAGTGTAGCCATACTACCTTCGATTAAATATGTTGATACTAAATTATATGAAACACCGGCTGCAAGCCCCATTATTAAAGTTGCAAGCAATGGTTTTACTATCATTTGAGTTTTTGATCTTTCAAACTCTAATGTCCTCGTCAATATATACATTTCAATTATTGTTACCGTACACGATGATGCAACAGAGCTTATCGCTGCTCCATATATTCCTATTTCCGGATTTCTTATTAGTGTCAAATTCAAAACAAGTTTAACAAGAGCTCCACACGCCATACTAGCCGCAGGTACAAGTACTTTTCCCAATCCTTGAAGTGCACCACCTATAGTCTGATTAATCAAAGTAAATATTATTGTAAACGCACTTATTTGTAACAAAATCGGTGCTTCAACTGCATATACATTTGGGAACAACAATTTTAATATTGGTCCTGCAAGAACTGCCATTCCTATCGCACAAGGCAAAGCTATAAGCAATGTAGTTCTAAATGAAAATGTTACTCTCTTCTTCGCTGTTTTTTTATCGCCTTTTGCCATAGATTCAGACACCGCTGGAACCAACGCTGTTGCAAAAGCTACATTTATTGCTGTCGGAAGACCTATTAATGTATCAACCCTACCTGACAATATTCCATATAACCTTGTAGCTTCATCTACTACAAGTTCCGCAGAATCATACATTCCTTGAAGTGCAATCTTCAATCCATTCATTACAGTGAAAGTATCAATATTTCTATTGATAGCAGCCACTATAGATGCAAGCGATATAGGTATTGAAACTGCCAATATCGTCTTCATTATTTTAGTTCTTTTTTCTTTTTTATATTCACCTTTTGAATTTTTAATATCATCCCAAATTTCTTTTTTTACTTTTTGATAATATATAAGCAAATATCCACAGCATAATGTTGCAGCTATAGTCGACGCTGCATTTGCCGCAATAGCCATAGATACAGTTACATTATCAACAGACAAATTAAGCATTTCTGATATAGTAGACGGATTTACAACTGCTAAAAAGTAAACCAAAACAACTAAACCTATCGTCAAAACACTTTTAAATAATTGTTCAAGCATTTGAGATCTCGATGCAACTTTCATATTGTACATTCCGTTAAAGTATCCTCTAATTACTGCCGATACTGCAACAAAAAATACCGCTGGCGAAAGTGCAACCATTATTCCTTTTACATCTGGATTTCCTATTTTTAATGCTATAAATTCAGCACCACAGAATAAAATTGCGCTTCCAACAAAACCAATAATTCCAAAAAGTATTAATGCCGTTTTAAATATATCATGTGCTTCTCTATTTTTTCCTTGCGCAATTCGCTCCGAAACTAATTTAGCAATTGCGCTTGGAACACCTATTGATGCAACAGCCAAAAGCAACGTGTATATCTGATACCCTGCTGAATAAAGCCCATTACCAGCATCACCAAAATACGGAATATTTGTAATTACTAATCTATATATTAAACCTAATATTTTTATCACTATTTGAGCAATCAATATTGTAAGTACGCCCGACATAAATGATTGTTTTTTATTAGTATGTACATCTTTTATATTTTCTTTATTCATTATCCCTCCAAATTTAATTATATATTTAACTATACACAATTATATTGTTTTTATTACCTCTTTTCAATCTTATTTTTTAAGATGAAAAAATCGGAAACATTGCTATCTATCCTAGATTGCGTATGCATCCGATTTTATCTATAACTATTCTTCCATTTGTTTACCTAAAAACCCTGCTGCAGACTGAACAACTTTCATTTCAACATCATTCATTTTTATTGATGGTTCTTTCGAAAGTAACATTACCGTTCCTATAGTATCCCCTTCCGCAATTATTGGATATATAACTTGTGAAGTATATTTATCTTCACCTTCATTATCTGTTAATAGTACCGGCATTTTCTTTTCTGCTTTTTCTTTTGAAGTCCATATTAGTTTATCCTGCATTAGTTTTTCTAGTTCAGAACTTATACTTTTTTCTAAATATTCTTTTTTAGGTGCACCTGAAACAGCAATAATTGTATCCTTATCCGTTATACAAGCTATATGTCCAGTTGTTTTAGCTAATGTTTCTGCATATTGCGTTGCAAACTCATTAAGCTCACCTATAGGAGAATATTTTTTCAAAATAATTTCGCCTTCTTTATCAGTAAAAATCTCTAAAGGATCTCCTTCTCTTATTCTAAGCGTTTTACGTATTTCCTTTGGTACTACAATTCTTCCCAAATCATCAATTCTTCTGACCACTCCTGTTGCTTTCATCATTTCCCTCCTTTTCTTGCTTTTATATATTCATATTGTTAGTTTTTTTGTCAAAATTTATACAAAAGTGACGGAGATTTTTGAAAATTGGGACAGAGGTTAGTAAGAGGGACGCCCCTTTTTGTGAAAAATTTTCACAAAAAGGGGCGTCCCTCTTGCTAACCTCTGTCCATCTTGTCCCTTTTGTTTATTACGCAGTTTCTGTTTTTGCTGTTTGTGCAACTTTTTTTCTTGTTCTTTTTGGTTTTTCTTTAGGTCTTAACAAAATCATATCTAATGCCTTAATAAAATCTTCTATTAATATTACTTTTATTGTTGGCACTTTTCCTCTAATATAATCTTCCATTGCTTGTTTTAACAAACGTAAATTACGCTCTTCATTTGAAATATCTTTCACTTTTTGATATCTTGCACTTACCAAATCTTTCACAAGTACAATGTCTTCATTTTCTAATAGCAATATTCTTTCAAATAGCGTGTTCATATTATAATATTTCATTATAGGTATATCCAAATGTTCCTCTACAAATACATCTACTAATTTTTCTACCTTATCTGGTATCATTTCAAATAATTGTTTTGCAACCTCAATATATTCCTTCTCTTTTGTTTGCAAATTCAAATTATTAAAATGTTCTAGAATGTAATTTATATTATCATCTGCCTCAACTAAATTAGTTCCAATCATATATGCTTCAATATCTTTACAATATTTAGATGACGCAGCAGCCATGTTCATACCATTTATAAACGTTAATTTCAAATACTCTGAATCTATATCTAGCAACCCTTTTTGAATAAAGAAATTAAATATTACATATAACTTAAAATATTCAGCAAGTTGTAATTTTCCTGCTTTGACATCATCTAATGTCTCAGTCACAACTTGGTTAAACTCACTATCTTCAATCTTCCAATAATCTTCTGTAAGCAAACGTTTATAACTAACAACTTGTCCCTTATTTTCTTGATTAACAATTGCATCCATATCATCTTTAAATGTTTTCATATCAAATATTCTAGTTCTAACGTATTTCTCAACAAATTTAAAGAATCTGTAATCCGTCTTAAACGTAAAATAGTAGTTATTATCAAATTCCTTTATATAAAATTGTCTATTGTCTTTTAAAACTTTAGATGCAACCAATATTGTTTTATATTCTTCCAAAGAATTAATATTTTTTAGTTTATCTTTTGTAACTTTACCAGCCTTTATTTCAAAAGATATCGCAATTGTAAATATTAACAATGATTTTAAAACTATATCACTTACATCTGGATAATATCTTTTGGTTGTTTCAAATATTTTTTGAAAATCATTCAATGCATGTTTTAATATTCTTAAGTTTCTTGTTCCACTTCTATTAAACGTTTGCGTTATTATTGCTGAATTTTTTCTTAAAAATTGGATAAGTTGTGGATTACTTTCATAACGCATCAATACACCATTTATAATGTATGTAAATTCCGGAATATATTCAAATGTTTCTCCTATTAGTTTTTCCTTAATTCTTTCGTAATCATTTGCCTTATCAAAAATATGTTCAATTTTATCTTCAATAAGCTCAACCATAGGTTTATCTTCACGTTCTGAATCAATTAAATTCTCATCTTCTTCATAGTTTTCAGGTTTTATTTTACCCTCATTATTCAAAATATATGTTGCTATAAATGTTTTCATTTCAACATTCGTACTTTTTAACTTTTTTGATAATTCTTTCTCGTTACAAATGATTATTGTTTTCATGTGATCATGTTCAACGAAATTATTTATATATCCCAATACGTCAATTACATCAAGATTTGCTCTCTCTAAATCATCAAAACATAACACCTTATCATCTATTTCAAAAAACTTCGAATAATCTATTTTTTCATTCATTTGCATGAAACCAAAGGAATTCGCCATATCAATACCCGTTTTTACGTATTCTGGTATGCTTGAAATATTATGTGTATCTATTACCTTTTTTATTGATTTGTTCAAGCTTGGGTTCATCTCAATAAATATTTTTTTACTTATATCATCAAGATTTGAAATTCCATATAACGACATATATATTGTTTTATAACGTTTTCCATTTATATCAGTTGATTCAATTTTACTTTTGACTTTGTTATTCCAAAAATATGTTTTTCCACTTCCCCATTCTCCATTAATCATTATCGCATGGTCTGTATATGGTTTTCTTACATAATCCATTACGCTTTCGACTAATTCATCCATTTTTCAAGCCCCTTTCCTCATCTTTATGAAACGCAATACTAAAGCTTCGCTCTTCTCAAGTTAGTATACATCACCGATAACACAATAACTCTATTGGCACCGGAATTCTTTAAAACCTTTGAACATTCATTTACAGTAGACCCTGTAGTGCAAATATCATCTACGAGAATTATATTTTTTCCAATTATTGCCTCTGTATTTTTTATCGAATACACATCTTTCACATTTTCTTTTCTTTGTTCTTCAGGTAATCGACTTTGCTTAAGATTATTTTTACTCTTTATTAGAACATTTCTATTGTAATCTATTTTAGTTAGCTTAGATAAATATTTTACTATTAATTCACTTTGATTATACCCTCTTTCTCTATATCTCTTCTTACTTATAGGTACAGGAATTATCAAATCAGCATTCACATCATACTTAACCATCTTTTCGAATAGTATATCCGCAAATCCTCTAGCAAAATATTTAACAGAATCAAATTTAAATTTCAACATTCGAGTTCTTAAATTACCATTATATTTTATCGCACATATTAACTTGTCATAATATGCATCATCAGGTGTTTCTAGTCTCTCTTTGTAATATTCTATTATATTTAAACATTTTCTACAAGTATATCTTTCATTTATTTTTTCATTGCAAAATATACATTTTCTAGGAAAAAACAAACCTACTATTTCTTCTAACATATTTACTCCTTAAATAAAAAAGGATGATACTTTTGTATCATCCCCCTTTTTATATTCGACTTAAAACTCTAATGAATCAACTATGTCATCAAACAATTCTTCTCCCACTTCTGACATACCATTTTCTTCGCCTTTAAATATCAAATTGTACAAGTTGTTTCCAATTACAACGTATAATGAATACGTTATTTTACCATCAGCTTCAGTTTTAAATTTGATAGCATTGTTATTCATTATCTTGAAAGTTTCTGTTTCTTTTATATCCCCTTCCTTGCTCACAATTGAACTAAGTAACAACTTTATTTCATTCAAATTATATTCTTGAATATCCGTTATCGTATTTACTTGAATAAATAATTTAAAAAATTTCTTATCTTCATTTATTATGTTGGTATTATATGAATCATCAACAACAACATATTTATCTTTATATGTAAATTTCAAAGATAATTTTGAATTTTTGTACACAATATTCTTTGTATCCACAATATTTTCTGTTTCAAAAAATTCCATTGTTGACAAGACATTATCTACTAAATTATCACTTTCAATATTATAGAATCTCAAAACATATGCTATATTATCCCTCTTTATCACAAGCATTTGTTTTCCCGTTCTATCCGAAAATAGAATATACTTAAAGTCTTTTCCTATAACTCCATCTTCAACTTCTTTATATAAATAATCATATTTAGCAATTTCTAATTTAGCAATCGTATTTATACTTTTCATATAAAATTCGTCATTTTGGATAACATCAATTACAATTAAATCTTCTATTTTATAATCAATCTTTGAATCACCAGAAAAAAGCTTCACTGTAGCAGAATTTGGTACTGCAAAACTAATTCCAAACTCTTCATTTAGATATCCATTTAGTTCTTCTTTTTCAGATGAAAACTCAAAAACATCTCCCATTATTTTTATTTTCTTTATAAATTCGTGATTTTTATCATTAATAATCACATTCTTCTTTACAGTCACATCTTTTACTGTCAAAGTTTTTAACGCATTATTAGATATTATCAAATTACCATCTATAGTTAAATTATTCAAAACTATGTTATCATCACATAGCACAACATTTCCTGTTAATAATCCTTGATATACATTTGTTTTCAATATGTTTGGAAGAATTCTATCTATTAAAGTTAATGCTTCTGCTCTTGTTATAGAAGCTTTTGGTCTAATTGTATTATCGTTATATCCATTCAATATCCCTTGTGAAATTGCCGAATACATCTCAGATTCAGCCCACTTTGAAATTTCAGATAAATCAGTAAAATCTTGTGGCTTACGTGTAGTTTGATTCATCTTAAAAGCTCTAGTTAGTATAACTATCGCTTCTTCCCTTGTAATCTCATCGTTTGGGAATATATATCCATCCGTATTTCCTTGAATTATTCCAATTTTTACAGCTTTCCTTATTTCAGAATAAAACCAATCTGTTCTATTAACGTCAGGAATATATTTTGATGATTCTTCATCTAACGCTAAAATTCTGTTTACTACCGTCACAAACTCAGCACGCGTCATTATTTCATCAGGTCTGAATGTGTCATCTTCATATCCATTAATAATTTTGTAATTGTTCATTTCTTCTATAACATCATTCGCCCAATGCTCAGTAGTATCTGTAAATGCAAAACTAGGCAACGCAACAGTTGTAAATATTAACATGGACATAATAAAAATGTTTACTTTTTTCATTTCTACCTCCATTTCACATATTGAAGATACCTACATATTTCTCTATTTTATATTTCAAACCTGTATTTCTTTTTTTGGTATCTACATTATCAATCATTCTGCTTAATAGCATTTCTTTTCCTAATATTATTAATAATTCTTTTGCTCTCGTAACACCAGTATACAACAAATTTCGTGTATATAACATTGGTGGTCCATTTGTTATTATCATTACACCAACAGGAAACTCACTTCCTTGGCTTTTATGAATTGTTATCGCATATGCAAGCTCAAGTTCTTCTATTATATTTGATTCATATTTAACTAATTTATCATCATCAAATATAACTTCCACATAATCCGGAGTAATTTTATTAACAATTCCTAAATCTCCGTTGTAAACTCCACTTCCATACGATTTTCCGTCTATTCCTTCCCAATAAATATCATAATTATTTCTAATTTGCATTACTTTATCGCCTTCACGCAAAACAAAGTCACCAAATTCACGTTCATTCTTGAATTTAGATTTAGGATTTAACGCTTGCTGTAAATTCTTATTCAAATTTTTCGTTCCAGTTTCGCCCTTCTTAGTTGGGGTAAGAATTTGTACGTCCTTAAGTATATCATACTTTCCGCATTTTTGGAAGTCTTGCATCAACTAATTCCACAATTTGTTCAACTAAAGCTTGTTCTTTTAAAAAGAAGAAATCTCCGTTTTTCTTATTAAATGTCAAACTTTTATCTCCAACATTTATTTTATGAGCATTTGTTATTATTTGACTTTCAGCCGCCTGTCTATATATTTCTGTAAGCTTTTTAGTAACTATACTATCACTCTCTATCAAGTCCTGCAAAACACTTCCTGGGCCTACTGAGGCCAATTGATCACTGTCACCTATCAATATTAATTTTGCATTATCTTCTAGTCCTTTTACTAAATAATTCATAAGAACTATATCAACCATAGACATTTCATCAACAATGACTACTTTTTGCTTAATTTTATTTACTGCAAAATCAATATTAGGAACATTTTCCTCCGTCTTCCCAATTTCTAATAATCTATGTAATGTTTTTGCTTCTTCGCCAGTTGTTTCTTTCATGCGTCTAGCCGCACGCCCTGTTGGTGCGCATAAGGCAACTTCTAATTCTGCTTTTTTGAACAAATTTATTAAAACCTTTATTATAGTTGTTTTTCCTGTTCCTGGACCGCCAGTTATTATTACAACTTGATTTTTAAAACAAGCTTTCACCGCTTCTTTTTGTTCTTGTGACAATTCTATTTTTAATTCTTTTTCTGCTTCTTTTATTCTATCATCTAAGCTATTATATTTTTTCGAAAAATTATTTGAAAGCATTAGAATTTTCTTTGCAACATTTTCTTCAGCCTGATAATAATCTTTTAAGAAAACATATTCATCTTCCAAATACACTTCCTTAGCATACTTAAGTCCTGTAAGTTCATTTTCTACCAACTCTTTATCTACAGACAAAATATCCGCAACATAACCTATCAAATTGACTTCAAGTACACACGTATGTCCATTTCTCGAAGCAAGTGTCAACGCATATTTTATCCCACTTGCAATTCTAAACGATGATGTTCTTTCTATTCCCATTGATATTGCCATTTTATCAACATGCTTAAAATCAACACCATACAATATATTTAATAATATATATGGATTTTCTTTAATCGCATTTATCGCATTCATGCCAAACTCTTTATATATCCTATTAGCATTCGCCGTTCCTATACCATACTTTTGTAAAAACATAACAATTTGCCAAAGTTCCCACACATTATTAAAAGCTTCAGAAATCTCTTTCGCTCTAGATGGAGTTATTCCTTTTATAACCGATAATTTTTCGCTTTCATATTGCAGTACATATATCGTATCTTCACCAAATCTATCTACAATTTTCTTACTTGTCGCAGGACCAATTCCCTTAATAATTCCACTTCCCAAATATTTTTCAATCTCGGCAGTAGTATTAGGCATTGTTTTCTCAAAAGTATTTATTTTAAATTGTTTGCCATACACATTATGATTAACGAAATCACCTTCAGCTATAATTAAATCACCAATATTCACAAACGGAAGATAACCAGTCGCTGTAATTTCATTATTGCCAACAATCATGCTACAAACTGTATAACTATTAAGTTCATTTGAAAAAATTATTTCTTCAATCTGACCTTTTAATTCCATATTTTAAATTCTCACTTTCATCTTTAATGTATAATTTATTTTAAAAACGCGTACATAAGTACACATTTGCAAAATACATTATATAATCATCTAAAAATTTTCGCAACGTGTTTTCTATATAATTTGATTGCATTTCCACATTTTGTTATCAAATAGCAAACTGTTTCTAACAAATATTCGTTCATAAAACAAACTATACCATATATTGAAAAACTCCATATAAACACATCTAAAATATAACCATACATAAGTTTCAACTCCTTAGTATATTTTATGTTTTAGCGTTTATTAAGTGAAAAAAATGGACAAAGGGACGGTTCTTTTGTCCTTTTTTATTACTCTGTATGTACTAGTTGTTTTTTACAATAAAAAAAGGACAAAAGAACCGTCCCTTTGTCCATTTTTTTCTTATTCACCTATTAATAAAACAATTTCGCTTAATCCTTTTATAAGACCATCTACTTTACATGAATCATTTTGTATACATATTACTGTAGCTGTATAAAAGTTGATTATATAGTCATTCTTTACGTCTTGTACAGTAATGTTACCTTTTGTAAAGTCCTTATCTTCAAATAATTTTTCATCAGCAGGGATATAATAATATTTACATTCAGCAGGAACATCCGATGAATTTACATCAACTATATTATTTAAATCAGTATTTGATAAACTTTCTCCTACTAGTAAATATAATAAATCATTTGATAAACCAATTTTACTTGTATCTATTTTATGATCCTCAGCAAGTATTTTTGTTTGCATCTTTAATGTAAAATCTCTTACGCTAGCAAATTCTGCAGCAGAAACAGCATCTCCACTCTTCTTAATATTTTCTAGCGAATAACTTCCAACAACACCTATAAGTATAATCATTACAATCATAGTAACTACTAAGGTAATAAGACTTATACCTTTTTGATTGTTCATATTTTTCACCTCATATTTTCAAGTTATTATTCTGGCATAACTCCGTTTTTATCAGCTTTGTATGCAGCCATGTTAAGATTACCATATACTTTGCCTGTGTAATAATCAACTATAAAATAATGTTCTGTATTTACAGATGACACCCCTAAAGCTGCTGCTGACACCGAATCAACAATTCTGTAATAATCTATAGTTTCTGCATTAACACCTCTAATAAAGTCTTCCAAGTCTTCATTCGACAAATCTTCTACATAATATATATATTCAACAATGTCCTCCGTCTTTTGTCCTGGCATTGCAACTGTTGAATCTCTTTCAATTTCAACCATTCTTGAAGAAACTGCTTTTTTTAATTCTGTAATCTCAACCTCTAATTTAGTTTTATTTGCCTCATTTACACTATCTATACCACTAGTAACCGCAATGCTTGCTAATATTATCATAATTACAATCATTACAACCAGTGTTATCATTGAAACTCCGGAATTTTTCATGTTTTAATTCTCCTTATTAATATTCTATAAACGTTTTTTCAAACTTCAAAGTTGGACGAGATCTAGTTGCAATTTCCCAAACATCAAAATCCCAATTTGTATACGTCGCTCTAGTTTGCATTTCACTAGGTGTCTTTGAAGTAAAGTTTATTCTATCATTTGTATCAAATTTTCCTACATGTTCTAAAACCTCACCAGGAGCTAAGTCTTTCTCCCAGAATATATCATTTGGAGATACTATACCACCTGTTGAAGAACTATACAAACCGATACATCCACCAGAAGTTTCACCTTTTTCTAAAATACTAACAGCGGCATATATTGCATCCATATTCACTTGTGCTTGATTGCTAACAGTAAGTCTACCTACAATTCCACCTTTATTTTCTTTTCCAGCACTTATATTTCCAACAGCATAACAGTTCTTCATATGTAATTTACTTCTACTTAAAATTTCTACTAAACCAATCATACCACCAATATCTGTATTTCCTGTTATTCCACCATTGAAAGTTTCTTCGTTTTGTTTTTGTTTTTGTTGTGTAACAGCTACACATTCTTGTAAATATGATTCTTTTGTAGCAGAAACACAACCAACAAAACCACCAACAGCAGAAAGTCCACTTACATTAATAGTTCTTGCAGAAACTCTCTCAACCACTCCTGAATCAAGTTCACCAACAACTCCACCAACATCTTCTCTTCCTGAAACAGAGTCTAAGTCAACCATACATTTAGATATATTACCTTGATGTGCTCCTACAAGTCCACCAACTTTATCTTCACCGTCTACTGTTCCACCTTTTACAATTACGTTAGAAACGTGACCAGCCATTGTTCCAGCCAATGCTCCAGTATAATTTTCACCTACGATATCAACGTTTAATAAAGTTAAATTAGAAATAGTACCACCAGCAACACTTCCAAATAATCCTACATATCCTTGAGTCGATCTATTTACTTTTAAATTACTGATTGTATATCCTCTACCATCAAAATTACCTGTAAAACCTTCAACAGGCTTCCAGCCTAATCCTGCTTCGTAAGAGGCCATATCTATATTAGCAGCCATTTTAAAATTAGCATTTGGATTTTCATGTAATTTCATCATATCACTAGGTGTTTTTAATAGTATTGTTGTAGCTGAAGGAATTGGAACATTGTTTCCAGCCTTAATTGACGCAATTGCAAGAAGATCATCTACAGAATGATATCTGCCACTACCATATTTTATACCAGTTACATTTATTACATCTGCAGTATTATAGTTTACAATATAATGCTCATTTTCTACATTTAGCGCCATTGACATGTCACTATAATCATTAGGACTTAAATAATAATATCCATATCTAAATTCTTCTTGATATCCATTTACGTTTAATTTATATGCAGATTCATCTCCTGAACGATTCAAATCAAGTCCAGGATAAACAAAATTAGGATCTGTTCTTGCCTGAGTAGCTTTATCTTTTACGTACAATTGAATATTTTGAATATCCTTTGTTATAGCAACTCTTCTATTTTCATCCACATCACCTATATTTTTCAAAACAATAAGTGCAACTAGAGCAATAGCTATTATAACTGTAAAGATTATCATAGCTTTCATTGCCTGTTTCCTTCTATCAATAACAAGTGTTTCTTCGTCTTTTTTAAAAACTTCTCCTAAATTAAATCCCATATTATTTACTCCTTCCAGGAAATTTTACTTATACCTATAAATTAGATTACTATTTATAACATCCAAAGTCAATAACATTATTGTTACATTTTATACTTATGCAGATAGCGTTTCAGCCATTGGAGACGTCCATTAAACGGATGAATTTAATAAGTTTTTCTAATCTTTATAATCATTATTATTAATTTTACTTCTCTTTCGTAATATGTTAACATATAAATTGTCAGATGAAAACACAATCCTGACAGCACCTAATCATTATACAGTTAATTTGTAACTGATTTAAGGTACTGGTTCATTCGGCATTGCCGTTTGACATAGATCACTCTTTAAACCATCGACAGCCTACAAGGCAAGAAAGGAAGGTTGCATGACTGAGAACATGCTTAAGTCTCTCCGTTCCCTCGAACTGATGCTTGAAATCGTCAAGTTTGGTCATCTCGACCACCTGACGGACATCAAGCCTCACCCTGCCGGTCCTGGTTGGCAGCTCCTTTACAAGTTCCCGAACGGTTACGGAGCCTCCGTCATCCGTTGGGAGCTGTATCCGGGTAGCAGCATCGGCAGTAGCTTCGGCGGCAGCTATGGTGCTGCTAATGGTCTTTGGGAGCTCGCCGTGCTTGACTCCTCTGGTGAGGTTTGCTACACCACGCCCATCACCGATGATGTGCTTGGGTATCTGACTCCCGAGGAGGTCAACCGTGCCCTCACCCAGATCAAAGAGCTCTCACAGCCCATTGACTATCTGGATGAGTAAGCATTCCCAATGCTCGATGCAATGAAAGGAGATGATAAAACCCCCTTCTTATCAAGAGGGGGTTTTTACTTATTCCGCATTAAATGTTTCCTTTATTATCTCAACAATTCTAAGCATCGCATTACTTGCTTTTTTAGAATCTCTAATCTCTACAACTATTCTATCTTTCGTTCTTTCCAATCCGAAATCCAACTTAACATATTCTCCAGTTTTCAATTTATCCTTTATCATAAGTTCATTTATGTAACCAATGCCTATTCCACTTGCAACTAATGTTTCAACCAGATTTGCACTTGTAAATTCATACTTAGGATCTATCTTTATATTTGCTTTTTCAAGTTTCTTTTCTAATGCCAGCCTTCTTCTAGACGTACTTTGCGGTGTAACATACACATATTCACTTGCATTTTCCAATTTAAATCCACCTATTTTTTCTAAATACTCCGGTGTAGTAAAAAAACAAAATTCAAAATCCATTATTGGTATTATTTCAATCCCATCAATTTTCTCATCACCAATTTCTTCAATTACAAGCATATCAATTTCATTTTTTAAAAGTCGACTTTGACCATCTCTCGTCTTAGAATTAGCCAAAGTAAGCTTTATATTAGGATATTTTTCAGATAATTTTTGAACAAGTTCCGCAAAGAAAATTCCACATATAGCAGAACCACCACAAACACGAATAGTTCCAGAATCACTGTCCATGTACTGTGAAAACATGTTTTCAGCATTATTCAAGATATTGACACTAGATTCAATATAATTATACAATTTTTCCCCAGCTTCAGTAAGTTCAACACCTTTTTTATTTCTTACAAATAAAGTTCCACCAAGTTGTTCCTCTAATTTTTTTAAACTTTGTGTCACTGCAGACTGTGAAATGTACAGTTTTTCCGCTGTTTTAGTTATATTTTTTTCTTTAGCAATCCAATAAAACGTTCTATATAATTCAATATTTACATCCATCAAGATCATCTCCTAAAATTATTCTAACAATAATCTAGAAGATTGGAAACAAAAATTTTATTTTTCCCAACTTAAATTTTCTTTTCCAAAATGGCCATAATTTGTAGTTGATTTGTATATTGGCCTTCTTAATTTCAATGTTTCAATTATTCCTTTTGGAGTCATATCATACTCTTTAAAGATTTTTTCTAAAATTTCTTCATTTGAAACCTTATTAGTACCATATGTTTCTACACAAACAGATACTGGCTTTGCCACACCAATAGCATAAGCAACTTGAATTTGACATTTTTCAGCTAAGCCTTGTCTTACAATATCCTTCGCTATTTTTCTCATCATATATGCAGCCGATCTGTCCACTTTAGTAGGATCCTTTCCAGAAAACGCTCCTCCTCCATGAGGTGCATATCCCCCATAAGTGTCAACTATAATTTTTCTGCCGGTTAATCCACTATCTCCTTCAGGTCCACCAATTACAAATCTTCCTGTTGGATTTATATAATATTTTGTATTATCATCTAGCAACTCTTCAGGAATTATTGGTTTTATAACATGTTCAATAATATCGCCTTCGATTTGAGCATGACTTACATCTTCATCATGTTGAGTTGAAACTACAATAGTATCAATCCTCTTCACTTTATCATCTTCATACTCAACAGTAACTTGAGTTTTACCATCTGGTCTTAAATATTTAATTACATTCTCTTTTCTAACTTTAGTAAGTCTTTCAGCTAATTTATGAGCATAATGTATAGGCGCAGGCATATAAGATTCTGTCTCATTACATGCAAAGCCAAAGATTATACCTTGATCTCCTGCTCCTTCACCAATACCTTCTCCACTTTTTTGTTCTAAAGATGCATCTACACCCATCGCAATATCAGATGATTGCTTCTTAAGCATCACCTTTACCTCACACGTATCAGCATTAAATCCATATTCATCCTTGTTATAACCAATTTCTCTTACTGTGTCTCTAACAATCTTTTCCACATCAATCTTTGCATTAGTTGTAACTTCTCCCATTACAAGTACAAAATTCCCATTCGCGCACGTTTCGCAAGCAACTCTAGAATTCGGATCTTGTTCTAGTAATGCATCTAAAACACTATCAGATATTAAATCACACACCTTATCAGGATGCCCCTCTGTAACACTTTCACTAGTAAATAATTTTTTCATTTCATTACTCCCTTTCTTTTTATACTAAAAAAACGGCAAGACACAAAATCCCACCGTTTCTAGTATTTTGTATCATTCAGTATTTTATACTGTCGGTATTAGCACCTTTACTTGTAGGTTGCTGTGGAGTCATAAAGCCGTTCTCTCGTCCACTCTTGATAATTTATTAACTTTTATATGTACATATATTAACCTAGTTTTGCTTTAACAATTTCATTAACTAATTTATTATCTGCTCTACCAGCCATTTTAGGTTTAACAGCCTGCATTACTTTTCCCATATCTTTCATAGTAACCGCACCAATTTCAGCGATTGTCTCAACTATGATTTTTTCAATTTCTTCTCTTGAAAGCTCTTCTGGTAAGTAAGCTTTTATAACAGCCATTTCATCATTTATATTTTGAATCAAGTCTTCACGACCACTTTTTTCATAGTCAGCCAATGATTCTTTTCTCTTTTTTAATTCTTTTGAAATAATTTCTATTATTTCATTTTCAGACATTTCCTTTTGTGTGTCCTTTTCAACTTGCAAAATAGCAGAACGAATCATCATAATTGTATTTTTCTTTAATTCATTCTTCTCTTTCATTGCATTTTTAAAATCTTCTAGTAATTGTTCTTTTAGCATACAAAGCACCTCCAATGTCTATTTTAACAAATAAGGCAGATTTTAAAATCTGCCTATAAATTTCGTGTTATTTATATATTAAAACTTTCTTTTTCTCGCAGCTTCTGATTTCTTTTTTCTCTTTACGCTTGGTTTTTCATAGTGTTCTCTTTTTCTAACCTCTTGTAAAACTCCACTCTTAGCGCAATCTCTTTTAAATCTCTTTAAAGCATTATCAATAGACTCATTATCTCTAACTTTAACTCCTGACATTCTTTTCCCTCCTTCCAAAGCAGCTTTAACATAACACTAAAGTACTAAAGTGTATTTAAAGTTCTTGCAAGGCTTGATTTCTTTCTTGAAGCAGTATTGTCTTTTATAACACCCTTCTTAGCAGCTTTCTCAACAGCTTTTGTAGCTACCTTGAATAATTCTGTTGCTTTTTCTTTATTTCCTTCTTCAACAGCAGCTTTAAAGTTTTTTGTAGCTGTTTTATATGCAGTTTTAACCATAGCGTTTTCGCTAGATTTAGTTTTTGTAGTTTTTACTCTTTTTATTGCTGATTTTATATTAGGCATCTTAAATTGCACCTCCTTTTGCTCTCTTAGTCAGATTACTTTCGATAGTTTAGCATAGTTATCCCCAAAATGCAAGCACTATTTTTGGGTTTAAAAAGCATTTTTTACACAAATTTACATACGCAATTTGTTTTTACATATTTTTCCATATTTTCCCTCAATCTATTATTTCCCTAAGCTTTGCGCATTTCCACCTTTTTTGACTATTTTCTCAAAAATAAAAAATTTCAAAAAATTATTTTTTGTAAACCTACTATTTCCCTAGAGTTTTCCTCTATAACCCTAGAGTCCCAAGGGTTTAGTTTACTATTTTTTGTTGATTTCAAGCCTTTTAGGTGCTATAATTATGTTATACAGTAAAGCAAAAAGGAGATGATTAAGATGGTAAGCAAAATAGTAAATAAACTTAATTCAATCAATACATTTTCGAAAAATATAATTATCTATGTATCAATAATCTCATCTGCATTATGTTTATCGGGTGTAGCTGTGATACTATATAATATGTTTGCCGAATTTAGTAAGGTTTCTTTACATACTTTAGGCTCAACGCTTATATACTCATCTATTGTTCTGTTTTCACAATTCGTCGTTGGAAGCTTAATCATTGACTTTTTCAATGCTGTTATAAGTAACCATGAAGATTAAGTAAAATTTAATAAGATTTCAGCAGATGTCCTAAATATATATTTTGGGGCATCTGTTTTTTTGATTAGCAAGAGGGACGCCCCTTTTTGCTAAAAGTTTTCTCTCATGTAGTAAAATAAATATTGTTGAGCAATTCCCGCATATTCTCCAAATTTATCCTCTGCAAAACTTGCTATTTTCTTTATATCTTTTGATTCATTATATAGATTAGCCATAACCTTTTTTATCCAAGTATCAACAGGGAAAGCTTCTTTCTTTTTCATTGAA
Source organism: Clostridia bacterium (assembly GCA_017462965.1). GTDB lineage: Bacteria > Bacillota > Clostridia > TANB77 > UBA1234 > UBA1234. The sequence goes on along the minus strand of JAFTQC010000049.1, from coordinate 37,043 downwards.
AACAATAAAATACAGTCTGCAACTTTATCACCAACGCCAGCAAATTTTTTTAATTCCTTTTTTGCATCTTTATATGGCATATTGCAAATTTCTTCTAAATTCATTTTTTTATCATTTATCATTTGAGCTGCATTATAAACATATTTGTCTCTAAATCCCAAATTTAATTTTCTCAAATCCTCAACACTAGCTCTTGCCAATTCTTCAGGAGTTGGAAATAAATAATACTTTTCACCCTTATATGTAATTTCCTTGCCATACTCCCTCGATATATTTTCTATTGTTTTTGAAATTCTAGGAATATTATTTGCAGCAGATATTATAAAACTTATAAGCATTTCCCATGGATCTTGATTTAAAATTCTTATACCTCCACCATATTGGATAGCTTTCTGCAAATTAATATCATCCTTTGAAATTATAGCTTTAATATTTGAATAATCCGTATTTAAATCTAAGTATTCACAAATTGACTCTTTTATTCCATCATCTGTAAAAGTACCATCTATACAAATCGTGTTGTCTTTTTTCTTTTCTATTTCAATTACCCCATATGGAGTTGTTCCTATGTAATTATTTTCATTTATTTTTCGCCACCTAAAGCACTGCCCACATTCAAAAATGTGGGCAAGCTCAAAGTCACTTAAATTATTAAATTCAACTTTTGCCATTTTCCCTCCTAATTTTAGATAACTCCCTCTTCTTTCATCTTCATTCGTTTTGCCCAGCATTCCCTACAAAGTGGAATATATTCTTTGTCTCCGACAAGTACATCTTCGTTCTTTTTTCCTAAGAAAAAAGAATGTGTAGCATTGTTCTTGCAATCAACGCAAATCGCTTTACGTTTTTCCACTTCATCTGCAATGCAAAGAAGTTCTTGCATAATTGCAAAGGGCTTTCCTTCTGCAGTCATGTCAAGACCAGACACATAGATATTTTTACCGTTGCTTGCCAGTCTTTGAATTACCTGTATGTCCCCTTTCAAAAACTGGAACTCATCGATAAAGTAATCTTGTGCTTCATGCTTTTCAATTTCTTCAAGATCAGTAATACAAAAAGCCTCGATGCTACCCGCATTTCTACTTTTGATTACATCTTTTCCAAAACGACCGTCAATCGCTGGCTTAAATGCTGCTGTTACCCTTTCTGCAATCTGCGAACGTTCGTATTCTGCAAGTAAAATTGCAGTTTTTCTTGAAAACATTGGTCCAGTATAGACAATAATTCTGCCCATCTTTCTATTCCTCCCACAGAAGTTTTTTACTTCACACTTTCAAAATTACTATATACAAACAATTAAATTTGCGCAATATATTTTTTAGTGGTAAAATGCAAAAAAATTCTTAAGTTTCTACAACTTGTTCACACAAAAGGCATATTTCTTTTGTATAATTTTTTTAGGGAGTGTGAATTATTTATGAATAATTTAAAAATTCTTATCGTTGACGATGAAAGTCGTATGAGAAAACTTCTTAGAGATTTTTTATCTATGAACGGATATGAAATTTTAGAAGCTGAAAATGGTCAAAAAGCACTTGAACTTTTTAGTATGCATGAAAATATTAATTTAATTTTATTAGATGTTATGATGCCAATCTTAGATGGATGGGCTACTCTTCGTGAGCTTAGAAAAAAATCAGAAGTTCCAGTTATTATGCTTACTGCACGTGGTGAAGAAAACGATGAACTTTTCGGTTTTGAACTAGGTGTTGATGAATATATTTCTAAACCTTTTAGTCCAAAAATTTTAGTTGCACGAGTTGAAGCTTTATTAAAAAGATGTTATCCGAATAGTAATTCCATTACTGACTTTGATGGTATTATTATTGACACTAATGCACATGTTGTTACTGTTGACGGAACCAACGCCGATTTAAGCATGAAAGAGTTCGAATTACTTCAGTACTTAATTGAAAATAGAGGTAGTGCTTTATCTCGTGAAAAAATTTTAAATCATGTTTGGAATTATGATTACTATGGTGATTCCCGAACTATAGATAGTCACATAAAAAAAATAAGAAAAAAATTAGGCAAAAAAGGAAACCACATTCAAACTATTCGTGGACTTGGGTATAAATTTGAATAATTTATGAGGTAAATATATGAAAAAAATATCAATCAATTTAAGATTATTTTTTTGGTTTTCATTCTTAGTAGCTCTCGTTATTCTAACAATTCTTATATTAAACACGGCTGTTCTTGAGAATTATTATTTGAACTTTAAAGAAGAAAGTCTTGCCAAAACATATAATTCAGTAAAAAAAATCTACAAAAATTATAACGAATCTTCTGCACTTTTAGAGCTTGAAAAAATTGAAACTAATCAAAATATAGATATCGTTATAAAAGATAACGATAAATTAACAATCTATTCAACAAATAACGATTTTTCTAATAATATGATTATCGTTCAAAATTATACGAACTTTATTAATACAGAGTACATTCAAAACAGACTTTCTGGTGATACGACATATTTTACGGAAGTTATTAGAGATGATCGTATTCGTTCCGACTTCGTTACCTTATTTGGCAAATTAGAAAATGGAAATCTAGTTTTTATGAGAACCCCAATAGAATCAATAAAAGAAAGTGTTATCGTCACTAATAGATTTTTAACAACAATAGGTATACTTGCAATTTGCGGCTCTTGCTTACTCGCATTTTTAATTTCAAAATCATTTACAAGACCGATAAAAGAATTAAATGCTATTGCAAAAAATATAAGCGAACTTGACTTTTCAAAATCCTATAATGTTACAACTGAAGATGAAATTGGAATGCTTGGTAAAAGTATTAATGTTCTTTCAAAAAGTTTAGAGAATAAAATTCAGGAGTTAAGTGATATTAACCTAGAACTTGAAAAAGATATCGAAGAAAAATCAAAACTTGCCGAAATGAGAAGTCAATTCGTATCAGATGTTTCTCACGAATTAAAAACACCAATAGCATTAATACAAGGCTATGCCGAAGGCTTAGTTGATGGAGTAGCCTCTTCAGAAGAAGATATTAAATATTATTGTGAAGTTATCCTTGATGAAGCCAACAAAATGAATGCGTTAACACATGATTTACTTGATTTATCAAATTTAGAATATGGTAAAAACAATTTAAATATCGAAAAATTTAATATCATTGAATTAATTTCTAATATTTTAAAAAAGAACGAAATTAGATTTAACGAAAAAGAAATCTCGCCTTCTTTTGAACACAATGACGAAACACTTTATACTCTTGGAGACATATTTAGAATTGAACAAGTAATCACAAATTACATTAACAATGCACTTAAAAATGTAGATGATCAAAAAGAAATAACTATCCGAATCGATCAAAAAGGCAATTTAGCACGTATTTTTGTATATAATTCAGGAAAACAAATTTCTAAGGATCAGTTACTAAAAATATGGAACAAGTTTTATAAAATTGATGCTTCCAGAAACAGAGATTTAAGCGGTTCTGGTATAGGTCTTTCACTTGTTAAAGCCATCATGGACCAACACAAAAATAATTATGGCGTCGAAAACAAAGAAAACGGTGTTGAATTCTGGTTTGAATTAAACATATCAACAGATAATTCACTTTAATTTCATTTGTTGTTTTCCCTTTATTCACGATTAATACACAATTAACTGATATATTATATTTAAGGTAAGAAATAAATAAATTTATCTAACCTTTTGGCAAACTTTATTTTTAGGTTCCCCCTTTTGTAAAGTTTGTCAACAAAAAAGACGAGTTAAAAGTTTAAACTTTTACTCGTCTTTTTTGGACAAAGGGACGGGGCTTTTGTCCTTTTTTTAATTAATAAATTCTTTTATTAAATTATCCAATTCCTCTTCATCCATATATCCAATTTGTCTTTCAACTTCTTCACCATCTTTGAAAAAGATAAGTGTAGGCATAGCAGTGACTCCATATCTCATTGCTGCATTTTGACTTTCATCTACATTCACCTTATAAACCTCAATTTCACCACTATATTTTTCATCTAAAGCCTTTAAGACTGGTGTCAACATTTGACAAGGACCACACCATTCTGCAAAAAAATCAATTATTACTAATTTATCATTATTAATAACTTCCATTAAAATCTTTTCATCTTCAATATGATGTATCATAATTACCTCCTTATATTATTTTTCCCTATCTGCTCTTTTTATACTAAACTACTATGTTCTTTAATTTATCATATAGTTAAAAATTTATCAATTATTTTAAATTTACAACTATTTTGTTAAATGCTAGAATAATAATATATTTGTATTTAATTTAGAATTTAGAGGTGTTTTATGAACAAAAGAGCTATTGGAATGTTTGATTCAGGTTGCGGTGGACTTACTGTATTAAAAGAATATATGAAATTGATGCCAAATGAAGATTTTATATATTTTGGTGACACAGCCCATCTTCCTTATGGTGATAAATCTCCCGAAAAAATAATCGAATATTGTGAAGAAATTGTTAAATTTTTAATTACCAAAGATGTAAAGATGATTATTATCGCATGCGGCACAGCAAGTGCAACTGCATACGAATATTTAAAAGAAAAATATGATATTGAAATACGTAATATAATTACCCCAACAGCACAAATTTTAGAAGATAAAAGTATTGGTGTTATCGCAACTAAAGCAACTATAAAAAGTAATGCTTGGGAAAAAGCAATTCATTCTTTTAATCCTAATGCAAATATAACATCAATCGCTTGTCCTTTATTTGTACCTATTATAGAAGAATGTCTAATTGAAAATGAAGGTACACCATATTTCATAAAAGAATATATTAGCAAATTAAATATTGAATCTACTAAAATTTCTTCAATCGTACTTGGTTGTACTCATTATCCATTATTAAAAGATCAAATTCAAGAAGAAGTCGGATTTCAAGTACAATTAATAGATATTGGAGAAATATCAGCAAAAGATACTCTAAAATACTTAAATGCTAATAATCTACAAAATAATTCAGACCATGTTGGAACAATTGAATTATTTGCAAGCGATGATTTTGAATCATTTAAAGAAAACGCAAAAAAAATGGGATTTAAAATTTAATAAGAGGGACGCCCCTTTTTGTGAAATATTTTCACAAAAAGGGGCGTCCCTCTTATTAATATTCTCTATTATAATATTCTATCTTTTCATGAAGATTTGGTTCTTCCGACAATGCAATTACAACATTCAACTTGTAATTTACAACATAAGTTTCATTGGCATACTCAATTCCCATTTCATTTAAAGCAACTTCATCAAGATAATACCAATCTTCACCAATATTTTGTTCCTTCAAAACCGCATTTTCTGTTCCATATAATTTTGCATTAGCAGGAGTAAGAGTTCCACCAGTATTTACCTTAGCCGATTCTCTATTAACTAAATTTTTAACACTAGCTAAATTATCTTCTTTCACCTGATTCTTTGATTCTCTTACAACCTCAACTCCTCCAGTAATAGATATTGTAGCAATTATTGCCATCACAACAATCATAACAATCATTGTTACTAGAGTTACACCTCTTTGATTTTTCATTTGTCATCCCTCCATGAAATATAGTATAGCATTACTTTTTATATGTAACAATAATTTTCTATTTCCTTACACTTTTATCATTCCGTCACAACATTATTTTATAAATAAAAAACTTACCACACTAATTGTGGTAAGTTTTCTCTATTTTTATCAACATTAATATTATTCAGCTGTGTATGGTAATAAACCAATATGTCTAGCTCTTTTAATAGCTACTGTTACTTCTCTTTGATGTTTTGCGCAAAGACCTGTAACTCTTCTTGGCAATATTTTACCTTTTTCACTAACATATTTTCTTAGCTTTTCAGCATCTTTATAATCGATAACTAAATTCTTATCAGCACAGAAAGCACAAACTTTCTTTTTAATTCTTCTTTGTCTTGGCATTGCATCGTCATCGTTATTATTTCTGTTATTGAATTTTCTAGCGCCTTTTTTGTCTGCCATTTTTCTTTCCTCCAATCTTAATATTTTTAGGGATTCCAAAATTTACTAAGATACAAATCTAAAATGGTAAATCATCATCTGTAACTTGAGTGAAATCGCTTGGTGCAGTATTAGCATCAAATGCTGTTCCTGTTGCACCTGTAGAAAATGGATTTGCTTCTCCTTCTCTTCTTGTATCCGCAAAATATGCTTCTTCAGCGATAACTTCCGTTACATAAACCTTTTTACCATCTTTATCATCATAATTTCTTGTTTGTATTCTTCCAATTACGCCAACTTGTTGGCCTTTCTTGAAATATTTACTACAGAACTCACCAGTTCTGTCCCAAGCAACTATGTTGATAAAATCAGCTTGTCTTTCTTCTCCTTGTCTAGCAAATCTTCTATTAACTGCTAGTGAAAAAGATGCTACAAGTGTGTTATTTGTACTTGTATATCTAACTTCAGGATCTCTAGTTAATCTTCCCATTAGAACAACTTTATTCATAATAAAAGTCCTCCTCTTCTAGTCTTTTTTTACAACTATGTGTTTGATAACTTCGTCAGTAATATTGTATATTCTGTCTAATTCATCAATAAATTCTGGGTTACTTGTAAAATTAACTAGAACATAATATCCTTCAGCTTGTTTTTTGATAGGATAAGCTAATTTTTTCTTTCCCCACTCCTCTGTAGACTCTACTTTACCATTTGCATTGATTAGAGCAGATATTTTCTCTATTGTTGCATTGATAGTAGCTTCTTCAAGATTAGAGTTTATAATCATGATTGTTTCATAATTATTTTGCATCTATTACACCTCCTTTTGGACTTATGGCCCTATGTCTAGCATAGAGCAAGGCAGTTATACTGCGAGCCATATGATATCACAAATAACCATAATTTGCAATATTTTTCATTAGATATTCATCATTTTTCTAGTAAGCTCTACCAAATTAAGCTCAGTATAACCTTTTATGTCTATCTTACTTCTATCCTTTGATGTCTCATTTTTCATTATTTCAATAATTTTTTGTTGATTCTCTTTTTGTGCCAAATCAATATAGTCTATTACTATGATTCCACCTATATCTTTTAGCCTAATTTGCTTCATTATCTCTTTTGCCGCTTCAGAATTAACTTCTAACGCTGTTTGCTCTAAATTGCTATTTCCCAAATATTTCCCCGAATTGACGTCTATAGCTGTAAGCGCTTCAGTCTTATCTATAACTATGTATCCCCCATTTTTAAGCCATATTTTTCTGCTATTAGCATCCAAAAGCTCAGAAGTTAGCCCAAACTCGTCTATTATATCTTCTACTTCCATAAACTCTATTGAAATAGCTAAATTTTCCGATTTACCAGCTATATATTCTTTTATTTGATGATATATATTCTTATCATTTACATATATTTTCTCTAATTTTTGATTAATTAGCTCTCTTCCTATTTTTGAAACAAGTTCATGTTCATCATAAAGCAATGAAACTTTATTAATTTCATTAGATTTTTTCAATATCTGTTCCCATTGCTCTATAAGTTTATTTAAATCATCTTTCAAAACCTCTTCAGAAACACCTTCTGCATCTGTTCTCACAATAACACCATAATTGTCAGGTAAGAATTTTTCTACGATTTTCACTAATCTATCCTTTTCTTTTTCTGTTGAAATTTTTTGTGAAACCGTAACAATTCCAATATTTGGCATCAAAACCAAATAATTTCCAGGTAACGTTATGTGTGTAGAAACTCTCGCGCCTTTCATTTGAGTTGGAGTTTTCTTTACTTGAACTATAAGATTATCTTCTGGTGATAAAACTTTTGAAATTTTAAAATCAATTATTTGTTCTTCTTTTGTAACATCAACCTTTGGAATTGCATCTTTAACCGATATAAACGCATTTTTTTCTATTCCGATATCTATAAAAGCAGCTTGCATTCCGTCTACTACATTTCTTACTTTTCCAAGGTATATATTTCCCATAATATTCTCTTTTTCTTCACCATAAATATAGAGTTCACATATGGAATTTTCTTCCACAACACAAACTTCTACTTTATCTTTTTTTTGGTTAACTATTAGTTCACTCATTTCTAAACCTCATTCTTTCCATTATAAATGCTCATAGCTTTACCTAGACCATGTTCGAGAATTTCAATTAGCGAATTATATACATTTTCTACAACTTTCTCAACAATTTTTACTTCCTCTTCAGACATTTTCATGAGTACAAATTCTTTTAGATCAATTCCTGGAAACACCTTTCCTGTTCCAATCCTAATCCTCGGAAATGCCGTACTTCCAAGCAAATCATAAATATTTCTCATTCCATTATGAGTACCTGTACCACCAGAAGGCTTTATACGAATATTGCCTATTTCGATGTCTATATCGTCATATATTATAATCAAATCTTCTGTACTAATTTTGTAAAAATCTACAATTTGCCTCACACTTTCACCGCTTAAATTCATGTATGTCTGTGGCTTAACCAAAAGTAGTTTTTCGCCCTTATAGTGTCCCTCTCCAATTAATGCATCAAACTTCTTTTTGTCCACTTTAATATCCATTTTTTTACTTATTTGATCAATTGCCATAAATCCAACATTATGACGAGTATCATCATACCTAGAACCCGGATTTCCGTAAGCCTACCACTACTTTCATGTATATGCCTCCTAAAAAACCTATAATTGACATAAAAATTTAACAAATTTGCTGATATTACTTGAATTTTAAGTCAAAATATAGCATAATATACATGGTACATTTTGTCAACAAAATAAGCCTTGGAGGTTTTTTATGATTGGAAAAATTTTATCTTTTTTTAAAAAAATAATATATAAAATTATGGATCCAATAGATGCTTTATTAAAGCCTTTTAATATAGATTTAAATTCTTTTTTTGCATATCTTTTTGCAATAATAACGATTTTATTTTCTGCTGATAGGCTTTTAGAGTTAGTAAGTGTGTTATTTACAGGTCAATTTGTTAATTATTGGTCACCTGTAATGTACACATTTGCTTTATTTATACTGGTATCAGGTTATTCAATTCTATGTGCGTCACCTTTTTGTAAGACTATAACTCAGCCAGTCACATTTTATGTGTATTATTTGTCGGCTTTTAGAATAATTGCTACAGTTATGGTTGCACAATGGGTTAATGAAATTTCATGGATGGTTTTGATGAATTTTTCAAACTTTAAATACATTGCAATAAATTTACCTGAAATAATCACGCCAGCCATTACTTCACTAACACTTCTATACCCTCTGCTTTCTCTTAAGCAAGGAATTTATTATTACATAGAAGATGTTATGGATTGTGATCAAGACTGGATTGATTCTTTTGAAGATTTTAAAGGATTTAAGCTAGTTCCTGCAAAATCAACTATAAAGACTCCTGATGTATTTTTATGTAATGCTCAAATTTGTATCGATGACCAGACCGGAAAACCTGCTGTTATTCCTGAAAAAAAGAGATTTGAAGCCGTTTTAGTTGAGGGTGCTACTGGTACTGGTAAAACAGCTACTATTGTTGAACCAATGTGTGCAATGGATCTTGAAAGAAAATATTTCTTTAGAGAGGTTAGCAAAAAATTAGGTTATAATGCTTTGCATGCTGGTCTTGCAACACTTAGAGTTCCTTATAGTAATGAATATTTAAATAGAACATTTACACTATCTTATCTAAAGCCTAACGAATCTAGACTTAGTGAATATAAAAACTATGTTAAGGACATGTTTAAGTACGAAGATAAAGAAACTAAAGAATTATATTACCGCGGCTTAGGTTTTACACTAGTCGCACCTGATAACGCTTGTATAGAGCGTGTTAGAAAAGTTGCTGCAGCATATGATATCCCAGTTAATATAATTGACCCTTCAGATCCTAATTCAAAAGGTATAAATCCTTTTATAGGAACTGACCCTGCAAAGGTTGCAAGTATCATTTCTACTGTTCTTAAAGGTATGTATGAATCAGAAAATTCTAGTGGTGACAACGTGTTCTTTGCAAACGTTTCTCAACAGGCTTTTGAAAACTTAGCTATTTTGTTAAAACTTATTTATCCTAGAATGCACAACGGCGACTTACCTACTCTAGAAGATATGCTGGCAATTCTTAACAACTTTGATATTGCCGAAGAAATGACTGAAGTATTGAAGAAAGACCCTGTTCTTTCTGAAGATTATAAATCATTAGTTGGATACTTTGAAAAGAACTTCTACAAACCACCTGTAAACATTCATGGATATGAAATTGCTTCAACTTATGGTAGCGGTAGAAAAGAAACTGAAAAGCACGTTTATGGTGCAATTACTCAGCTAGATAACTTCTTAAGAAATCCTGGTGTAAAACACGTTTTATGTAGCAGAGATAATAACGTTGACCTTGATAAAGCGCTTGCTGATGGTGAAATAATCACAGCTTGTACAAGACAAGGTGATCTTGGAGAACTACACCAAAGAGCATTTGGTATGTTCGTTATTCTTTCAATGAAAGATGCTGTTTTAAGAAGACCTGGTATTGAAGATACAAGAACTCCTCACTTTATATATATTGATGAGTTTCCTTTATACGTTAACAAAGATACAGAAGCTTTCTTCACACTATTTAGAAAATATCGTGTTGGTACATTAATCACAATCCAGAACTTGTCGCAGCTTACTAAAAATAGGTCTCTTGCCTACTTTAAAGACGTAATCATTACTAACACGAAAACTCAAATTGTATTCGGGGATATGACTGCTGAAGAATCAGACTTCTGGTCAAAAGAATTAGGTAATAAAAAGAAATGGAAATATAAGCGTGTTCTTGCAGATCCTACAACACAAGAAGGTGCAGATAAATTAAAAGCAAACTTCATGACTGCTGAAACAGATTATAAACCATATTACAAACCAGCAAAAATCGTTAACTTAGCATTTAAGACTTGTGTATATAGAACTAAAAATGATTCAGGAAAATCAATTGTAGGTAGAGGTAAAACAGACTTTATCAACAAGAAATATTATGAACCTCACAAATCTGCAAACTATAATTTTGAAATATTTAAACCAGATGACTCAGAATATGAAGAAACATCAAAAATACCTTTTACAAACTCTGATGAAAACATTTCATATTCAACAGCAATAAATAATAATGATGATGTACTTGTTCAAAATCAAAATTATTATACCCCATCATTTTCAGATGATTTAATTGATATCAATATTAACTCTACAGCAAAAAACAATACAACACCTATTCCAAGCAATGAATTGTATATAGATGTTAATCATGATGGTATAAATGATTTTGTAATAGAAAACTACATTACATCTATTAATGCTGAGAAACCAAATGAATTCAACATGTCCGATCTTTCTGGAACAAGTTCAGAACCTATAACATTAGACTTAAAAAAGAAAAATGATTAGAAAAAAGCTTGTGCATCACGCACAAGCTTTTCTTTTTTAAAAATTATTTGTACAATTTTGTTGCCAATTCCAAGAATCTTTACACATTTGAACCAAATCTCTTTCCGCATGCCATTTTAACAATTGTTCAGCTTTAGATGGATCAGCATAACATTCTGCAACATCACCATCTCTTCTCTCTGCAATTACATAAGGAACCTCAACTTCATTTGCTGTTTCAAAAGCCTTAACAATATCTAACACACTATAACCTTTTCCAGTACCCAAATTAAAAACTTCTGTCCCCCTATTTTTGAAAGAAAATTCAATTGCTTTAACATGTCCTTTCGCCAAATCAACAACGTGTATATAATCTCTTACCCCTGTTCCATCTTTTGTAGGATAATCATTTCCAAAGACACTTAAAAGAGGTAATTTCTTTGTAGCAACTTGTGTTATATATGGCATTAAATTGTTTGGAATTCCATTTGGATCCTCACCTATAAGTCCGCTTTCATGTGCACCAATTGGATTAAAATATCTTAATAAAACAACCGACATCTTTGGATTAGCCTTAGCTACATCCTTCAAAATTTGTTCATTCATATATTTAGTCCAACCATATGGATTCGTGCAAAAAGTTGGCATATTTTCTTTCAGTGGTACTTCTTTAGGAATTCCATATACTGTTGCTGAAGAACTGAAAACAATATTTTCAACTTCATATTTTTTCATAGCCTTTAACAAAACTAAAGTACTATCTATATTGTTTTGATAATAGTCTAGCGGAATAGAACAAGATTCACCAACTGCTTTCAAACCTGCGAAATGAATAACTGCATCAAATTTTTCTTCTTCAAATAACTTATCCACGGCTTCATAATCTGTAAAATCAATCTCATAAAATTTAATTTCTTTTTTTGTAATTTTCTTTAATCTGTCAATCACATCACGCTTACTATTAGAAAAATTATCACCAATTACAATATCATATCCAGCTTCTACTAATTCAACAGCTGTATGTGAGCCAATATATCCAGCACCACCTGTTAATAAAACTTTCATAAAAACCTCCTCATAAATTAATCATTATAAAACAACACATTAACGCCATAAAAAAGAGGTTACAACTAAGCAACCTCTCTTTCTTTTAATTATTTGCTTTCAAGAAATGAAACTGGTCCCATTTCCATACTATATCTACCTGTTGTAGGATCTTGCTTAAACACTATAATAGTCTTATCTATTTCACTTTCTAATTGTCTTAAATCTGTTGAGAAATAAAGCTCTATTCCTTTTAACTCCACATTTATTCTCTTAACATTCTTAAACAATTCAATAAGATGTTCATCATCTTCAGCTATTAAAACTAATTGTGGTCTCTTATCAAATCCACAATCTTTCGCTTGATAATTAGCATAAAACTCCTCATATAATTTCATTTTTTCCATGAACTTTTCTTCCCAACCTGGATTTCTTCTTACCACTTCAAAAATGAAATCAACTTTAATATCATCCTTTACAACTGTAACTTGACCACCAGATGGTTGAAATCTAGTATTTTGTCTCTTTGCATACATCATTGGATTTAATGTAAAACCTTTATATGCAGCAACTTTTTGCATATATGCTATAATAACCTGATTTCCAGCAAGTCTTCTTTTTAACATATATACTGGTTTAGTATTATCTGTTGGTTGCCATGTTGTCTTTATACCTCTAGAATTTAAAAGATATTTACCTATTTTGTCTAGACAATAAATTCTATAAATTCCTTTTCCTTCATCACTAGAAAAATAATATCTTGTTATAATCTTACTTTTAATCATATCTTCAAGCTTTTTATTTAGTTTATCTTGAGACTTTACTTCAATCCCCTTGTAATTTAACATCTGATAAATCTGTCTAGACGTTATAAATTCGAAATCATTAATAATTTCTAGTATTTGAAAATGTAATTCATTGATATATCCCATATCAATTTTAAAAACAACTTGATCAATTGATGCATAACCATCTTTGCCATCAAACACCTTGATTTCATTTTCCCTCATCGCAAAAGGCGATTTAGGAGCTTTAATAGCACTATCTTCTATCATTGCTTTTCCTCCCTTTATATATAAAATTAACCTAGAATTTCTAGTTTAATCTTTTGGTCTCCCATATTTATATTCTTTATAGCTACATTTACAGTATCTCCATAAGAAAGACCATATTTATAATCAGCAAGACCAACTAGATCCTGCTTGATTTCTATAAAAACACCACTTTTATACTGATTACGTACAATTCCCTCAACAACATCATTAACATTTAACCCAGAAATCATTTCAGAAAAATTATTAAGGTCATTAGAAAGCACAAGCCTACCAGTATTTCTATCATATCTTTTCACTAACAATCTAACAGAATCTCCAATATTAAATCTATCTGCTGGATTATTTATATACATTTTTGATATATCCTCTTTATAAATTATTCCCGAAATATCACTATTGTATATTTTTACAAAAGCTCCATAAGGCTTTATCTTTTCAATAATTCCATCTACAATTTGACCTTTTTGAAATGAATGTATATCTGAAACAGTACTTTTCATAAGTTATATACTCCTTTCAAAAGTATGTTCTTAACGTCTTTATACCTAAAACAATTATATATTAATGAAAAAATATAATCAAGTGGTAGAATATTTAAATTAGTTATAAAAAAAGTACTAAAACCTGAAGTTTTAGTACTTTTCATATATCTTATTTATTAAACTAATTGTAAGATAACTGCTTCTGCAGCATCTCCTCTTCTTTGTCCAAGCTTAATTATTCTTGTATAACCGCCTTTTCTCTCAGCGTATTTTTCAGCAAGTTCGTTAAGCATTTTTCCTGGTAAATCAACGTTATTACCTTCAGCATCTTTAACTTTATTAACATTAGCCATAATTTTTCTTCTTGCAGCAAGTCTTGAAGGTTTGTCCTTTTTAACTTCTTCTTTAACTTCTTCTTTAACAACTTTTAAATACTCTTTACCATTTTTACTAGTAACTTTTTCAGTAACTTTTTTGCCATCTTCTACTTTGGCAACTTTCTTTGTTACTTCAACCATTTCAAAGTTATCTTTTTCTTTTATAGCAAGAGAAATTAAGCTATCAACTATACTTTTAACTTCTTTAGCCTTAGCTTCAGTAGTTTCAATTTGACCATGCCAAATTACGCTAGTTGTTAAGTTTTTAAGCATCGCTAATCTATGATCAGTTTTTCTTCCCAACTTTCTAATTTCTGCCACTTTATTTCACCCTTCCTTATTTCGCATTTATTCTTCACTAGGCATAAAATCAAGTCCTAATGAGTGTAACTTATTAGTTACTTCCTCTAGTGATTTTCTACCTAAATTTCTAACTTTCATCATTTCCTCTTCTGTCTTATTTGTTAAATCCTCAACATTAATAATTCCAGCTCTTTTTAAACAGTTGTATGATCTTACAGACAAGTCTAATTCTTCGATTGTTGTCTCAAGAACTTTTTCTTTCTTAGACTCTTCTTTTTCAACCATAATTTCTGTATTCTTTGTTGCTTCTGATAAATCGATAAACAATGCTAAATGTTCATTCATAACTTTAGCAGCTAAACTTAACGCTTCATCTGGAAGCAAACTTCCATCTGTCCATAATTCTATTGTCAATTTATCAAAGTCAGTAATTTGACCTACTCTTGTATTCTCTACATAAAAATTAACTTTTTTAACTGGAGTGTAAATAGAATCTATAGCAATAACACCGATTGGTTGTTCCGCGTTTTTGTTCTTCACTGATGGATTATAACCTCTACCTCTGTTTGCTGTAAGTTCCATATGTAAGCTACCACCTTCAGCAATTGTACAGATATGTAAATCTGGATTTAAAACTTCCACATTTGCATCACCTGTTATAGAACCAGCAGTTACTTCGCCCTCTTCATCAACATCAATTCTTAATTTTTTCTCTTCGTTATCAAATATCTTTAGTCTTACATTTTTTAAGTTTAATATTATCTCTACGACATCTTCAACTATTCCTGGAATTGTTGAAAATTCATGTTGAATTCCATCAACTTTTATACTAGTTATTGCCGCACCTGGTAATGATGATAACAAAATTCTACGAAGTGAATTACCAAGAGTAATTCCATAACCTCTTTCCAAAGGTTCACATACAAATTTTGCATACATGTTATCATTATCCAACTTTAAACATTCGATTCTTGGCTTTTCGAATTCAATCATTCTTTAACCTCCTAAATATAATTTTATTTTTTAATTATTTCTATTTAGAATACAATTCAACAATCAAATGCTCTTGAACTGGTAAGTCTATTTCTTCTCTTGCTGGAAGAGCTACTATTTTTCCTGTTTTATTTGATAGATCTGATTCTAACCATGTTGGAACTGGTCTACCATTTTCTGTTGCTTCAATTATTTGTTTAAATATTTCACTATTTGCACTTGATTCTCTAACTTTAACAACTTCTCCAACTTTTGTTAAATATGATGGAATATTTACTTTCACTCCATTTACTTCGAAATGACCATGTCTTACTAATTGTCTAGCTTGTGCTCTTGATGTAGCTAATCCTAATCTATATACAACATTATCTAATCTACTTTCTAGAATTTGAAGTAATCTTGTACCTGTAACTCCTTTTGATCTTGCAGCCTCTTCAAAATATTTTCTAAATTGAGACTCCAAAACACCATAAAATGATTTTGCTTTTTGTTTTTCTCTTAATTGAGTGCCATATTCTGATTGTTTCTTTCTTTTTTGTCCATGTTGACCTGGTGCATATGCTCTTCTTGTTATAGCACATTTATCAGTATAACATCTTGAACCTTTAAGAAACAATTTCTCGCCTTCTCTACGGCAAACACGGCATGACTCTCCTGTATATCTTGCCATTTATATATTCATCCTTTCTTAATTAAATTTCAAAAATAATTTCGACTATACTCTTCTTCTTTTTGGTGGTCTACAACCATTGTGTGGAATAGGAGTTACGTCTTTAATCATACTGATTTCAAGTCCTGCTGTTTGAAGAGCACGAATTGCTGCTTCTCTACCAGCTCCTGGTCCTTTAACAAAAACTTCAACTGTTTTTAAACCATGTTCCATAGCTGCTTTAGCTGCTGTTTCTGCAGTTAATTGTGATGCGTATGGAGTACTTTTCCTTGAACCTTTGAATCCAAGTCCACCAGAACTTGCCCAAGAAATTGTATTACCTTGTACGTCAGTAATTGTAACTATTGTATTATTGAAACTAGAGTGAATATGAGCTTGACCTTTTTCAATATTTTTACGCTCTCTTCTTTTTCTAGTCACATTCTTTTTTGCTTGTACCTTAGCCACTATAATTCACCCTCCTTATTTCTTCTTATTAGCTACTAGTTTTCTTGGACCTTTTCTTGTTCTAGCATTTGTTTTTGTTCTTTGTCCTCTTACTGGTAGATTTTTTCTATGTCTTAAGCCTCTATAGCAACCAATTTCCATTAATCTCTTAATGTTTAATGCTGTTTCTCTTCTTAAGTCACCCTCTACTTTGTAGCCTTTTTTATCAATAATTTCTCTTATTTTTATAACTTCATCCTCAGTTAAATCTTTAACTCTTGTATCTGGATTTACACCAGATTCTTTTAATATTTCGTTTGATTTTGTTCTTCCTATACCATAGATATATGTTAAGCCTATTTCAACTCTTTTTTCTCTTGGTAAGTCAACTCCTGCAATACGAGCCATTTAAAAAATACACCTCCATAAATTTTACATTACTTTTGCCTTCCTACTTGCTTAGTGACGTAAGCAGTTGATCTATATAAATATTAAAAGGAATCCTTTCGGACAGCCGCACCCTTTTAACATTTACTAACTATTTTTTTGTCCTAACCTTGACGTTGTTTATGCTTTGGGTTTTCGCATATTACTCTTACTACGCCTTTTCTTTTGATTACTTTGCATTTGTCGCAAATTTTTTTGGCTGATGGTCTTACTTTCATTATTTTCCCTCCTTAAAAAACAACCAGTTTAATAAAATATTATATATATTTTTACTTTCTCTTTTAGAGAAAGTGCCGCGCAAAACTATTATTTTGCCCTCCAAGTAATTCTTCCACGATTAAGATCATATGGTGATAATTCCAATTTCACTTTGTCTCCTGGTAGTATTCTTATGAAATTCATTCTTAGTTTCCCTGAAATATGAGCATGTAATTTATGTCCATTTTCAAGTTCAACTATAAATTCCGTATTTGGTAATGCTTCTACAACAGTACCTTCAACTTCAATAATATCTTCTTTAGACATTTTTCCCTCCTACCTACTTTTCAGAACTTCTTTTAAGGCTTTTTTTAAATCTTGATTTGATATTTTGTTTTTGTTTTTTACCTTTTCGGCAATAACATCAGAATGATATTCTGTCAATTCTATATGTTTTATTTTCTTTTTCTTGACTCTTTCTATTTTTCTAGTAGAGCCATCAGCTAAGAACACATATTTATCATCTGAATCAATTACTATAAAATACATGCCTCTATCTCGTCCCATTGTTGAGATTACAATATTTCCAACTTGTATTCCGCAATTTATCTTATTCTTCCCTTTCTTGTTTAGACTGGCAAAAAGCCACTTTCTAACTCAATAAGTATACAACCAATCAGGCTATATGTCAACGTTTTTTTGCTTTTATTATACTTCTTTTTATAAAAAAAGAAAGCATTTAATAGAATACTCTATATTATGCTTTCTTTTGTTAAAATTTCTATAAAATTGTTAATACTTCTGGACCATTTCTACCTATAAATACCGTATTTTCATAATGAGCTGATAATTTTCCATCATACGTTACAACTGTCCAACCATCATCAAGTATCTCAATATCTGGTGAACCTTCGTTAATCATAGGTTCAATCGCTAGCGTCATCCCTGGCATGATACGCGGACCTTTTCCTGGTTTACCAAAATTTGGTATTCCAGGTTCTTCATGCATTTCTTTTCCTATACCATGTCCTTGAAATTCCCTTACCACAGAATAACCACGTTTTTCAGCGCTGTCTTGTATAGCATGCGATATATCAGAAATTCTATTTCCTGGTTGAGCCGCTTTTACACCTGCCCAAAAGCTTTTTTCAGCAGCTTCTATTATTTCATATGCTTCAGGAGTTCCTTTTCCTACTACATAGCTTCTAGTTGCATCACCATAAAATCCATTTTTGTCTGCAACTATATCAATACTAACCAAGTCACCATCTCTTAATACTCTTTCTCCAGGTATTCCATGAATGACTTCATTATTTACAGAAATACATGTAGCTGCAGGAAATGGATTTTTTGAACCATGTGGATATCCTTTACATGATGGATTAGCTCCATGTTCCTTAAAAACTCTCTCTGTAATTTCATCAATCTCTCTAGTCGTCATGCCTACTTTTAAAGACTTTTTTATTTCTTCATGCGCAATAGCGACAATTTTACAAACTTCTCTCATTATTTCTATTTCTCGATCAGTTTTTATATCAATCATTTTTATCCCTCTTAATCAAACTATTTTGCAAGTTCTGCTTTAACTAAAGCTATTGTATCATTTATATCTTCTTGACCAATAATTGTTGCAAGTAAATTTTTCTTTGTATAAAACTCTATCAATGGCTCTGTTTGATTATGATACACCATTAGTCTGTTCTTTACAGTTTCTTCATTATCATCAGCTCTTTGGAACAAGTTGCTTCCACATTTATCACAAATCCCCTCTACTTTTGGAGGATTATCTCTTAAGTTGTATATTTCTTTACATTCTGAATTTTCACATGTTCTTCTATTTATAGCTCTAGCCATAATTTCCTCATCTGGTACATGTAAATTGATAACTTTGTCAATTTTCACACCAGCATCTTCTAAAAACTCTTCTAATGCCTCAGCTTGAGAAATTGTTCTTGGGAAACCATCTAATAAAAATCCTTTTTCTTTGCAATCTTCCTCATTTAATCTTGCTTTTAATATATCTATAACTAATTCATCTGGAACTAAAGCTCCTTGATCTATATAACTTTTAGCTTTTTGTCCAAGTACAGTTCCTTCAGATATATTTTTTCTTAAAATATCTCCCGTTGATATATGTGGAACATCATAATCTCTAGTAATCCATTTACATTGTGATCCTTTTCCACTACCAGGTGCTCCTAAAATAATTAATCTCATTTCTCTTTACCTCCATTTTTATTTTTAAGCAACAAGCTCACTTATTTCACCACTATTATCTCCTGAAATTTCACCTGAAACTTCACTAACACTTTCTCCAGAAGTCATTTCTGTGATAATTTCGTTTTCATCACCAGATATCTCCATTTGATCTCCACTTTCATTCTCAGTAACTTCTGAATTATCGCCACTAATTGTAATTTCTCCTGATACAGCATCTCCACTAATCATATCTAATTCTTCTAATATGTCTCCGTTATTATCGATATCTTCAACATCACCACTTGATATATTATCAAGTTCACTAGCATTGTAAATGTCATTTTGATTTGTTAAAAAGATGATCGTTACAACAACTACTGCAGCAATTATTAAAAACATTACTATTCTTAAAAAGTTCTTCATTTTCATCCTCCTTTTCTACAAATGATAGTATACTACATGTCTCTGTTATTATCAATAAAAAATAAAAGCCTCACATCATTGTGAAGCTTTTATTTTTATTAATCTAAGAATCCTTTATAATGTCTTGTCAACATTTGAGACTCTAATTGTTTTACAGATTCTAATGCAACACCTACAACAATCAATATAGCGGTTCCTCCAAATGAAATTTGAAGACCTGCAAATTGTGCAAGTATAGGCAATACTGCGATAATCGCTAAAAATACAGATCCAAAAGTAGTAATGCTTGTTAGAACTGATTCTAAATAATCAGATGTTGGTTTTCCAGATCTAATTCCTGGTATAAAACCACCATTCTTCTTCAAATTATTTGAAACTTCTGTTGGATTGAAAGCCATAAATAATGTATAGAAGAATGTAAATCCTACGATTAATAATACATATATCAACATATGTAACAAACCAAATCCTAATACATCCCAGTTAAATGTACTTGTTTCGGCATTCCACAAACCAGTTGTTTGTAAAGATGTAAAAGCAAAAACTTTATATAATCCTGCAACAAATCCTGTACTTGTAGCTATATCATGATTTATCAATTGCATTATCATTGCTGGTAATTGCATAAATGACATTGCAAAGATAACTGGCATAACACCTGCCATTGAAAGTTTCATTGGAATATGTGTACTTTGTCCACCATACATTTTTCTTCCAACAACTCTCTTTGCATATTGAACAGGAATTCTTCTTTCTGCTTCAGTTACCCAAACAACACCTGCAATAAGTAATATCGCACCAATAATTACTCCTAGAGCTATCAATACTCCGACAACACCTTTATCAAGCGCTACATCATATAAATATTTAGCAGCTTCTGGTAATCTTGAAATGATACCAGCAAAAATTAATAACGAAGTACCATTTCCAATTCCCTTGCTTGACAATTGTTCAGCAACCCACATCAACAATGTAGAACCACATGTTAATGATAATATGAAAACTAACGGTGTCAATGGTGCATTTATAAAGTGGAACCCTGTTCCTCTATACATCATATATATACCAAAAGCTTCAATTGCTGCTAAAACAACTGCTGTATATCTTGTATATTGAGAAATTCTTTTTCTGCCATTTTCGCCTTCTTTTGATATTTCTTCTAAGGCAGGAATCGCGAAAGTTAAAAGCTGTAATATAATTGACGCCGTGATATAAGGACTAATTGAAAGAGCAAAGATTGAGAATGATGAAAATGCTCCACCAGTAATTATATCAACTGTATTCATAATTGAATTCGTATTATGATTCATTATTAGTTGTAAGTTTTCAACATATATACCAGGTGCTGTAACAACACAACCAAATCTGAATATTGCCAACAATAATAACGTATATAATATCTTTTTTCTTAATTCAGGAACTTTCCAAGCGTTAAATAGTGTTTTAAACAACTATATCACCTCAACCTTTCCGCCAGCAGCTTTGATTTTTTCTTCAGCTGTCTTAGTAACTCTAGCTGCTTTTACGTTTAATTTTTTAGTTAATTCTCCATTACCTAAAATAACTATTCCATCATTAATTTTCTTAATTATACCTAGTTCTAGAAGTGATTCAGCTGTAACTTCAGATCCTTTTTCAAGTTTCTCTTCAAGCATAGCTAATGTAACTTCTGTGTACACTTTAGAATTTCTATTATTAAATCCTCTTTTTGGAATTCTTCTAAATAAAGGCATTTGACCACCTTCGAAGCCTGGTCTTACTCCACCACCGCTTCTAGCATTTTGTCCTTTATGACCTTTTCCTGCAGTCTTACCTAATCCAGAACCAATACCTCTACCAACTCTTTTTCTAGTTGTTTTTGAACCAGGTGCTGGTCTTAATTCATCAAGTTTCATTTCTGCACCTCCCTTTTATTAACTTTATTTATAATTTATAAAATTTCTTCTACTTTTTTTCCTCTTAATGCTGCAACCATTTCAACTGTTTTCATTTCTGAAAGAGCTTTTAATGTAGCATAAACAGCATTTCTAGGATTATTTGAACCTAAATTCTTTGTTCTAATGTTTTTATATCCTGCAAGTTCTAATACTGATCTAGCAGCACCACCAGCGATAAGTCCAGTACCTTCACCGGCTGGTTTTAATAAAACTTTACCAGAACCAAAGTTACCAATTAATTCGTGTGGAATAGTATCGTTAACTATTGGAACTTCAACCATATTCTTTTTAGCATCTTCAATTGCTTTCTTTATAGCATCTGGAACTTCGGCAGCTTTTCCGTTACCTACGCCAACATGTCCAGCACCATCTCCAACAACAACTAGTGCGCTAAATCTAAAAGTTCTACCACCTTTAACAACTTTAGCAACTCTGTTAATTGCAACAACTTTCTCTTGAAGATCTAATGTGCTTGCATCTATCATTTTATTTACTCCTTTCGATTAAAATTCTAATCCACCTTCACGTGCAGCTTCAGCTAATGCTTTAACTTTTCCGTGATACAAGTATCCACCTCTGTCAAATACAATAGCTTTAATACCAGCTTTAGCAGCTCTCTTAGCAACTAATGCTCCAACTTCTTTAGCAGCTTCAATGTTGCTAGCTTTTGTTTTTACTTCTTTATCTAATGTTGAAGCAGCAGCTAAAGTTTTTCCATTAACATCATCTATTATTTGAGCATAGATACCTTTTAAGCTCTTATATACACTTAGTCTTGGACGTTCTGGAGTTCCACTAATTTTTTTACGAACTCTAGCATGTCTAACTAATCTTGTTTCATTTTTAGATTGTTTGTTAATCACCTATTTTCTCTCCCTTCTAAATGTTCTTTAGTCCTTACTTAGAACTATTTTTTGCCCATTTTTCCTTCTTTTCTAATTATTCTTTCATCAATATATTTAATACCTTTACCTTTGTATGGCTCTGGTGGTCTAACTTTTCTAATTTCTGCTGCAAGTTGTCCTACAGCTTCTTTATCTGGGCCTGTAACAATTATACTTGTTTGAGATGGAGCTTCTATTTTTGTATCTCCTCTATCTTCAAACTCTACAGTATGAGAAAATCCCATGTTCATAACTAATTTGTTACCTTGTTTTTGAACTCTGTAACCAACACCATTAATTTCAAGTTCTTTTTTGAATCCTTCTGTAACACCAACAATCATGTTATTTAAAAGTGTTCTTGTTAAACCTTGTAATGCGTTTTGGCTTTCATCTTTAAGTTCAATTGTTATAACTCCTGCATTTTTATTATTGATAATCATATCTTTATGTAATGTTCTTGTTAAAGTTCCTTTTGGTCCTTTTACAGTTACAACATTTCCTTCTTCGATTTTGACTTCAACACCTGCAGGTACTGTTATAGGTTGTTTTCCTATTCTAGACATTTTAATTACTCCTTTCTTTAAAATATGTTATTTCATCGTTTACTACCAAACGAATGCAAGAACTTCTCCTCCGATACCTTCTTTACGAGCATTCTTGTCAGTCATTATTCCTTTTGATGTAGAGATTAATGCTATACCAAGTCCACCTAATACTTTTGGCAACTCGTCTTTTGTAGCATATACTCTAAGACCTGGTTTACTAATTCTTTTTAAACCAGTAATAACTTTTTGTTTGTTAACATATTTTAAAGTTATTCTTATAATACCTTGTGCATTATCTTCTATTTCTTCAAAAGATTTAATATATCCTTCATTCAATAAGATTTCAGCTATTGATTTCTTTAATTTTGATGAAGGTACATCAACTGTTTCATGTCTTTGTGTATTTGCATTTCTAATTCTTGTTAGCATATCTGCTATTGGATCAGTAATGTTCATTTAACGTACTCCTTTCATTCTAGATTTTAGAAATTAGAGACTAAATTCTCTATTTCTTACAATATATATTTGACCCTATAGAGCACCTAATATCTAATCTCTAATGCTCTAGCAATCACTTTTTTGCTGATATATAAGCCCAAGAGTTTATATTACCAACTTGCTTTCTTTACACCTGGTATTTGACCCTTGTGAGCTAATTCTCTAAAACAAATTCTGCATATTCCAAATTTACGAATGTAAGCATGTGGTCTTCCACAAATTTTACATCTGTTGTAATATCTTGTGCTGAATTTTGGAGCTAGTTTTTGTTTTGCAATCATAGATTTTTTTGCCATGGTTTACCTCCTTATTTTGAAAATGGCATACCAAGAAGTCTTAATAACTCTTTTGCCTCTTCGTCTGTATTTGCTGTTGTAACGAAAATTATATCCATTCCTCTGATTTTATCAATTTTATCATATTCGATTTCAGGGAATATTAATTGTTCTTTTACTCCCATTGAGTAATTTCCTCTTCCATCGAAAGAATTTGGAGATAACCCTCTAAAATCTCTAACTCTTGGAAGTGCAACTGCAAATAATTTTTCAGCAAAATCATACATTTTAATGTTTCTTAAAGTTACTTTGCAACCAATTTCCATTCCTTCTCTAATTTTGAATCCAGCAATTGATTTTTTCGCTTTAGTTGATACAACTTTTTGTCCTGTAATTATGCTTAAATCTCTCATAGCATTTTCTAAAGCTTTAGCGTTATCACGAACATCGCTAACTCCCATATTGATTACTATTTTCTCTAGCTTTGGAACTTGCATTACTGATGTATAATTGAATTTTTTCATTAATTCTGGAACTACTTCACTCTTATATTTTTCTTTTAAACTTGACATTAGAAATTACCTCCTTTCTTACTTAATTTCTTCTCCACATTTAACACAAACTCTAATTTTTGTGCCATCTTTCTTTATTTCTGCTTTCGCTCTTCTTGGAGCTTTACATTTTGAGCAATATAAATTAACTTTTGAAGCATCAACTGCACACTCTCTCTTTACAAGACCGCCTTCTTCTCCAGCTTTTCTTGGTTTAGTGTGTTTTGTTCTGATATTTACACCTTCAACAACTACTTTGTTGTTTTTTGGCATAACTTCAAGCACTTTACCTTTTTTGCCTTTATCTGCTCCTGAGTTTACTACTACAACATCGTCTTTTTTAACGTGCATGTTACTCATTTATTTTTACACCTACCTCTCGGATTATTTCTCTCTGCTTTTTATTTAATCTTGAATATTTCCAAGCAAATATATTATAGAACTTCTGGAGCAAGTGAAACTATTTTCATATATTCTCTATCTCTTAGTTCTCTTGCAACAGGCCCAAATATACGAGTACCTCTTGGACTCTTGTCATCTTTTATAATAACAGCTGCATTCTCATCAAATCTAATGTAAGAACCGTCTGGTCTTTGAATACCTCTTTTGCTTCTTACGATAACAGCCTTAACAACGTCACCCTTTTTTACCATTCCGCCAGGTGCAGCACTTTTTACAGAAGCAATTATAACATCACCTATGTTTGCTGTTTTTCTAAAAGAACCACCTAAGCATCTGATACACATTAATTCTTTAGCACCAGTATTATCTGCAACTCTAAGTCTTGATTGTTGTTGTATCATTTTATTATTTCTCCTTTCAAATGCATCTATCCTTACCTCTAAGGACCTACATTATTTATTTCTATTTAGCAAAATTCCGAAACATTTTTATTGAAATATAGATTATTTAACTTTTTCTACTATTTCAACTAATCTCCATCTCTTATCTCTTGATAATGGTCTTGTTTCCATAACTTTTACTGTATCTCCAATTTGACATTCATTATTCTCATCATGAGCTTTTAATTTGAATGTTCTTTTCATTGTTTTTCCATATAAAGGATGTTTGTAACTTGTTTGAACAGCAACAACTATTGTTTTATCCATTTTGTCACTTACAACCTTACCAACTCTTGTTTTTCTTAAAGCTCTTTCTTCAGACATCTTCTTTCTCCTTTCTTAGGATAATCTAAACTTTATTCAGCTTCATTTAATTCTTTTTCTCTAAGAATTGTTTTTATTCTAGCAATATCTCTTTTTGTTGTTTTAATTTTCATCGGATTCTCTAATCCATTTAGAGTTAATTGAAATCTTAATTTAAATAATTCAGACTTTAATTCTCCTAATTCTTTTTCTAAATCCGATGAAGTCATTTTTCTATATTCATTAGCCTTCATCGTCTTCACCACCTTCATCTTTTTCAGCGTAGATAAACTTTGTTTTTACAGGAAGTTTGTGAGCTGCAAGTCTGAAAGCTTCTCTAGCAACTTCTTCAGTTACTCCAGCCATTTCAAACATTACTCTTCCTGGTTTTACAACTGCTACCCAATA
This sequence comes from Clostridia bacterium, assembly GCA_017462965.1. GTDB lineage: Bacteria > Bacillota > Clostridia > TANB77 > UBA1234 > UBA1234. The sequence goes on along the minus strand of JAFTQC010000049.1, from coordinate 10,818 downwards.
TTCTAATGAACCTTTACCACTACCCATACGAGTTTCAGCAGGTTTCTTTGTTATAGGTTTGTCTGGGAATATTTTAATCCAAACTTTACCTCCTCTTTTAATAAAACGAGTCATTGCAATTCTGGCAGCTTCTATTTGGTTAGATGTAATCCAACCAGCTTCAGTTGTTTGTAATCCGAACTCTCCGTATGATACTGTATTTCCTCTTGTTGCTTTACCTCTATTTCTACCTTTTTGCATTTTTCTATGTTTTGATCTTTTTGGCATTAGTGGCATTATTTTCTACCTCCTTCAGCTTCTTTTTTCACTGGAAGGACTTCACCTTTATATATCCAAACTTTAACACCGATTTTTCCATATGTTGTATTTGCTTCAGCAAATCCATAATCAATATCAGCTCTTAATGTTTGTAGTGGTATTGTTCCCTCTCTATAGAATTCGCTTCTAGCGATTTCTGCACCAGCAAGTCTTCCTGAACAAGCTGTTTTTATACCTTGCGCACCAGCTTTCATAGCTTTTGCCATACATTGTTTCATTGCTTTTCTATATGAAATTCTCTTTTCAATTTGAGTTGCAACGTTTTCAGCAACTAATTGCGCATCAACATCTGGATTTTTAACCTCAACGATGTTTACATTTATATCTTTTTTGAACTTTTTAGTTAAATCAGCTCTAACCTTATTTACGGTTTCACCGTTCTTACCTAATGCAATACCTGGTTTACCTGTATAAACATTAGCTCTGATTAACTTTGCTGTTCTTTCTATTTCAACTTTAGATACACCTGCCATAGCAAATGCTTTCTTTAAAAACTTACGAACTTCGTAATCTTCAACTAGGTTATCAGCAAAATCTTTTTTATTTGCATACCATTTAGAATCCCAGTCTTTTATAATTCCCACTCTTAAACCATGTGGATCCATTTTTTGTCCCATTTACAAAAGTCCTCCTTCCTATTAATCTCTCTCTTTTAGAACTATTTCAATATGAGAAGTTCTTTTTCTAATTCTATTAGCTCTACCTTGTGTAGCAGCTCTAATTCTCTTCATTGTTGCACCTTGATTTGCGAATATCTCAGCAACATATAATTTGCTAACATCCATGTTATGATTGTTTTCAGCATTTGCTATAGCTGATTTTAACAATTTTTCTACTAATGGAGATGCAGCTTTTGGAGTATATTTTAATATTGCCAATGCTTCGCTTACATTTTTACCTCTAATTAAATCGATAACGATTTTAACTTTTCTGGCAGATATTCTAGCATGGCTTAATTTAGCTCTAGCTTCGATTTTTTCCATGTTACGATTTCTCCTTCCATCAATTATTTAACCTTTGATGTTTTATCTCCAGCATGACCTTTAAAAGTTCTTGTTGGAACAAATTCACCTAATTTATGTCCTATCATTTCATCTGAAATGTATACTGGTACATGTTTTCTTCCGTCATGTACAGCTATTGTATGTCCTACCATTTGTGGGAAGATTGTTGAAGCTCTTGACCATGTTTTTACAACATCTTTTTTATTTTCAGCATTCATCTTTTCAATTCTTGAAAGTAATCTAGCATCCACAAAAGGTCCTTTTTTTATTGATCTTGACATCTGTTTATCCTCCTCACACTATTTAGAATTTCTTCTCTTTACTATAAACTTGCTGCTTGCTTTCTTGTTGTTTCTTGTCTTGTATCCAAGAGCAGGTTTACCCCAAGGTGTAACAGGTCCTGGTCTACCAACTGGAGACTTACCTTCACCACCACCATGTGGGTGATCGTTAGGATTCATTACAGAACCTCTAACTTCTGGTCTCTTACCAAGCCATCTGCTTCTTCCTGCTTTACCAAGTTTAATGTTTTCGTGTTCACTATTTCCAACTTGTCCAATTGCGGCTTTACACTCAACACTAACAAGTCTCATTTCACCTGATGGAAGTCTTACGTGTGCATATTTACCTTCTTTAGCCATAAGTTGTGCACCATTACCAGCGCTTCTTACCATTTGAGCACCTTTACCTGGTTTTAATTCTATACAGTGGATAACTGTACCTACAGGAATTGCTGAAATTGGTAAACAGTTACCTGGTTTAATATCAGCATTAGCACCTGACATAACTTTGTCATTTACTTTTAATCCTTCAGGAGCTAATATGTAAGCTTTTTCATTATCTTCATATTGAATTAAAGCTATATTAGCTGATCTGTTTGGATCATATTCGATAGCAACAACTGTTGCTGGAACGTCTAATTTCTTTCTTTTAAAATCTATTATTCTATATTTTCTTCTTGCTCCACCACCGTGGTGTCTAACTGTGATTCTACCATATGAGTTTCTACCAGCATTTTTCTTTAAGCTTGTTACTAAAGATCTTTCTGGTTTTGTTTTTGTGATTTCATCAAATGTAGAAACAGTCATACCTCTTCTAGATGGTGTAACTGGTTTAAATTGTTTTATACCCATTTTTATTTCTCCTTCTTATGATTTGGGGTATTTGTTTTTCAGGTTTAAAGTCCCCCATCACTTAAAACCTATAATACAGGGTACCTACTAACTAAATACCAAATTCTTCGATTGATGTTTTATATTTTTTACTTACTGTTTCTTCTTTTCCGCCTTTTGCAGTATACTTGAAAGCTTCTGGATTTGTTTCAATTGTAACAATTGATTTTTTCCAATCAGATCTTCTTCCAACATGAACACCTTGTCTTTTTAATTTTCCTCTCATGTTCATTGTTTTTACATCTACTACTTTTACGTCAAATAATTTTTCAACAGCATTTTTTATATCTATTTTTGTAGCTTTTTTACTAACTTCAAAAGTGTACTTTCCTTCAGCTACCATAGCTTCTCTACTTTTTTCAGTAAGAATAGGTCTTAAAATTATATCTTCTGCTACCATTATGCGTACACCTCCTCAATTTTTTCTACAGCTGCTTTAGTTACAACAAATGTATCATATTTTAATACATCATAAGTGTTGATTGTATTTACTAAAGCTGTTTTAACATTAGGAATGTTTCTTGCTGAAGCTTGAACATTGAAATTGCTTTCTGGTAATACTACTAGAGCTTTTTCAACATTTAAGTTTGTTAAAATGTTAGCCATAGTTTTTGTTTTGATTTCTTCAAGTTCTAAAGAATCTAAAACGATAATTTTATTTTCTAATACTTTAGTTGTTAGAGCAGATTTTAATGCAAGTCTCTTAACTTTCTTGTTTAATGTATATTTGTAGCTTCTTGGTTTTGGACCTAATGCGATACCACCTTTAATCCATTGTGGTGCTCTAATGCTACCTTGTCTTGCACGACCTGTTCCTTTTTGTTTCCAAGGTTTCTTTCCACCGCCTCTAACTTCACTACGTGTCTTTGTAGACTGTGTACCTTGTCTTTGATTAGCTAGATAGTTTACAACAACTTCATGCATAACATCTTCATTAACTTCTACAGCGAAAATATCATCAGAAAGTTCGATGTTGCCAACTTTTTTACCTTCTATATTTAATAAATCTACTTTAGGCATTGTTATGTTCTCCTTTCCCTATTATTTAGAACTCTTAGAAGCTGCTTTTGCATTTTCTTTGATTCTAACTAATGAATTTTTATATCCAGGAACTGAACCTTTAATTAATATTACTTCTTTGTCCATATCAACTTTTACAACTTGTAAATTTTGTACAGTTACTGTGTCTTTTCCTGTATGTCCAGGTAATTTCTTACCAGGGAATACTCTTCCTGGTGAAGATGTTGGTCCCATAGAACCTGGTCTTCTGTGATACATAGAACCATGTCCTTTTGGTCCAATATGTTGTCCGTGTCTCTTAATAACGCCTTGGAATCCTTTTCCTTTTGAAACGCCTTGAACATCAACTAGCTCACCAGCTTCAAAAATGTCAGCTTTAATTTCATCGCCTACATTGTATCCTTCGATGTCATCAAGTCTTAATTCTCTTACATATTTTCTATATGAAAGTTTTACTTTATCAAATTGACCTTTAATAGGTTTATTCATATGTTTTTCTTTAACTTTTCCAGTTGCAACAACTAATGCATTGTAACCATCTGTCTCTACAGTTTTCTTTCTAACTACTAGGCATGGTTCAACTTCTACAACTGTTACTGGAATAACTAGACCATCTTGATCATATATTTGAGTCATTCCTAATTTTTTTCCGTAAACGCCTTTTTTCATTTTAAATTTACCTCCTTGGTTATTGGTTCATATTTCATGAACATGACCATATTTTTATAAATACGTTTTTTCTGCTAACTAAAATGTTTGATTATTCATCAATTTTCATTTCAGCTTCTACACCTGCTGGCAACTCAATTTTCATCAAAGCTTCAGCTGTTTTTGGTGTTGGATAAAGAATGTCAATTACTCTCTTATGTGTTCTCATCTCAAATTGCTCTCTTGAGTCTTTGTATTTATGAGGTGATCTTAAGATTGTTATAACTTCTTTCTTTGTAGGTAGTGGAATTGGACCAGATACGCTTGCTCCTGTTCTTTTAGCCGTTTCTACTATTTTTTGAGCAGACTGATCTAAAATAGCATGATCGAAAGCTTTTAGTCTAATTCTAATTCTTTCTTTTCCTACTTCTGTCGTTGTAACCTTTGATGTCTTTTTCTCTGTTTTGTTTTCGTTTGCTTTTGGCATTGTTTTTACCTCCTAAAAATGTTAGCGCTGACAAGTCATCCACGCACCCGGGTGTTTCATATTCACCCTTATTAAAACCCAGGAAAACCCTGGGGAAAGTGCTAAACTAATACCCTGTCGCCCGGTTTGAAATCGGACATACTCCGTGAAAGTTCCCTGCCCGTAAGATTGGCAGCCACATTCCACATCATCGCACAATCGCATCGTCTAATATTATAATCACTGTTGCCGTATAATGCAAGCTTTTTTTATCAATTTTTAAATTATTTTTTTAATTATTTTCAAACGACATTTTTTACATTTATTACCATCTTTTTTAAAAAATTTAGACGGTTCCCTTTAATTAGGAACCGCCTCATTTCTTATTTATAGACTTTTATTTTCAACTTCTTCTGCAATTTTTTTCATAAACTCTTCTAATGCCATAGCACCTAGGTCGCCGTCTTTTCTATTTCTTACACCAACTGTGCCCTCTTCTTTTTCTTTATCACCTACAACTAGCATATATGGAACCTTTTGTACTTGAGCTTCTCTTATCTTATATCCTATCTTTTCATTTCTATCATCTAGTTCCACTCTATATCCAGCCTCTTCTAATTTTGTTTTCACTGCATTTGCATACTCAGCATGTTTTTCTGTAGAAATTGGCAATATTTTTACCTGAACTGGAGAAAGCCACATTGGGAAAGCTCCAGCAAAGTGTTCTGTTATTATACCAATAAATCTTTCAATACTTCCAAACACAACTCTATGAAGCATTACAGGTCTATGCTTTTCACCATCTTCACCTATATATGTTAAGTCAAATCTCTCAGGCATTTGGAAATCAAGTTGGATTGTTCCACATTGCCATTCTCTTCCTATACAATCTTTTATGTGGAAATCTATCTTTGGTCCATAGAATGCTCCATCGCCTTCGTTTACTTTGTATTCAATATTTACACTTTCTAATGCTTTCTTCAAAGCACTTTCTGCCATTTCCCATGTTTCATCTGAACCCATTGAATCTTCTGGTCTTGTCGATAACTCGACCGTATATTTAAATCCAAATAAGCTATACACTTTATCAATTAATCCAATCAAAGTTGTTATCTCTGATTCAATTTGCTCTGGCAAGCAGAATATATGAGCATCATCTTGTGTGAAGCATCTTACTCTAAATAAACCATTAAGCTGACCTGATTTTTCATGTCTATGCACTAGGCCCAATTCTCCAACTCTTTCTGGTAAATCTTTATATGAATGTAATTTTCTTTTATAAACCAACATTCCACCAGGACAATTCATTGGTTTCATTGCAAAATCAACTTCATCAATTTGTGTTGTATACATATTATTTTTATAATGATCCCAATGTCCAGATTGTAACCACAAATCTTTATTTAACATTATAGGTGTTTTTATTTCAACATAACCATTTTCTGTGTGGATTTTTCTCCAAAAATCTTCTAATAAATTTCTAAGAACCATTCCCTTTGGTAAGAAAAATGGGAATCCCGGTCCCTCTTCCATAAATGTAAACAAATCAAGTTCTGCACCTAGTTTTCTATGATCTCTTTTCTTAGCTTCTTCTAACATATTCAAATATTCATCTAATTGAGATTTCTTAGGATATGAAATACCATAAATTCTTTGAAGCATTTTATTCTTTTCATTTCCTCTCCAGTATGCGCCTGATGAAGACAATAGTTTAAAAGCTTTCACATTTCCTGTTGATGCGATATGTGGTCCTGCACAAAGATCTGTGTAATCACCTTGTTTATAAAAAGATATTTCTTCTCCTTCTGGTAAATCATTTATTAATTCAACTTTATATGGTTCTTCTAATTTTTCCATAAGTGCAACTGCTTCATCTTTTGGAAGTGTGAATCTTTCAAGCATAAGATTCTCTTTACAAATATTAGCCATTTCTTTTTCAATATTCTCTAAATCCTCTGGAGAGAATGGTTTTTCAACATCATAATCATAGTAAAAACCATTATCAATAGATGGACCTATAGCTAATTTTGCTTCTGGAAACAATCTCTTTACAGCTTGAGCCATGATATGAGAAGTTGTATGCCAGTATGCTTTCTTTCCTTCCAAATCATTATCAAATGTGTAAATATTTAACGTACAATCTTCTTCTAACACATATCTAAAATCTTTTGTTTCTCCATTAACACTAGCACATGTCATATTTCTTGCTAAACCTTCACTTATTCTTTTAGCAACATCTAATACTGTGCTTCCTTTTTCAACTTCAATAACCGAATTGTCTTTTAATGTAACTTTTATCATTTTTTTTCCTCCTTTTATCTATTGGAAGTACCAAAATAAAAAGCACTCCCAATCTTTTTACAGATTAGGAGTGCATTATCGTTAGATGCACGGTTCCATCCTAAATTTTACTTAATTTATGATTATAACGTAATCATCGAAGTGCTTTTTATAGGGTAGTTTTTCAAATATGTATATCCTAGACTTGCTTTCAGCCGGTGACAAGTCATCTCTAAAGGAATTTCAATACTTTACTTTGTCCTAACACTTAAATACTGACTTAGTATATCATTTTTTATATCATTTTTCAAGTACCTTCATTAAAAACTAATATTTTCTATTTGCCAGTTAATCGGCTCTTCTCCATTAGAAACTAAAATCTCGTTTGTTTTTGAGAAATGCTTACAACCGAAGAAACCTCTATATGCTGAAAGTGGACTTGGGTGTGGAGCCTTCAATATATAATGATTTTTATTTGTAATAAGTGCTTCTTTCTGTTTTGCACAAGATCCCCACATTAAAAATATTATACTTTTTTCCCTTTTATTTAATTCTCGTATTATATCGTCGGTAAAAGTTTCCCAACCACATGTTTTGTGAGAATTCGCTTGATGTGCCCTAACTGTTAATACATTATTTAATAACAGTACTCCTTGTTTTGCCCAACTTTCTAAATATCCATTGTTAGGAATATAGCATCCTAAATCATCTTGAAGCTCTTTATATATATTAAGCAACGATGGTGGAATATCGATTCCTGGCTTCACTGAAAAAGATAAACCATGTGCTTGGCCCTCTTCATGATATGGATCTTGACCTATAATCACAACTTTAATATCTTCATATGATGCATACTTCAAGCTACTAAATATTTCATTCATGTTAGGATATATTGTATAGTGACTATATTCATATTTTAAAAATTCTCGTATTTTTTTATAATATTCACTATTAAATTTTTCTTTTAATATTTCATCCCATGAGTTACCTATGCAAACCAACTAAATCTCACCTCTATCCATTTTTAATCTATTCTTAATTCTTTTAGTAATTTTATTTCTTTTTCATATCCATCAAGTTCATTAGGTGTTTCTAAATAAAAAGGTAATTCTTTTAACCTTGAGTTGTTTATAATTTTTTCAAATGCTTCTGTACCAAGCGTTCCATCACCAATTTTTTCATGACGATCTTTATGACTTTCAAACGGATTTTTACTATCATTTATGTGTATAGCTTTTAGTCTATCTAATCCTATAATTTTATCAAATTCATCTAAAACTCCATCCAAATTATTCACAAGATCATATCCAGCATCATATACATGACACGTATCTAAACATACTCCTATTTTTTCCTTTATTTTAACACCATCTATTATTTTTTTTATTTCTTCAAAACTTCTTCCAACTTCGCTTCCTTTGCCTGCCATTGTTTCCAATAAAACTATTGTTCTTTGTTCTTTAGAAATAATTTCGTTTAATGCATCAATTATAAGTTGTATTCCGGTATCAACTCCTTGTCCCACATGACTTCCAGGATGAAAATTATACATACAATTTGAAACCAAATCTAGTCTTAATATATCATCTTTCATAGTCTCAATTCCAAATCTTCTAATTTTTTCATCAGCAGAACATACATTAATCGTATACGGTGCATGAGCCAAAATAACTTCAATCCCATTTTCACGCGCCATTGTATTAAATCTTTCTATATCATTTTTATCAATCTCTTTCGCTGTTCCACCACGAGGATTTCTCGTAAAGAACTGAAAGGTATTTCCACCAATACTAAGTATTTCTTTAGCCATATGAACATAACCTTTTGAAGCTGATAAATGACAGCCTATTTTAAACATCGCTTTCCTCTCCTTTCCCCTCTGAAGTGTTATCTAAAACATCTCCTGAAACATCTCCTGAAATATCTCCTGAAATATCTCCTGAAAGTTCCACAAAATCATTTTCATCAGTTTGTTTTGTATCATCACTAGGAATTTCCATTTTGCTATCTTCTATTTTTTTAGTTAGATTCAGGTCAAAATTATAACTATAAGGAACATTAAATTCATCAGTTGCACCTTCTAATGCCCAATGAACCCTTATTGTATAACTTTCCTTATTACCTTGCCAATAAATATCCTTAGCACTATTTTCACCTAAAGACGTATATAACAATCTAGGACTTTGCGAACCAGTAGATTTATCCGGAGAAAAATCTTCATCTTCTAATTCTAGAAGATATTCCCTTAATTCTTGATAATCTATACCTGAATCAAAAGAAATAGACCAATTACCTTCTGAAGGTTTTTCCACAATCACATCATTATGATAAAAAATTGGAACATCCTCAATAGGCCAATTAGTTTCCTCAACAATTTGAGCTATTATATCGTTAATACTTTCATTCGATTCTATTTTTTTTAATAAAATTATTCCTAATAAACAAACAACAATTATAATAATTAAAACTAATACCACCAATATTTTTTTCCCTTTTGAATTCATATTTATTCCTCCTCAACTAAATTTGCATCTTTAAGTAAAATTTTTTCAAGACTCTCTCTAGAATAATCTCTATATTCAGCAAATTGTTCCATGTCTAAAACAACAGAAACTATCGTATCTTTTGCAACAACTCTTTTTATCTTTCCATTACCAACCATTGATTTGTAATACGTTTCCACTACATTAGCTTCTTCAACGGTTTTCATATTAAAGACATTTAAAACATTTTCTAAGCGATCATTCGAAAAAACATATATAATTGAACTACCATTTTCATCATAGAATGTTATAGTGTCGTCATCTACTAAAACATCATATTCGTATCCATATTCTCCCGAAAAATTAATATTTTCGTCAACAACATTATTTAATATACTCGAATCCCCCGATTCTAAATAAATAATCTCTTCAGAAATATTAAAAAAAGGATTGTCAAAAATAAAAAAAAGAAAACATGCACTAATTATAAAAAATAAAATTAATTTGGATTTCATTATAATCTCCTCCATAAATAAGTAAATTTTATCATACATCATATAAAAATACATCTTATTGACTAAAAATTATATTTAAAATATAATTTGAAAGAATATTAAAAGGAGTGATGATATGAAAAATAGAGGATTTGAGATTTGTAAAAATTATAACGACAAAGACATTATATTACCAATACGAAAAACAAAAAATTCTGTAGGTTATGACATAGAATCAGCAGAAGACATTTCAATACCATCTATATGGAAAACCGTATTCAATAATTTTTCAAAATTTATAAAAGGTGAAAAAGATTTTGAAGAAATAAAACCTACTTTAGTTAAAACAGGAATTAAATCATATTTTAATGAAGATGAAGTTCTAATACTTGCTAATAGAAGTTCACACCCAATAAAAAAAGGATTAATTTTAGCAAACAGCATAGGTATAATAGAGTGCGACTACTACAACAACCCTCAAAATGATGGTGAATTAATGTTTGCATACTATAATTTCTTCCCAGTAGACATTACAATAAAAAAACATGACCCTGTTGGACAAGCCTACTTTCAAAAATTTCTAATAGCTGATAACGATAAAGCAGATGGAATTCGTCAAGGTGGATTTGGAAGCACAGACAAAAAATAAAATATAAAAAGCAGATAAAATTGAAAAATACTTTTCTAAGTGTTCTTCAATCTTATCTGCTTTCTTTAATCTATCTAGGCAATCTATGTCTCCACTGCTACTTCTTTTCTTCACAGCTTCCTACTTAATATATTTTTTTGCATAAAAAAATCTGGCAAAACCCTATTTTCACAAGGGGCATCCCCTTACTATCTTCGGCTATCTCGAGCTTAACTTCCGTGTTCGGGATGGGAACGGGTGTGTCCTCGGATACATCTTCACCAGAAATGTTTTGTATTGTATTT
>JAFTQC010000012.1 GCA_017462965.1 Clostridia bacterium | reverse complement strand
CATATTGAAAATGCACCTAAACGATTGCAAGATGTTTACAATGGCTTATACAAACAAGCAAAGGCACAAAAGGTGGTTGCTCTTGAATGGAAAGTAACGGAAAAGTACATACAGATACTAAACAAAAGGCTGATACTATATTTTCAAGGTGTTTTAGAGTGATATTTATATCAAGACAAGCACACGTCTAAAAACGCAACACCTCGATTTATTGCTGATTATCCCAACTAAAAGAGGGTACGCCTGAGCAAAAAAAGAAAACTCCCTTTCGAGAGTTTAAAAGCTACAAAAATTTACGAATTAGGCGACAAGCGAGAAAGTGGGTGTTTTCGCAAGCGGCTCAGCGCGAAACCCCACTTCGCTCGCCTTCGTATTTTGTCTTTTACCTCGTGGAAGCTTTTTGACGGGTGCGTTTAATTTATCGCTTCGCTTTGTTTCATTCAATGGGCGTGTGCTTGTCTTCGGCGAGGCGAAGCCGAGCCGACTTGTATAAGACAAGCACACGCCCTGTTTACATGTTTCACACAAACATTTTCAAACATTGACTTAATGCTTTTATATGTTGAATTGATTTCTTTAATTTTTTCAAGATTTTGAGGACTTCCGTAACTGGAAGTCTTTTTATTAGTTAAGCAATTGTGACTTAAAGTCCGTTGTTAAAAAAGTCACCCTTTGCTATAATTAGAATAACAAAATAATAAGGATTGGTTTTGCTATGGATATTAAACAAGCTGTTGGAAAACGCATACGAGAATTACGCAACAAACTTGGTGTTAGTCAAGAAGAATTTGCCGATATGGTTGGCCTTGACAGAACATACATAACAAGTGTCGAATGTGGAAAACGCAATATTTCAATTGTGAATATTGAAAAAATAGCTATAGCTCTTAATGTTTCACTTTCAGAATTTTTTAATTTCTAGTAAGGAGTTTCATAATGACGAAGACAGAATTATTTATTAAACTCGCACAACCCAATGAGCAAGGAGTTAGTCGTTGGGTAAGTGTTAATGAATTTGTTGGAGAATACGCTTCATTAACATTTGGAAACGGAGCTTCTTGGGCTAGAAAAGAATCCTCTCTTGCGAAAAAATATATTGTTGAATTTGATAAAAGCATTACATCTGGCAACGGAATAGACAGAATTCGTTTGAATGGCTTCAACGACGGTGATTATTCTCAACATATTCGTGCAGATATTAAAAGAGCGATAAAAGCTCAACGTTGCGTTGTGTTAGGAACATCTAATCCTGAAGTTGACCACAAAAACGGAATGAAGAACGAAGACAGAGTTATGCGTAACGAAGACCAACGTTTAGAAGATTTTCAGCCACTTAGTAAAGCAGCTAATGATGCGAAACGTCAATTTTGCAAAGAATGTCGTAGAACCGGTATACGTTTTGATGCAAAAAAGTTAGGTTATCCCATGTCATACTATAAAGGGACCACTACACACAATAACGAAGAAAATGCTTGTGAGGGTTGTTATTGGTATGACCCTATTGAATTCAAAAATCACTTAATTCAAAAGAAATAAGGAGAGCATTTATGTCATTAATTGATGGAATAGATTTAATAGATATTAAGCACATTTTTCCTAACAACGAAATCAAACTAGAATATTTAAAGCTAATTTCTGCAACAACTGGGATTCGCTTCGATAATCTTAGAACTACTAGAACCATAAATAGTGCAATTATCAAATCTTGGGATTATGAAATATCAAAACGCATAATAAGAGACTTGTTTAACTGCACAGAAAAATATGAAAAAAATAGGGATAGTAAATACAAGCTTGACGAATTAATGTTTCAATGGCAACATTTGAATTTGGGCGAATTTGAATGGCCTTTTTTACCTATACGATTCGACCAACACGTACACATATTGAATAGAAGAAACATTTCAGAAGCGGAAAAGGATGATATACTATCAAAAGAAATAATTAAATATCGCAGAATCAAAGATATAAACGCACAACGAAATGATTACATCGAATACTTGATATTTGAAAACAACGAAAACATCATTCCAACACTTGGAAATTCTAAAGGAGTGGATTTTTATATAAATGGCGAACCATATGACCAAAAAGTTGGGCGAAGTGTTGGGACTACTTTTATTGAAGAATTTGGTAGCAACTACAAAGAAATTGCTATTAATAGTCCTCATTTAGTTGCAAGAAGCCTATATGAAGGCCAAGATGAAGCTAGATTCGGTAGCGAAAACAGATTATTAATAGTATATTTAGATAACGATTTGGATATAGGCGACATAGAAGCCTCTCTCGCCAATGTTGATTTTAGGTATCCAATGCGCGTAGAATTCGAATATGAATTTTCCAACGGAAAAATTATCCCCTACGAAACATATTGTTATATTGTTTTATTGCATAAATAACGAAAAGGAGAAGTTTTTTACTTCTCCTTTTTAAATAGAAAAATATATTCATGTTTGAACAAATACAATCCGTTTTGTAAAGCTCTTTGTCTCCAAAGAGCTTTTTGATTTGCTTTGCCTTTTGTTTCTTCAAAATTCTTAACAATTGTCGCTTTTAATGTTAAGCCCTCTTGTTGCATTGCTTGCATGCAGTAAAAGCCCAACGGAACCAACTGACTATTAGCATATTTGTCACCGATAACTACAGCACAATATCTGCCCTTTTCAAGTATAGCAGAGGTGTTTCTTACAACTTGCCTAAAGTTATCAATAAACGTTTCTAACGTCTTTGAATTTGATAAATCGCTTTCATCCTCGCTAAATTTTATTATATCCCAATAGGGTGGGTGATAGATTATAAATTGAACATTTTTTATGCTATATGTACTTAATATTCTGTTGGTATCAAAAGTTCTACTATCGTCAACAAACGTATCGGCTATTATGCCTTCTTTTTGTTCAGAATGTATTCTGTTAATAGCTTCCATTGCAACATCAGGCTGCAGTTCAATCCCTATAGAATTTCTTCCCATTCTTTGAGCTTCTATTAGTGTTGTTCCACTTCCTGCAAATGGGTCTAAAACAAAATCTCCGGCTTTTGTATAACGTGTTAAAAGTTGATGTGGTATTTGTGGAACGAAATTGCCATGATAATGACCGTTGTGTGCCCCTGAATTGTCACGTTGTGGAATAATCCAAAGGCTATCCAACCATACATCGTCAAGTTCTTTCCATTTTGACATATCGAGGTCGTTTATTTTACTCATAGTTTAATTAATTTCTCTGCTTTTTCATCAATTTCATATAATGTATCATCAAATAGCTTTTCTATAGCTGTTTTTTCATCAAAAAAATTATATATTGTTGTCAATGCTTCCTTGCCATTATGTGCAATTTGCCCACGTTTTTTTCCAAAAATCTCCAAAGCCTCTACGTAAGTATCCGTCATATCGCTTATCGGCATTCCTAATGGTGCAAACATGTCGTTTATATTAGACTTTTTAATTCCGTGATTATTTACAATAAGTGTGTGATAATTGGAATACAGCTTGTTCAATCTTTCGGTAGCGTTCTCGTTAACAAAATCCTTTTTCAACATTAGTGCTAGATGAAGTAATGGCAGGCTTGTTTCGAGATTTGTATCATATTTATCTTTAGCTTTTTTTATTATTTCCAATGCTATATCTTCAAAATATTTCTCAAACTCAGCATGACACAGTAAAATATACGACTTTATTATATTTTGCTTATCTTCATTAGCTTGCTCTAACGGGTCGTTAGGAATAAGATTTTCAAATGTTGCTGAAATAGATGAAAGCCTTATCTTGAGGTATTCATATTCTTTTGTCATCTTATATTTTCCTATTTAAATAGAGCTTGAGTGAACTCAGTTATTCTTGTGTAGTTTTTCTCTTTTGAATGGGTTGTTGGCAAGAACGCTTCTGCAAATTTCTCATTCGACTTAAACAATCCAATTATAAAGGATTTCAAATCAATATTATTGTCTTGTACATACTGCCTTTTTGTAGAATCTGAAAAAATACTAGTTAATAAGTCAAACATTGGTCTATTAAATGGACCAAAGTACTCCTCATTATCTTTCACAAAAAATGCTCTGAATGCATATTCTTCAAAGTGTGAGTAAATAAATTCAACAGCACTTTCAAATTCTTTTGCATCACTTAATATCTGTTCTTGTTTTTTTGCCCATTCTTTATTAAGCCTATCACAAGTCATATTAAAAAATTCATTTATATTTCCGGTATATTCATCGCCGTAATATTTAAATGCATAATAACGTACTAATAATTCTGCATCTCTCATACGTTTATCTGGTTTCTTTAAATTAAGCACTCGTTTGATTCCTGTAGATGATTCCGAATACTCGTTGATGAAGTTGATAAACTCTCCAGCAAACAACGACTGTCTTAATTCATGAGGAGAAAGTGGTACACCCCCACCATTCAATCTGTTAAATATAAAATAAAGAACATCACTATTATAATTCTTAAGAATACTTGCTTTTATGATTGCGTTTTCAATTCTATTTAGATATTTAGCCTTGCTAATATCGGAAAGTAACTTTTTATACGTGTATCCATTTAATTCCGTTAAGACTTGAAGCCCTCTAAGGCGAAAACCTTTGCCATCTTTGTCAGGTGCAATGAAGCTAATAATTGCGTTCAATCTTTGCTTACCATCAATAACGATAAATTTATTTTTTTCAGTATCATTAGCAAACATCAACGCTGGGATAGGTACATTTAAAATAAGCGACTCTATAAATGCCGATTTCAAAATATCATTCCAAACATATCTTCTCTGAAATGCAGGATCAAGCGATAATTTGCCAGATTTATACCAAGATGTAATCATTTCAACTGATAAATCCATTGGAATAACTATAGTTTTTTCCAAGCTTTGTATAGATATTTCACTTGATTCTAGTATGTTTTCTTCTATTTCAATTTCTATATCTTCTACCTTTTTTTCTAAATTTAATTCTTCCATAATTTACTCCTTGATTAAGCAATGTAAATACTCTATAGTTGAATCTGCTTTACAGTCTCTTGCGTTATCTGCTTTAAAACGTCTGTGCTGTTGCATATAAACTTTATATTTTCCGTATTTTTTCATTATTTTTTCTATCGTTTCAAATGACATTAAACCCTCATTGTTATAACTCAAAAATATGTACTTGAACTTAGCGTTTTTAATGAGTTCCGCAAATGCTTCTGCAACCTTGTCTTTCATACAAAAAACACTTTTCTGCTCGCTATAATCACGCAATCCTGTTTTTCCTTTGATTACAGGGTTATCATACCTCGCTATTGTTTCAAGCAAATGATAATTTGAGCAATACTGACGGGCGTTGTATGGGGGGTCTAGATATAAAATGTCGCCTGAAACATTTTTGATTAGTTTACTAATATCCTCATTGTAAACCTTGCAATCAACTTTCCCATGCATTATAGGAAGTGGGACGAGTTCCATTTGTTTGGATGCAGATTTTTTCAACTGTTTTAAAAAGGCACCATAAACAGATGCAGTATTAGCACACTTGTCTATGCTATTAATAAGAGACCCTAATAGGAAAAAGTATTCGTTTTCATTGATTTTTCCGTCTTTGAACCATTTTTCAATTGTTTTTCTTATAGCATCACATTTTTTAGCATTATAATCAGAAAAGTACATTCTTCTAAACTCTTGTCCTTCTGTACCACCATAAGAATAATTCTTATATATAAATCCTTCTACGCCATCTAAGTTGTTGAGTTCGTCAATGAGTTGATTACAACGTTCTTCATCAAGGTTTCCGTTGTTTTCTATCATATGCTTTGTTATAACATAGCTGTAATATTGTATATCGTTTGCAATAATTGAATACCCTTGTTTTTTGAAGGAGCCGCTAACCACTCCAGTTCCTGCAAACAAATCAGCAAAAACCATTTCAGATGGTTTTCTATTTTCTTTGCATAATTTTAGTGTTTTATCTATAGATACTTCTAAAAAATCTATTATGGAATATTTAGAACCAATATAATTCATAGTCCCCTCACAATATTGTTAAATGAATAATTTGTTGTTTGTCTATTGCCCATTTTGCTTTTTTCTCAATAATAGTTCCATCTTCTTGTTTCAAACCGTATTTACGAAATACTTCTGTAACTCGCGACAAATAATTTCTGCTTGGACAAAAAGTTACATTATAAGAATCAACACAATTTATAATTAATTTCATCGATTGTTTTTTATCATTATTCTCGATTTTATCTACTATAATTCTAGGAAGCGACAATATATATACACGAACATCGTTAGCAGTAATCATTTTTTCAACAGTACTCAAATCATCCGAATCGTTTGATTCGACATAAGTACTTGATTTTTGATTTTTGTTTGTAAACGCATCCAATGCACTTTTGCTAAACACAGGCATATAAGCAAAACCAATTTGTCTGTCAATACAAATTCGTACCAAATCAACCCCATCAATAACATAAACAGGCTTATACGGGTCTTTCGACACAGCTTGTTCCTTTGCTCTATTAGAAACCTTTGCCGTAGTAATGAAAAGACCTTTTTCATTAAACCCTAAGTTTCCTCTTAACGCATCTATTTTTTCGGGAGAAATAGTTGTTGTTGGAGCATATCTTTTTGCTTGAATTTTATATTTTACATTATCAACATTATTAATCTCTGACAGTCCTTCTTTTACAGCAGTTAAGTCTATGCCATCATCCCCTGTTTTTTTCGTTACGAAAACTTCAGTTAGACCTAGTGATTCCAAAAAGGGCTTTAAAAATTCTTCAAATTCAAAGCCTGTTTTAAAATATGAGTAAAAGTCTTCAAGAACACTCTTGATTTCGTTTTCAGTAAAATCTTGTATTATTCTCATACGGACACCTCGAATTTAATGTTTTTGTTGTTGCAAAAGTCTTCAAAAGCTTTCTTTGCCAAACGACTTGGGTTATAACTACCATTTTCCCATCTATTAATGGTCGCAAAACTAACTCCAAGTTCATGTGCCAATTCTTCTTGAGATAATTTTAATTTTGCTCGAACATATTTAACTTTGTCTGAAAAACTCATAGCTACCTCTCCGTACGTGAAAATTCATTGAAATATTATAACATTTTTTATAACAAATGTAAATAGAGGGATTAAAAATAATTAGATTAATTATATTTTTAATGACGAAATCATCAATTGCAAAAATCTAACCAATTTCGGTTCAAATTAGATACCACTCACGCACCCAGAATAGCAAAAAGGACATCCACTTGGATGTCCTTTTTGCTATTCTCTGTTGTTGAGACGGATTTTGAATTGCGCACGACCGACGGAGGAGGGAGTGGGTAGCGAAGTTAAAAACAACTGAGTGTTGTTTTTAACGAGTGAAACCGAACCAAGCAAGGAGAGTGCCGAGTTGAGTGTATCGAAACGACAGCAATCGACTATGCGACTTTGGAGGGCAATGAAAAATCCCACCTCCGCACCCATGTTGTGTTGACAAAATAGATGCCAACACGAAAAGCCCAGATGTCACAAGGCATCTGGTTTTTTTCTACCCATTTTTTCAGGTAGTGATTTTTGTAGATTTGTAGATGCCAAACTCAAAAAACGCCATGTGGATGGGATTTGAACTTAAATAATCGATTTTTTGGGGGAAGTTTGGCGATTTTTTGATCGCCGAGCCTCCCCTTTTTTCATAAATTCCAAAAAATCCTTGTAAACAATTAGTGTCTGAATCGAGGGCTGTAGAAATATTCTTTACATTATCCCGCAAGAAGATAGCAGAACCAACTCCAAGGGAATGAAAGAATTACTTGGATATATGTCAAGGCATCACGAGGACTTGGAAAAAAGCTTCTCTAATGAGCAGAAAGAAGTGTTTGAAAAATTCCACGACTGTTGGTGAGTATATGAGTTTGGCAGAGGCAGCTATCTTTGAGTATGCTTTCAAGCTTGGAGTGCAAATTGCTATCGAAACACTAACACATAAATAACAGCCAATAGGGCATTGGTGAAATATCCGATGCCTTTTTGATCAAGATTCGTCCCGACCGATTGACAAACGGTGGAAAATAGTGTATAATATACTACGCAAAAGCGAACGGTAATACACTTCGCAATTGCGAACATTATTGTCGTTCGCGAACACGAATGATAAAACGGCTTTTTGAGAGGTTAAAAAATGGATTACATAAGCATAGATGAAGCCGCTAAAAAATGGGGGCTTTCAAAAAGATTTGTTCAGCTTCTTTGTTCTAATGGAAGAA
>JAFTQC010000048.1 GCA_017462965.1 Clostridia bacterium | reverse complement strand
CAAATAAGATTTACCGCACCTTCTAATACCGGTGATTACTTTTACAAGCCCATCAAATCGATATGAAATTAGTTGTTGCAAGTAACTGTCGCGCTTTATATCCATATATCCACATCCTTTATTGAAAATTTCAGCCCATATGGGCTCCAATCTTCAATCATTATACTTTCTTAAACACAAAGTTTCAAGTGTATATTGAAAATTGTTGCCCATACAGGCTGAATTATTCACTCTAGCTATATAATCTGCCTCCACATGTAGTTTCAAAGAATTGAATCGCTTTGTTTAGCAGTGTTATAAAAGTTCCTTCGCGCTCCATGTTTATATATCGTTCTAAGATCTCTTTTGTGGTTTCTTTTGTTAAAACAAAACAATCATCCGTCTGAAGAATTCCATGTGTTGTAACCATAATTATTCCTCGAATTGACTATACGAAATCCGTTTCTTTAACTCATTGCGTGAAACAACCTCTTTTACGCAAAAATGCCGCATATTCCTCTGCGGCATTCCTAAAATTCATATTCAAATTACTCTAGGTACAAATTGAGTACAGATTTTGCAACCAATCTGCAACCACGTTTCCCAAAAATCCAGTGTTTTCGGTCATTCTGAGCGTTTTTTGTTAAAGGGCAAACTCATTTATCCTCAAAGGGCAAAAATGTTTATCCTCAACACCCTAACCATATAATGAATGATTAGTGCTAATATATCCATGTTATTTAAAGAGATACCACTATAGGCGATAACCTCTGAAACATCAGTATTTACAAGGCTTCTACCACATTGGATAAAGATAAAAACAGACCTTGGAATGAGGAATTTATACGACTCATTTCAAGGTCTATTACTTGTTCTTTATTCATTTGCCAGGATAAGCCATTTTGCCTTTTCAGGATAAATGACGTTGCCCTTTAACACATTTGTATTATTCCCACTCTTCTTTGTAAAGTTGTTCTGTGGTGTAATGTGTTGATTTTGGTGATGAAAATCTGGGAGTTTTGTCCGGATTGCACCTGGTGCGTGGAGTTTCAGAGGATTGTATTGTCATTTTGTTGTCACTAATATTTTGCTATATATTCTTCATAATATTCTATTATATATGAATACTAATCCCGCGACCTTTGCAATCTCTCTCAAAGAAAACAGGTAAAGTCTTATATAAATTATATACTTTCAGTTCTTCCCCTGATTGAACATCAATCAACCCATATGCATTTTTCCTTTTTATAGCATAATCAACGAATGTATCAAAATCGCCTCTTCCAACAGTATCTGCAAGTATATACATTAAATTCTTAATATCAATTATCCACGCATCAAATTCCGGACATATATGTTCAATATTAGTTTCAATACCCAAATACTCTTCATACATTACTACCACTTGTATACACTTCTCTATTTTAAAGTTCCTCAAATCTATTAATACCTTGTTCTTTTTATTAGCGCTATCATAAAAAACGGCTTTACCACTAGCAATACTTTGTTTTACTTCCAAACTTTGAGCATATGCCTTTTTTATACATTCTTCGCACTTATATTTTAAGTTATCAATGCTATCTGTCACCTCTAGTTCTGGTACCGGTAGCACATTTGATTTTGCTTCAAATGATAATACTACATTTTTATATAAAACAATAAAATCTTTCTCAGCATATTGCCTTCCCGCTCTTCTCAAATATGCATTTGCATAAACATTTTTTTCTCCAAAATATTGTTTCAACAACTCATAAAGTTCATCTTCATGCATCTGGCTTTTTATTGTTTTACCATTTGTTAATTTCTGTGAAATATCATGACTTCGCCATATTTTATTATACCACTGGTGCATCCAATAATAATTCCTTGGAAAATACAAAAAATCGGATGTCATCATCAAAAAACGTTTATCTTCTCTCTTGGCTAATACATCTATTATTTTCACGTTGTCTTCATTATGAATTCCTACTTGATATGTATAATTCTTAATAATATTTTCATAATCAATTTTCTTTTGACGACATATTCTTTGTATCAACTTTGTAGAGCATAAAATATAAACGTTGTCCATTTTTATACTTTTTTTAATAGCTTTATCACACTTTATTTTAAACCATAAATTTTCGTTTTTCATGTTATTTTCTAAGTTCTGTAAATAACACATTAAGTTCAAGCATTCGTCAAGCTTCTCATCACCTAATACATTTTTACATAATTCAATATTGTCGTGGAAAAAACTTAAATACTCATATATCTCCATACAAGGATAATCAAAATAATATGATTTAAAATAATTCATATAAAAAAAACTATCATCATCAAATATAACATTCTTTTCATTTCGATATGGATAATAGTAATACACCGATTGAAGTTGAATTATTTTATCCATCAATTCTTCCATTACCATATCAAAATCTTTTATATGAACCTTTTCCGTATCCAATACATTTGCACAATAATATTGTGGCAAAGCCAATAGTATTCTTAAAGACAAATGCTTATCCCTTTGGTATTTCGAATAGTCATATTCCTTGCAAAGCATATTGTAATTGTGAAATAAAATGATCCTATTTATCAAAATCATAATATCTTCCACCTTATATCTAGATAAAAATGCTTGCAATTCTTTCTCTGAATCATTTAAAAGTTCATTGTAAGTTCCTTCATGTATCGAATTTTCTATTTTTTCAAACAACTCAATTTCATTCATTAGTATCTCCTAGTTTTGTAGCTAAATACTTGCAGTATCATAACCACAATTTTTTTACACTATATATTATTGTATATTTTGTAAACACTTTTCATTCATTTTCTTCATCACCTCTTTAGAAATCTCTGATACAATACCATATACCCTTTTTGCTACTTTATCATTATCTGCAGTCTTATCAACTATTTCTACTTCCATTTCTGAGATAATGTCTGAAAAAACATATTTATAAAATGCATTTGTATCAAACTGCATTTCCTTTTTGTTAATCACAAACTCTTCTTTCTCTTCATTTGGATTTGTATTTTTTAGTATATACTTCTCATGATCCGCACTGAATTCAAATGTTTTTTTCATATCTTTTCATCCTTCCCTGAATTGTTTGTAATCCGCCTTCAATATTTTCAGCCACAATCCTCAATACGCTATATTGTTCGTTTTCATATTCCAATGCACCCGATTGTATTGTAAATTTCCCATCACTCTTACTTAAATATATAACATTATCAACATCCAGATTGACAATGAACTGCGGATTATGAGTTACCATTATAACCTGCCTTTGTTGACCCATTCTTCTGAATTGGTCTAAGACAAAATCTTTTATTGCTTTCTGTGAAATGTGATCTTCAGGTTGGTCTATTATGTATATACCCTTATCTCTCATTTCACCACTCAAAAGTGTAAAATACATTTGTGCATCAAATCCAGCAGATACCTCTTCATACACATCCATGTTTTCTTCCACAATAGTATTTCGCACTTTAAAGTCTGCATCCAATCTTGACGCAATTTTAGATTTCAACACATCAAATGGTGCCACTTCGTCTTCATTTGGATATTTCTTTATCATATCCTTAAGCTCTAATTCTGTTATTTCTTTAGTATTTATATTTTTTCCCCTTTTTATAACAGATTTTATAACTTCTGTAACATACTTATTATCTATTTTTTCAATTTGCAACTTGGATATAAACCTGTATTTATCCACCGGATTACTTTCTGGAACAATTATAGTCTCAGAAATATTGCTTTCGAATAATTCTAACTCTTTTTGAGCAACTAATATTTCAGCCATACTTTCAATTGCAACTTCTTTCTGTTCCACGTAATCTGAAAAAACAGCCTGTTCATCTGTGATTTTTCTGCTATATTTTGTTTTATAGTTTTTAATATAAGTATTAAAAATATTTATTTTTTCATTTTCGAGCTTTTGTTCATTTAGCACTTTCTGATATTTTTCGCTCATTAGCAGAAACATTTCAATTGTCGTTTGTATATGTTTCCTATCATTATCCATCAATGCTTTACTCTTCAGCAGTTGATTCATATCAGCAATTGTTTTTTCAAAAGAATCCACTAACGTCTGAAGTTCTTTTGTTTCGTTCTTTTTAACATTGTCTATAAATGTAATGCTTTTATCATCAGTATCCTCCGTTGGTATTTGAAATTTTGGAAGTTTCTTTATTGCATCATCATAAGAGAACTTTTTTTCTATAGCGTTATACATTTTTTGAATCTCTGCATCTACAATACTTCTATATTTTGCCGAATTAATTTCATTAGGGTAAAAATTTGACAAATACTTATCTGGTTTCAACCCATCCTCATCAAATATACTTCTTATCTCCCCTTGTTGATTAAAACGGAAAATATCTTCTTCGCTAATTATTGTTCCAAATTTTAATTTGTTTTTTTCTATATATTTTTCATATCCTGCATATAATCTCCTATCAACCTTTTTGCAATTGCCTGTTATTGCATTAAGAAATAAGGATTTGCCGACCGAATTATCTCCGATCACAACATTTATCCCTTTAGAAAGTGGGATAATATTTTTCTCGCCATCAATCTCGATTATAACTTCTTTTACATACTTTTCATTTGGATTGTAAAAGGAATTTTCTAGCTCTATTCTGTGATGGTCTGTTACCGCCATTGCCAATCCCTTAAAAGACGGTAGTGATTTTATATATGTATACTTAAATTCTTTTTTTTCATTTTCTTCAGTATACGGATAATATTTCCATCTATGACAATCTGACCCTGTTAAAAATCGCAGTTTTTCCTCCATACTATTTTCAAAAGAATATATTTTGTTATATATTTCATTCTTTTTATTTCTGAATTCATATGCATCAAAATAATCCATAAACACTAATTCATTAAAAACTTCTTTACCCAAGGACATCACATCATTAGCATGAGGTTTATGTTGAGAACTAGGCGTCTTTTTTTGATGGGCAATCATAATAAAATCAATATTTATCTCAGATAATATGTCAAAATAATCTGATTTCGTATATGCTTCCTTAGTCCTTTTGTAACAATTCTTCCCTTTCCCATTTATCATTATATTTTGTATGTTTCTTACCTTTTCGTCATCCCTATCATCAAATATTGTAACAATATGTATTACTTTACCTTCTATAAATTCGACCGAAAATTCGATTCCCGGCAATACTTTTTGGATACAATTATCCTTAGACTCCTCTTTCTTTAATTCTGAATAAATATCATAATTAAAAGTATCATGATCAGTAATTGCACACATTTCAACCTGATTGTCACACAATCCCTGTACCAATATTGGTACATTATTCAATGTGTTTTCTGCGACTTTTTGACCATCCTTAGCTTTAGAATATTCAGAATGAATGTGTAAATCTATTTTTATTCCTCTAGTTGCAACTTTGTCCATTTTTTCTCCATTTCATACCTATTCCATACAATCAATTTGCCTTATATCTATTGAAACAACTTTCTCATTACCCCATTCTCCATGTCATCAATACTGTAAATCGTATCCATGACCTCGAATGTCTCTCTCAAATTACCTCTTGCACTCTTCCAGCCAATTCCGTCTGTAAACCAAACAAAAGTAAATCCATCTATGGCATCCGCATGTTGAGACAACAACTCATAACTTCTAGCAGTTTCATTTAGCTTCGAACCGCCACCGGTATAGAAATTTGTTTCAATACCATAAACCATATTTTCTGTTTTCACAACAAAATCAAAACGTTTGGTAGACTTGCCATCACTTGATAAAGACGACAAATCCAATCCCCATTTTGCTTCAATATCTTTAATATACATTTCCTTAAAGTAGCTGATATCCTTTTCAAAACCTGCTGCCACAATATACTTCTCCACCAAATCTTCCATCTGGTGACCACCACGATTTTTACGACCGTTAGAATCCAATCCGGTTTCAATACCCAAAGCATAATCTACAAGGTTATTTACTAAGTGATTTGCAATCATATCAAATAATCCGGTCTTACGCATGAATACCTTGTACTGTTCCACACTGTAATTCATCTTCTTGAAGTTATACAAGAACGCTCCTTCTTCATCCTGAGCATATATTTCATATCCTCTTACTGCCAGGAGCAACGGAACACATTGCAATGTTTCCGGATACTTTGTCACTATTCTCTCGAAGTCTTCTTCTATATTTTTTGAACCAATCAAAGAATTCAAAATGTTCAATTCCACCTTGATTTCGTCCACATTTCTTACAACTTTTTCAAAATCGATATAGTAATCATAACTTGATATACTTGGTTTGAATTTACTCAGCCATTCATCAAAATCTCTATTTGTCATTTACTATCTTCTCCAATCTTTTCTTGGATATCTCCAAGTATTCTTCACTCACATCTATTCCAATAAATTTCCGTCCAAATCGCATTGCCTCCACTCCGGTAGTTCCAGAACCGCAAAAAGGATCTAAAATAACTTGTCCTTCTTCCGTAGACGCCAGTACAATTTTTTCAAGCAAATATTCTGGCTTCTGTGTAGGATGTTTACCTTCTGTTTTCTCTGAAGGCTTGGTTAACGCACCAGTCCACACATCCTTCATCTGCTTGCCATCATTCATTTCTTTCATTTTCTGATAATCAAAAAAATGCCGAGACTTCTTTTCATTCTTCTTTGCCCATAAAATGGTTTCCGTAGAATGTGTGAAGCATCGACATGCTAAGTTTGGTGGTGGATTTGTTTTCTGCCATGTTAT
>JAFTQC010000047.1 GCA_017462965.1 Clostridia bacterium | reverse complement strand
GTTACATATTGTCATTTGTAGATTCTGGAAATGTTGAAGTGTTTTTAGTAGACGGAGTAAGAATTGGTGATAATTACTATTATACATACGAAGAAATCCATAGTTCATATTCAAACGTTACTAAAAAATAATAGACGTTAACTGGCAAATATTGAAAATATTAACAAGATATGTAGGTTTTTCTCTAAAATACTTCTAAAATCGTGGCAAGTTGCTAGAAAAATGAAGTAAAATAGAGAAATACTTTGAATAAAACAATATTTTTAATATATTTGGGATAATTGGCAAAAAAATGAATTTAAAAGGATTGAATTAATTTGCTGACCCAAAAATGTTATAGTAAAATATAGATGCTATTGAAACAAAGTAAAAAAGGAGTTGACGTTTTGCTGAAAATGTCTAGTAGAATGCGTTTTGCAACAAAACTTCTTTCAAAATTATGTTTAACAGTTGCATTTTCTTGTGTAATCGTGATGTCACTTATGTTCATGAAATACAAGTTTGTGTATAGTGTAAAGATAAATGAAGAAGATGTTGGATACGTAACAAGTAAAATAGCTTTAGAAAAGAAAATCGATAATTTCATAATAAATGGCGAGGGCGAAAATGTTGGATATGTAGTATTAAATTCGAAAGTTGATTACAATTTACTTTTGATTAATAAGGATATTCAAACATCTGACGATGAAATATTCGCTATGGTTAAAGATGATTGTGATGTTTACTATAAGGTATATGCTGTTTTGGTTGATGATAAAGAGCATGGACTAGTTGCTTCTTTAGAAGATGCACAAAAAATAGTGGACGAAGTTAATGAAAAACAATCTGAATACAAAAAGCAGTCTACTCTAGAAATTGAAGAACAATATTTATTAGAGTATGAATTGCTTGATGATATTGAGGTTGCAATTAACGACATTTATGAACCAATAAAGAAAACTAATGATGCGATAAAAGAAATCAGAAGTACGCCTGCCACTGCAAAAACAGTTTCAAATGATGTTTTGTTGGCATTAAAAGAAAGTTTAACGACGCTAGATTTTAATGTTCCTCTTGACAATCCAGTCATTACATCAAGATTTGGTTGGAGATCATCAGGATATCATTACGGAATAGATTTAGCAGCGCCAATGGGTACTGATATAACAGCTGCTGAAGCTGGTGTTATTACGTATGCAGATTGGTGTGGAAATTATGGTTATTTAATAAAAGTACAACATACAGGTGGATATGAAACATATTATGCACATTGTAGCAAAATAATTGCAAAAGTTGGCGATGAAGTTGCTAAAGATCAATTGATTGGTCTTGTTGGAAGCACAGGTAGATCTTCAGGTCCTCATGTACATATGGAGATAAGATTTGAAGGAACACCGCTAAATCCAGAAGTATTTTTATATGATTAATAAATCAAAGAAGTTGTTAGAAATAACAGCTTCTTTTTTTCAGCCGCGAGGGACGTCCCTCGTAGCCGAAACTTTCTTTATCCGTATGCTATTGAAATTTTACCTGCATTTTACATTGACTTTTGAGGAATGATAATGGATAATAAAAATAGTCAAAAAAGTTATATCTGTTTGAAAGGGTGAAGATATAAATGAGCAAGAAAGTTTTGATAGTTGATGATGAAAAAGCGATTGTTGATATTTTAAATCACAACTTAAAAAGAGAAGGATATGAAACACTTGAAGCTTATGATGGCGAGCAAGCTGTAAATCTTGCAAAAGAAGAAAAACCTGATTTGATTTTGCTTGATGTAATGCTTCCTAAGATGGATGGTTTTTCAGTGTGCAAGGCGATAAGACAAAGTAGTAATGTTCCTATACTTATGGTTACAGCAAAAGAAGATGTTGTTGATAAAATAATAGGCCTTGAGTTGGGTGCAGATGATTATATAACAAAACCTTTTAGTGTTAGAGAAGTAATGGCTAGAGTAAAGGCTAATCTTAGAAAATGGGATGGGATTGAAACTTCTAAAAAAGATAATGATACTATTGAGGAAAGTTCAAATCAAATTCTTGAATTTGGAGATCTTACATTAGATACATTCAAATATGATGCTAAAGTTGCTGGAAAGAGTACGGATGTTACTCTTAAAGAGTTTGAACTTTTAAAATTCTTAGCAGTAAATAAAGGAAAGATTTTTTCAAGAGAAGAACTTCTAGAAAATGTTTGGGGTTATGAATATTTCGGTGAAGTTAGAAACGTTGATGTTACAATAAGAAGAATAAGAGAGAAAATTGAAAAAGATCCTAGTGAGCCAGAATTGTTGTTAACAAAAAGAGGTGTAGGTTATTATTTTAATGCAAATAGCTAGTTAAAGAAAATTCATTGCTGAACAAAGATAGAATAAACCCAGGCGCTGTCTGGGTTTTTATTATAAGATTGACTCTTAGAGGTGAAAATATATGTTTTGGAAAAGCTTACAATTGAAGCTAATTTTGGTTTTCATGATGCTGATTTTATCTATAATTTTAGGTATAGGAATATTTTCAATCTATAAGATTGAAGAAGTGTACTATACAGGTTTTGTTGATGAAATGCTTAATAATATAGAAGGTTATAATTTCAATATGGATGATGAAGAAGAAAAGGATCTTCCGTTTACATTTTATGGCCCTTTGCAGCATAAAGAACCTAATATAGAAGAATTTTATAATGATTTTAGAATATATTTTTCTTTAAATAGTAATACGAGAAGCGGCGCAATTTTGGATTCTAATTACACTGATGTGCTTACAGGGAATGAATATGTTCTTACGAAACAAGTTGAGAAATGTATACAAGAAGCGGAATTGTCTGTAAATGATTATGCTGTTTGTGATGATAATGAATTATCGTGTTATGTTTTTGCATTTATTGTGGAAAGTAATTTGTTAGAAGATGGAAAAGCAATTATTGTTATTTCTCAAAGTAAGGCATATATAAATAGACAGCTTAATCAAATTAAAACAATGTATTTATTTGCAGTTATTGGAATTCTTTGTGTTACACTAGTGATTGCAGTTGTTACAGGTAATTCTATCACAAAGCCAATTGCTCTTTTGACGAACAAAGCGGAACTTATGGCGCAAGGTGATGTTTCTTTGGTAACGCTTACGGATAAGGAAAATGCTGGGTATGAAATTTCAAAATTGATAGATACATTTAATATTATGATGGAACAAATACAGAACAATTTAAATGATATTTCAAGTGAAAAAAGCAAACTTGAAACAATCCTTATGCATTTGACTGACGGTGTTTTAGCGTTTAATATGAAGGGCAGATTGATACATGCTAACTACGCAGCAAAGAACATGTTAGAGTTCGAAACAGAAAGAACTTTTGATGAAATATTTGGAAAATTTGAATTAGAAACAAATTTGGAAAAAATAATTTTTCTAGATGAATGGACTGCTACGGATCAATTTATATCAATAAATGATAAATTTTTAAATGTATATTTTGCGCCTTTTAGAAATGAAAAAGATAAACCAATTGGTGCAATAGTAGTTTTACATGATACAACAAAACAAGCGAAACTTGATGATATGAGAAAAGAATTTGTATCTAATGTGTCTCACGAATTAAAAACACCGCTTACATCGGTAAAAACATACGCGGAGACATTGTTAGAGCAGGATGAATTAGATCAGGAAAGTAAGAACAAGTTTTTAGGCGTAATTTTGACTGAGACAAATAGAATGTCAAAGCTTGTAAGCGATTTGTTGCAGCTTACAAAATTTGATTATAAAAAGATAGCTTGGGAAAAAATAAACTTTGACATAACAGAGCTTACAAAGCAAATTTGCGACAAACATAAGATACAAGCTGAAAAGAAAAATCAAATATTAGAATGCTATGTTACATCTAACGTTCCAGAAGTATTTGGAGATAGAGATGGAATTGAGCAAGCTATTACTAATATTTTGAGCAACAGTATAAAATATACTCCAGAAGGTGGAAACATCAAGGTTTATATCGGTGCAGTTCATGAAGATGCATATATAAAAATAATTGATAATGGTATCGGAATTCCTAAAGATGATTTACCACGCGTATTTGAAAGGTTTTATAGAGTTGATAAAGCACGTTCTAGAGAAATGGGAGGAACAGGACTTGGTCTTCCTATTGCAAAAGAAATTATTGATTCAAATAATGGAAGCATCAGTATTAACAGTGATACGGGCAAAGGAACGGAAGTAATAATAAAAATACCAATGTATAAAAAGAAATAATTTTGACAAGGTGACAGCCCTTTTTGAGAGAGAGTCATCAACAGGGACAGCCCTTTTTGAGAGGGAGGGTCATCAACAGGGACAGCCCTTTTTGATAAATGTAAGCATTAATAAAAGTGTAAATTATTTTTGCTTATTTATCAAAAAGGGCTGTCCCTGTTGATGACCCTCCCTCTCAAAAAGGGCTGTCCCTGTTGATGACTCTTCCTCTCAAAAAAGGGACCGTCCCAATTTCCAAAAAGCTTGATATGAGCGATTTGTTATAGTATAATAGCGTGTGGAGAGGTGAACATATGAGAGAAATTAAAATAGATACTAAAGATGTAAATGGAGTTTCTGTGAAAGAAAAATCTATATTGAGAGAAATTGTAGAATGGATTCTTTGTTTTTTTGCAGCTTTCGTTGTTGCAATGTTGGTTAGATATTTCTTGTTTACACCTACGCTTGTGTGTCAAACATCAATGACGCCAACGATTTTAGATGGAGAAAGAGTGCTTATAAATAGAACACTTAGAACTTTTAAATTACCATTATATAGAAATGATATTGTTACTTTTGAAAAACCAGCAAGAACTATAGATGGTAAAGGTTATTATGATTCTGTTAATGGTTTTTGGGAATTTTTCATTCATGACGTGTTAGAAACTGGAAAAATTAGTTATATAAAAAGAGTAATTGGACTTGAAGGTGATCACGTTAAAATTGAAAATGGTAGTGTGTATGTTAATGATGAAAAATTGTTAGAACCATATTTAAATGGAATTAGCACGCCAGAAACAGGAGAGTTTTGTGATGTAATCGTTCCAGAAGGACACGTTTTTGTAATGGGAGATAATCGTAGCGGTTCAAGTGATAGTAGAGAATTTGGATGCATTCCTTTGGAAAAAATAGAAGGAAGAGTATCAACTAGAATATGGCCATTATCAGCTTTTGGTAAAATAGATGAATAGCCATGAGAGGATGAAATTAATGGTTGAAATAATTGGACATAAAAAAGTAAAGAAGCAGCTTGAAAAGACGATAGAAACAAACTCTATTGGTCATGCGTATTTGTTTGTTGGTAAAAATGGAATTGGAAAAAAACTTTTGGCTAAAGAATTTGCAAAAAGTGTAATGTGTGAAAATTCTAAAAATTTGGACTATTGTGATAATTGTGATTCGTGTTTTACTTTTGAAAGTGGTTCTGATTTTAAAATAATTTATCCAACAAAAAATGTTATAAAGGTTGATGAAATAAGAGATTTTTGTAGTGAACTTTTTTTACTTCCAACAAAATCTAAACGTAAGGTTTTTATAATTGATGATGCTGAGTGTATGAATGAACAAGCGCAAAATGCGCTTTTGAAGGTGCTTGAAGAACCACCACTGTACGCGACAATTATTCTTATAACAGCTAATAAAGAAAAACTTTTAAATACTATAAAATCAAGAGTTATAGAAATTCAATTTGATTTTCTTACGGATGATGAAATAAAAAAGATTTTAAGTATGCAGGGTGTAGAGTGGACAGAGGATACTATAAAATATGCAAGTGGATCTGCTAAGAAAGCGTTAGATTTTATACAAGATGACATTTTCGATATTTCAAAGGATTTAGCAGAATTATTAATAAAACGAAATTTTCTTTTAGTTAATCGCAAGTTTGAAGAAATAAAAGCCGATAAAAAGCTTAAATCAAATATTTCAGCGATACTTGAAAAGGTAATGCAAATATTTTTTATTAATTTGAAAAATGATATTTCTTTTGATTATAAATTAATAGAAAAAACAGAAGAAGCTATTCAAAAAATAAAAAGAAATGCTAATGTTGATTTAGCACTTGATTCGTTAATGATAGAAGTGTGCAAATTTTAAGGAGGAAACCTAATGCAAGAGATTGTAGGTGTTAAATTTAAAAAATTAGGAAAAATTTATTTTTTTAATCCTAATGGATTGGTTCTTGAAAAAGGACAAAATGTTATTGTTGAAACAGCAAGAGGTATTGAATACGGAGAAATTGCGATAACAAATGGAAGAGTTACTGAAGAAAAAATAGTTGCACCACTTAAAGACGTTATAAGAGTAGCGACAGAAGAAGATACAAAAACTTTTTTAGAAAATGAAAAAAGATCCGCAGAAGCATTTAAAACATGTGAAGAAAAAATAAAAAAACATGAGTTGGACATGAAATTAATTGATGTTGAATATACATTTGATAATTCTAAATTGTTATTTTATTTTACAGCAGATGGCAGAATCGATTTTAGGGATTTAGTAAAAGAGCTTGCTGCAATTTATAAAACAAGAATTGAGCTTAGACAAATTGGTGTCAGAGATGAAGTTAAGATGCTTGGCGGATACGGAATGTGTGGTAGAGAACTTTGTTGCTGTAATCATCTAAGTGATTTAAACCCGGTATCAATTAAGATGGCAAAAGAGCAAGGTTTGTCGCTTAATCCAACAAAAATTTCAGGTGTATGCGGAAGGCTTATGTGTTGTTTAAAACATGAGCAAGAGGTGTATGAAGAGAAGCTTTCAAGGCTTCCTTCAGCTGGTTCAATTGTGAAAACTCCAGAAGGAACTGGTACGGTTGAAGAAGTTGAAGTTTTGAAGGAATTGGTAAAAGTTAAATTGCAAAGTGAAGATACTTTTGTAAGAAAAGTATTTAAAAATTCAGAAATTGAAATTATAAAATCAGGAAAACGTAAAGAAAAATACGATCCAGATGTTAATATGAAAGAATTAAAAGCTTTAGAAGAAGGTTTTAAAAGAGATGATATGTAGTTTTTGATGAAAAAGGAGGTGAAATAAATGGCATATAAAATTAGTGATGAATGTATTAAATGTGGAGCATGTGCAGGAACATGTCCAGTATCATGCATAAGCGAAGGAGATTCAAAATATGAAATCAATCCAGAACTTTGCATAGAGTGTGGAGCATGTGCAGGAACATGTCCAGTTGGCGCTCCAGAACAAGAATAATTGCACATTATACATAATGTGATTATATTTGTAGAGGAATGTTTTGAGGTCGCGTTATTTATGATGCGACCTCAAAATATTATATAAATTTTTTATTTCTGATATCTTGCAAATGTTTTTTAAAAAACATTCTACACTTTTTAAAGAACAAATTAAGTTTTCGAAGCATGAAGAATTTTTCATAAAATCACATCCTGTTTTGCTGTTTGAAGATGGACGAAGTGCAAACCTTAATATATTTTATGTTTTAATTAATTTTTTGTTATTATTAGATTTATAATATTTTTGTTTTTTGTAGCGGAAATATTATAGGTTTAATAAAATGCCGTAGCAAAGGAATGAGAATATGGTTATAAATGAAAATGAGAGAGTAGATGACTTACAGTACAAAGGATTAAAGATAATTCAAAATAAGGACCGGATTTTGCTTTGGAATTGATGCGGTTCTTCTTGCCAATTTTGCAAAGAATATGAAGAGATGCGATACGGTAGTAGACTTGTGCACTGGTACGGGCATTGTTGCAATTTTACTTTCTGGAAAGACAAATGCAAAGAAGATTTTTGGAGTTGAGATTCAAAAAGAAAGTGCGGAAATGGCGATGCGAAGTGTTGAGATGAATTCGCTTCAAGATAAAGTTCAAATATTAAATGAAGATTTGAAAAATTTGAAAAATATAATTGGTGCAGGAACTGTTGATACAATAACGGTTAATCCGCCATATATGAAAGCTGGAAGTGCAATTATAAATGATGTGAATTCTCTTACAATTGCAAGACACGAAGTTTGTTGTACGTTAGAAGATGTTATAAAAGAATCATCAAGAATGTTAAAAGTAAATGGCGAGTTTTTTATGGTGCATAAACCTGAAAGGTTAGTTGATATTTTCTGTACAATGAGAAAGTATAAGATTGAACCGAAAAGAATTCGCTTTGTTCATCCTTCGTTTGGTAAACCGGCAAATATAGTTTTAATAGAAGGTTCAAGAGATGGTAGAGAATTTTTGAAATTTGAAAAGCCATTATATGTTTATGAAAATGGTGAATATACAGATGAAATTTATGAGATTTATGAAAAAGAAATAGAGAAAAAGGTGGATGAAAATTAATGAAAGGTACATTGTATTTAGTTGCTACACCGATTGGAAATTTAGAAGATATAACGCTTAGAGCGATTAATGTATTAAAAGAAGTAGATATAATTCTTGCGGAGGATACGAGAAAAACAATAAAATTATTAAATCATTATGAGATAAAAAAGCCGATGATAAGTTTCTACAGACACAATGAAGGTGTTAAATCAGAATATGTTTTATCGTTGCTAGAGGAAGGAAAAAATCTTGCACTAGTTTCGGATGCTGGGACTCCAGCAATTTCAGATCCGGGTGAAGATTTGGTAAAGATATTGATAGAACACGAAATAAATATTGTTCCAATACCAGGTGCTGTTGCATGCATACAAGCGCTTATTTGTTCAGGATTTGATGTTACTAAATTTGCATTTGAGGGATTTTTGTCAATAAATAAAAGATGCAGAAAAGAGCGTTTAGAAGTCTTGAAAAATGAAGAAAGAACGATGGTATTTTATGAGGCGCCGCACAAATTAAAAAGAACGCTTGATGATTTTAAAGAAGCTTTTGGCGGAGAAAGACGAATTGTGCTAGCACGCGAAATAACAAAGATTCATGAAGAAATGCTTAGGTTTTCAATTGATGAGGCTATAGAATATTATGAAGAAAATGAAGTGAAAGGCGAATTTGTAATTGTACTTGAAGGTGCGCAAATAAAAGAAAAAGAAGAAGTTACAGCAAGCGTTTCGGAGCTTATGGAAAAATATTTAGATGAAGGATATGATAAAAAAGAAGCAATGAAACTTGTTGCTAAACAAAAAGGAATGTCAAAATCTGAAGTGTATAAAGAAATACTTATGCAAGAAAAATAAATTCAGCAAGAGGTAACAAGAGGAACAGCCATTTTTGAGAGAGTCGTAATCAACGGGGACAGCCCTTTTTGATAAATGTAAGCATTAATAAAAGTGCAAATTATTTTTACTTATTTATCAAAAAGGGCTGTCCCCGTTGATGCACTTCTTGCCAAAATGTCGATTTTTGTCGATGACTTATCATTGACTATTATGAAAAATGGTTATATCATTCGTATAGCTAGATGATTTGGGGGATGATTATAGCAAGCAAAACGCGCTATAATTATGCCCTTTTTTCATGTCTTTAAAGAGGTGATGTATATAGAAGTTGGTGACTATAAGAGTGATGTGGTGACTAAAATCAGAGATGAAAAAAATGTTTCGATTTCAAAATTAATACATGTGCGAAGTATTGATAATTATAAGGTAAAACTTGTAAACAATAAAATGTTACATGTACTTAAGATTGAACCAATTAATTTTAATTTAAAATCACAAGCGGAGCAAAAAATTATTTTAGAATCATATAAAATGTTTTTAAAACAATGCAATTTTAACTTTCAAATATATGTACAAACACAAAAAACAAATGCGGAAAAACATATTTCTGAAATAAAAAAATGTATTGAATATGAACCTAAAATAGCTGAAATGGCAGAAGACTATATTGATTTAATTAAAGAAATATCCGAAATTAGGGGGAGTATTTCTAGAAAATTTTTTATAGTAATTGAAGCAAAAGAAGATGATTATAGAATAGTAATAATAACAGAAGGTTTAAAAGCTTGTGGAAATCATGTCTCTAAATGCGGTAAAGAAGAGATTATGAAAATGTTTAGGGGTTGCTTTAAAAGTGACTATCAAAATGGGGTTGTATTGGGAAATTAGAAAGGTATGCTGATGCAACATTTTATTCAAAAAAATTTTAATTCTATATCGAATACTGATATGAATATTGAAGAAGATTTATATCAAGTATATCCAAAAAATTTTGAAGATGTTAATCCGGAATTTTTAAAGATTGATGATAAATATGTCGCAAATCTAATCGTTACAGACTATGGCAAAGAGATGGAAGGTGTATTTTTAGATAAGATTCTTTCTTTAGAAATTGATTTGCAATTTTCAATGTTTTATGAAAAACAGCCGACGACGGAAGTTATAAAGAAAATAACGTACAATATAGGAAATACTGGAGCTGACATGAAAACATCAAATGATAATCAAACTGATGCGGAAATATTATCGACATCATATTACGATGCAAAATATATCCGCAAACAACTGCAAATAGGCGGAGAAGATCTTTATTATATATATATTTATATGTCTATATATTCAAATTCAAAAGAAAAATTAATTAAAGATGTACAAAAAATAGAAGGTATTGCAAATGGAATTGGTTTGAAAGTAAGAAGAGCTTTGTTTAGGCAAAAATCGGTTTTTGAAATGTCAATGCCTTTGATGAAAAATGAAGATGATATAAAAAAATATTATAAAAGAAATGTTTTAACATCTGGAATAGTAGGAACATATCCATTTTTATCAAATGAACTTTGTGATGAATCAGGGATTCTTCTTGGAGTGAACGAATTTAACAAATCAATAGTTATGGTGGATCGTTTTGATTCAAGCAAATATAAAAATTCTAATATGTGCATAATAGGTACAAGCGGATCTGGAAAATCATATTTTAGTAAGCTAATGATTGCAAGAAATAGATATTTAAACGTATCTCAATATGTTATTGATCCTGAAAGAGAATATATAAAACTCTGTAACAAATTGGGTGGAACTATTATTAATTTCGATGATGGAAAAATAATAAATGTAATGGACATACGAGAAAATTCTGCAGAGAATGGTCGTGGATATTTGCAAAATAAAATAAACAAACTTAATGCATTTTTCTCATTAGTTTTTCCGGATTTAACACAGGAAGAAAAAAATATATTAGAAGAAAAAATAATAGAATCCTATAAGGAAAAGGAAATTACATTTGATGATGAAAGTTTATATACCGAAGTTTGTGGCAATCAATTTATTTCAAGTAAAAGATTTAAAAAGTCAGTAGATATGCCAACACTTAATGATTTATATAAACTTATAAAAAAGGATAAAAAAATAAAAAAACTGGAAAAACTGCTAAAGCCATACATAGACGGAAGTATGAGATTTTTGAATGGTTATACAAATGTAGAATTGTCTAATCAATTAATTGTTGCAGATATACATGATGTAGAAGAAAATAATTTATCAATTGTAATGTTTGTAATAACAGAATTTTTTTGGGATAAAATAAAAAATTCAAAAAGTCAAAAGAAAATTCTTTATTTAGACGAAGTCTGGAGACTTATAGGAAATAATGAGCAAACTGCTAACTTTGTATTTAAAATGTTTAAGACTATAAGAAAGTATGGAGGAGCAGCGACTGCAATAACACAAGATATAAATGATTTTTTTTCTTTAGATGATGGCAAATATGGAAAAGGTATATTAAACAATTCAAGTATAAAAACAATTTTTCAATTAGAGGAAAATGATTTAAATATTTTGCGAAAAAATATGAATTTATCAGAAGAAGAAATTTATAAAATACAAAATGCAAAAAGAGGAACATGTCTGCTTTATGCTGGTTCAAATCATATGTATATAAAAGTAGAGGCTTCCAAAAAAGAACATAAGTATATATCAACGGATAGAGAAGATAATTAAAGGAAATAAGGGGAGAAAAAATGAAGAAAATTGTAACCGCAATGGGAAATGAAACATTAAATGATGAATTAAAAAAATATACGAAATATGATTTGTATGAAAATGATTTGTATTATCAAGACGCTGTTATAGATGTAGTGACAGAATATAATTATGATATTCTTATTGTTAGTGCTTTGTTACAAGGACAATTTGAATTTGGAGAATTTATAGAAAAGATACGCAAAATAGATAGAAAAATAAGAATTGTTGTTATAACAGATGAACTTAATGATTATTTGAAGAGAAAATTAAATGACAATGATATCGTAGATATATTTTTTGACGATAGGGTTACTTTATCAGAAATAATTGATGCAATAGATAGAGAAGAACCACTTCTGCAAAAATATATGAAAATAAAAAATGATTCTATGCAGAAAGTTTCAGAAAACAAAAACGAAAAATATGAAAATGAAATAGCAAATAGTTTTGAAAAAAATATAGATAGACCTGTGATTGTTAATGAGATTATACAAAAGCAAGAAATAATTGTAATAAGTGGAACTAACGGTTCTGGGAAAAGTACGGTAGCTGCCAATTTTTCTAGAATTCTTAGTGGTAAAACTTCATCAAAAATTTTACTAATAGACTTAGATACGTTGAATGGAAATCTTGATGAGATATTAGATATTCACAAAGTGCCACAAAATGTGGAAATAATACTAGATGAAAACAAAAAATGTGGATTGAATTATGCGGTAGAACTAATATCTAAAAATAGATTTGATACAAATATTCTTGATGAGATTGTGATTAATGCGGGAGGTATTGATGTGCTTACTGGTAATACATCACTTCATTATTGTCAAAATGTTTTGACGGAAGAACATTATAATAGAATTTTAGAATGTGCTAAGGAAAAATATGATTTTATCGTAATTGATACTAGTAGCAATATTTTCTTAGATTCTACAAAGTGGTCACTTCAACAAGCAAGTAGAGTATTTTTTGTTACAGAAAATAATTATGTGTCAATGAAAAAAGCAAGTCAACTTATTAGTGTGTTTACGGATAATTGGAAAATTTGGAAAAACAAAATAGAAATTATTATAAATAAAGAAAGACCTTCTGGAATTGAATTTGAGGTCGTTGAAAAAATCTTGAGTGATTACAAAGTAATAGGAAAAATAAAAAATGAAGAAGAAAATGACGACATACAATATATAAAAATGTTAGAAACGATAAATTATATACCTAAACAAAGCATAATTAGTAGATTTCTTTCAAAGAAATATATTGAATCATTTCCTATAAAAAATTTATCTAATACTAAAGTGAAAAGAAATGAGGTGATAAGAAGTGCTAATTAATCCTCTAAAAAGTGAGAATGCTGGTAATAAGACAACACAAGATGTAAGTAAAAAAGAAGTTGTTAGCGAAATTATTTCTTTTTTGATAAATAATTATTCTGAATATCTAAGCGATGTGGATTTGAATAGAAAGTTTGTTGAAAATATTGTTAAAGAAAAGGTTTATAGTGACTATTCAAATATGAATACTGATTCTACAATAAATGATATTTTAAATAGATTGTTTGGGTATCACATATTGCAAAAGTATATAGATGACACGCGTGTTTCAGATATTAGAGTGACAAGGTATGACAATATAATTATAAAGAAAAATGGTACTTGGGAAAAAACTAATGAATCTTTTGATAATGAAGAAGATTTCTTAAATTTTGTTAGATATTGCGTTTTGAAAAATCATGGAAAGATAACAACAGAAACTCCAATTGTTGTTGTAAGTGATAGAAAAAATAATCTTAGAATTGAAGCTGGAATTGAACCTGTAAATGTTGTTTCCCCAAACTTAGTAATAAGAATTCATAGACCAGAAAATTTACAAACACTAGAAGAATTATGTATGACAGAAATAGAAATGTTTGATTTTCAGATATATTGTTTTTTAATTAAAGCGATAAAAGCAGGTGGAAATATTATCATAAGTGGAAAAGGTGGAAGTGGTAAGACAACGCTTATGAGAAATTTAATAAACAGAATACCAGAAAATTTATCTATAACTTCAAATGAAGAAACGGCAGAATTGTATAGCACTCATCCTAATATTATTCAAAGAGAAATTTTAAATAATAGATCTGAAGACAAAAATGTAACACTTGCAAAACTTACGGCACATTCCTTGGTAATGTCAAATGATGTAGTTGTAATAGGAGAATTAAAAGGTGAGGAAGCAATGGTTTTTCTTGATGCCGTGTCAACAGGACATAGAGGGTATGCGACAGTCCATTCTGATAGCAGTTTAAACACTATAGATAGACTTGTAACATTGATGAAAAGGGATGCAAAAGCACAGAGTTATTCTGATAAATATCTAAGAAAATTATTGGCAATGTCAATCGATGTTGTAATT
Organism: Clostridia bacterium; assembly: GCA_017462965.1. GTDB lineage: Bacteria > Bacillota > Clostridia > TANB77 > UBA1234 > UBA1234. The sequence continues at coordinate 30,383 of JAFTQC010000047.1, read as the reverse complement.
TTTATGAAAAATTTTAAAGTACATGAAATATCTGAAGTTATTTATAACAGGGAAACTGATGATGTAGAATATAATCCTTTATTCGAGTTTGAAGTTGAAAAATACGAAAACAATAAATCTATAGGAAAGTTCAAAAAAATTAATGAGCCAAAAGGAAGAATAAAAGAAAAAATATTGCTTAGTTGTGAGTAAAGGTGTGGTTGTATGAATATATTACTTTTTTTATTAATTGGTTTGACAGTTTATCTTTTGATAGAGAAAATAAGACAAAATAAAATTTTGGAAAGAATAAATCAATACATAAACAACAAGAATGAATTGTATTACAAAGAGTTTTTGAAAAAGTATGAGAAAAGCAAAAAGATTAAACTTGTAGATAAACTAAATGTAAAATATAAGATTAGTCTACTAATAGAACGTGCAAATATAAATCAAAATATTTTAATAAATCCGATTTCTTTAATATTATATGGAATTGTATGTGTTTTTTCTATATATGCATTAGCTTTTAATGTTTTTAAAGTTCATGGGATTGCGCTTATTATATCAATTCCTTGTATAATTATTCCTTTTGTAATAATTAAAGCTATAATTTCGTACAAGTCGCAAAAAATGGAGAAAGTATTTTTGAACTTTTTATTGCAGTTAAAAAATTATACTAAAATAAGTAATGATGTAGTTGGCGCATTTCAAAATATTGAAACTGTTGAGCCATTACAATCATATATAAGAAAATTTAATATAGAACTTAATAGTGGTGTTAAATTTGAAACAGCAATAGAACATTTAAAAGAAAAGGTAGGGATTGTTAAATTCAAAGAATTTTTCTCAAATGTGCAGTATTGTTATTTGTATGGCGGAAATTTTTCATCATTAATTGAAAAAAGTTATAAATCAATTAGTGAAATTCAAAAAGAAAAAGCGAAACGTTTAGAAGAAACAAGAAGTGCAAGATTAGTTTTGATTATATTAATGCTATTAAATATAATTGTTTATATTACGTATGTTAGAAATAATGTGGAAAATTATTTGATTATGAAAAATAGTGTGTTTGGTTTGGGGATATTATATTGGAACTTCATTAGTATGTGGATATTGATATATTTATCTGAAAAAGTAAAACAGTTAGATTATTAAAATTTTAATTAAGGGGGAGGAAGGTTGTGTAAAAAATAAATTTAGATATTGAAAATTTCAAGGGTGATTTAAAAGAAAAAATGGAAGATGTTCTGAAAGATGAAAAATTTATGGAAGGGCTTTCTGAAGTTTTAGAAAAAGACAATGTTTCTCTTAAGGTTTCGACAGCAAATGACGAATTAAAAATAGAAGAAATTAAAATTGAAAGCAGAACAACCCAGGTAGGTGATAAAAATAATAAAGATCCTAGTCAGGAGAAAGAAAAAAATGAAAACAAGTTTTTTAAACTTTTGGGTTCTGTGGGAAGAATTTTTGAAGAATTTTTTGATTCGGCCATGAGAAAGTTTTTGAAGAAGAAGTTCAAACTTAATTATTCTGTATATAATGACGGAAAAAAAGCAATTATTGCAGCAAGAGAAAAAGATGCAAAAACATTTTGGCAAAAAGCAACTGATTCAATTTTATATGCTTTCAAAAAGATTCCTGCTGAAACCAAGAAGATTATAAAAAACACGAAAAATGTTGCTATTGATGAGATTTTTTCGTGGAAAAAAGAATAACTTTTCTTGCAATAAATTATCCTATTTAGTATAATTTATATGTTAAAGCAAATTGGTTCATGCGTAAGTTTTAGCAGAACTTTTTATGCTTATTTTATACGAAAGTTGGGATAAAAGAAATGGAAGAAAATGCAAAAAAAATAATTCATGTAGACATAGAAAAAGAAATGAAAAAATCGTATATTGACTATGCGATGAGCGTAATTGTATCAAGAGCGCTTCCTGATGTTAGAGACGGTTTAAAACCTGTTCACAGAAGAATTTTATATGCTATGGATGGATTAGGACTTACACCTGAGAAACCTTTTAGAAAATCAGCATATATTGTCGGTGAAGTTATGGGTAAATACCATCCTCATGGTGATGCTTCTATATACGATGCATTAGTAAGAATGGCACAAGATTTCTCACTAAGATACAGATTAGTAAATGGACATGGAAACTTTGGTAGTGTTGATGGTGACAGTCCTGCGGCTATGAGGTATACAGAAGCGAAAATGCCTAAAATTTCGGTAGATATGCTTGCTGATATCGATAAAAATACGGTAGATTTCATGCCAAACTATGATGAAAAATTAATGGAGCCTACGGTTTTACCAGCTAAGATACCAAATCTTCTTGTAAATGGTTCGTCTGGTATAGCTGTTGGTATGGCTACGAATGTTCCTCCACATAATTTAACAGAAGTAGTAAATGCATTGGTTAAATTAATTGATGAGGATGATGTTACAGATGAACAATTAATGGCTGAAATTAAAGGTCCAGACTTCCCTACAGGAGCCTTAATTCTTGGTAGAGAAGGAATAAAGGATGCATACAAAACAGGTAGAGGAAAAATTATTGTTCGTGCAAAAGCAGAAATAGAAGAACATGGTAATGGGCGTTATAGAATTATAGTTACTGAACTTCCATATCAAGTTAATAAAGCAAGATTAATAGAGCATATTGCTGATTTAGTAAAAGATAAGAGAATTGAGGGAATTTCAGATTTAAGAGATGAATCAGACCGTGAAGGTATGAGAATTGTTATTGAATTGAAGAGAGACGCAAATCCAAATATCATTTTAAATCAATTATATAAAAACACACAAATGCAAGATACTTTTGGAGCAATAATGCTTGCACTTGTAAACAACAAACCAAAGGTTTTAACTCTTAGGGAAATGCTAGAGTGTTATTTAGATCATAGAAAAGACGTTATTGTAAAACGTACAAAATTTGATTTAGATAAAGCGTTGGCAAGAGCACACATATTAGAAGGATTGAAAATTGCGATAGATAATATCGATGAAATAATAAAAATTATTCGTGCAGCTTATGATGATGCTGCGGAAAGACTTATGAAACGTTTTGGCCTTTCTGAAGCACAAGCAAATGCTATTCTTGAAATGAGATTAAAAACATTATCAGGACTACAAAGAGAGAAGATTGAAGAAGAGTACAAACAATTAATGGCGCAAATAGAAAGATATAGAGCAATCTTGGCGAGTGAAAAATTAGTGTGTGAAATCGTCAAAGAAGAATTGCTTGAAATGAAAGATAAATATGGTGATGAGAGAAGAACACAAATTATTAAAGACGACGGAGAATTAGACGATGAAGACTTAATAGAAGAAGAAAATACAGTTGTGGCTCTAACTCATTTTGGATACATTAAGAGAATGCCTGTAGATACATATAAGACTCAAAGAAGAGGCGGTAGAGGAATAACAGGTATTCAAACAAGAGAAGAGGATTTCGTTGAGCAATTATTTGTTACATCAACACATGATATGATAATGTTCTTTACAAATAAAGGTAAAGTATATAGACTTAAAGGCTATGAAGTGCCTGAAGCTGGCAGAACTGCTAAAGGAACTGCGATTGTTAACTTATTACAATTAGATGGAGATGAAAAAGTTACAGCGGTTATTCCAATACATGCATTTGTTGAAGGTCAATACTTATTGATGGCTACGAAAAATGGTATTGTTAAGAAGACTGCATTGATGGAATATAATTCTTCAAGAAAGACTGGATTACAAGCTATTTCTCTAAAAGAAGGGGATGAGCTAATTAATGTTAGACTTACTGATGGAGAAAGAAATATTGTATTAGTTACACATGAGGGAATGAGTATTACATTTGATGAAGCTGATGTTAAAGCTGTAGGTAGAGTTTCACAAGGCGTAATTGGTATAAGACTTGAAAAAGATGATTACGTTGTTGGCATGGAACCTATATATCATGAAAAAACATTCTTACTTGCAATAACTGAAAATGGTTTTGGTAAGAGAACTGAAGTGTCAGAATACCGTGTTCAAATAAGAGCAGGAAAAGGTGTTATAACATATAAAACAACACCAAAAACAGGTAAAGTAGTTGGAGTGAAAGTCGTAAATGAAGATGATGAAATAATGCTAATAACTGATAGTGGGGTAGTTATCAGATTAGAAGTACAAAATATAAGTATCTTAGGTCGTTCAACTCAAGGGGTTACTTTAATGAGAACTAGTGATGGTGGAAAAGTTGTAAGTATAGCGAGAGTTAATGAAACAGAAGATTTAGATAAGTATAATCAATAAGAAAATAAAAAATGGGGGTAAAAGTTTAGAAACTTTTACCCCTTTTAAATTAATATTTTAAATCAGCATCATATTTGCTTATCCAGATACCTGTTGCAGAATTAGAAGCGAAAGAAGAATCTAATGTATAGCCTTCAGAAGTATAGTCTTGTAATAATCTACTGTATACTACGCTTGAACCATTAGTTGTACATCTTGGTAACCATACTAACATACTTCCATTTGTCTCAATTTCACGTCCATCAAGTTCTGCAAGAGAAGCTCTTTTAATATCTTCATTTGCATAGCCTTCGATTGTAACTTCATCAGATAACATTACATTTGCCCATACTTTGTTTTCGGCTGAATAATCATACCATCTGTTATCATCAGCATTTGTAACAATCCATTTACCATTTACATTTCTTACAGGAATCATACCAGTAAGTAAAACTGGTTTGTTCACACCTTTACTTGCATCATACATATCGTCTGAAACAGGTGTTTCTTCTCCACCGATTACTTCTTTTAAATCATTAGATGAATAGTATTCTTTTTCATCCACAACTACAGGTTCTAAAGAAACAACTTCTCCTGTCAAGTAGTTTACAATATAGTCTTTTTCAATGCTTTCCAAACTTAAGTCTTCTGTTTGCTCAGGTGTTAATAAGTACCAACCGTCTGCATAAGTAATATTGTTAACGACTTTAGAAGAACTTTCTGTTAATTGTGTTCCTACATATGGATAACGAGCTGGGTCGATTCTGTTTGTCAATGAACGTTGTTGAACAGCCTCGCTAACATTCATCATTTCCGTATATCTGTCTGATTCATACGCAGTATCGATGTTTTTTTGTGCTCCGTAGTAAATTGTTACACCAGCTATTATTATCATCATAACAATAGTGATTACCAAAGTAATTAACGATATACCTTTATTTTCTTTCATTTCATCCTCTCCTTTGTTCTTTCTTTGAAACTAATTTTTGATATGTAAATAGACATAAGTTAATTATAAAGTAAAAAAAATAATCATGCAATGCAATTTTTATAAAGATATTTGAATTATAAATTTTAGGAGGTTATATGTTATCGAATATTTTTGGAATGTCATTAAGTGGCATAGAAGGTAAATTAATTAATGTTGAAGTGGATATAAATAACGGGTTGCCATCATGGGAAATAGTAGGTTTGCCGGATGCTAGCGTAAGAGAATCAAAAGAAAGAGTTAGAACTGCAATAAAGAACTCTGGATTCGAATTACAAAGTAGAAAAATTATTGTTAATTTAGCTCCTGCATCTACAAGAAAAGAGGGTTCGGCATTTGATTTACCAATAGCTGTAGGAATATTGAATAATATAGGAGAAATAGAATGTCCTACAATTAATGAATATGTTTTTATAGGAGAACTCTCTTTAGATGGAAAAATAAATAAAGTTAATGGTGTTTTGCCAATGTGCATAGAGGCAAGAAATTTGGGTATAAAAAATATAGTAGTTCCATACGAAAATAGGAATGAAGCAGGAGTTGTAAGCGATGTGAGAATAATACCTGCTAAAACATTAAGTGATGTTATAGAACATTTAAATAATCATAACATAATAGATCGATTCAAAACGAATATTGATGAAATGTTCCAAAAAGATGAGAAAGAAGATATTGATTTTTCGGAAATAAAAGGACAAGAGATTTCTAAAAGAGCATTAGAAATTGTTGCAGCGGGTGCACACAATTGTTTAATGATAGGCAGTCCAGGGGCTGGTAAAACAATGCTTGCAAAGCGTCTTCGCACAATATTGCCGGATTTGACATTTGAAGAATCTTTGGAAATTACAAAAATACATAGCGTTGCGGGAAATTTACCAGCAAACAAACCGTTAATAACAACAAGACCATTTCGTGCACCTCATCATACTACGTCTGGAATTGCTTTATCTGGTGGAGGGCGTATACCTAAACCAGGAGAAATAAGTTTAGCTCATTATGGTGTATTGTATTTGGATGAAATTGCAGAATTTGATAGGTATGCATTAGAAGTAATGAGAGGTCCGATTGAGGATGGTAAAATTACAATTTCTAGAATGAATTGTTCATATACATATCCGTGTAATTTTATATTCATCGCTAGCATGAATCCATGTCCTTGCGGATATGCGATGGATTCGAAAAAACGTTGCGTTTGTACAGATTCGCAGATTCAAAAATACATGAATAAGATAAGTGGGCCTTTGCTAGATAGGATTGATATTCATATAGAAGTTCCGGCTATAGAATACGAAAAGATACATGAGAATAGTCAAAAAGAAACTTCTGCCCAAATTAGGGAAAGAGTTAATAGGGCTAGGAAGATACAAGAAGAAAGGTATAAGAATTATGGAATATTATCTAATTCGGAACTTACGGACAAACTTATAAATGAATTTTGTAAGTTGGATGAAGCAGGAAATAAATTATTAAAGCAGGCGTTTATTAAATATGGTTTTAGTGTAAGAACTTACAACAGAATAATAAAAGTTGCAAGGACAATAGCGGATTTAGAAGGAAGTGAAAAAATAAAAATGGAGCACGTTGCTGAAGCGATACAATATAGAGTTTTAGACAAGAATTATCAAAAGAAATAAGTTTGAAACAGGAGCGAATTAATGAGAAATGAAAATAAAATAATAGGAAAAAGAGGAGAAAAAATAGCTCGAGAGTATTTAGAAAAAATGGGTTATGTAATTGTCGAAACTAATTTTTATTGCAGATTTGGAGAAATAGATATAATTGCGAAATATAATGATCAAATTTCTTTTATAGAAGTGAAAACAAGATGCCAAGAAGTGTTTGGAAAGCCTGCGGAAAGTATTGATTATTTAAAAAGAAATCGCATATATAAGGTAGCGGAATTTTATACGTATATAAATGAGTTGTATGATGTACCGATGTCGCTTGATGTAATAGAGGTTTATATTTTAGAACCTCATAAATCGAGAGTGGCACATATAAAAAATGCAATTATAGAAAATCCATACGCAACTTTTTTTAAGAGAGGATAATATGAGATACGAAATGAAATATTTGAAACGAGGGGATATGCGATTCCCTAAAAATTTGGAAAGTTTGCCAGATTGTCCAGATGTGATTTATGTATGGGGAAATGTGGATATATTGAATGATTTTTCTTTGGCAATGGTAGGAAGTAGAAATTGTAGTGAGTTTGGGAAAATTTTTGCGACGGAGATGGCGCAGAAATTGAATGGAAAAAATATCATTATCGTAAGTGGACTTGCGCTTGGAGTTGATTCCGCTGCGCATAGAGGTTGTGTAAATAATAATGGAAAAACAATTGCTGTTTTAGGGGGTGGATTTGACAATGTTTATCCAAAAGAAAATATGAGGCTGATAGATGAAATAATAGAGAATGGTGGTGCTGTTATAACGGAGTATATGCCGGAAGATCCGCCGCTAAGAAAAAATTTCATTGATAGAAATAGGATTATAGCTGCATTATCAGAAGGGGTTATTTTGATTGAGGCAAAAGAGAAAAGTGGCTCGTTGACAACGATAAGACATGCTATAAATTTAAATAAAAAGATTTTCGTTGTTCCTGGTGGAATAAATGATGAACTATATGATGGAAGCAATCGAATATTAAGCGAAGGCGCTTTTTGCGTAAGAAATGTTCAAGATGTATTAGCAAAATTTGATAAATATAATCAATGTGATTTATCAAAAGAAGAGAATTCTCAAAAAAGTAAAAAGATGAATGAATATGAAGAAGAAATTTCGCCAGAACTTAGAGAAATTTATAAAAAAATAAAGTATAAGCCTACTTCATTGGAAAACATATGTCTAGATTCAAAAGAATCTACGGCTACAATTTTGTCAAAGTTAACACTTTTAGAAATGCAAGGATATATAATTGAATTAAAAGGAAAGAATTTTATTAGGAGAAAGTTGTGAATTTTTCGTGATAAAAAAATATTGTATATGTAGGGAAATAAAATTGATTTTGATACTCCTAAGTAGTAAAATTAATTTAAATTGGAAAATACTTTAGGAGTGATTTTGTGAAAAAATTTTTTTTACTTTTAGTGATGATTTTTGGAATTTGTAACGTATCATATGCAACCGAATCAGGTGATGATGCATCAAATATAGATTATGCAGAATCTTATGCAGAAGAAAGTTTAGATTATGATTTGGGTTTGTATGATGATAGCACTACAAGTGATATGAAATACCTTTATTTAAAAGGAACGGTTGAAGAAGTTGGTGAGGTTTTTGAAGAAAAAAATGACTATTATACTTTTTCGTATCAGGATGTGAAAGTACATATAAAAGATCAAGGTTATAATACTACTAAAATTATAAGACATTCACTTTCGTTCTATACTGGAATTGAAGAAATGAGTAAGCCGTTAAAAAAAGGTGATAAAGTTATAGTGCATGCGACAATATCTTCAGATGGCAAAATTCAAGATACTGCAATTTCAGAAAGAGATAATACAAATTATTTGGTATTGATTTTGGTAATTTATTCGTTAGCAATTGTTATCATAGGTGGAAAGAAAGGCGTTAAAGCCCTGGTGAGCCTAGTAATTACGATTCTGGCAATATTTTATATAATACTTCCAAAGCTTATTGAAGGAGTAAATCCGTTAGGGATAACAACCATAGTTTCTATAGGGATAACAATAATAGTTTTATTTATAATTGCTGGTTTTAATAAAAAGGCGGTTGCTGCTATTTTAGGTACAACAGGAGGGATTTTGATAGCGGGAATATTTGCTATTATATTTGGAAACTTAATGGATTTGTCAGGTATTTCTGAAGAAGCTGGAACACTTAGTCAACAAGTATTGTATGGAACAGAAGAAATGGTTAAATATGATTTTAAAGGACTAATGTATGCAGGAATAATTATTGGTGCACTGGGTGCTTGTATGGATGTTAGTATGTCAATAGCTTCTGCACTTCATGAATTGAAAGAAGAAAACAATGAGATTTCTGTAAGAAGAATGCTTTCTGCAGGAATGAATATTGGAAAAGATATGATGGGAACAATGACTAATACATTAATACTTGCGTATATGGGATGCTCAATGGTTCTTGTAATGCTTCTTACGGTTACGGGAGAAAATCTTAGACATGTAATAAATTCGGAAATGATACTAGAAGAAGTTCTTAGCGCAATAGCAGGAAGTTTTGGTTTAGTTACTACGATTCCTTTTACAACGTTAGTAACAAGTTTGCTTATGGGTAAGAGATAGGGGGAAACATGAAAAACAATAATGATAAAAGAGTTTCAGCTGGTGAAACAATATTATGGATGGTTATTACTGCCGCAACAGTTTTTGTGGTTACATCATTTCAATATACTAAGATGACATTAGGAAATGATGGAGGATATGATACAAGTTTATATTCTGGAGATAATTTTAAGAAATTAGAAAAGGTTTTATCTATTGTAGAAGATGAATTTTTATATGAGTATGACATGAAAACACTTGAGGAAGGTGCAATACGAGGAATGTTAGAAGCTTTGGATGATCCATATACAAGTTATTTTGATGTTTCTGAAACTGAAGAATTTTTAACAGAATCTGAAGGCGAATACGAAGGTGTGGGTATGTATATGGCCCTTGATACATCAAAAGGTCTTCCAATTGTATTAATGCCGATTGAAGGTTCTCCTGCCGAAGAAGCGGGGATACTTCCTGGTGATTATATAATTGAATTGGACGGAAAAGATGTAACGGGTGCTTCACTTGAAGAAGTAGCTGGAACAATTAAGGGTGTTTCGGGAAGTACAATTAATATTAAATTTATTAGATACACAAATGAAAATGAGTATGAAGAATTTGAAAAAACTTTAACGCGTAGAAAAGTAGAAATTAATTCGTTTGATTATGAAATACTTGATAATAATATTGCATATATATCTTTTAGTTCGTTTGATGAAAAGGCTGATAAACATTTTAAGGATGCAATAAAAGAGATGAAAAAAGATGCGCAGATAGAAGGATTAATAATAGATATAAGAGATAATACAGGTGGTCTTTTAAGTACGGCTGCAGCAATAATCGATGAGATTTTACCAACTGGTGTAATAACGTATACGGTGGATAAAAACGGCAAAAAAGAATATATCTATTCAGATTCAAAAACTCTTGATATTCCGGTTGTTGTTGTTGTAAACGGTTACTCGGCAAGCGCATCTGAAATAATGGCTGGCGCGATAAAGGACTATGAAAAAGGTGCTGTTGTTGGAACAACAACATATGGTAAAGGATTAGTTCAAGAATTTAAAAGTTTGCGAGATGGAACATATGTTAAAATAACAATAGCAGAGTATTTTTCGCCATCAGGACAAAAAATAAATGAGCTTGGAGTAGAACCTGATTATGTTGTAGAAAATGGTGAAAATGTAGGAGAAGATTTACAATTAAATAAAGCAATAGAAGTGATAAAAGAGATGATAAATAAAAAATAAAGATAATTTATCTAGGTATTTGACATTGATATTTTACTATGATAAACTCTAGTAAAGTTGCGGAGGCAATTAAGTACTAAAGAAATTAGGAGGAAAGATAACATGGAGAGAGGAAAAGTTAAGTGGTTTAACGCCGAAAAAGGATTTGGATTTATTGAAAGAGAGAATGCAAAAGATGTATTCGTTCATTTTTCAGCAATCAATATGGATGGTTATAAGACACTAGAAGAAGGAACTGAAGTTCAATTCGATATAGTTGATGGTCAAAAAGGTGATCAAGCAGCTAATGTTACAAGAGTTGCTACAGTTTAGTTGATTATATATAAACCCAAAAACAAGAACCTCGTATTTTTAAATGCGAGGTTTAATTTTTAGATAAAACAGGAGGTTACTACTAATATGGGAAAATTAAAGAAATTTATGGCACATGCAGATATGGTTAAAATATCATGTGTTGATACAACAGATATAGTAGAAAACGCAAGAAAAATTCACAAATTAAATCCAACACCAACTGCTGCTCTTGGAAGAGTTTTAACGATGGGAATACTAATGGGAACGATGTCAAAAGGTGAAAAAGATAAGGTAACATTACAAATTATTGGTGACGGAAATCTTGGTTCAATTTTGGTTACAGCGGATTCTTTCGGAAATGTTAAAGGATATGTTTCACATCCTCTTGCTGAAGCAGAAAAAAAGGAAAATGGTAAATTAAATGTTAGTGGAATTATAGGTAATGGTGAATTAAGGGTTATAAAGGATATAGGAATAGGTGAACCATATATTGGCAGTGTTCCACTTCAAACTGGTGAAATAGCGGAAGATTTTACATATTACTATGCAATTTCAGAACAAATACCAACTGCTATTGCGCTTGGAGTTTTAGTGAATAAAGATGGAAGTGTAAAGAAAGCGGGAGGATATATAATTCAAGCTTTGCCAGATACACCAGATCAAATTTTGATGTTAATTGAAAATAGAATAGCAGAGAGCACTTCTATAACTGATATGTTGGAAGAAGGAAAAAGTTTAGAGGAAATTGCGACATTTATTTCTGATGATTTGAATACTTATGAAGTTGAAGAAAGAGATGTTAATTGGAAATGTGATTGCTCAAAAGAAAGGATGAAGAGAGCTATTTGCAGTATGGGGAAAAAGGATATTGAGGAACTTGCAGAAGATGAGCAAACACAAGTTGAGTGTCATTTTTGTAATTCAAAATATGTTTTTTCAAAAGAAGAGATTTTAGACATGATTTCAGAATAATAATAAGACGGATATCATACAAAATATTGACGTGAAGCATGTTTTGGTGATATACTCACGAAGAAGGAATCCTTATTCTTGTACCAACCACATATTAAGGAGGTGTCTCAAGTGATGCAGGATCGTTACTACATTCACAAAGTTGACTTGGAAGGTTTGACCGGCCAAGACTTTGCTGAGCTCCTGCGGACCAAAAAAGCGCAGGGAGAAAAAGTATGCATTCTGATGGAGGCAAGCAGCACATTCGACGAGTGGGATATTGAAAAGTATGTCGAGGCTTTCAAGAAGCTTCAGCCGGATCGCATTCAGATTACGGTGAACGATACTTCTCATTCCAGGCCCACGATGCATCAGCTTTTCGAGATTCAATGCGCACTCGAACATTTTGCAACCTTTGAACGCTACGATGAGGCTGTGAAATGTCAGTACTTCAATGCGGGTGGAATCGAGATTCTCTTCTTGAGCGAACCTGTGAAGTGAAAGTAAAGCGGATGTAATACCCGTTACCAGCTTTGAAATATTCGTGAAATTATAGCCGAAAGGGCTAAACGATAAATATTTCAAAGCTGGTCTTTTTTTATTTAAAAAATAATAAAAAACTATTGAAATGTTTCTATAAAGATGATATATTAATGCACGTACCAAGTTTTTTAAGTATTTTACGAATAAAATTTTTTCAAAAAATGGCAAAAATAAAGCCTGAAAAACTTTTGAAAAAAGTTATAAAATTTGTTGACAAATTTTTAATCTTACAGTATACTTAAAAAGTCATCTGGACATAGGAAGTGGGCGCTTAGCTCAGCTGGGAGAGCATCTGCCTTACAAGCAGGGGGTCATAGGTTCGAGCCCTATAGTGCCCACCACTTTTTATTTAAATAAGAAAGCAAGCTTTGACCAAACAATGTTTTGCAGAATTCAATATGGCCTGGTAGCTCAGTTGGTTAGAGCGCTAGCCTGTCACGCTAGAGGTCGAGGGTTCGAGCCCCTTCCAGGTCGCCATTTTAATTCATAAAATGGTTATTTTTTTATTCAAAATTAAATACGCCTACTTAGCTCAGTTGGTAGAGCAAGGGACTGAAAATCCCTGTGTCCGTGGTTCGATTCCGCGAGTAGGCACCAAAAAATAACAGCCGAAGGCTGTTATTTTTTTGCCTGATCGCAAAAGCTGTGCAAAGCACAGCGTGGAATCGAAAAGGAGTAGGAGTTGGCAGAGCGAAGCGATAGACAACGAGTAGAAAAAGTCCAGTGGACTTTTTCGATACGACGCGGGTCACTTCCGCGAGTAACAAGAGGGACGCCCCTTTTTGAGAAATTTTTCATCAAGAGGGACGCCCCTTTTTGAGAAACATAAAATTAGCAAGATGAAAAATTTCTCAAAAAGGGGCGTCCCTCTTGATGAACCTCTTGATGAAAAAAAGGACAAAAGCCCCGTCCCTTTGTCCTTTTTTTCTTAGGGAAATATGCGTTTTACTTTTTTTGTTAAGTGAGTTTTGCAGGTTCGTAACAATTGTGAAATTTGATTGAAATGAAAATTTAATATTTGGCGTGTGATGTATCTGGTCAAAAATTCAAGGAAAACGTTCCGTAAGTATATTTTCGACGTTTTTCGAATGTGAGAGCTCTTATATATATATACGCGTGCGTGCGTGTATAGACATTGATTTTTTTTAATGTTAAAACATTATCAAGAGTATTTTACAAAAGATAGTTGATACTGAAGGAGGAAATTTTAATGAGCTACATTCAAAAGATGAAAGGGAGACAAAGCCGGAATATCGATGATATCACTTGTCGTTACGGTAATTGTTGTTGTCATTTTGGCAATGATGGTTATTCAGACGTCAAGTAGCTTGCCAAGCGATGCGACGTATGCGAAGTTCTCGGAAGAACTTACAAGTGTTGAGGGCGCTATCGAGTCTATTAGAACGCAAAATGCAGGAAAAGGCGATGCTGAAGAGATTATAAATGCGGGCTTTAGAAAGGTAACGCTAAAAAATGCGCCTGGTGGCTTTGAGTCGTTTGACGTTGTTGGCGTTAAAACAACTGGATACATAGTTGACCTAAACATCATTGGTTATAATAATGCTGAATTTGGTCAAGATTATGACGAGGGAAAAACGGAAATAGAGTTCCTTAAGGATGATATTTACGTTTATGACGCAACGGGTACGGTTTATTATGCTAAAGGAATTGAATATAAAAGTGAGATAATCCATAGTTTGCTTGAAGGTATGGATTTGGGTATGGAATCAACTGCAGATGGCCCAATAATCACGAATGTTACTGTTACAAGTGGAGAACTTGCTGATGGCACGAAGACGAGTGGAAAGGCAAAGATAACAATAAGTGCGTTCCCAAGATTCAATGGTGAATTGACGGTAATGGTAAGAAATATCGTAGCGGAGAAAATGCCAAATGGAACTTATGTAGCTCAAGTTTCAAGAAATGGTATTTATACTATAGCTGTAACAGAAAAAGATGGTGGAAGAACAGTACAAAGAGTAAATGTTACAGGAATTATTGAAATGAACGAAGCTCCTTCAAACTTATCAATGGTTGTAAATAATGGTGAAGGTTTCACAAAAGAACGTTTAGTAGATGTCATCTTAAGAGCCGATGGTGCGACAAAGATGATGATCACAAAAGATAATCCTTTAAAACCAAATTCTTCAGATGAGGGATGGGTAGAATACAAGACAAATATAGAATTTGATTTAGGAAATATAGAAAAGAGAATAACATTGTATGCTTGGTTCAAGGATGAGTTTGCAAACGTAACTGATCAAATTGTAAAAGCAACAATAGTATATGATAAAACATCTCCATCAATAACTAAACCAACAGTTGTTGAATCAGGACCATATGTAATTTTAACATCAAATCAAAAAGATAATCTTGCAGCAGATACATATTTATTATCTAAGACAGAATATGGATATAGATTATATGATGGACTTGGAGCATACGAAGACGATTACACATGGCAAGAAGGAAAATTAATAGGACCATTAACAAATAAGACAAAATATGAATTTGTAACAAGAACAGAGGATGAAGCAGGAAATAAATCATTATCTGAGGCAACAATTTATACAATA
Organism: Clostridia bacterium; assembly: GCA_017462965.1. Lineage (GTDB taxonomy): Bacteria > Bacillota > Clostridia > TANB77 > UBA1234 > UBA1234. Next base: position 15,300 of record JAFTQC010000047.1, on the reverse strand, counting down.
AATTACGATTATATAATAAACTTTGATTTACAAGGCGGTGTAGGAAGCGTTGAGACAGTATATGCAGCAGCTGGAGAATCAATAAAACTAGCAATGGAAGCGCCAACAAAAATGGGATATGTATTTGTAGGTTGGTCAGAAAAACAAGACGCATTGCCAGAAGATGAAGTAGATGTAATAACACCAGAAGAAGAATACACGCCAACAGGAAGCGACATTCAGAAAAAACTATATGCGATATGGGCACCAAGAACAGATATGGAATACAAAGTAAACCATTATGTTGAAAGAGAAGGCATGCTTGGTGAGTATGAATTAAAGTTAACTGAAACCTTTACAGGAACGGTAGGAAAATTAGCATATGCTGTGCCAAAAACAAGTGGAGACTTCTTTGGATTTGTAGAAAATGAAGCACATAGCCAAAGAGTTGGTATGGCAGAAATTAAAGGAGACGGTTCAACAGAACTTAGACTATATTATTATAGAGGAAAATTTAACTTAACTGTTTTAGGAGAAAATGCATCAGTAATTGGAACAATGATAGACGTTCCATACGAATCAGAAGTAGAAATTTCGGCAGTTCCAAACAGTGGTTATGATTTTGACAGATGGGTAATTGAAGGAGTTCCAGAAACATCGGAAGAATATAATAACTTTGTAAACGAAAAAGGAAAATGGAGTCAAAATGCTACATTTAAGATGCCAGGAAGAAACACAACAATAATAGCAAAAACAGGAATTCAAAAATTTGCGATTACATATGAGCTAAATGGTGGTATTCTAGCGGCCAATAATCCAACAGAATATACAAGAGAAACGCCAGAATTCACATTATATAATCCTACAAAAACAGGTTATTCGTTTGCAGGTTGGACAGGAACAGACCTAATTCAAAACACAATAAATGTTACTGTAAATCCAGCAACATTAGTAAATATGAGAGATAGACATTATGAAGCAGTATTTGTTCCAACAGAAGAATTGTTAACTATTACAGCAAATCCGACAACACCAACAAATACAACAGTAAGAGCAATAATAGAATGCCTAGACCCTGCACTTAGACTAGAATATAGAATAGGAAGTGAAGGAACGTGGGATATGTATGTATCTTCAATACCAATAAACGAAAACACAACAGTATACGCTAGGGTATTAGAAGAAGGAATAATAATAGACGAAGAAGCATTAGTAATAAACAACATAGACACAGTTGCACCAGAGATAACAGATATAGAAATATCAGAAAAATGGAAACCAGGAGAAAAACTATTAGTAAAAGTAACAGCAGAAGACAACTTAGAATTAAAAGGATATGCAGTAACAACAACAAATGTAGAACCAGACGACGAAAGTTATAAAACAACAAACGATGAAATCGAATTAGAAAACGGAACAAACTATATATGGGTAAAAGATACTGCAGGAAACGTAGTATCAAAAGTAGTTAATGCATGGGATATAAGTGAAAGCGAAAACAGAGAAGTATATGCATTCTTAAAAGAAGAAAATGAATTAACTATTGCGGGAACAGGAAAAACAAAATCATATCAAGAAAGTAACGCTCCATATCAATTCTATAAAGACAAAATAGAAATAGTAAAAGTAGAAAAAGGTATAACATCACTTGGAAATCATACATTATCATCGATGAAAAAAGTTAGCGAAATATATTTCCCTAGCACATTGAGCGAAATAATGGAAGATACAATGATATATACAAACAAATTCGAAAAAATAGAAATAGCAGAAGGAAACAATTATTTTGTATATGACAATTACACATTATACGATAAAGACAAAACTACAATATATCTTCATTCAGCAGCGGATCAAAGAATAGACTATATAATGCCAACAACAGTTGAAACAATAAAGAAATTCGCATTCTATGACAACGATAATATAAACAGAATAGTAACAACAAGTAATCCAACGGTAGGCGAAAGCGCATTTGAAGATTGTGATGAACTATACAGAATCGATGGCGAAATAGGTGGAACAAAAATAGAAACAAGAGCATTTGCAGAATGTCAAAACTTGCACCTAATAACACTATCATCAGAATTAAAAGATTTAGGGGCAGCCTCATTTGCAAACACAGTAAGACTATCTGTATTGGAAATTCCAAAAACGCTAGAAACAATATTTGATGCAGATGCAAGCCAAAAAGGAGTATTTGCAAACATAGGTGTATATAGCGAAGGTGCATATCCAAAGGGAGTTGTAAGATACTATCAATCAACAAAAGTAATGCATTTGTATGCAACAAAATATAGTACAGAAGCAATATTCGAAGTAATAGACGATATAGCACCAGAATTTGTAAGCTTAAGCGTAACTTCGCCAGAAACAGGAACATACGCAAGAGAGCAAGAAATAACAATAGTAGCAGAATTCAATGAAGAACTAGGAATAGACGAAACAACAGTAATACCAAGTCTAATAATAAAAGTAGGAAATGGAATAGAAAAGAAAGTAACAACAGCAGTAATAGAAGGAAAACAAATAAAATACACATATGTAGCTGCAGAAGAAGACTTTGGAAAATTAGAATTAGTAAGTTATAACGGAACGGTACAAGACTTAGCAGGAAATAGAACAGATGTAAGCACAACGATAATGACAGGATCAGAAATAACAATAAATACTGCAATAGAAATGTACGAAGACGAAGAAATATACTACTTCGCAACATTACAAAAAGCAATAGATGCAGCAAGAACAGATGGAGCAGGAAGAACAACAATAAGATTATTAAAAGATATAAACGAAAGTGTTGTTATAAGTGCAAACAAAGACATTATATTAGACTTAAATAATCAAGATTTAACAACAACACAGTCGGCTCCAGTAATAACAAACAGAGCAAAACTAGAAATAAACAGTTATGGAACAATAACATCAGAAAATGTAATAGTAAAAAATGAAGGAAACTCAACATTAACAGTATCACTTGTAACACTAGAAACAGTAGGAGCAAATCAATCAGCAATTACTGGTGAATCAAACTCTATAATAAATGTAGAAAATGCAACAGTAATATCAAAGGGAACAACAATAGAAACAAGTGGAAAATTAAATGTAAGCTCTTCAAGCGTAACAACAGAAACAGGACCTGCAATTAATTTAGTAAGAACGGCCGAGGCAAAATTAATAGATGCAACTATAGAATCACATGTAGGATACGCAATAAACATTTCTTCAGAAGCAAGTGTTGAAATTTCGTCAGGAACAGTAACAGCAACAGGAGGAGCAGCAATCAACAATAACAATACCTTGAAATTATCAGAAAGCTGCTACATAAAAGGAACAACAGGAATAATTTCAAACAAAACACTTGAGATCCAAGAAGCAATAATAGAGGCAACAAGCGAAGAAGGAAGCGCAGTAGAAAATAGCGGAACAGTTAATATGTATGGAGGAACTCTAAAATCTAATGTAGGAACCGTTATATTCAACTTGGCAGGAACATTTGAAATTACTGATGGAAAAATAGAATCTACATCTTCAAAAGAAACAGTAAGAAATAATACAGGTGCAAGATTCACCATGACAGATGGAGATGTAACATCAACACAAGGAAATGCGATATACAACCTAGGAATATTGGAAATTAAAAATGAAGCTCAGGTAACTTCAAGTGGAGAAAACGCTATAAACAATAGAGCAAGCTTAACAATGGATGGAGGAAAAATCCATTTAGGTTCAGAAAATGGAACAATAATAGAAAACTCAGGAACAGCAACAATTACAAATGCAGTAATTACATCAGCAGGAAAATGTGGAATAAATAATACATTAGAAGGATATGTAACATTAACTAATTCAACATTAGAAGTAGAAACAAAAGTGAATGTAAATGGTATAAACACAACTTCAATAGGAATAGTAAAAATAGAAAAATCAACGATATTAGCAAAAACAGGAGAAGCTGAAGCAAGAGGTATAAATCTTGGAACAGGAGCAAGAGTTGAAATAATCGATTCAACTGTAATAGCAATATCGGCTGGTGAGTCTGGTTATGGAATCTATAATTTAGGCGGAACCGTAACAATGGGAAATTCTGAAGATATAATATCTGCAGATAGTCCAGTTGTTGAAGGAAATAACATAGGTTATTATTCTTCAGGCGGCATATTAAATTACTATGATGGAAACTTCATAGGAAAAGTAGACAATTCAATAAAAGGAACTGTAACTCGCAAACCAGAAAAATCATATGTAGCGTATATAGTTACAGATGAACGAGAAAAGTCATATTTGGAACTAGATGTAGATGCACCAACAAACGTGCATTTGACAGCAAGCACAACAGATTGGACAAACAAGATGATTACAATCTTTGGAGAAGCTACAGATGAAGGTTCTGGAGTAATAGAATATGCAATAACACATACAGCGTCAGCACCAGCTGATGATGAGTGGACAAAACTAAATGCGCCACAAAAAGAATTCTCGACAACATTCACAGTAACAGAAAGCAACACATATTACTTGCATGTAAAAGACCAAACAGGAAACACAGCGGTATCAAATGGAGTAGAAACAAAATATGATGCGACAGCGCCAAAAATAGATAGCATCGAAAAGATACCATCAACATGGACAAGTGGCGATGTAACAATAAAAATGAATGCATCAGATGCAGCATCAGGAATAATAGGATATGAATTCAGCAAGGTATACCACGACTTAAATACAAAAGGAAATAATTATACAACGGTAGACCCAGTAGTAAACGCAATAGAACAAACATACATATCAGACAATGCGATAATCTACATATATGTATACGACCAAGCTGGAAACGTAGCATACAATGAAGTAGAAATAGACAATGTAGATAAAATAGACCCAACAATAAATGTAGAATTTGTACAATATCAAGGAACAGCGGCAACGGTAAAAGTAACAGCAAAAGACTTTGAAAGTGGAGTAAACGCAATATACATGAACGATATTGAGCAACTTACTACAGACACAGAAGACGGAAAAACAGTAACATGCTTGATAGAACATTCGGGAGTAATCGAATTCAAAGCAACTGATAATGTAGGAAACGACGTTTCAACAACAATAGAAGCTTATGTAATAACATATAGCGCAAATGGCGGAGAAGGAACTGTTGAAAGTCAAATAAAATTAAAAGACCAAAACAGAACGATTGCCGAAAATAAATTTACAAGAGAAAAATTTGAATTCGTAAATTGGAATACAAGCGATGATGGAACAGGAACAATATATAATCCTGGAGATGAGTATGCAGGAAACGAAAACTTAGCTCTATACGCAATTTGGAGAGACATTGAACCACCAGAAATATTGGATGTAACATTATCTCCAGATTGGACGGCGGGATCAGACGTACTATTAAGAATACTTGCACACGATAATGTAGAGGTTACACGTTATGCAATAACAACAACGGCAGACGAGCCAACAACATGGTCTGCAAGTGAAGATGTAACAATAACGTTAGGAAACGAACTATACTATGTATGGGCAAAAGACGAAGCAGGAAATATGACATACGTAGAAATAGACGTATATGATTTAAGCGAAGCGACTGCGCCAAAAACAGTTGTAGGAATAGTAAAACCAAATGGCGAAACAAGCAAAGCACTTTCGATAGAAGGAAGTGGAGCAATAAAAGACATGACAGATGCAGCCGCACCATGGGAATCAAAAGTTCCACAAATAACAACAGTATCGATAGCTGAAGGAATAACAAAAATAGGAAGCAAAGCATTATCAGGATTTACAAGTGCAAGTACGATAAATATTTCATCAACTGTTACAGATATAGAATTAGATGCATTCATGCATACAACAAACTATACAACGCTAACAGTTGCAGGCACAAACTTCAAAGTCGAAGAAGGAATACTATATGATGATTCGGGAACTAACTTATACGTTGCATCATCAAAAGTAACAACAGGAAGTGTTGAGCTATTATTAAGTGTTCAAACGATTGCGCCATATGCATTTGAAAACAGTATCGTAACAGAACTTACAATATCAGAAAATATCAACCTTCCAGAAGGTGCATTCTATAATGCTAAAAACTTAAGTAGAATAATAGCAGATAGAGGAATAGGCGGAACAACAATAGGTGCTAGTGCATTTGAAGGATGCGAAAGCTTGACAGAATTAAACTTGTCAACAAGTCTAGAAAATATAGGTGCGAGAGCATTCTATGGAACAACAAAATTAACTGACATTGTAATTAGCAAAACGTTAAAAACAATAGAAGGAACAGAAGTATTTGTAAACATAGGAACAGAGGCAGGAACAGACACAGGAAAAGGATATGTACGTTACTATGAATCAAACGCTGTAATGTCAGCGTATGCTACAAATGCTGCAACAAAAGACCAAGCAACATTTATAGGAATAGATGATATCCCACCAGTAGTAGAAGAAGTGTTGATCAACGATGGTGCGATAATAACAAACAACAACACAGTAAAAGTAAATGTAACAGCGACAGACAACCATGAAGTTGATGGAATATACATAACAGAAGATGGAACTGTAGATCCACATGGAACTATGGTAGAATGGCTAGAGTTTACAACAGGAGAATATGAGTATGTATTATCTGTAGGAACAGAAGAGAAAACAATATACGTATGGGCAAAAGATAACTCTGGAAATGTGTCAACAGTAAGCAAATCAGCATCTATAACATTTGTTGACTACACATTTAACCTAAAAGGCGAAACAGAAATTATTCAATATGTTGATACAACAGGAAAAGACTATTATGAATATAGAGAACCAGGATATAGCTTAGAGGGCGAAGGTTTGACTGTTGAAATAAGCGGCGACGTAAACCACGAAATCGAAAAAACATACGAGATAGAATATATCCTTAAATATAATGGTACAAAAGTAGAAACGCTTGTAAGAACAGTGGATGTAATTCCAAACAGTTGGGATACAACAGTTAGAATCGAAGGAAACTTCAGATATGTAACGCACGCAACAGGCGAATATGTAAAAATAATAGGATATACAAACTCAAGCAATTCAAATGTTTTAGAAATTCCAAATACAATCGCTGTAAATGGAAAAGATTATAAAGTAATCGACGTGGGAGATGGAACAAATGCGATTTCATCAACAGATGCAAATGTTGCAACAGTAATCTTGCCAAACAATATAATTGCAGTAAGCAATAATGCATTCTCTGCATTTATAGAACTTGGAAATCTACTATACCAAAATAATTTGATGACAATAGGTGCATATGCATTTGCAAACTCAAACTCTTCATACACGGATTTTGAAATTAAGAATAATGTAAGAGAAGTTAAAGAAGGCGCGTTCAACAATACAAAAGTACATAACATTACAATAGAAGAAGGCGTAAAAGCAATATACGAAAATGCCTTTGCAAGTAGATATAATGTGGCTGAAGGACAAGTGTTAACAATTCCTGCAAGCATTGATTATATTGGAACAAAAGCGTTCTATGGATATAAAGCAAGCGAAATTGCAGTAGACGATGCAAACGCAAAATATGTAGATGTTGAAGGTAAGTTGCTTGCAAATAAAGAAGGAACAATTGCATATCAATATGCTCTAGGAAATGAGGCTGTATCGTATGTAGTTCCAGCAGGAATTGAAACGATAGCAGATGGAGCGTTTGCAGAAGCTCCAAGCTTAAAAGAAGTTACACTAAGCGATAGCGTAACAAGATTAGGCAACGAATCATTCAAATTTGCAGTAATGTTAGAAAATGTATTAAACATTCAAAACTTGGAGCAAATTGGCGAAAGTGCATTCGAAAACACATCACTTGTAAGCTTTGAAATACCAACAAAAGTTCAAGAAATTTTGGCAAACACATTCAAGAATACAAACCTTGCAAAAGTGTATATACCAGAAAATATAACAAGCATAGGAAGTGGTGCATTCGCAAACTGTTCATCATTAGAAGAAGCAATATTTGAAAAAGCAACTTCGATGAGTGGAGATGTATTTAACGGATCAGCATTGCTAAAATACATATTAGTATTTGATGAAACTGAAAAAATAGGAATAACATCAACACTTAAGATGCCAGGAAGTGCAAAGATTTATGTTCTAAACAAAACGTTAGAAACAGCATACGAAGCAGATACTGCTTGGGGAACACTTGGAAATAATAGAATTTTATGCATTGCCGAATTAAATGGTGAAGCAGAAATTGAACTTGTAAATAACGAAGAATACATAGAAGAAGGTATTATGCTTCTTGAAGAAAAAATAGTAATGAATGGAGCAAGTTCAAAAGTACAAGGATTAGAAGTTGTCATTAATACAACGCTTGATGCGTCAATGGTTGGAGAATATACGGTTACATACGAAGTAAAATATAATTCTGAAACAATTTTGGAATTAGAAAGACTTGTAAAAGTAATTGATACAATACCGCCAATTATAATGAATATTACAACAGATAGTTCTTGGACATCAGGAACAAACTTAAAATTAAATGTACAAGCTTCAGATAATAGAGGCGATACTCTAGACTTCTCGGTAACAGGTACGCCAAATACAGATGGAGCTGTATGGAGCGAAAGCAATGTTGTAACGTTAACACAAGGAACAAACTACATAAATGTAAGAGATGACAGCAACAATGTTGCAACCGCAATAGTTAAAGTTTGGGATATAAGCAAGAATAGAAATCAAGCTGTAATTGCATATGAAAAAGAAAACGGAGAGTTAATAATAACAGGTGCGGGCGAAACAGCTGATATTGCAGCAAGAGGAGAAACACCATGGAAAGATGATGTAACGCTTATAACAAAACTTACACTTGAAGAAGGTATAACACACTTAGGAAAATATATTTTAAGTGGACTTGAAAATGTAAATGAGATAACAATTCCAGATACATTATCAAATTCGGCTAACGTTGATGGAACTGCATTTGCGGGAACAAACAACTTTAATGTTATTAATGTTAGCGAAAATAACGGTGCATTTAAACTAGAAAATAGATATACACTTTTAAGTAAAGACGGTCAAAGAATATATCTACATGGTAGAAAAGATAGCGCTAGTTCAATAGTAATAAATTCAAATGTGAAGTATATTTCTGACAGTGCATACTATATGAATAATATGTTAGAAGAATTAGAATTCCTGACACTTGTAGATATTGATAAATCAGCGTTTGAATATTGCCTAAACTTGGGAATAATATCAGGTGAAATTGGAAATACGTACATAGAAAGTGAAGCGTTCAGCGGCGACATAAATATGACTGATATCGTAATTTCTAAGACGGTAGAAAATCTTGGTACAGGAATCTTTACAAATGTACTTGGACCAGTATATTACTATGCTTCTGATGAGGCTATGAGTGAATATGCAGCGACATATCCTGATGAGACAGAGTTTAAAGTTATTGACGATGTTGGTCCAACAGATGATGCACCAACACTTAGAGCGTCTTCGTCAACTATAGTAGTTAAGTCAAATCAAGTAGACCAATTGTCAGAAATAGTATCGGTTGAATACATTTATAGAATAGAGGGCGAAGAATATGCTGAAAACGGTTGGGGTTCAAATGCATATTTCATCGGGCTAAAAGATGATACAAAATATTTTGTAAAGACTAGAGCGACTGATTCAAAAGGAAATACAACTGAGTCAAAAGAATCTTCAATTGTAACGGCTAAAGTACCAGAAACAATTGAAATAACCGCAAAACCTTCAACACCAACGAGTGGAGATGTTACAGTAATAGTTGAGTGGCCTATTGACGAAATGAATAACTTGTATAACGGAGATTGGCCAGAAGGAACTTCTGTAACAAAACAAATTGGTATAAGAAACCAAGGTGACAGCGAACCAATGTGGATTGATATGATTGATACAGAAAGAACATATCAATACAATGTTACTCAAAATAATACGACAATCTTTGCTAGATTATATGATGGATATAACTTCGCACAAGCGACAACATATACAGTTGGTAACATTGACCGCGTTGCACCAACAGGTACAGTAATCATAAATAATGGTGATGAAGAAGTATATGACCATGAGATAACATTAGCGTTATCAGCAACGGATGATAGAAACGAAGAAGGATACGGCGTGAAGTATTATTACGTAAGCGAAAATCCATCTGTTGATCTATCAAATGTTACATGGAACACGTATACTGATGGAACTACTTACGAATATACTTTAACAGGATCAACATCATTAAAGACGTTGTATGTTTGGTATATGGATGCGGCTGGCAACGTAAGCGCAAGCGCAAGTGACAGCATAATGCTAGTTACAGGTGTAGCAAGACTTGATCAAAACAACGTTACAACATATTACGATACGCTTAAAGAAGCAATTGCAGCAGCGACAGATTCGCCAATCGCAGGCGCTTCTAAGATAACATTAATAAGAAACATCTCAAATGAAGGTAACTTAACTATAGGCAAAAACAAAAACATAGTCCTTGATATGAGAGGCAAAAACATAAGTGAAACGTCAACAACAGATGTTACAGCAATCACAAACGAAGGCGTATTAACAATAATAAATTCATCTTCAGATGCTTCTGCAATATATGCAGTCACAACATCTGGAAAAGCTTACGGCATATACAATACAGGTTTACTTGATGTTACAACAGTTTCAATCATTGCTGAAACAGCAAGCGGAACCGGCACTGGAATATACAACAAAAACACAGAAGGATAAGGCCTAATATTTTCTAAAGAGATAGGGGTCGTGTGAAAAAAAGGACAAAAGCCCCGTCCCTTTGTCCTTTTTTCCTCGACCCTTAGACTTTGGAAAATATTTCAAAAAGGTTGACATAAATATTGAAAATAAGCCGATTATATAGTATAATTAAACTAACTATATCTAGAAATATTTATGTTCAAAATTACCCAGAAAATTAGTAGAAGTATTACATGTATTGCAAGTTCTATAAAGGGAGTGATGGATATGAAAAAAACTAATTATATATCGAAATTGAAATGGATTATACCAGTACTCATGGTTTTTATGATGCTAATAATATTCATGCCCGAAGTAGAGGCTGGTTGTAATGGAAAACACAATTATCCATACCCTAATAAGTGTGGCGTATGTGGAAGATATTGGGGTGGCCCCGTATATTGTAAAAATTGTGGCAAAAAAGATACGCGTGAACCTTGTGAACACGAATCTTCGTGTGATTGCTGCGGACGTACAAGCTGTAGTTGTTATGATGGCTGGTGTAGCGCATCACACTGTTCATATTATGGATGTATGTCTTGCGGACACAGTTGTGGTGGCGGATGTTCATATTCAATAACATATGATTCATCTGGGCACTGGTATTATTGTAACAAGAATTGTGGCAGCACATATGGTTATTCTGGTCACTCAGGTTCGGCAACATGTACTTCTAATGGTACTTGTGGTACTTGTGGATATACGCATTCATATGCATACGGCCATAGCTACACATCAGCATGTTGTGATTATGGTAATCGATGTTCAAGTTGTGGCGCAAGAGACCACTCATATTGTCATAACCATAGTTACTCGTTAAGAAGTGATTCAAGTGGACACTGGCGTCAATGTTCATGTGGATCTGTGATAAATTCAGCTAGTCACTCTGGTGGTACAATAACATGTTTAGCTGGAGCATCTTGTAGTACATGTGGATACGTGTACACCGCACCAGCAGGACATAGCATGGGATATTGTTGTGTTAATGGTCAAAAATGTTCAAATTGTTCGTACAAAGACCATAATTCTTGCCACTGGCATGATTATGTATTAAAACAAGACGCTAGCACACACTGGGAGGAGTGTAACTGTGGAAGCGTTATAAACACAGCATCGCACTCGGGTGGTACAGCATATTGTTTAGTTGGAAAGATTTGTTCTACTTGTAGTAGAGAATATACAGCACCATTAGGCCATAACATGACATATCATTGTGTAAACGGTAAAATTTGTACACGTTGTTCATACAAAGACCATAGCACATGTCACTGGCATTCATATGAATTGATGCAAGATGCAAATGGCCACTGGGACGAATGTAACTGCGGAAGCATAATAAATTCGGAATCACACTATGGTGGTACAGCATACTGTACAGTAGGAAAAATATGTAGCAAATGTAGCAGAGAATATACCGCAGAATTAGGCCATAGCTGGTCATCGACATATACTCAAACATCTACAGATCACTACATTGAATGCGTAAGAGTAATAGGAAGCAAATGTACAGCAATCAAAGATAGAGCAGATCACTTGGATTCAAATCCATTAAACGGTAGATGTGATACTTGTAACTACATAACAGATAGAATTGCGCCAACAATGACATGCAATACAGACTCTATGTATAGAAAATCACATACAGCAACAATAACATTCAAAGATACAGGTGGAGCGTTCCTAAACCCAGGAACATATACGATAAGCTACTCATGGACAACAAGTACAGCAACGCCAACATCGTATACAAGCTCAAAAACAATGACAGTAGGTTCTAACGTAAGAGAAACATCAACGACAATAACAAAAAGTGATGGAACAGGAACTTATTATCTACATGTAAAGGTAAGTTCGAACTTTACAGATACAGTTGGAAACGCAGGAAATTCAACGGCAGGAGGAGCATCAGCATTATTTAATTTTGATAATACACCTCCAACAATTAAGATAGATTCAAGCACAGAATATAAGAAATCGCAAACAGCGACAATAACAATCGAAGATACAGGAGGATCGGGACTATCAGGATCTTGTTCATTCTTTTATGCGTGGACGACAGATCCAGAGCCACCATCATATTTCACTAATTTTTCGTCATCTAAATTATCAGTTGGTGGAATGCTTAAACACAAGCATACTACGACGCTAACGAAAGATGATGGAACAGGTATATATTATTTACATGTGAAATTTACTAGTCCAATCACAGACTATGCAGGAAATGAATCAGGAACTACACTTAGAGGAACATTCTATTTAGACAACACAGCGCCAACAATAGAATTGACACCTGCGGCAGCGTATACACCAATATCGATTAGAGATGCACAAGGTGTAGAGTTTAAAGTTATTGATAAGCATGTTGGAATTGAAACAAAAGAATTTACAGCAGATGATATAAACGTATATGTTTCAGGAAAAGAATCTGCAGCGCAAAAGAAAGTAGAATTTCTTTCAGTAGAAAGTGGCGTATATAAATACAAATTGACACTATCGAACATGCCAGAAACAGGTGAAATTAGCTTTAACATACCTCAAAATGCTGTAGCAGACAAACTTGGAAATTCAAGCGTACAAACTGATTTCGCAGCATCGCAAACAAATCTATTTGCAGATAATAGCAATCCAGAAATTAGTTTAAATGGACCAATTAAAGTTGCAAGCATAACAGCAGGAAAGAATATCAGTAACACAATTGATCCAAGGTATATAAATAGTGAGTATGAAATTGAAATTCCAATACTAGTAAAAGACGTTAGTGGACTAGATTTGAAAGAAGGTTTTGATACCGAAGACATACAAGTTTATGTTGATTCAGACCTTGTTACACCAACAAAAGAAGTTATTTTAAACAAGGAATATACTCAGGCAGATACTGCTACAGGACTTTTGGTATATTACAAAGAATATACTTTAAAATTAAGTGGTATAAAGAAAGATGGATATTTATTAATCAATGTTGCGGCTGGAAGTATAGTTGATGCTGCAAACAATACAAATGCAATTACTGGACTTAAGCCTTATGCAAGACATAATGGTGCAGACGTTCAAGTCTATGTAGACAACACGATCCCAAGAATTGTTATAAACGAAGTTATTGGAAATGGTATAATGGATAGTCAAATGAGCGTAATAATTGTGTTGCAAGTAAAAGACTTTGGAGCAGGAATTAGAAATAACGAATTTGCAGCAGAAGATATAAATGTCCAAATAGATGGTAAAACGGTTACACTTGCAGCTAAAGAATTAATCGCAAGCTCAAGCAACGAGTATGATTCAGCTTTAGGTGGAGACGTAATCACGAATTATACATATGATCTAGTGTTATCTGGAATCGATGAGAGTGGTGTGTTAAGACTTGAAATACCAACAAATAAAGTAATTGATAAAGCCAATAATGGAAATGAAGTAGTAACATTGACAGCTGAAATAAAAATAGATAATCAAGGACCAAAGCTTGGAAGAATTTCATCAAACGCAGATGAGCAAGGTGAAGTTATTGGTACTCCAGTAATTGTAACAATTGTTGATTGTGTAGACGAAAGCGGAATTGAAAGCTATGTATGGCAAAGAAGCAAAGATAAGAACAACTGGGAAGACATAAAAGTTGAAAATTCTTCACTATCAAGTTCGACATTAGAACAAGAATATAAAGAAGATAATGGATATTATTACAGAGTAATTGTTAGTGACACACTAGGAAACACAAGTATAAGCGATGTAATAAAAGTAGATTTTAGAAATTCAATTGACGGAAAACCTACAATTAGACTTGAAGAAAAACAAATAAGTAGTGAACTTGTAGAAATTACTGCAGTTATCAAATCTAAACTTCCTATAGAGAAAATAACTGTTAACGGAAGTGAAATTGCTAAATCAAAATATGAAGATAATATTACTAAAAACAATTTCGAGTATACAACACTTATGACATATGAAGCTACAGATAACGGTGTTTACGAATTTGAAGTTATTGATGAAAGAGGCAATATGGCGTCTGAAAGCATCAATATAAGTATTATCGATTCTACAAAAGCTATGATAGATTATGAAAAATATGATGTAACAATACTTAGCCCTGCAAAGATTGTATTTACGTCAAATGAACCAGTTAGAATAATTGATCCAAACGGATACAGTGGAATAACTTTCAAAGAGACAAACTTTGCAACAAAAATTGAAGCTACAATTTCATCAGGCGAAAGCTTTGTAGAAAACAGAATCTTCATATTCGAAAACAAAGGCTTAATGCCAACTGAAGTTGAAGTAGAAGCGCCAATCATTACAAGACTTACATATGTAAGATTTGATAAGATTTCTACAACAAACCTAGGTTTAACACTAAAAGAAATTAGTGTTCTAGTAGATACAATACCACTTTCAAAAATAATGAATGCGGCAGGACTTGTTGAATCATACTACGGCTTCAACAAAGAAACGATCAAAACACAAATTGCAACCAAAGCTAACCTAGACTTAGCAGAAAAATTAGGAAATGCCACAGAAACATTCGTAATCGACGAAAATGGTTACAAAGTACCACTAGAAAAAGATCAAGCAATCAGC
>JAFTQC010000011.1 GCA_017462965.1 Clostridia bacterium | reverse complement strand
TCCCGACGATGAAGAGTCTTGATAAGTAAGAGTGCTAAAAACCTTGTAAAATCAATGGTTTGCGAGATTTGATGATGTGTAAGATTTTATATTTACACCACATTTACACCAAATTGAAAAGGACTTTGTAAAGGACCGCTTTAAATAGTGGTCCTTTTATAAAATGGTTTATTGAAGTGTAAGGAAATATGATTTATGACGGAAGAAAGAATGAAATACTATTTCCAAGATAGCAAGGGGCAGACTTGGGAAGAATTTAAAGAGAATATGCTTGAACCAAACGAAAGTTACGAAGAATGTTGTCGTAAGATTTCAAGAGTGTTAATTAATTATGGAACTCACGAAAATACCCCTTGGGAATATTTTAAAGAAGTATATCAAGATATTCCAAGAGTACACCGTATTCCTTTAATGTTGGAGACAATATACATAGGATATAATTTTGATTTATGTGAAATGATTGAAATGATAGATGAGTATTTGTTATCCGAAACAGAAGACGAGCGAAACTACCGTATAAAGCGAAACAAGGAAATATTAAAGGGTAAGGCAAAGAGAAATAAAATCAAGTTATATAGAGGTGTCGCAGAAAATTACTTATTACCGACATATGCTATTTCTTTCACATTAGACAAAGGAGTAGCTGAACATTTTTTGAAATACCATAGTTCGGGACACGGAAGTCGATTTGGTTTTATTTACGAAAAGGAAATTCCCATTGATGATGACGGAATTTTGTTTTACTCAAATGAAAGGGAAGAACAAGAAGTTTTTTATTGGTCTTGTGATGTGTCAGATATACCGGTATTTATGTATATGGGTAATGAAGAGGGTATATATTTAACAGAAGAAACCATTGAAGAATATGAAGATGATTATGATGTTGTATGGTTTAATAATAAAGAATAGAGAGAATTAAAAGGCATAGGTTGAGTGATTTCAGTCTATGCCTTTGGTTTTGGAAATTGCGACAAAATCCCAAAACAGCTATAGTTTTAGATGGTTGAATTTTGAGCATAAAAAGATAGTTTTATACTTGGTCTTAATATAAATTTATTAAGAGCAGAATAATTGTTAGATATCTATAGTGACAGTATCGCGGGTGTACATAAGGGGTTAAGTCTTTTTGTCATAAGTTGCATTTTCTATGAATGAGAATTTTTGTATTGCTCATAAAAATCTTCTTTCTTCATACCGGCATCTCTCCAAGGTTGTGGACGGTCTGCTTTTGGGTAGACTGTTGCAATGATTAGATTGACGGTACGAAGTGGGATATTAGTCCTGTCGGAAATCTCCGTATAAGGCATCCCGGTTAAATATAATTTTGCAACTTCATCATATTTATTGTTCTTGTCTTGCTTTCGTGGAGAGTGCTTATTGATAACACGATTGACGGTTCGCAAGCTGCAACCGGCTTGCTTGGCAATCTCTTTGTACTCTAATCCTTGGTTAAATAATTCGCATATGATTACATCTCGTTTGCCTTTTTGTTCTCGTCTGATTGCCCGTTCTTTCTCTAACTTTTTCCTTGTTTCCGAATTGTCACAGATACCATATTTCCCGTCCGGTAGATTAAGCATTTCAAGAATTGTGGAAGTCTTTAAAAATCGCATTTTATATTTTTCTTCATTCAAATAATTTTCATAGGCATAATCCAACATTGACCTTAATCGCTTTTCGGGCAATGGCACATAAAATTTTTGATTGAATGATAAAATTTCTTGTAGCACATCATCATACCCCATTACTTCTAACAACAAATGAATTAGCACAAAGCAGGTGCAATTACGATTTTCGTGACCGGGATTTTGATGATAGGCATAATGGTCTTCTTGGTATTGGTAAACTGCATTTATCATCTTTCGGCAATGGGAAATATTATTACGGGATTTTCTTTTTGATGTACCCTTAAAGTCAGGGTTGATATGATAGGTACTTATACGACGGGGGCCGGGTGGTTCGTCAAAGAAACCATATTCGTCAATGATTTTGGAAGTGTCAAGAAAGCGGTAACCTGTTTTGGTATAGGTCACTTGCTTATGAACTTTTGGATTATAAGTTCCGGGCATACGGTAAACACCGCTTAATTTTTTTGTGGTTCCACTGTCCAACTTGATTTGTATTTCGGGGTTATCGGCAAGAAGTTGGGAATGTTGACTGAGTATCAATTCTTGCATTCTTTTGTGCATTAGTTGGAGTTTAAAATTGATTGCCCTTTCATAGATGTAAACAAATTGGAGACCTCGGCCACTGTTCACACAGTAATGGTATGGGAATGCATCGCCCAAGGTAATTAAGGTATCAAGTTTCGATTTGTAAACGGTAAGTGTTTTGTCTATGTGGTCTTGAGGTATTCTCTTGTCGTGAATATCAATATCAATAATTGTGCCGGTGGCAGCAAAGAAATTATTGCTCCTACGGGAAACACCGCCTTTTTTCTTGGCAAAGTGGTTTGCTGTGAAATAGTAATCCATATAGGGTAGTATTTCAAAGTTCTTTAGATAATCGTTTAATTCGTGCCTTGC
>JAFTQC010000010.1 GCA_017462965.1 Clostridia bacterium | reverse complement strand
GAAATAAACATCTTCGGATGTTTATTATAAAATCAATTCAATTTGTAAAGCAAAAATCATTATTGGTGTTATAGGGGGATTTATACCCAAGTTATCCCTATATTGTTTCACCAATGTTGCGTTTTACTTTGCAATTGAGTTATAAATGTATTTTTATATTTTGAGGTGTGCTCGTGAGAATCAGTTATAAACCGTTATGGCGTCAGTTAGTAGAAAAGAATATGAGCAAAATGGATTTGCTATATGCTACAGGAATTAGCGCCTGCACTCTTGCTAAATTTGGGAAGAACGAACCAGTAAGATTAGATATTTTAATGAAAGTATGCGAAACATTAGATTGTCGCATAGAGAACGTTGTAGAGTTTATTCACAACGTATGACACCGACGGAGGGCAATATGTTTATAGCAGGTATCATTAACTTTTTCAAGTGGTGTTGGCTACATATTTCGCGCATAATTAAAAGTTTTTTCAAGAATTTTTCGATTAAACTATCCGTATTTTTTGTAATTATTAGCTTTATTATTTCTTTGTTTTTTATGATGCCATCATTATTTTTACGGGTTCCTGTATTTTCTTATTTTATTGAAACTCTTTCGTTGCCTCTTTCGTATGAATTTGAAGGTATGATTATTCTTGTAGACGACACAGATGAGCCCGTTAGTCAAGTCGTTACAGTGTATATCGGTGGATATAGCATTGATGTACTTTCAGGAGAAACATTTATTATGAATTTTGCATCAGAATCCACAGATTGTTTTTATGTTACGATTGAATATGTCGATGAAAGCGGAAATAAAACAACCATAACCAAAAAAATCGAAACCAACGACAAAACAGCACTTAAAAAGGTGATAAGAATCTATGTCTAAACTTTATGATATTTGTTTGATAGGATTAGGACCGGCAGGAATAGGCTTTCTGTCTACTTTGGACGAAGATGTCTTGAAAAACTCCATTTGCTTTGAAAAAGGTGATACCAATACAACATGTACTTGCTATACAAATTCAGAATGTTCAAAGTGTGATCAGTGCAGTATTGTATCTGGAGTTGGTGGCGCATCAAGATTTAGTTGTGGCAAAATAAGCAATTTCCCCGCAGGAAGTGGATTGTTACCATTTTGGGACTCGCAAGAAGAAACTCTCAAAAAATCCCTGAATTTACAAATAGGATTTTTAAAAGAAGAATTAGCTTTGTGTAAAGTTGATGTCCCCGCGGAAACTCAAACTAAAGCCAAAGCATTATTTGAGACAAAAGGTATTACGTATAAGTATTATGATGTATACGAGTTTAAAAAGGATAAATATATTTCTTATCTATCTAAAAAAGTTAACGAAGCTCAAGTGAGCGGTCTGCAAATCAATTATAATACTGAAGTTTTAAATGTTGAAAAATCTGTTTATCAAAACGAAAGCATTTATTTAATTACAATTAAAAGTAAAGACGGTATATCAAATTATTGTGCTAAAAAAGTGATTGTTGCAACGGGAAATGTTAATAGTAATTGTAGATTAATTCAAAACTTGAAAAGTAAGGTTTCACAAACCTCTTACGAGCTCGGCATACGGATAACCGTTCCAACAGAGAAAATTGCTAATGTTTTAGATTGTCATGGTGATTTAAAGCTTAAATACAAAGATGGCAGAACATACTGTGTTTCAAAAAATGGCTTTATTATTTCATATTCGGTTAACGATGCATTATTCTTAGAAGGATACACGGACAGTACTGAATCTTCAAAATTTACCAACCTGGCAATTATTATTAAATGTGATGATCTCAACGTACTGAACGTTTTCAAAGAAAAATATACAAAAGTTTATAATGGAATTCCAATTAAGCAGTCATATAATGATTACATCAATAATAAAATCTCTGATTTAAATTTTGCAGAAAAATTCATCCCGGTTCAACAAGGCAATATAAAAGATATTTTTGCTGATAAAATTAACGACGAAATAATCGATTTTATTGAAGCTGTTTTGATTCAAACCATCGGGTTAGATCGAAAAGATATTATTATTTATGCACCCGAACTGAAAGAGACTATTAGATTCAATATTAATAATAACTTTCAAATAGATGATGATCTGTATGTTATTGGTGCTGCTACTGGAAGTTTTAGAGGAATTCTACAATCAATGTGTTCAGGAATGCATTGCGCCAATTCTTTAAGGAGGTAAATTATGTATATATACGATGCTTTGTACGGAAAAATCGAATTTTCTCCTTTAGTTTGGAAGTGCATGATGACACCCGAAGTGCAGAGATTACGTGAAGTAAGATTGTGTAATATCAATTCTTTGTGCATAACTGGAAGTTCTAATACCAACCGTTTCGAACATTCAGTTGGTACTGCATTTTTGGCACAGTATAATGTCCAATACAATAGAAAGAAATATTTGTCACATAAGCAAGATTTGGATCTTTTGATTGTAGCGGCACTCTTGCACGATGTTGCCAATGGTCCATTTGGACACTCTTATGAATATCTGATGGAAAAACAAGGATTTGTTCCAGAAAAAGGTCTAAAAAATATTTTTACCAGTGTTGTAACATATAACCAAGGGGCAAACGGATACTCGTCTCCGTTTGAACAAATTTATTTTGGAAAACTTCGTGCATTGACTGGTGTACTTAATGACAGTCAAAAAAATATTGTCTCAGATATAATTGCAGGAGATCATTATTTTAGCAAGCTTATTAGCGATAGAATTGATCTTGATAACATAGATAATGTGTTTAGGATGGCATATCATATGGGTATCCCTTTCCCTATGGAAGCACCGCTTGAACTTGCCAAATCTATGTATTTAGAAGATGATAAAGTCATATTTAAAAAATCTGCAGAGCCTTACTTAAATGCATGGTACGATACTCGAAAAAAAGTTTATAAATTTCTTTTACTCAACCCACAAGAGTTTGCCGGCAAATATATGCTTACCGAAGCGATGGACATTGTTTTTGAGGATAAAACTCAAAACAAAACTCCTTGGGAAATTAAATGGTATTTTACGGATTTTGAATTGCTCAAAAATCTTCATGAACAAACCGAGAAGTGGATTCATAGAAGGTATATTCTAAAAAAGCAAATTGATATCAGTTCAATTAGCAACCTATCAACTTTAACGCTTGAAGAGCAAAAAGCCAAGATTAAAAAACTAATTGAATCTATTGAATTAACTACACCTGTAAAGGATAAAGGAAAAACCGGAAATTCAAAGAAGTTGATTTTAACAGATTCTTTCAAGTTTGAGATTGATGAGTCTACAAATCGTATTTTGATAGAAGATCGAAATATGACATTTGAAATCAGCAACCAGAATTTATATAAAATTAAACTAATAAAATATAATCCGTCTCAAATCATTTCAAGGCTTGTAAGTGGAGACTTATACGATTGTCTTATGATAATCAAAACCAATGACATAAGCAAATATGGTAATTTTCTCAACTACACTCAACGGCTTGAGATAGAGAATGAACTTGAGTCTTCTCTTAGAACTGATAAAGATTTCCAAAGTTTAAGCATCGGCATTCACCCAATTTGGGATTATAACAAAACTGAAAGAAAACTTGAAATAATGTATGAAGACGAGTCATCCCCCTCGATTATCGGGGAATCATCTAAAGATTTATTGTTGGGAATTTTTCTTAAAAACGAACCTTATGGATTAAAACATGCCAAGATGCCATTGAAAAATAGCAGAGAAAAATTAAAAGAATATGTCATCAAATTTTTCTCAAATGTTTTGGATGGAAAAATCGACGTTATTGGTTTATATGAGGAGGCAAACGATTATGGATACAAACGATATCATACGTAAACTACACAATATAAATTGGAATTTTGATTTTAATATCAATTATTCCTCTGATTCGATGTACCCATTCGATTGCAGAAAGCATTACTCATACCCTGCAACTTTCATTCCTGAAATCCCTTACACATTGATTGAAATTCTATCTCGCAAAGGAGATACTGTTTTAGATCCATTTGGAGGAATCGGTACTACATTTATCCAAGCTTTGTTGTTGGAACGAAATCCAATTTCATGCGATATTAATCCTATTGCTTCCAATGTATGTTCCGCTCTATATGAATTGTTGGATCCTGATTTGGACCATGAAACATTAAAACAGCAACTTTTATCATTTTGCGATAATTATGACGGAAAAATAGACTATACTATTAACACAACCGAGCAACAAAAAGAACTTGATGGTTGGTACGAGAAAGATACGTTTAACAAAATTTGCTATCTAATTTCGAAATATAATGAAGTGCAGGATGTTAGATTAAGCAATGTTTTAAAATTAGTTGTTTCCAGTATGCTCTCTACACTTTCAAGCCAAAACAAAGGATGGGCATATATTGCCGACAATGTAAAGCCTAAGGATGATGAGTACAAAAGCAAACCCGTTTTTGAAACATACAAAACGCGAATAAAACTTTTGTTTTCTGAGATCGAGGTGCATCTAAAAAATCAAGCAGAAACATTCAAAGAGTTTTACAACACAACCGCAGAAACCGAGAGAATATTCAATGCTTCTGTTGTAGATGTAAATCTTTCGCAAGTTGATCTTATAGTAACATCTCCCCCATACCCAAAAATGATTGACTACGTAAAGTCTCAAAGAATGGCGCTCAGTTTTTTGAACAAAAAACACAGCGACTATACTGCACTCGAGGTTGGCGCGAGATGTCGTCGTGCCAACAAAAATGCTTTAGACGAATACAAAGCATCGATGGAAATAATCAATAAACACTTATGTGACTTACTGAAACCAGGCGGCTTTTTCTGCCTTGTGCTTCCTGATTATCCGGAAAACGATAAGCGAAAACCAATAATTGATTCAATGGTTAAATCGTACGAAGACTATGGAATGAAATTAATTGATGAGTTCAAAAGGTACATTCCCAGCAATCGCAGAACAATCAGTATTCAATGGGCAAGCTTAGTAAATGAAAAAATACTTATTTTCAGAAAGGAGAGCTAATATATATGTCGAATAACCCTATTCCAATAATTATCTCCGGAACATCGTGCGCTGGTAAAAGTACCGTTGCAAAGGCGTTGGAAAAACTCGGAAATTATTCCGTAGTTAAAGCGGTGACAACACGCTCTCCCAGAAAAGATGATTTTAATTACGAATATTTGAAGTCAAAAGATTTTTACAAACTTGATGATAACAAGTTTCTCGTTTCTGCCACTTATTCGGGAGAAAATTACGGTATACTGAGAAGTGAGTATGAAAAAGTGGATTCCGGCAAGCATCCCATATTGATTATTACTGCAGAATCTGCCGATGTTTTGGTTTCCCAAAAAGGATTTGAAGCCATTTGGTTTTTTCTTGATGCCGAAGACGATCTTTTGGAAGAAAGATATAAGGCTCGCGGCGGGTATGATAAGACTAAATTGAAAGCCAAGAAAAAGCAAAACGCTAAAGATCGAGAATATGCACCTAAAGCGACCTATGTATTAAAAAGCAAAGAAAACAATTTAGAAAGCATTACCAAACTTATCGATGCTTTAGTCGATTCATTTCGTATTGGAGGCGGTCTATCACACAATATTATTAGCCTTATGATAGATTGTGGAATGCTCCTTGATAATGCGAATAATAAAGGAATCAAAGGGGCATCTTATGATCTGCTTTTAGGCGATGAGTATTACTATGACGGCAAGATCAAACGTTTAACTGATGCATCGTCATTCTTGACCATTGAACCATATGATTATGCTATTGTGTCGTGTAAGGAAAGAGCGAGAATCCCAAGAGATGTGATTGGAAAATTTGGATTGACAGTAGGATTGTTTTGTCAAGGAATCATTTTATCTAATGGTCCTCAAATCGATCCTGGGTTTAACGGAACGTTGTTTTGTCTACTATTTAATACATCAAACCAAGCCGTACACCTAAAAAGAGGAATGCATTATGCTACAATAGAGTTTAACAAACTTATTGAACCCGCACCGCCGTATGAAGGTAATTATCAAGATAAAACAAAAATCATAGATTATATACCAGCTAACGCTTTACACGGCGCAATTAATGAATTGAAAAAAGAGATAGAACAACTAAAAAAAGAAAGCAAAGTGATGCAAAACATCTATTTAGCCGTTGTTGGACTAATGTTCGCAATATTATCCATTATGTTGGCATTACGTTGAATCAAATTATTTTCAAACAAAAACAAATACATTATTCTTTGTTTACTGCAAACCAACCATTGAGGGCGCCTTAATCGGCGCCCTCAGACTACTGACAAAGCCTATCTCAAAATCGAGATAGGCTTTGTATTTTTGAAAAAATAGCATAAACAATGTGATGTTGTTCCAACAACACATTGCAATTTTCTTCATGTTTTGCACAGCGGCAGTGAGCAAGCACTG
>JAFTQC010000036.1 GCA_017462965.1 Clostridia bacterium | reverse complement strand
CATACTTTTGAAAATAATTCAATCATTTCGCAAAAAAATATTGATAAACGATAAAAAACATCGAAAAATTATTGACAAACGATAATTTTTGTGCTAATATATAGTTAATTAAAATAAAGGAGGTTTCATTATGGAAACAAAAAACAAAATTATCAAAACAGCAAAAGTGTGTTATAAAGTAACGAAAGTTCTTTATTTTGTAAGTTGTGCAGCGTGTTTGGTTTTTATCGCTTTGGCGATTGCGCTGTCGTGTACAAATGCAATTAAAGAATTTTCCGTCGCGGAAACTGCAAGCATATTTGGTACGCTTGCTTTATATGCGTTTATGTGTATCGGGTTACTTTGGAATGTCGAAAGCCTTTTCAAAAGTGTAGAGCAAGAAAAAGCCCCGTTTGGAGAAAAAATAAGTCACTATTTGAAAAAGAGTGCTATATTTGTAGTACTTATTTCAGTTGTTCCTGCGCTTGTCGGCTCAACAGTTTTACGTATAATCTACCCTACAACCGAATTGACGTTCCCGATTTCGCTTGGTGGAGTTATATCGGGTATTGTTATGTTTATGTTTGGTTTGTTTTTCAAATACGGCAAAGAATTACAAAAGAATGACGACGAAACATTATGATAGTATTAAAATTAGATAAAGTAATGAAAGAGCGTGGCGTAAAACTGAAAGACCTTGCCGTAAAAATCGGCTTGACGGACGCGAATTTATCCAACATAAAAACAGGTAAAATTTCAGCAATTCGATTTTCCACCTTAAATGCTTTGTGCAAAGAATTGGATTGTCAACCCGCCGATATTTTGGAGTATAGTGAAGATGAAGATAAAAGATAAATAAATTGATTTATAAAAAATTGCAATAAAAATGGCACTACGGCGTGTGCTTGGATGATTGTACTAAAATAAAAATCACCGCTGAGGCGGTGTATGGAATTCGTAATAGCGAAATGTAATCAATTTTAATTGTATGTAATCAAGTCGAAATGACATACACGGCAAGCCGCGATTACATACCAAGCCTTTCGGCTTGAATAAAAACGACCTAATCCGAGTGGTTCGAATTAGGTCGTTTTTGTAAGTAATCTAAAATTTTGACACCATTTTTATATAAGTGCAAAATTCAACGTTATAGATGCATTTAAGTCAAAGATTTGCACCTAAATTAATTCGATAAATTGGAATTTGACGGATTAGATGTCATTAACTATTGCAGTTAAGTTGTCAAAGTCTATGAAATCTACTTTTTTATTATATGTTTCAATCATAGCCTTTACCTCTGCGGTCTTTTTCTCTTCTGGTAGCCTTACTGCTTTTTTATATAGCAAACCCATCATTGTTTTATGCTTGAAACTTAACCGCGAATAGTCTATTCCGCCCCTTAGATGAAAGATGTGTGCATTTTCATATAGGTCATTCGGAAGTTGCCTTTTTATGCTTTTTTTAATACTATCGGTATTCTCTGTGTCTATCGGGTCTGCCAAGCCGACAGTAGCAATGATAAGCTTTTTGCCTTGACATTGCGACATTTTCGCAAGTGTCCTTTTCATTCCCAAAACACCGCCGGCATACAGAGCTCCAACGTATATAACTGTGTTATAAAGGTTTATGTCCTTAACGTCTTCATAACTTTTCAAATTAATACCAGTTTTTCTGGAGAGCTCTTCTGCGTATTGCTTTGTTGTTCCATATTGAGAACCATAAATAATTATTTTCATTGTCGTTGTCATCCCTACAAATTGGAATTTGTTTGTACGCTTCGCTTGAATCAATTGTATTCAAACTCAAAATCACCATCTATGCACTTGTCCGTTGATTCAAGAATGACGTAGATTGTTTTTTCATTATCATATTTATCATCAAGTGTAATCGTTTCATCGCAAGATTCTCCACCCTTAACGGTACGGAGTAATTCCTTTTTACCATCAACACCGATATAAACATTCATCTCACCTTCAGCAAGACTTGCTTTAAGATTAAGCGTATGGTCGGCATCATCGTCTCTTCTTAATTTGAAATTATACGTTCCCTTAAAGGTATCAAATTCCATACTTGCTTCATCGCCTTGACAGGAAGTGATCAAAATAGTTGCAGAATAATTCTTGACATATCCACCACAACTACAAAGCAAAGTGAGTGTGAGAATCAGCACCAATATAAATCCGATTTTTTTCATATCGTCATTTCTCCTTGTGTTTTGTTTTGTCAAATTCTTATTTATCGGTGTATTTATTATAACATAGATTTACAAATTATTCAATTACAATCATATGCGCAGATAAAAAAATAAAGCCTACCAAGAAAAAATTCCAGATAGGCTTTACTTGCTTTATTCAATTATTCTTTGTTTTCGTTATCGGACTTCGTCAATTGCTTGATGATTTGGTTCGTACCAGTTGCCGTCAAACCACTTGCGCCACCGATAATGATTGCAACAATCACGTTTTGTGCCGGAATGATAGACGGAATTGCATAGAAACAAACGACCCCGCAAATCACACCAAGAACCGCCGCAATCAATGGAATAAATCGGTTGAACTTCTCGCTTTTAACAGCAGTTTTGATGATGTTGATAATCCAATAGACCACCACTGCAATCGTGGGGACGGAAATCAATTCTAAGTATTGTTCCATTATACTGCCTCCTTGTAATATTTGTCTCCAAGTTTCGTTGCCCACCCTTCAAACCAGATGGAATCATACGGGGGCAATTCACTATGAAGTTTCTTTTTCTTCCTAACGAGATACTCACGATACCAATATCTCGTTGCCGAAGGGATACTCACCAAGAACGGCATTAACGGTCCCAGGATAATATTCTGTATTCCGTGTCCAGCCTCGTGGCGTTTTGTACGTTCACTTGCATATTTATCCACGACGAAGAATCCGCCGACCTCAAATCCGCCCCAATTATACCCAACTTCAAAATAAATGAAGTGCTGGAAGCGTTTCGGTTTATGCCCAGTAATGAGCAGGGCAAGCGCCACCAAAGCGCCTACGAGCGTCATAGGAAGTCCCCAGGTTAAGGATAAAATCCAAAATAAAACACCATTAATTTTCTTCATAT
>JAFTQC010000009.1 GCA_017462965.1 Clostridia bacterium | reverse complement strand
TAGAGAGGTGGAATAGGATAAGCTATGGAAAAATCAAAATATATATTCCCTACAATTAACCTTAAAGAAACCGGAATCAATCTCCGCAGAATCATGGACAAGCGCGGGATTACGCCGAAAGATGTAAAAAAATATTTAAACCTCACAAGTGTGCAAAGTGTATATAATTGGTGTAGTGCTATTTTCAACGGTGCTTACCAATTCCCGTGCTTTGGGTGTCAAACCATTCAGTACGGCAACAGAAGAGGCATTTTTGGAGAATTTGAACCACGCATTGGAAAATATCTGGCTATCGCAAAACAAGTATCAGATTCAAAAGGAGGTAGCTATTTCCCAAGTATTTAGCGACAATGTTAATTATAGTGATTTGTTTTACTCCGGAAGATTTGATTTTGTTGTTTATGAAAAGATGGGCAAGCAACAGATCCCGGTGCTGGCAATTGAACTGGATGGCAAAGAGCACTTTACCGATGAAGTGGTTAAAAGCAGGGATAAAAAGAAAAATGAGATATGCGCCCTGCACAATCTGCAGATTATTCGTGTAGAAAATTCCTATGCACGACGATACAATCATATTAAAGAAATTTTGTTGAATTATTTTTCTGTTAGGCATTAGGAGTGTAGTTGCGGAAAATGTTATATTAGGGCAGTGTTCGTAGCGGGCTCGGGCTACAGGGAGAAATCCTTGTGGTTCGGGTCTTTTTGGTGTGGGCTTTGGTGGATTTTCGACAAAGTGTGCCAGTTCTGTTAAGGTGGAAAAAGGGAGGGTGGGGTATAATGGGGAGGGAATAGAGAATTATGCGGAAAAAAATTACAAGAATTTTTTGTTCCATAGGAATATGTTTGATGTTAGCGGGATGTGCAGGCGAAAACTATGGAGTGGAAACGGCACTTGATTTTACCGATTCCGTTGCTGAGGTTAGTGACGAAACCGTTGTACCGGAAACCGAGAAGGATGCACCGGAACCGACGGCAGAGCAAACACCGGAACCTATGCCGGAGCAAACACCGGAACCAACACCGGAACCTATGCCGGAGTCAACACCGGAACCAATACAGGAACCCGCTTCTGCACCAGTACCGGAAGTAGCACCAGACTCTTCCGGAGGCGGAACAGGAACATATGCAGTGAATGGAAAGAACGGAAAAGTACACATTGTCGGACAATGTTCTGCAACCGGAAATGGCGAGCATGCGATGGATTACCCGGTTTATTTTAATACGTATGATGAAGCGATAGCTTATTCCGAAATGATAAAGCCCGGTTTGGAAAAAAGACAGTGCGGGAATTGTTGGTAGAGGTGCCACGGCAAGAAGTTGCTTTTCTGGAAGAATGTAGGAAAATCAAGGGTTGTGGGAGTTTGAGAGAGGATTTTTATACCAGATTTAAGCCAAAAATTAAGGATTTGGGGCTGTGACGTGGCGGATTAAATGAGTCTGAAAATGACTAAAAAAGAATGTTAAGTGAATAAAGTATGACAAGGCAATTTCGAGGTGTTGGAGGACGGCTTGCGGTTGCCTTTTTGCTAAATACTTTTTATCATTAAAATAGTTAAAATGAAAGTGTATTATTGAGAAGGTGGAGTTAGCATAGTGGGAACATAACTAGGATTTGGAAGATTGTATGCTTGAAAACGAAAGAATAAAAGAGGAGTACAGTAAAATGGATTATGTAAATGGACGAAAAAATGTTGGTGGTATGATAAGCAGTATTGGCTTTTCAGAACAAGATTGCGCAAGCATAAAGTACATGTTTGAATATCTTGAAAAGGGGTTGGCAGAAATTACATTTGAATCAAAAAACGATTTTTGCATTGTTCTTGAAAATGGTAGACGATTACATTTTCAAGTAAAAATCAATCAATTCACTTTGCCCAAGGTGTCAGAATTATTACGAACAAGTAATATCCTTGAGGAGACGGTTTTTATAGGTTCGGAGTGTAATGATGATTTTCGAAATTTGCTACAATATAAAAACAGATATTTACAGGCACGAGATGGAATTTTATATGAAGATAAACAAGAGTTATTTAAAGAAATGGATGAACTTTGTAAAAAGAGTAAGATTGATGTAAAAAAATTTCTACAATGTGATTTTTTTGCAGTTGAAAGCACGAGTAGAATTGATATTGCAAAAAGCGCAATCGAAAAGTGGGCACGAAATAAAAATATTTATATTGATACTGATGCACTATTTAATGAATTGGCGGCATTAATCTGTAACCGCTTTCGACCAATAGGTGGACATTTGTCTAAAAATGATTTAGGAGAAATTATTAAGAAGCATAAGACGAGCAAGATAGAATCATTTATTCCTAAGGGACAACGTGTTTCTTCTGTAATTGAAAAAGAGACAAAAAGGGATATTTCAGCTTTTATTGATGGTTTGATTATAGAATATGAAAGTATAAAGGATAAGCTTTTATTAATAAAATTCTTTCTTGAAAATGATCAATTATTAGAAGCTAAAAATAGTATTGAAAGTATTTTGAAAATGTGCCAAGAACTGGAAGGGATACTTCTCATGATCTTGAATATAATGGGAGATTACGATGCTGTTATTGAACGAAAGGACCTGTGTAGGAAAGAAGTTGATTGTATTGTTGAGTTTGCAAAAGCACATATGTATAAAATGGAATTTGGCGAGTCACAAAGATGCTTGGAAGCCATAGATCAAAGTGAATGGGATTGTATTGTTTTTTATATAAGTGCAATAAATTATCAGGGATTAGAAGATAATGAAAATGCAAAGGAAGCATTGAAGAAGTGTATTGAGCTTAATGATAAATTTGTGGATGCGTATGTATTTTTTGCTTCCTTAATCTATAAGTCAAATGCGGAGTTAGCAACAGAATATTTAGATCATGTACTGTGTTTGGAACCTAAATGTGCGAAGGCATATATGTTGAGGGCGCAAATTAGCCAATTGTTTGATGATTTTACTTCAGTTGTTGAAAATTGTGAAAAATATGTTGCTTATAGTGGGGATGATGAAAACGAAGCCGTTTTATTAATGCTAGCTACAAACAAATTTCATATAGATGCTAGTGGATGGCAAGTTGCATTTCAAAAGTGGAATGAAGTATTTAGAAGAAAACATAACATAGTAGGCGAAGTTAAGATTCCGGTAATAGACTGGGGAAGAGAATATTTGTATCCGTTTTTTGTTCAATCGATGGAGAATGGTATGAGAGTCTTTTTAGAGAATCAGGAAGTGTTTTCATATCGAACGGATAATAATATGGCCAGAACGGCAATTGGATTATATCCTCCACAAATTGAAATCAGTATGCTGCAATTTACTTTGCAAGATGAGGAAAATCCTATAAGGAAAAGTTCAAAGACTATTTTCGATGAAGTTGCGGTACCGACAATTTTTAAATTATATGATGATTATGAATCATATAAACATATGATGGAGAGCCTTTTAGATCAAAGAGTACTTCACTTAAATCACGAATTTGGAGAACATATAAGGGAGTATGTGATTCGGGCAGATGATATAAGTGTTGAAATGAAAGTTATTGGTAATAAACTTACAGGTGACGCGATAATTGGACAAGTTGATATAAGACTTGAGATTAATCCGCTCTCAAATAGTATGGATAGATTTGTCGATCAACTCAATAAGGACTGTGGATTTAATGAGGCTGCGATATTATTAGTATTTGATGAAACGCATCAAACGCAGTTGACATTTCCTAAAGAAAAAATGAAATTAACAATATTGGAATAAATAAAATGGGATAATGAGGTGGATAAACATGTCTAAATATAGTGAGTTAAAAGGGATTCGTAGATTAAGCGAGCGAGGTGATACAAATTCCATAGTTGACCTTGTTCAGGATGAGCAAACAGGAAATCTATATGTTCGTAAAGTCATATACGGTATTGATCAGCCTTTATACCAAGGGATTTTTTTAAGAGAAGTACAAGCTTTGCATAGGCTTAATTCTTGCGATAATATTGTGAAAATAATCAACTATAGCAATATGATAGCAACAGATGCTGCTACACAAAGAAAAGAAAAAGTTGGATGTATTTTTTTGGAATATATTAGTGGTGAAACACTTGCAAATAAAAATATTACGCAACTGACTTCTAAACAGAAATTCAAAATAGTAAAACAGTTGTTATCTGCAATAGAAACAGCACACCACGAGGGCATAATTCATCGAGATATTAATCCGAATAATATTATGCTAGATGAAAATGAAGATGTTAAAGTAATAGATTTTGGTATTTGTAAGATAAAGCAAATGGTAAATAGTGCCACTGTTTTTCGTATGGGTACTAATTTATATTCAGCACCAGAAGTTCATTTACATAGTCAAAATGCAACTGAACAAAGTGATTTGTATTCTATTGGTGCAGTAATGTACTATTTATTCACAGGGAAACAACCACCGGTAGCTACAGCTTTTCAAGATATTATTGAAAAAGCATCTGGATTTGATATTGAATTAAAGCCTATCATTGCAAAATTAGTTGCAGAATCCCCTGGTGAGAGATATAAAGATATATCGGAGTTAAAAGCTGATTTAGCAGAAATATTGGAAAGATTTCTAGATGTAAGATATACTGCTGTTTTAACATTAGATTTCGAAAAATTCAATAAACTGAAAAATTTGAATCTAATTCCGCGAAATTCCACAATAAGAGATATAAATGATATTGTTCCTAGTAATTATATGGAGTTGTATATTAGTCAAGATGATGACAAATATCAATTTTTAGGAACTAACTATTACCTTGAATGTATTTATAACGAAAATACTAACATTTTTATGGTTGCAAAAGTACAAAAAATTGTTCCATTGGAAAGAGAAATTATGAAAAGAAAGTTTTGTGAAATATCAGCAAAGCTTTCTTTGCCGGATCCTAGATTCATTCACAAATTGCCTCAAAATGATAATTTAGAAATCAAGAATATTGTGGATGCATATTGTGAGGGTTATCGTTCAAAGGACAATGTTGATGCAGAATATAAGAAAAAGTACGGTGCATGGCGTGAATTATTAACGTTAACAAAAAAAAGTATTGAAGAGAGTGTTCAAAGGTTCAGTTATGATTCGTATAAAATTGAAGGAAATATTTGTAGTTTCAAGTTGAGTGACGGAGTATTTTTTGGTGATACGATTTTTAACAAAGAAACACGCTTTGTGTTTGAGAAGAAGAAAAAAGATAAAAATAAATTGATATATATCGGTAACTATGACGAGGATATCTTAGTAGATGAGCACGTTATATTAAAAATAAGATTTTTAAGGAAACCAGAAGGTTTGCCGGCAAAGGGATTTATCTGTTTGGATTACAGTGAGAATATGATAAACATTGACCGTCAGTTAGATGCTTTAGACAGCATCGAAAGGGAAAACTATACTTGTTCATATAGTTTAAAAGAAATTTTTGCAGGAGTTTCGAGTCCTAAAACAGATCAATTGTATGGCAAAATTAAATTTTTAAATGCAAGACTTGATTCTTCTCAGGCGGCAGCAGTTGAAAAGGCACTTTATTCTGAATCTATTGCAATTATTCAGGGTCCTCCAGGTACAGGGAAAACAAATGTGGTTATTGAGATTATCCGACAAATTTTGAAGAATAATGCTGATTATCCAGATTTGCCAGAAAAGAAAATTCTTTTGGTATCACAGTCGCACCCTGCAGTAGACAAAATGCTAGATGATTTAATCCAGCAGAACCCAGTGAAACCTAATTTAATTCGAGTTGGTCGTGATGAAAAGCTTAACGATGAAATTCGAGAAGAATTTGGGTTGAATTATGTTAAAGATAATTGGGTTGATCAAGTTAGAAAAAATTGCAAAGACATGGCTGAATCGTATTGCAAAGAATTAGGTGTTTCCTATACTGAGTTTGAATCTTATTACAAAGAATATGAGAAAAAGTTTGTGTCTAATATTGAACCACAAACTATTGATGAAGGATTGATAGAGTCATTTGGCAGCAAAACCAATACACCAAGTAAGGAAAAACTTCGTAAGATATTGGAAATTCAAAAACAATGGAGTGAGAGATTGTCGCAGTGTGAAGAAGTAGATCTCTATATAATTAAAAATACTACAATTATTGCAGGTACTTGTACTGGATTTATATCTAACAGAGTACTTAGAAATACAACTTTCGATTATGTAATTGTAGATGAAGCTGCCAAAGCTACATATCCAGAATTAGCGGTATCATTTTCTAAGGCTGAAAAGATAATTTTGGTAGGAGATCACAAACAATTACCTCCAGTTCTTGATACAGATATTATTGAAGAAAATAAGGAAACGCTTCATAAGGATGATTTTACAGAAGGATTGTTCGAAAAGTTATATGATAATTTCCCAAAGGAAAATAAGCATAGATTATCTATACAGTATAGGATGCATCCTGTTATTGGTAGTTTGATTAGTAAGGTGTTTTATGAAAATGAAATACAGAATGGAACTCCGAAAGAAAAGCGCAATATAGGAATCGATGATTATAATGATGTAGCAATCGAGTGGATAACTACCTCGAAACTTTCAACGGCTAAACGGTATGAGAAAAAAGTCGGAAATGAAACCAATGCTACTTATAAAAATGATGCTGAAATTAGCATTATTAGAGATAAGTTGCATGAATTAGATTCATTGACTTCTCGAGTAATTCGAGTTGGTGTTATAACAGCATATAGGGCTCAAAAGTCGGCAATAAAAGATATGATTAAACAACAGAATTTCAAATATTTGCATGTGGAAGTTGATACTGTAGATGCTTTTCAGGGAGGGCAAAAAGAAGTAATTATTTATTCCACTGTGCGAAGTAGTAGTAAAGCGAACAGAATCGGATTCCTAAAATCGGAAGCACGGTTAAATGTTTCTCTATCAAGAGCACAATCATTATTGATAATTGTAGGTGATTTGGATTTCCTTAACAACCCTCATATTCATGGAAATAAATTTCCAGAGATTATCCAATACATTAATCAAACACAAGGTTGCAGAATTACGGAAGTAGGAGAATAGTCATGAAGAACTTAATTGATGATGTGAGGCGGCATACTCCCAAAATTATGCCAGGTTATAACTATGTAAAAACACAAAATGTATATATCCCATTAAAAAAAGTGACCATTGAATGTTTAACAAGAAAAATTTCTGAGCTTAATCTGTTTTTTGAAAGTATTTTAAAATTGATTGAAATTTCGGTAAAAAAAACAAGTGAAATCGCAGAAATATTAGGTGTTTCAATTGGTGTGGTTAATGAAGCCATTGTAGATATGGTTAATATTGATTATGTTTTTGTATCTGAAGGTGTTCTTACTATTACAGAAAAGGGTGCAAAGGCTTTGGAAACAAGACAAAAAATAGATATTCAGAAAACTTATTTACAAGAAATACTTGTGGATATGATTACCGGAACTGTATGTGATGCTGATTTGGTAAAGTTATCTAGAACGGGTTCAAGAAGTGTCATATTAGAAAGTGTCATTGATATAGATGATTCTTATTTGGATACGCATTTTCAGGAAATTAATTGTGTATATCAATTACAACAAAAGAAAAATAGTGTGTTTGGCAATAGTGCAATTACGAACGAACTATATAAAATTATAGGGGTATCATATTCGGAACTTCACTATTTAGAAAATAAGGTATATATTTACAAAAGTGATTCTTCTGATGAGTTATTGTTTGTCTTTTCTAATGATAGCAATGATAAATTTAAAAATGAGTTTTATAATCAATTGAAGGATAGTTTTCGTCCATGCCAAGAATACTTTTTTGAAAAAAACAGAGATCTTATAAATGAAGCAAAAAGGAATGTGACTGAAATAGATGAAAAGAAATTGTTGCAAACTCAAGTTGTAACTCAATTACTATTTTCAGAACAAAATACTGACGATGATTTATTTAGTGCTTTTGTGCAAGACCGATATGCATTAAATGATAAGGAGTACCTAAGTTATTTGTATAATCCTAAAGCGTTCAGATATAGTAAAATTTATATTTGCTCGAATCATTTAGGCAAGTTATTATCAAATGTCTTTTGTTACCAAATTAATATTTTGTCTGAAAATATTCCTATTTATATTGTTTACAACAAAAATGAATATGGAATAGATAAATCGCTTGGGCACTATTTTAAAGATCATAAAAGCAATTTATATTTGATTCCTAAAGAGAGTATTGATGATAATGTTATTTGTTTCGACTCTGAGTTACTTATATATTTTCGTGAGCATATAGTCACAGCTTTTGAGCGACCGGTAGCATACTCTCAGATGGAGTGCTGTTTTAGTAAACAAGTTGTAAAAGATGTAGTAAGAAAAATTGTTGATAAATATGATATAAATATCTTTATAGAAGGAATGCGGATTCTAGATAAGCCAGATAAACCACGCATAAAAAAGAAATAAACAGTAGTTTTTGATATACAATATTATTTATGTTA
Source organism: Clostridia bacterium (assembly GCA_017462965.1). Lineage (GTDB taxonomy): Bacteria > Bacillota > Clostridia > TANB77 > UBA1234 > UBA1234. The sequence continues at coordinate 29,966 of JAFTQC010000009.1, read as the reverse complement.
CTATGTAGTAACTATGCTTTATTTATATTGTGTGAATGGAAAAAGTGAATTTATAAATGCAATTTGTTAATAATAGTGTCGATGTCTTGCTGAGTCGTGTGAGAAAAGTGTAGCATTTCGGCAGTGGGGAACGTTTGTTGCCGGAATGCTATTTATTATAAAAAATAATAAAAGTAAATCTAAAATGGAATACTTGGTAATGAGACATGCACAAAGTAACATAAAATATTGCAAAGTAACATAAAATATGTTATTATACATAAAAATATGTTACAAGGAGATGCTATATGAAAAAGCAATTGGAGCAGTATTTTGGCTGTGAAGTGAAAATAAGAGAATATAAAAGCAAATTATCATTGCCGATTTTCATGACTATGCGTGATATTGCAATGGTTGAAATATATGGTGTTAACTTTGCTATTGTTGATGTTGTGAAGGAAACGGAGCTAAGTGTTGCTACGATGAAAAAGCAGAAAGCAAAGTATGAGGAGGCATTGCAGTGTCCGGTTGCATATAAAGTGGCAATAAACAGTGTGTCTATGCGAAATGCACTAGTGAAAAATGGAGTATCCTTTGTGGATTTACCGGGAAATGTGTTTTTACCATTTGTGGGAATTGTATTGCAGGATGTTTATAGAAAGCAGCTTGTAAAAGCGGACAAGATGATGCCGGCAACACAGATGGTGTTCCTTGAATTGTTATATATGAATGACGAAGAATCTGCACTGAAAAGCGAAGTTGCGAGTAAGTTGAATCTTACTAAAACGTCTATCACGAGAGCGACAGCGCAATTAGAGGAAATGGGACTTATTCAGCAGATAAAATCAGGGACAGAGATTTCAATTCAGAGAAATTGTTCTCGCAGAGAATATTATGAGAATGCGAAAGCGTATTTGATTAATCCGGTTCAAAAAATAGTTTCTATTATGGGGTCTATACCAACTTGGAATATGTGGAGTGCAGGTGAAACGGCACTTAGTCAATTATCGCAGTTGAATCCTCCAAGAGTAGAAGAATGTGCAATCTACAAAGGAGAGGAAATTGTTGATCAGTTTGAAATTGTAGATGAAAGATTTGCTGATAATGAATACTTTCTGAAGGTGCAATTATGGAAATACAACCCTTCCTATTTTGCAAGAGAAGGACGAGTTGACCCGGTTTCTTTGGCGTGCACATTCAAAGGAAACGAAGACGAAAGAATAGAAATGTGCATTGAAGAACTATTGGAGGAATTATAAATGGTACTTGGAATAGATTCTTTTAGGGAAAAATTCAAAGATTATACAGAGTATTACACAATTATTGGCGGAACAGCTTGTGATATTTTGTTAACAGAAGCTGACTTGCCATTTAGAGCAACAAAAGATATTGATATGATTTTGATTATGGAGGATAACTTCCCGGAATTTGCAGCTATATTCTGGGAATACATAAAAGAAGGCGGTTATAAGTGCGGCTGGAAGAACGCAGAAAATATGCACTTTTACCGCTTTACAGAAGGTAAATTCGGTTATCCGACTATGATTGAATTGTTTTCAAGAAAGCCGGGATATCATCTGGAAATTGAAGAGGGAATTATACCAATTCATATTGATGATGATACTTCCAGCTTATCAGCAATTTTGCTGAATGATGATTTTTACAAGTTTATGATGTCTGGGCGAAGAGTTGTTGATGGTATTGGTGTTCTGGGGGCAGAGCATCTTATTCCATTCAAAATGTATGCGTGGATTAACCTTTTGGACAGAAAGAGAGCCGGAGAACATGTGAATGAAAAGGATTTGAAGAAGCACAAATACGACGTGTTCCGCTTGCTTCAGATTGTTACAGCCGGAACAAAAGTAGAGTCAGAAGGACTTGTAACAGAGAGCATACATAGATATATCGAGGAAATTAGTGCGGTAGATGAAAGTGAAGTAAGACTTCAACAGATGGGAATGCCTTTTAATAGAGATAGGGGCGTGGAACTGTTGAAGGAGATTTATTTGTAAGAGATAAGACTTTGTATGGAGAAATAAGATATGACTAAAAGAGAAGAAAAAGAGTTTTTGAAAAGAATTGAAAAGGCAAAGTTAAATAATATATTCGTACAAGAGGAAATAACGATCAACAGTCATATTAGAGGAGTGTATGGCTTCTTTGCAAAAAAAGGTGATAAAGAAATCCCTTTTTACATCGGAAAATCTAATAATATTTTTATTAGAATGTTTACGGGGCATATATATCATTATTTAAGAGGCGTACGGAAAACTGATGTACATAAACGGATAGAAGATTTTCTGGAAAAAGGCTACATCATTGAAGCGCGAGTATTAAAACGAGTTAGATACAAAGGAGATAGTTTTATCCAGGATGCAAATCGACTTGCTTTAGCCGAATTAAAAGAAATAGTCAAGCAACAAAATATAGGGTTTTGTATAACGGAAGATCAGATTTCAGAGGCGGTAAAAAAACACGAAAAGAAGGAATGGGATGGCAAGTTTGCAACTGAATCTAAGGTAAATGCTACATAACAATAATATAAAGCATGTAATTGAATTTACGAATACTAAGGATAAGAAAGTTGACTTTTACAGGAGATAAAAACAAATGAAATTCGAGTGGAAAATCGGAGAAAATGTATATTCGCAGGAGTTAGACATGAAACTGCTTTTGCGGAATAAGGAGATCGCATTTGACTCTGAGTCTTGGTTGGGAATGAATCTTTTGGATGTTGAAGCATTTCGACAATACAAGAAAGTAGTTGCATTGCAGGATGATAAAGAACGAGAGCATTATTTTCAGATAAAAAAGCAATATGAAAAAATTGATAGCATAATCCATGAAGCATTTGTAGATGCAGCATTAATTCATGACATGTATATGGAAGAAAATACGGTTTTTGAAAGAGAATTTTCAGATTTAGTAAATCAACTTGCTCCTCATTTACATAGTCGTAGACCTTTGCCGATGGATATTATCGTAGTACCAACTTCTGAAAGAGAAGATATTAATCAATTATTAAATAGAATTCGATTAGCACTTTCTAGTGATGTTGGAACGGCTTATTTTGAAGAAACAGACGTACATTGGAATAGAAGAAGTCCATACACTGTGCAAAAAAATATAATACGTGAATCAATTGTTCGAATTGCTGAGATGTACTCCGAGGAATCCAAGAAACGATATGATACACTTTATGTATTATGTAAAAGAAACAATATTCGTGGAATATACTCCTATGATTTTGCGAGGATAGCTGTGTGTGCTAATGCGACATTGGACTACATAACAGATATAGAGGGTGGTATAAGTACAAGGACACGTTTGGCTTTTGAAAATAGATTAGATATCCAAGATTTCCAAACTGGATTGTCGATTGAAAAAATCAATGAGATTGATAAATATTTCTCTGAAAGGACTTCTATTCGAAAGGGAAATCTCCATTATGATGAAATGAGTAGAAGATTAAGAAGATATTTTGGAAGAAATCGAAGATGTGTGGCAATCATGGAATTTCCGGACAATGCTTCAGATAATATGTTTGCTTTGAGTGGAATCGAACTAAATGATGATAAAACATATAACACATATTTTGAAACAGGGGTAGCATATCCAATTGCACAAGAGTTGCGTTTGATCGGAACCTACATTTTTTGTAGGCAAAATGTTCTAATGAGAAGATATGCTCATCAGATAGATGATACATATAATCAATTAGCTCAGTGGAATTATCTCGAGGACGACATAGACTGGAAGGCGAATCAGATGGATTATTCTTGTTGCGAACGGAAATTTATAGCTAAGTTGGAAATGGATAGTCATTCTGGGACTCCGTTTCCACGTAATATCAAACTATGGACCAGATTGCCTATATGTGATAATTGTGATTATGCAATTATTGATTACGAAAACAACTATGGAGCCACGATTCAGATCATAAATTAAGATAAAATAGGTATAATTCGAGAAATTATTATAGGAGGGGACATAATGAGAAAGCGGATATCAGAAAGAAACAATTTCCCAGACTTTGATTTGTATAATGAATATTTGAAAATCGACGTGCTTTTGTCAGAGGTAAAAACAGTAGGTATTTATAATAAGTATGGTAAATTTATACCAGATTACTTCACGTTAGAAGAATATATTCAGTATGTTTGTTTTAATAATTGGAACCTCAGAGGAACATTTATTAGTATCGAAGAAATGAGAAGTGGATTGGGAATTGCAAAAGAATCTATGGTTCGAGACAAGATAGAAGAAAATCAAGTTCTTGATTTTTTGCAATATGCTTTGAATTGTGTATATAGGGTATCATATTCAATGAAGAGAGCGAAAGAGTCTCTGTTTTCAGATGATACAATCCTAACTATGTTAGGTGAAAATATTGAAAAACTTATTGATAAATTAAATTGCGCTCCTAAATTTGATAAAGACAAAAAAGAAGTTTTTATTATGTATAAAAATGCTACAGCTACTGTTGTTGCTAACGAGTGTATTGACATAAAAGATAGTATTGCAGAATATGTGTTAATTAACAATCGTGGTGATTTGAAGCGAAAGGCGGAGATACTTTGTACGCTGTATAAAAAATTAGAGATATATTCGGACTTGTTTAAGGGAACAACGTATAAAAATATGTATGATGATACAAAATTGTTGTTCAATAAATCTGGGGTAAGACATAATGTAGAAAAAGACAAAATTGCGTGTGCAACATTCTTGGCAATGAATGATCAGGAATTGGAGCGTTGGTATGATAAAATCTTCAACATGTTTTTATCTTGTGTTATTATCGCAAAATATCTAGATGATAAAAAAGAAATTGAAGACATAAAAAGAGGTATTGCGTAACAAATGCAAATAAAATTTATGTGGTGTAATAATTAATATGTTTACTGTAGGAGACAGCTGTGCTAGGCTGTGATGCCAATAAGGCACTAATTGCTGGGGTGAATCCGAGGGTTAGTGCCTTTCTTATTGCCTTACAAGCACGGTTGTGGGTTCCTGCAGTCAACATATAGTAAATGGTTGTAGAACGTTCATATTAATGGTATAATGGTTTCAAAATGAAACTGATACATTTTGAAAAATAGAGGGAAAGTGTATGAACGACGTTTTAAATTTTGTAAATGAAAAGACAAAAATCTTATTGGTTTTAAAGGAAAAACAAATTGAAATTGATGGAAAGAAAGTGTGCCCGTTGAACCAGCAAGAGATAGCTACGCTTATTGATTGTGGAAAAGTTAAAACAAATCAGTTAATGAAGGAGTTGGCTGAAGAAGGATACATACAGATGGCGCATGCAAAGGGCCGTTATATTATCTTAGACAAAGGATACGATTTGTTGGAAAAGATGTCCCTGTCAGAGTGATAAGTCCTGTTTATTGGACAACAATAATGATATAATGAGGTGAACAGGATTATGGAGACGGGAAGTCTGAATTATATAGATTTGTTTGCAGGGGCAGGTGGGCTGTCGGAAGGCTTTATGCAAAGCGGTTTCGAACCAGTCGCCCATGTTGAAATGAATGAATATGCGGCAAAGACATTGCAAACGAGAATAGCGTACTTTTACCTAAAAGAACAAGGTAAATTGGATAGTTATTATAAATATGAGAAGGGTGAAATATCTAGAGAAGACTTGTTGAAGTTAGTTCCGGCGGAGGAACTAAAAACTGTGATTAATAAAGAAATGTCTACAGCAACTATCAAAGACATTTTTAAGACAATTGATACAGTTATGGCAGAGAAAGGTTTAAAACAAATAGATGTTATTGTAGGGGGCCCGCCATGCCAAGCATATTCGCTTGTTGGAAGAGCACAAAGTAGTCATATGCTTGTGCCAATGGAAGAAGATCCGCGAAATGAATTATACAAGATGTATGTACAGTTTTTAACAAAATACAAACCAAGAATGTTTGTATTTGAAAATGTGGCAGGTATCAAAACTGCACGCGGCGGACAAGCATATAAAAATCTTCAAAGCTATATGAGAAGAGTGGGATATGAAATAGAGCCACATGAGTTGAATGCTAAAGACTTTGGCGTATTACAAAGTAGAAAACGAGTAATTATTGTTGGTTGGCTAAAAGGAACCGGTTATGAATACCCAGAGTTTAATATTATTACGGGAAAGGCATTGGTTAGCGATTTGTTGGATGATTTATCTTCATTAAAGCCAGGTGGGAAGTCGGATGATTATCTTGTGCACGATATGAGAAAAGTAAAGAGCTATGTGAAGAAAAATGCTATCCGAGAAAAAGCAGATGTGTTGACTGGACATGTAGCCAGACCTCATACAGATCAGGATATCGAAATTTATAAACGTGTAATTGATTTATGGTATTCTAACAGTCAACATAAGCGATTACGATATGACGATTTGCCAGAAAATCTGAAGACCCATACAAATAGAACATCATTCACAGACCGTTTTAAAGTGGTTGAAGGGGATATGGAGTATTGTCATACGATTTTGGCACATTTGTCAAAGGATGGGCATTACTTTATACATCCGGATATTGATCAGCATAGATCAATTACAGTAAGAGAAGCTGCTCGATTGCAGTCATTTCCGGATAATTACTATTTTGAGGGACCACGTACAGCCCAGTTTGTACAAATCGGGAATGCTGTTCCTCCGATGATGGCGAAACAAATAGCGGATAAGATAAAAGAGCAGTTGAGTAAGAAATAAAAGGAGTAGGCAATAATGGGTGTTGTTGAATCAGTTTATGCAGAAATCAAACAGCAAGAATTGAATAAAAGTCCATATAGCTGTCTGGAATCGGCAGAGATTGATATTAATCCACACCAGATAGAAGCATTTACATTCGCACTTTCTGCTATTCCTTTAGGGGGCGCAATTTTATCAGATGAAGTTGGTTTGGGAAAGACTATTGAAGCTGGTCTTGTGATAAAGTATTTACTTCAAAGTGGTTGGAAGAAAATTTTGCTAATTATGCCTTCAAATTTACGGAAACAATGGCAATTAGAATTAGAAGAGAAATTTAATATTGAAGCACTTATTGTAGATAGTTCTAATTGGGAAGATTACATAGTGGCAGTTAAAAAGAAGCAGGCAGTTGTTATTATGTCATACAATTTTGCGGCGAAGAGAAAAGCTGACATTGGGAAAGTGGCCTGGGATTTTTGTGTTTTTGATGAAGCACATAGGTTAAGAAATGTTCATAAAAATGGCTCCAAGATGGCAAATGCATTGCATGAGCTTACAAAAGGCATACCTAAAATTCTGTTGACCGCTACTCCTATGCAGAATTCGTTACTTGATATTTATGGTTTAGTTCAGTATGTAGACGATCGTATCTTTTATAGCAAGGCGGTTTTCAACGAGAGATACTTGCGAAATGAACAGTATTCTGATTTGAAAAAATTATTAGAACCAGTAGTACAGCGCACTCTAAGGAGTGAAGTGGCAGAATATGTTCGTTTTTCTGAAAGAAAAGAGATGACAGTTGATTTTGAATTATCCTTGCCGGAGATTGAGTTATATGTGCTGATAAACAATTATCTTCAAAAAGAGATTTTGTATGCATTACCCAATTCACGCCGTGCGTTGATTACGTCAGTAATAAGAAAACTTTTGGCTTCATCAAGTATGGCAGTAGCAGAAACATTTAAGGTGTTAAGAAATCGTCTGATAACATTAAAAGAAACTACAAGGAAAGAAACAGCAGATGAAAGTTTAGATTTTTTCTTTAGTTTCTTTGACGAGGAGGATGTTGAAGAAACAGAAGAAAGTAAACAGGACGAGTTATATACAAGAGAAAAGGTTAATCAGTTTATTCAGCACGAAATCGATGAAGTTGATGAGATAATTACTAAGTCAGAAAATATTCAAAGAAATGCAAAGATGACTGCTTTAAAAAGAGCTGTAATTACTGCGTTTAATTTTCAAGAAAAAGAAGGCATTGCGAACAAGATTGTTATTTTTACCGAATCTGTTCGAACACAGCAATATATATTTGAAACCTTATCAGAGAACGGATATGAGGGGCAAATATTGAAATTTAACGGGAGTGCAAATGACAATATAACTAAGCAAATATATAAAGCTTGGAAGGCCAGAAATTACGGACGCAATTATGGAAGTAGAAATGTAGAAATAAAAAATGCAATAGTTGAAGCATTTCGTGATGAATACAAAATTTTGTTGGTAACAGATTCTGGTTCTGAAGGTTTGAATTTGCAATTTTGCAATACTGTTATAAATTATGACTTACCTTGGAATCCGCAGAAAATCGAGCAGCGTATTGGGCGTTGTCATAGATATGGTCAAAAAAATGATGTGGTAGTTATTAATTTACTTAATACGCAGAATGTTGCAGATAGACGGGTATATGAAATTCTTTCGGAAAAGTTTGAATTGTTTCAAGGTGTATTTGGTGCGTCAGACAAAGCAATAGGCCTATTAGAAAGTGGGGCTGACTTTGAAAAAAGAGTTTCACAGATATATCAAGAGTGTAGGTCAGCAGCAGAGTTTACGAAAGAATTTTCAGCGTTAGAGAAAGAATTAGAACGAAAAAGAAACAGAAAAATGGATGAGTTAAGAGGTCTTCTTACTCACAAGACACCAGATGCTCATAAGCAAAGTTTTGAGAGAATTATGGATGATATAGAGAAATACCAATCTCAAAAACGGTATTGGGGTAAAATAAATACTTCTGGAGAATATGGTAGGTTTCCAAAGTACTATGTTATGCAGGAGAAGTTGCATATTTCTCAAATTGAGCATGGATATATTTTGATAGGTGGATATTATTTAGATGATTCTATTGAAAACTGTGTTTTCTACATTGTTGACGAACAAGGGAAAATGTTTACAGTGGAAGACGAAATGGTGCGAGAGCTAGTTTCACAAATAGAGGATGTCAAAATAAAAGAACAAAATGCCAATGACGCAAGTGTAATAGCATATATTGAAAAGTTAGAGCAATTTCTATGGCGCAACTATCAGGAATCGAAGCGAGAAATCATTAGAAACCATAATTTGAAAGTTGATAATTGGCTTGAATTACGAAAAGAAGAGTATGTTCTAAAAGTAAAGGATACTTCTGATACGGATGAGCTTATGAGCCAGTATGAAGTAGAAGCAGATTTTAGACGAAAAATTGCGTTAAAAAAGAGATTGGAAGAACTGAAAAGTAAACAGGAAGAAATGATAAAAAGTTTTCATGACGAAGTAAGTATGTTAGAAACAGAAGCTTCTAGGATGCAAGAAGAGTTTGAGCGTGAAATAGTTAGAAAACCATTATTGTATGTAAAGATGGTAATTAAATTTTAGGAGGATACCATGGACAAGAGAGGGAAATTAGAACTTACATGGGTTGGTAAATATGAAGAAGAGAAGTTAGAGCCAAGAATTTTGATTGAAGATAAATCAAAGTCTTATGGTGATGAGAACGCAGAGAATATGCTGATTCATGGAGATAATCTTTTGGCGCTTAAAGCATTAGAGCATGATTATGCGGGGAAGGTAAAATGTATATATATAGATCCGCCATATAATACGGGTAACGCTTTTGAGCAATATGATGATGGGCTTCAACATTCCATATGGTTATCATTAATAAGAAAAAGAGTAGAAATTATGTATAATCTGCTCTCCGAAGATGGCAGTATTTGGATTAGCATTGATGATGATGAGCAGGCATATTTGAAAATTGTATTAGATGAAATATTTGGACGTACCAATTTTGTTGCAAATGTAATTTGGGAAAAAAAGTATGCTCCACAAAATGATGCAAAGTGGCTGTCAGATAGTCATGATTTTATAATGGTTTATGCTAAAAATAAAAATGTCTGGCGTCCAAATTTAATGGAACGTTCTGCAGAAATGGATGCGAGATATAAAAATCCAGATAATGATCCAAGAGGACCATGGCAATCAGATAATTTAAATGTGAGAACATATTCTGCTAGTTGTGATTATCCAATAACAACCCCTGCTGGGCGTGTTGTAAATCCTCCACAAGGGAGAAGTTGGATGTGTAGTCCACAAAGATATGAAGAATTATTGGCTGATAACAGAATTTATTTTGGGAGTGATGGACAAGGAGTACCTAGGGTCAAGAGATTTTTATCGGAAGTAAAGCAGGGAATGGTATGTAAAACTATTTGGTATCGTACTGAAGTGGGAGATAATCAAGAAGCGAAGAGAGAAGTTAAAAAATTTAACATGGAATCAGTATTTGCAACACCAAAGCCAGAGAGACTAATTCAAAGAATTATATTTTTAGCCACAAAGCCGGGCGATATAGTTTTAGATTCTTTTTTGGGGTCAGGTACTACGGCGGCTGTTGCGCATAAGATGGGCAGGAAATGGATTGGAATAGAGCTAGGAGATCATTGTTATACACATTGTAAAGTTAGAATGGATAGTGTTGTTGAGGGCGAACAAGGTGGTATATCCAAAGAAGTTGCTTGGCAAGGCGGTGGTGGTTATAAGTTTTATGAACTTGCAGAACCTTTGCTTGTAAAAAATCCTGTATTGCCAGTATACCAAATAAATCCTTCATATACTTGGGAAATGGTATGTGAAGCAATATGTAAAATAGAAGGATTTACATATGCTCCAGCAGGAGAATTTCAGGGTTATTCTTCTGAAAATAGATTTATTCATATTACAGAAGAGTTTGTAAATACAAAATATGTAATGTCTGTTATGAAAACATTAGGTGAGAGACAGAGCTTGTTAATTTATTGTAAGAAAAATCAAGCAGATATGATGTTGCCAGAGAATGTGGAGGTAAAGAAGATACCGAAAGATTTACTGAAGAAATGTACATTTGAGAGTGAGGTATAAGAATGAGTTCCGTAGATAAAATTAAATGGGCCATGAGCTTGCGAGACCCTCAATATGAGGCATTAAAGTATTTTGATGCAATTAGTTCTAGAGTAGAATATAAAACTATAGATAAAGAGAATGCAGAAAAAGTAGCATCAGAGTATTGCCAGAATCCTCATAAGATTACAGTAGATAAAGAGTTTGATTTCCCGTCCTTTTGTTTTGATATGACAACAGGTATTGGTAAATCTCGTCTTATGGGCGCATGTATTTACTATTTGTACAAAACCAAAGGATATAGGCACTTTTTTATCTTGGCACCAGGAAATACAATTTATGACAAGATGAGAAGAGAAGCTGTGCCGGGACATCCTAAATATATGTTTAAAGGTCTTGAAGCAGAAATGGGTAGACCGAAGGTGTATGATGGAGAAAACTATTTGTCGTATCCGGTAAAATATGTTCAGCAGGAAATGTTTGTTGAAAATACGTCTGAAATTCAGATATTTATTTTCAATATTGCAAAGATTTTTACGCGTGGTGACTTAGAGTTCAAATTCCACAAGTTTCACGAGAATTTAGGTGGTTCCTTTGCGGAGGTTCTGCGTTCTTTTGATGATCTTGTAATATGTATGGATGAAGCGCATAGATATTATGCTCCGGCTTCGAAGACCGCTATCAATTATTTGAATCCAATATTAGGACTTGAATTTACTGCAACACCTAAATCTACAAATAAGAACATAATATATCATTATGGTTTAGAAGAAGGTGCAGGAAAGTTTTTAAAGATTCCTGTAGTTATGGGCAGAACTAATACAGCGGGATATTCAGATGATGATATTGAAGAGATGAAATTGAAAGATGGTATTAAGCTTCATGAGAGGAGGAAAGCCATTGTTTATAAGTATTGTCTTGAGAATGGAGTGGAGCAAGTAAAACCTATTGTTTTAGTTGCATGTAAAGACACAACACATGCCAAGAAGATTAAGGAGAAGATAGATTCTGATGCTTTCTTTGGTGGAAGATATGTCGGAAAGGTAATTGAGATTGACTCTAGTACTAGCGGTGCGGAAACAGAGGAAAACATTCAAAAACTTTTGACCATTGAAAAGAATACAAATCCAATTGAAATTGTTTTACATGTGTATAAGTTAAAAGAAGGTTGGGATGTAAATAATCTCTTTACCATTATTCCTTTAAACGCTGCGAAAAGTGATATTTTGGCTTTGCAGACTATTGGTAGAGGATTACGTTTACCGTTTGGTGAAATTACAGGGATAGAAGAATTAGATACCTTGGATATTGTAGCGCATGATCATTATCGAGAGATTATTGATGATATCAAAAATAATCCTGTATTTAAGAAGAGAAACTTAGATGAAGAAGACATTCCAGATGTAAAAACGGTTCAAGTAGAAACGGTAGTAGAGACGGCACAGTTATCTTTGTTTGATGAAGCTTTGCGTGAAAATGGAATTAAGTCATATCAAGATATTAGTGATAAACAGACTACGGAAAAACTGTTTGAATCATATCAAAAGGCATACGTCAAGAAAAATATGCCGAAGAAGCAGACGGAAGACAGTGGACAGTTATCATTATTCGATATGATGCAGGAGACGCAGTCGGCAGCGACAGGCAGTGAACAGGAAGTAACTCCGGTAGCAGATTCGGTATTTGTACAGAATGATACAAGAATGGAACAGGTAGATTTTCCGAAATCATCTGGATTAAAAGCGATAGTTCCGTATGCGAAAGAACTGTTTGTTCAAAAGATTGAAGAATTAAAAAGAGTTGCAATTTCAGTTCCGAAAATATGTATTAGCTACAGTTCCGCAATTACATTTAAGCCGTTTCAGGTAAAGAGAAATATTCAAGATTTTGATTTGGCAGCATCGAAAATTGAACGTTATGACACAATTAATGAAAAATTGTTGCAGGTGTTAGATGCAGATGCATTAATTGTAGAAAATCCAGAAAATATGTTGGCGGTCTCGCTGTTAGAAAGCATTCCAGAATTTAGTTCGGATGACGCTGAGTTTATTCTTGATGTAGTTGATCAATATTTGGCATTGATTGAGGGTAGTGCAGAAGATAAGAAAAAGATTGTTCGAAGATATGCGACGTTGATTGTTGACGATTTGAGGACACAGATATATGCATCTAAGGATGAAAAAACGGAGTTTGTATACAACGTTCAGCAAGATCTTATTGTATTTGGTCAATTTGTCAAAAATATGAAAGCAGATGGACGATTGCATTATAAGAAAGAAATTTCAGATAAGAAAAGTATTAGACAGTATCTTTTTACAGGATACAAAAAGTCATATTATGCAGAGAATGCTTTTGATAGTGATGATGAAAGAAGATTATCGGTAATATTAGAAGAGGATGAAGATGTGATTCGCTTCATAAAGCCGCCGTTGAATCAACTTGGTTTGTTTTACCGTGCTGCGAAACAGTACAATCCTGATTTCTTAGTCGAAACAACGGATAAGAAGTATATGATAGAGGTAAAAGCAAGCAATCAAACTGATAATGATGAGGTGCAGGAAAAGGCTAAAGCAGCGATTAAGTGGTGTCAATGTGCGACAGAAGTCGATGCAGACGGTAAGACTTGGGAATATAGAATGATTCCTGGGGATAAGATTATTGTTGGAAATACCTTGAAGTATGTTGCGGGGCTAGCAGTCACTATTGACGTAGAAGAATAACGTGTTGGCTGGAGGAGGTTATATGGCTGATATAAAAGACTATAAACATGCAATAGTTAGGCAAAAAATATTGGATGCAGTGCGCCAGGATTTGATAGGACCAGGTTCACCAGAAGAAGTTTTAAACGAGATTCCAACCAGTAGTTATATTACAGGCTTACTGTATCCAGCTGATTCAGCGGTAACAGAGGATGAGAATTACTTTGATGTAGAATTTACAGAAAAGAAGTTTGATTCTGAAGGGGAATCTATGGAAGCATCGATTTTTGAAGAGGAAGAGCCAGAGGATAGAATAAAGGGAGGTTTTCAAAAGCCTTCCTCAATTGGCGTGTCCTTTTATATTAAGAATGATGTGGCATCCATAAATGCCTATATAAAATGGGGACGTTATTATGCGGAACAAGTGCAAGGAGAAATAGTGGACGAATCTTTAGAAGAAGATGCGGAAAATAAGAAAAAAAAGAAACATACGGTCTACCGCAGAGAAGCAATGGAAGATGTTGTTGAGATAGATTTATCTTCTATAGGACGTTCTAAACAATTATTTCTGGAAAGCAACAGCAATGTGTATGTGTATATTATGCAAATGAAGTTAGATAATGGGTATAAAATGGTATCTGTTTATTTGCATAATAATGACAAGTCTAGTGGTGAAGAAAAAGAGTATGAGAAGGTAATGTTCCAAGTAGAAATGCTGATTGCAGATGACATGATGAATCCCATTTTTGTTCCGGAATTTGTGTGTCGTAAGGTTGAACTGGAAGACGAGTATTATTACAAAGGACGACCTGTATATGCAAGAGGTAGAGGATGTGCAGCGGTATGGGATAAGTCAGTTGATGAAGTTAATGCAACATGCGTTAGGACGTCATTTATTCCAGATTATGAAATTCCAAGTGTAAGTGCTCAGATAGAAGAAATGCCAGAACATGCATTTTCAATGTTGCGTATGGGAACGCCTAAAAAGAAGGCAGAGACCGTCGATATGTTGCGTGCATTGACAGACTGTTATGGGACTTGGATTAGCCGTGAATTAGTAAATAATGCAGAGATGCAGAATAGCCATTTTGCATTGACAGGACAAGCTATTATAGATAAATGCAAAGAAGCAAATCGTCGTATGAACAAAGGAATAGATTTGATTGAAAAGGATGAGAAAGTTTTCCAAGCATTTACGTTTATGAATCAAGCTATGTATCTTCAAAGAAGTATTACATCCTTTTCCAGGGATTATGGAAATGACGTACCATGTAGTTTGAGAGATTATATGAGAGACGTTCCGGAAAAAGGTCGTAAGCAAGATCATAGCGAATGGAGACCATTCCAGATTGCATTTGTACTTTTGAATTTATATGGAATAATTGATGGAGAATCGGTAGAACGAGAAATTGTAGATTTGCTTTATTTCCCTACTGGCGGCGGTAAAACAGAAGCATATCTTGGCTTAATTGCCTTTACGATTGCATATCGTAGATTAACTGCATCAGAAGAAACTGAATATGAAAAGGACGGTGGCGTAACAGTATTTTTGCGTTATACATTGCGCTTGTTAACTACTCAACAGAGAGATAGATTGATGCGATTGATTGTTGCAATGGAGCAATTGCGTGAAAAAAATCCGGAACTATATGGTAATGAAAGGATTACGATAGGCTTCTGGGTTGGCGGCAATGTTACACCAAACAAATTTAGTGAGTATAGCGACACGGACCAGTTTAAGAAAAAGGAGTTTATTCGCAAGCTAACAAAACAAATAATAAAGTGTCCATATTGTGGAAAGAAAATAACAAAAGATGAATATGAAATCAATGAAAAAGGTAGATTTGTAAATATTCATTGTGCGGATAGAAACTGCTATTTCGAGAAATCAAAAGGGAGAACAATACCTGTATATCTTGTAGATGAAGAGATATATGCGAAGTGCCCTACAGTTATTATTTCTACAGTTGATAAGTTTGCTAGATTGCCATGGTCTGAACAAGTTGGATTATTGTTTGGTAGAACAAATAGACATTGTTCAAGATGTGGTTTTTTGGCAGTAGGTGAAAAGCACCCAACTACTCATCGAGCAGATAATGCATATGGTTTAGTGAAAGCAGAAGTGAAGTCTTGTAAAGCGTTTTATCCACCAGAACTTATTATTCAGGACGAGTTGCATTTGATTACTGGTCCGTTAGGTACTATATATGGTGGATATGAAACTGTTGTAGAAGAGATGTGTTGTGCACAAAAAAATGGTAAAAAAATAAAGCCTAAATATGTTGTATCAACTGCCACCATAAAGAATGCAAGCGAGCAGATAAAATATTTATATGGTCGTGAAGATTTTGCTCAATTTCCACCAAGCGGATTTGATACAAGAGATTCCTTTTTTATCAAAGAAGTTCCACTGCCGGATAAAGATCTGGGTATTTCATCAGATGATGACATATATGAAATGCTACAACAAGGGAAAAAACCATTTAGACAATATGTGGGTATTTGTGCTAGTGGTCAATCTGTAAAAACAACTTTGATTCGTTTATATTCTATTATTTTGCAAAAGACTTTTGATTTAGCAAAAGATCCAGAATATGAAGATTATGTTGACCCGTATTATACGCTTATCGGATATTTTAACAGTATTAGAGAGTTAGGAGGTGCGGTAAGACTTCTTGACGACGACATCGCTAGTAGAATCCGTGTAGTGAAAAATAAGTATGGTAGTATAGAGCAACGATATATTGGGATTGATGGAAAGAAAGAGATAACATCGAGAATTCCTTCATGGGAAATAGCTCAAGTTTTAGAGAAATTGGCAATTCCTTATAACAAGGAAAAAATAAAACAAGACTGCTATGATGTGGTAATAGCAACTAATATGATTGCAGTAGGAATGGATGTAGATAGATTAGGATTAATGTCTGTTGTAGGCCAACCTAAACAAAATTCTGAGTATATACAAGCAACAAGCCGTGTGGGACGTCAACATCCTGGCATTATTTTTACTGTATATAACCCGTATAGACCAAGAGATTTATCTAATTATGAAAATTTTGTCGGTTTTCATTCTCAGATGTATCGTTATGTGGAAGGAACGACAGCAACTCCATTTGCAGCTCGTGCACGAGATAGGGTTTTGCATGCATTAGTTGTATCATTGCTTAGATTGCAGATAGAGCTAATGGCAGACAATAGTGGAGCATCATGCATTAATGATTTGACTGATTTACAGGTGAAAGAGATCAAAAATATGATTTTAGAGCGTGTAAAAACTATAGCACCATCTTCGTATGCGAATACTGAAGAGGAAATAGAGTCATTCATTAATACATGGAAAAATATTGCGAAAAGTGAGAAATTGTACTATTTTGTTCCATCTGTGGCGGAAGATAAAAAGAGATTGTTAACGTATTTCGGGGAATATTATGCGGATAAAGAAAAACCAACATTAAGCTCGATGCGTGATGTTGAACAATCATCAACAGTATTTTATTGGGAGGGGATCTGATGAATTTTTATAAAAAATTAGGAGAAATACGTCCTAATCAATTAATAACTACATACGGACCAGGCTCAATTATGGATGCTGTGAATGATTCTCTTACGGTGTTAGATATTGAGTACTGGACAAATGATAATATTGGCAAGGAAATCAGAGATGCTCGTCTTGCCAACTATATGAATGTAAGAAAGTTTTTTATGCCTAAAACGGGTGGAAAAGAAGATGTTCCAGTAATTTCATTTCCTTATTACCATGTATGTTCCAAAGGTTCTTGTAAGTACTTGTTTGACATGAGAGATTATTTTGACATTGAACAATACAAAAATGAACAGGGAGAAGTTAAGTGTCCTAAATGTGGATTTCCAGCATATCCATCTAGATTTATTACAGTGTGTGAAGATGGACATATGGATGACTTTCCTTGGCGTTGGTGGGTACATCATGGTGAAACAAGCTGTAAAGAGGATATGTATCTGAAATCCATGGGTAATACATCGTCACTAGCAGAACTTTTGGTTGAATGTTCGTGTGGTGCAAAGCGTGTCATGTCAGGTGCAATGCAGAAGGATAAGTTTTCAGGCCTTAATTGTTCTGGAAATCATCCGCATAGACCGGGTGGTAAACCAAAGATATGTAAAAAGGACGTTGTACCAAGCCAAAGAGGTGCATCAAATGTATACTTTGCAGTTACCAAGAATGCAATTTCTATCCCACCATGGACCAATCCAATTAATGACATTATGGGTGCTCAACGTGCGACAATCGAAACGTTGGTTGAAGCTATGGGTGAAGAAGCAGGATTAGAGTTTGCGTATGGTAAGTATTTCGCGGATAAGTATTCGAAGGATGAGTTTTTAGAAGCTTATGAAAGATTAAGTAAGAATATTAAAGAATTTACAGAATTGAAAGAAATGGAATATGCTGCAATTACCCATCATGAGGACGTAGAGTATCAACATGACGTGAAATATTTTAAGGCAGAGGAAGTAAGTTTAGTTGAGAATTTAAAACCGTACATTTCTAGAGTTATTAAGATTCATCGTTTGAGAGAAGTAAGAGTTTTGACAGGATTTACAAGATTGGAAGTCCCTGAACCGGAAATTGACGAGCAGGCACATGTTGTAAAACTGAAATCTGGTTCTGGTGAAAAATGGCTGCCAGCTGTAGAGATAAACGGTGAGGGTGTATTTATAGAACTCAACAGAAATACCATTAATTCATGGCTTCAAATAGAGAAGGTTAAAGAACGATCTAATAAATATGCACAATGCTATGCTTCATACTGTGATAAAAAAGGATGGCAAAATTATAAAATAAGAAATGCAGAATATGTTTTGTTACATACTTTATCACATATGTTAATAAAAGAAATGTCTATGCAATCAGGATATTCGTCTTCAGCATTGCATGAGAGAATCTATAGTAGTGAAAATATGTGTGGCATATTGATATACACTGGTGCCGCTGATAAAGAAGGTTCTCTTGGCGGTTTAGTTGAATTGGGTGGTATGAATAAATTGATTCCTTTGTTGAAGAGTGCGCTTGAAAATGGTCTTACATGTACGACTGATCCGGAGTGCTTTATGAAAAATCCAACAAGCGATAGGCTTAACGGAGCAGCTTGTCATTCATGTACAATGATATCTGAAACTGCATGCGAAAATGGTAATCGTCTATTGGATCGAGCATTAGTAGTGCCGGTGCCTGAACATGAAGAAATGGGTTATTTTAGAGAATTGGTGAAAGATTTATGCGGAATACAAGTATAAAAATCGACTATTTTGTAGGTTTGATTGCGGATGCTGTAAGAGATTACAGCATCCGTGAAAATGATGAAATTTTTCAAAGTATTATTATTGAATTAAAGAAGCATTTTGAAAATTGTTCAGAAGAGGAAATAATGGACATTTTATCATTGTGTGTAAAAATGTATAGCTTAGAACACAGTGAAAGTGCAGAGTTGGTGATTACTTCTCCAGATTCGTTCAAGGTGAAGTCGCGTAAAACAAAGGATGTTATATATTCTCTTGTAAAAGAAGCAACGAGGAGTATTACAATAACAGGATACTCAATATCAGATTTCTTTACAGAAATGCTGGATGTAATTATAAGAAAAAGTCAACAAGGTGTATATGTGACATTATATGTAAATGATTTAGAAAAACAAAAGTTAGTTTTGGAACGGTTACTAGCGTACAAAAGTAAATTTTTAAGAATATATGAGTATCAGAAAGATTCAGAGGATAAGATGGCAGCTCTTCATGCCAAAATACTTGTTGTTGATAAAAAAGTATCGTTGGTGTCGTCTGCAAATTTGTCATATCATGGAATGCAGGGAAATATTGAAATGGGTATTCTGCTTAAATCTGAAGAAAAAGCAAAACAGATTGAGGAACTGCTAAAAGAATTAAAAAGGATGAAGGTATTTAGTCAAATATAGGAGGGAAGAAATGTTTGTAAACAAATGGGAGAAGGAAGCAAGAAACTTTAGAAAGCAAGAAGTAAGAGAAACTACATATTCGACAACAATTATAGCTGGCGAAAAATTATTCCAGATTCAGACATATGGCTCAGAGGGAAGTTCATCAAGCGCAAAACAAACGATTCAGTTTGATAAAGAAAGAGCAAAAGAATTAGTAGATATTTTAAGTAAAGAATTCAATCTGTAATAAACGTATCAATATTTTGTTCACAAAGGAGAGTTATATGTCAAAGTTAAATATCGATCAACAAACAATAAAAGAGTTATTTTCTAATAAACGATCAGATTTTCTAATCCCAGATTATCAGAGACCTTATGCATGGGGAGAAGCAGAGTGCCAGACTCTTTGGGACGATATATTTGCATTTGCATTCCCTGAAAATGATTATACACGTTTTAACAGTGAAGAAGATGAATATTTTCTTGGTCCTATTGTTACCTTTAAAAATAACAATGGTAAATTAGAGATTATAGACGGTCAACAAAGGTTAACTACGCTTATGCTTTTGTTACGTGCATTTTTCTCTAAGTTTGGTAATATGAAGGATGCAAATGCAATTAGTACAAGTGATGATATTGCAAAGTGTATATGGAAGACGGACGAGTTTGGTAATCCTGATAAAAATAAATTAAAAATTGATTCAGAAGTATCTACGGATGAAGATAAGGAAGAATTTCTTTCCATTTTAAAGACAGGAAATGTTGATGCTTCTCAGAAGAGTCGATATGCAAAGACTTATAGATTTTTTCAAGAAAAAATAAACGAGTTTTTATCAGAGTATCCGTCGTATTTTGCGTACTTACCTACTAGAATATTGAATAATTGTATTTTGTTGCCAATTGAGGCTGAGTCACAAGATACTGCATTGAGAATATTCTCTACGCTGAATGATAGAGGTAAACCATTATCTGATACAGATATATTTAAAGCACAGTTTTATAAATATTACTCAGATCAAGGTAGAAAAGAAGAGTTTATAAAACGCTGGAAAGAAATAGAAGTTGTATGTGAAGATATTTTTGAGGCGCCGTCAGGTTCACCTATGGATGAACTTTTTACTAGGTACATGTATTATGAGAGAGCAAAACAAGGAATAAAGCTTACAACAACAGAGGCGTTACGTAAATTCTATGAAAAGGATAAATACGCTATTTTAAAAAGAGAGGAAACGTTAGATAATCTTGAAAAATTGTTATTGTTCTGGAAATGCATATATTGTCAGGATGATACGGTTTTTTCTGACAGAATACTCCGAAGATTGGCTGTTTTAAATTACGCGCCAAATGGGATGTGGACATACTTAGTGTCAGTTTATTTTATGCAGTATAAAAACAGTGATAACATGTTGGAGGATCAAGCATTTTATGATTTTTTAAATAAAATCACAGCATTTATATGGACTTATGCATTTATGAGACCAGGTGTTAATGCACTTAGAAGTCCAGCATACCCTGAAATGATAGAAATAGTAAATGAGCGTCCTGTAGACTTTTCTGAATATAAATTTGATGTTGCAGCAGTACGCAATGTGATTGAAAACTATGTATTTACGAATGGACGGCCTATAACTAAATCTATGCTGGCATGGTGGGCTTACAACGAGGAAAAACAGCAGTTAATCCCGCTAGATGTAACACTTGAAATAGAACATATATTTTCACGAAAAAGACAGGAAAACGAGAGAAGTCTTACTAATAAAAATAGCTTAGAGTCATTAGGAAACAAGGCTCTTTTAGAGAAGAGTATTAATATTAGAGCATCGGATTATCGTTTTACAGATAAGAAAAAGTATTACATAGGTTTTACGAATGATAAGGGAAAAGTTAAGGACGGAACAAAAATTGTTGAACTGGCTGAAATGGCTATCAAGCAAGATGATTTTGCAGAATCAAATATAATTAGCCGTAAGAAAGAAATCATAGATGCATTTATAGAATATCTTGAATTGAATCAATTGACAGTTTAATAACTTCTGGTCATGATGACCAAAAGTTCCAAACCAACATTCTAAGCCACTTTTGGTCATCGTGACCAAAAGTGGTTTTTCCTTTTTCTGACCATTATTCGGGTCTTAGGGGAACCCTAAAGTGAACGCCCTGGGCGTGAAGTTTCCAGCATAAAGTATACAACTTTAGGCGTATCCTGTTTCTTTCGCAGTCCAATTACATAGACCATAGTCTACATTTTTGAAATTTTGGACAGAGCCTCTGAACCCTTGATTTTACTGGGTTTCTCTGTCCGGAGACACTGGAAAGTGTCAGGCGACGTTGGATTCTTTTTAGAGACGCTGGACAAGTCAGTCTCATTTTTTGAGACTGATTTTTCGGATTTTCCGGAATTTGAGAAAATAGCACTTATGAGAAGATACAAGTAAATATTGTTGAAGTTTTGAGTCATCAGCAGAAATGTTGGTGATTCTTTTATTGTTTTGCCGGATTTTTTGTCATCAGCATTTTTTGACTCCAAGTAATAACTGACAGGAAAAAAAGTTGAAGAAAATTATCTGGGATTTTTGCAATCAGCTTTTTTGACCCTAAGTACTAATCAGAAGGAGGAAAAGAAAATGCAGAAACAGTGGTTAGAACATTTTTGTAAGTACAGACACATTTGTGAGTTCCTTGGCAGTGATGGCAAGGAGAAAGAGGAAATCAAGGAATATTTGATGCAGGAGTTGGGATTGCCAGAGGCAACAGCCAGGTATCAGATGCTACGAGCCTTGGAGGATGAGGATGGAATTGTCAAAAGCTTTGGATGGAAGTTTTACTTAGACGAGGAGAAATTTAAGGCAGTTATAGAGGATTTGCGTTCTATCTATCCTATCAGGTTAAAGCCTTATCCATATCCGCCTAAAGAGGAGACGGAAGCAAGGGATGGATTGATTGAAATGAAGAAAAAATATGCAGCCCTGGAGCTGGAATATGATTTACTTCGTTACCGCTATCTGGATGTAAAGGCAAGCTATTATGATGCGAAGTCTGACTTAGCAGAGGCTAAAGGTGATGAAGTTGGATCGTGTAGATACTTTCAAAAGATGGATGAAACAATGGGGCTGGTAATAGACCTGCAACGAAAATTAAAGGAAAGGGGCGTGAATGTAGATGAAGCATAGTCAGAATGTTCCTTTGTGGGAGAAGTACACTTTAACAGTGGAGGAAGCGGCGGCTTATTTTCGCATCGGAGAACATAAATTGCGTAAGCTCATTAATGAGAATAAGAACGCAGATTATCTTCTTTGGAATGGGAATCGTGTTCAAATAAAGCGAGAAAAATTTGAGAAATTTGTAGATACATTGGAAGCAATATAGAAAAATCTAAAGAGCTATGATATATTAACTGTAAGCCATGTCACAGCTCTTTGAAAGGAGAATGATTATGAGTAATACAAAGAGACGTGACAATAAAGGTAGAGTACTTCAAATGGGAGAAAACCAGTTAGATGATGGACGTTATGCGTATCGTTATACTACCCCATTTGGTCAGAGAAAAACGGTTTACAGTTGGAGACTTACTGCTTCGGACCCTATGCCGGCAGGAAAGCGTAAGGACAAAGCCTTAAGAGAAAAAATTAAGGAGATTGAGAAAAAACTAAGACTAGAAATCTGCTGTGAGGATATAACGGTTTGTGAGTTGGTAGAGAAATATCTAATGACAAAAACCGGAGTGAAACACAGCACTCAGACCGGGTACAAATTTGTGCAAAATATCTTGGCGAAAGAACCTTTCGGACAAAGGAAGATTGCGAGTATCAAGACATCGGATGCAAAGATTTTTCTGATTAAGATGCAGGAGGATGGCAGAGGATACAGCACCATTCATACGGTGCGAGGCGTTCTTCGCCCTGCATTTCAGATGGCGGCAGATGATGACATGATAGTCAAGAATCCATTTCAGTTCGAACTTCACACAGTAGTTGTGAATGATAGTGTCAAAAGGGATGCACTCACAAGAGAACAGGAGAGAAAGTTCCTGCAGTTTATTGCAGAGGACGAACATTATAGCAGATACTATGATGCGTTTTTTATCTTGTTCAAGACAGGACTTCGTATTAGTGAGTTTTGCGGTTTGACGATTAGGGACATTGATTTTAAGAAAAATGTCATTAAAGTAAATCATCAACTCCAACGTATCGGTGGTAAGCAGTATGTCTGTGAGAAAACGAAGACGGATAACGGAGTTCGCGAAGTTCCTATGAAGCCTGAGGTGATAGCGGCATTTAAGCGAATTATCAATAGCCGTCCAAAGCCAAAGATTGAGCCGATTATAGATGGGTACTCCGGTTTCCTATTCTTAGATAGCAAAGGTAGACCGAAGGTGGCATTGCATTGGGAGAAATACTTCCAGCTTTCTGTTGAAAAATACAATAGCATATACCGTGTACAATTGCCGAAGATTACACCTCACGTATGCAGACATACGTTTTGTACGAACATGGCGAAGTCTGGTATGAATCCAAAGGTATTGCAGTATATCATGGGACACGGAGACATTTCTGTGACACTTGATACCTATACGCATATCAAATCGGAGGATGCAATTGCAGAGATGGAGAGGCTTGATTACTTGAAAACAAAGGAAGCGTGAAAAAAGCAAGTTGCCATATGTGGTAAAAACGTGGTATAAATCGATGCTTTTCCAGCTCGGAAATAGGCGTTTTTGGTGTGTTAGTTTGCCATGGAACGCCTCGCAAAGCCAGTGTTTATGCGGCGTCGTGAAAATTTATACCAGTCAGATTTACTGGTATAAATTTTTCAAAATATACCAATTTATATACCACGCTATTGAAGAAATATGACCTGATTTGAGTACAAATGAGAAAACAACAAAAATAAGAAAAACTCCACAAACCCAGTATTTATGGGCATTTGAAAGGATTTGAGAACTTATGAAAGAGAAGATAAAAGTGCTCATGGTTTGCCACGGCAACATCTGCCGCAGCACTATGGCTGAGTCCGTCCTCACCCACCTGGTAACTCAAAACCACCAGTCCCATCTTTTCGAAATCAACTCCGCGGCCACCAGCCGGGAGGAAATCGGAAACGGACCCCACTATGGCACGGTAGCCAAACTTCGTCAGGTAGGCATCCCTGTAGTGCCCCACCGGGCGATACAGATGACACCGGCAGATTACGACTATTACGATTACCTTATCGGTATGGATTCCGCCAATATCCGCAATATGACCCGTATTGCAGGAGGCGATAATAACCACAAAATCTATAAGTTATTAGATTTTACATCCCGCAAGGGCGACATCGCAGACCCTTGGTATACCGGCAACTTTGATGAAACCTACGAAGATGTGGTGGAGGGCTGCAATGGTTTTCTGGATTATCTTGAACAAACAGGACAAATCAAATAACAAACCATACAAAAACACCTTACTCCATCCTCGGCACATGCTTTTTCAAATATTTCTGTGCATAATAGGCGCACAACCCCGTAAAAAGCCCGGTCACGGTGCCGCTCAGTATCAGAAACGGCAGGTAGGCAAATACGCCTGCAGTACCGGTTACAAAAAAGGCGGCACACAGCTGTCCGATATTGTGGAACAATGCACCAAAGATGCTGGTGATAAAGATAAAATGTCCTGATAAAAAACGGTGCAGGAGACACATAATAACAAAGCAAAACAGTCCTCCGCAGAGGCTGTAAACCAGATACAGTGCGCCACCCGTAAACAGGGAGGACAAAAGGATACGTACAAGCAGTACATAAAAGGCATCTGCCGGTTTGTAATTTAACAGTAAAAATAAGGTTACGATATTGGAAAGCCCCGGCTTAATACCCGGTAGGGGAACCGGTACGGGAATGGCACTTTCCACTACAAATATAGTCAAAGCAATTACAGTAAAAACTGCAAGAGTAGTCAATCTTTTGAGGCGCATAGGGGCCTCCTTTCTTTTTAGTAAGTCATTCCGTCAATGAGTCCGCCATCTTTTTCTTTTACCTGTATTACCAGCGAATGGGGCAGGCATACTATGGGAAGGAGGGATGAGTCTGCGTAACCCATGGAAACACAGAGCCTGTCGGGACAGTCGGCATCGCAGATGCCGATGGCACCGGGGCGGACGGTGATGGTGTTAAATCCACCGTCAGGGCATTCTACGGTAAAAGAATAGGGCTCGGTTACCGCAGATAAATCTATGGTTTGCAACAGTTCGCCGTTTTGGTAAATTTCCGCATGAAGGGAACCGGTGGCAGGCTGTTTTTTTATTAAGATAAAAAATACTGACACGATACATAAAATCAGCAAAACCAATAAAAGTACCAATGCCCGCACCATAGCGGAGACCGGTTTGGAAACATGTTGCGAGGCGGAGTTTGGTTTGACACACGGTCCGGTATCCGCTCCGTGGTCGGTCTGTTTTATATGTATTTGCTTTTTCTCAGAATTTTTAGTATTATTTGGCATGGTGTTCCCCGTATTGTCAGCAATTGAATTTTTTGTTATACTTATAGATAGTATAACAAAAGGATCTGTTGAAATGAAGAGGAACAGAGAGAAAAATTTCACAAAGCTGTTGTGCGGCAGTCTGTTGGCAGCAGTTATTTGTTTTTGTGCAGGCTGTGGCAGGACTGTAAAATATACTTCGGCCAATACGGCGATGGGGACATTTGTATACCAGACTGTGTATACTTCCGGCGAGGATGTGACTGCAGATGTGACAGGTCTGATTAATGGTTTGGAGCAGGATACTTTATCATGGCGTATTGCAGAGTCGGAGATTGCCCGTATCAATGCCCGGACAGGCAGCGGGGAAGGATTTGTACTTTCTGACAATCTCCGTGCTGATTTGGAGGTTTTACGGGAGGTATCGGAGCGTAGTAACGGAGCTTTTGACATTACCATGCATCCGGTAGTAGAGCTTTGGAATATTGATGCATGGGCAGCAGGACAAGGTGTAGTACCGATGCAACAAACGGTAGCAGGTGCAGGAGAAATACAGGACAATCAACCGTCAGACGGTGCAACGTCAATTATTCTCCCGGACCAAAAGCAAGTAACCCAAGCCCTGTCCCACACGGGCTATGAGGAAATTACCATAGAAAACAATACTTTGTATTTACCTGCAGAGATGAGTCTTGATTTGGGAGCGGCAGGTAAAGGGATTGCCTGTGATGAAATTGCAGAGTTTTTAAAAGAGAGCAAAGTGTCGGGAGCGGTTATTTCTGTGGGAGGCAGTGTGCTTACTTATGGCAGAAAGCCGGATGGTATGCCTTGGCAGGTGGCGATAGTCAATCCTTTGGATACGGCAACGCAACTGGGAACTTTATCTTTAACGGGGGAATGGTTTGTATCTACTTCCGGTGATTATGAGCGGTATGTAGAGGTGGACGGTATCCGGTATCATCATATATTGGATCCGGCTACGGGATATCCGGCAACAAGTGGGGTACGCAGTGTGACGATTGTGTGCGACAGCGGTATTTTAAGTGATGCCCTTTCTACGGCATGCTTTGTGCTGGGAGTGGAAGATGGTATGGAACTGGCGGAAAGCTATGGTGTCAGGGCTTTGTTTGTGGATGAAGCAGGACGGATTTTCATGACGGAGAGTATGCGGGGGATTTTTGAAGAAGCAGGAGAGCAGTAAGGAAATATGGAACGATTTTATTATTTGGTTATTACACAGTTTTTTTTGATTATTTATTACATTATCAAAATGCGTCATTATGCCAATCACCCCAATAAATACAGTGAAGAACGCCGTTTTCATCTGGGTGTAAAGCTGATTGAAAAGATTAAGAAAAAAGGAAAGATTACCACGGAAGTATTCGGCAAGGAAACATTGCCGGAAGAAGGTGGCTATATTATGTATGCCAATCATCAGGGCAAATATGATGCATTGGGAATTATTGGTGCACATCCCAGCCCCTGTACGGTAGTAATGGATTTTGAACGTGCCAAGATGCCCCTTTGTAACCAGTTTATTGATTTGTTAAGGGGGAAAAGGTTGGATAAGACCAATCCCAAGCAGCAGGTACAGGTAATGATGGAGATTGCCAAGGAACTGAAAGAGGGCAGACGTTATTTGCTTTTTCCGGAGGGTGGCTATACAGATAATCGCAATACGTTACAGGAGTTTCATGCGGGTAGCTTTAAATGTGCCCAGAAAGCCAAATGTCCCATTGTACCGGTGGCAATTTGGGATTCCTACAAGCCTTTTGAAGGGAAAGGGTTAAAAAAGGTTGTGACAGAAGTGCATTTTTTAAAAGCTATTTCTTTTGAAGAATATGCCGGTAAGAGTACTTCGGAAATCAGGGATATTGTAAAAGAAAAGATTGAAGAGAGGATGAATCAGATTGCACAAGGAAAAGGCGAAGCCTGCATATCTTAGCACTTGCTGGGGAGAACAGATTGCAGAAAGTGAATGCAAATTGGACGTACTTTGCGAATATCCGAGACCGTTTATGGTGCGTGATAGCTGGCAGTGTTTAAATGGTTTGTGGGAGTATGCGTTTTTAGATAAAAAGGAAGTTCCCGTGCAGGCAGAGGGCGAAATCTTAGTGCCTTTTTCGCCGGAAACCAATTTGTCAGGTGTGGGTAAACAACTTTTGCCGGGACAATTTTTGTGGTATAAAAAGCAGATACGGCTTTCTGATGAAATAAAAAGTATATATCAAAACGGCGGTCGTCTGCTGTTGCATTTTGGTGCAGTGGACCAAAGCTGTGAGGTGTTTGTGAACAATAAATTTGCAGGTAGTCATTTTGGGGGCTATCTGCCTTTTTCGTTGGATATTACCGGATTGCTGGGAGGAACGGGCAGTGCAGGTGATGCGGCGGACAGTGAGGAGACAGACCGTGTAGCAGATTGTCAGAACGAGGTGGGAGCAGGTCGTGTGGCGGCTTGTTCAAAAGAGGATACTTTTGAAATTACTCTTTTTGCGGAGGATGCCTCCGACACTTCTTTTCACAGTGTGGGAAAGCAGACTTTAAAGCCAGGTGGTATGTATTATCAGGCAACCAGTGGCGTCTGGCAGACTGTATGGCTGGAAGCAGTGCCGGGTGCTTATATCAGGGACATTACATGGGAAACTGACTACGATAAAAAAACAGTGAAGCCTATTGTGGAGATTGTAACCGATAAAGAAAAGAGTCTCCCGGACTATACTTTGCGGGTGACTTTCTTAAAGGGAGAGTATGAAAACGCAGAGTGGCAGGCGGATACAGAGAAGACGTTATGCCTGCCGGAGTTTATTTCGTGGTGTCCCGAAAATCCGTATTTATATGAGGTAAGAGTGGAGCTGCTTACAAAAGCGGTGGTCTGCGATACCGTACAGAGCTACTTCGCCATGCGCAAATGTAGTATTGGTACAGATGATGCGGGCATTCGGCGTATTTTTTTAAACAACCGTCCTTATATGCAGGTAGGGCTTCTTGACCAGGGCTACTGGCCGGAGAGTATGTATACGGCACCTTCGGACGAAGCACTGCGTTATGATATCGAAAAGATGAAGGATTTAGGCTTTAATATGCTGCGTAAGCATATTAAGGTGGAGCCGGAACGTTGGTACTACTATTGTGACCGCATGGGTATGCTGGTATGGCAGGATATGATAAACGGTGGCAGAAAGAACAAGGGCTGGTATGTGACATATCTGGCAACGGTATTTCAGATACTGGGTATCAGGGCATCGGATAAGCACAAATATCTTCTGTCCCGTCAGGATAAAGCCGGCCGTGAGGCGTACGTATCCGAACTGAAAGAGCTGATGGCACTGATGAAAAAGCACCCTTCTGTGGTTTGCATCGTACCTTTTAATGAGGGCTGGGGACAGTTTGAGACAAAGAAGATGGCTGAACTTGTAAAAAGCGAGTGTCCGGACATTATTGTGGATGCTGCAAGCGGCTGGTATGACCAAGGCTGCGGTGATTTAAAGAGCATACACTGGTACTTTTTAAAATTTAAATATAAAAGAGAAAAAGAACGTGCACTGGCATTGACTGAATTTGGCGGTTATGTACAGCGTATAGAGGGACATACCCTTCATGACAAGGAGTACGGCTACAAGATTTTCAAATCTAAAGAGGAACTGGAAAAGGCATATGAAACTTTGATGGCGGAGGCGATTTTACCTGCGGTTGAAGATGGTGTCAGTGCCACTGTGTATACACAGGTTTCGGATGTGGAGGAAGAAATCAACGGACTGTTGACCTACGACAGGAAGGTGTTAAAAATAGATGCCGGACTGCTTAGGAAGTGGAATGAAAAGCTGATGGAAGCGGTTGCGGAAAAAGCAGAAAAATGATAAAATATATCAGTGGGAAAGAACCATTGTTTTCCGGAAGAAAGCATAATCGGACAGGTGTGAAAACGTTGTTTTTTATGAAGCGTTTTATGTAAAAGCATTTTTTTCAAATATTATAAATTGCAAGGAGGATATGAAAGACATGAAAGATTTAAAAGGCACAAAAACAGAAGCGAATTTACTGGCGGCATTTGCAGGAGAATCCCAGGCAAGAAACAAATACACCTATTTTGCAAGCAAGG
>JAFTQC010000046.1 GCA_017462965.1 Clostridia bacterium | reverse complement strand
GGAGGAGTTTTCTCAAGAGGGACGCCCCTGTTAGTGAAAATTTTTCACTAACAGGGGCGTCCCTCTTGAGAAAACTCCTGCGTCCCCTTGTCCGTTGTTAGGATCTGAGAATTTGGAGCATAGTGTTCATTTGATTGCGTCTGCGACGTGCATCGTCATCCATTTGACGCTGTCTACGACGTCTTGCTTCTTCTTCGCGCCTTCTACGTATTGCTTGTTCTTGCTGCCAACGATGCTTTTTACAGCTATCGTATTTTGTTCGAATTTGTGCAATATCGGAATGCACATATTCTTTCTGAGAATCAGTAAGCTCTTCAAATTTGTCAATCAATTCTTTGAAGAGATTCTCATTTTCTAATGACGCTGGTTTGTCAACTGATGACTGCACGAGCATATCATAAGTTCTAGCGGTCTCTATATCAATCTCTTTTTGTTCCTCTGCGATAAGAGAGTCAATTCGTTCGTTAAGTCGAGGATGAAGTTCTTCGAGTTTTGCAAGTTTCTTTCTATAAGCCTCAAGTTCCTTAAGTATAGTAGCATATTCTTCTTGGAATTGATCAAAAGTTGTAGAGAGATTCTTTAAATTCCGTTCAGCGTTTTCACGCATAGTTTTATTGAGCTTAAGTTGCCATGAAAGTTCTCGAATATCATGTGTTGCTCGTTGGCGTATTTTCCATAACCGTTCTTTCAAGTCTTCACATTGATTCAGCGTGTAAAAAAACATCACGGAAATTCCTATGAAACTCATGAGTGAAATAATACTGGTAATGAAAAGTGAAGTTGTAAATAGTCCGATAAAGTGTGTGATAACACTGATTCCAACGACCACGTAGAGAAGAGCTGCAAAAAAGATCCGCTTCATAAAATAACCTCCTTGAAATAGATTCTGTCTGAGCTTTACATAAGATTCCATCTGGTGTAGTATATAACAATTTAGAAATTATGTCAAATACCAAAGGTTTATCATTTATCCGAAAGAAAGGATGGATTTTGTGTGAAAATACGTATAAAATATAAAGAAAGAATATTTATAAAGAATTGGAGTGGACGAATTTGAAAAAATCACTAGTTTGTTTATTTATGATGGTATTAATGTTTGTATGCATGCCAATATATGTGCAAGCGGGTACTATAGATTTTTATGTGCAGGAAATTAATGAGAAAATTAAAGAGCTAGAATTTAAAGATAATTCTAAAACGACTAGACAAGAAATATTGGCAAATGAGAGCGCTTTGCTTGTATTTTTTTCTGGGGATACTATGATTAAAAGTTCTGATTTGATAATTTCTGGTGATGGAATCGAAAGAGATGTAGATGCCGAAGAAGACTATATTGATGAGCAAGAGAAATATAGAAAAGATTATAAAGAATACGTTGTGTGTATAGAGTTACACAGAGATGCAAAAGATGCTGTGGTTTATCATAAAGATTTCCCCGATAGCGTTGTGAACTTTGAATTAAAGCCTATTGGATTAAACTATAGAAAAGTAGAAGAAATTGAATATGATTATACAGAAAGTGAATGGGAAGAGAATAGCAAACAGTATACAACTATGAAAGAGTTGGGCGACTCTTATCATTATGTTAGGTTTTATTATAATGAAATTCCTTTAAAATCAGGAGATATTGATTGTATAATTTTTTCTGGCGATGCTGGAGAGTTTTCATCTAGCTATGTAAACGCTGAATACATTGAAAAAGCTGATGCTTGGAAAATTTCATATGAAGAAAATGTGGTAGGAAAAGTTATTATTAAAACAACTCAAAGTGATACTTATGAAATGGATTTATGTATATTATGTAATGAAATTTATTTTGGTGATGATGATGAAAAAGAAATTGAAGAGTTTGTGTATGTAGAGGGAGAGTCTGAAACATTTGAATTGTATGAATATACAGGTGACATAACTGTCATCTCTGGAGGCGACAAAGTATCATACAATAAAAAAATGAGATTTACAGTTACATCATGCGAAGAAGAATTTACATACGAAATTGAGATTGAAGGTAAGAGATATTCTATTCTTATAAAACCTTTGGATTTTTATGCAAAGGAAGTAAATTTTGATACAGCTGGTGCTCATACAATTGACTCAAAAAGACTTCGCACTGTGGAACTTTTAGGAACTACGGAAAAGTATTTTATTTTTTATGAAGGAAATAATGTCTTGTCAAATTTAACGTTCCCAACAGGAATAACAGCTACTGCAGTATCAGAGTTTAATGGTATGAATTTTGATGGAACTTCGTTAGAAGGATTAGAGGGAAGTGTTTATAAAATAGCTTTTTCAACAATTAAGGATAACAGCGCAACGCTAGAGTATATCATCAATAGTGATACTCATAATATAAATTTTGCGAAAGAGTTTCTTAAATTTTATGAATATGATGCAGATGCAAAAGAATTAATTGAGCTCGAAGACGAATTTGAGTATGTAAAGAATGAAAACGAAAAATTTTACATATATGCTGAAGGTATAACTCTAGATGAAAGTAGTTTAACTATGGATTCTAAATATAACTATATAGAATTTGGCGGAGAACAATTAGAGGTTGGTTCTGAAATTGTGGATGTAATCGAATGTAAAGTGGTTAATAATACAAATGAAGCGTTACCTGTAAAATATTATATAAGTGTGGAATTTTCTAATACTGGAATTTCATCAATAGAAATTAAAATATCAGATAACACTGATTATAATGTGGTTACTACGGTTCCGACAGAAGGATTTTTTAGAAGTTATACAGATTTGACTTTAGATAATTATATAGAATCTGATGATGATGAATTTGAATATATATATGAGCCTGGAGAGGTATTTTACTATGTATGTGAAAATCCAAAGCATTTTATAAAAGACAGTAGCATAAAAACTTCTAAGTTAGATGCAATAGAAGTAGATGTAATTGATACAGGCAAAGATATTGAAATGGAAGATGGTTCTTTTGAAAATAGATATGCAGTGAGATTTAAAATCCCTCAAAATTTAATTGGTAATGTTAGTGGAAAAGTTTATATACCACTTTATAGAAGAAATAATACATCAAGTGAAGAGCGAATAATGATTAGTATGGAAGATATTTTTTCGGCAGCTCCAATTGGAATGGAAGATTTTGATTATAGTGGCGAAGAATATAGCATTGGCTTTTCTAAGAAAGAAGATGATTTCAAGAGATTATTAGAAAGTTATAGCAATGAATATCTTGATGGAGAACCTGCTAAAACACAAATCATACCTATAAAAATATTTTCTGTTACAGAGGAAGAATATTTTGATGAAACACTTGAAGTATCTACTGAAGAGATAGAACTTTATGATGAAATTGATTCTGTTGACGCATATGTAGCTAAATATGATAACAATGAAGAAAAGTATGAACCTTTAATCGGAAGTAGTATTTCTGTAAATGTAAAAAGAGAACCATCAGGAAATAAAAGATGGTATGTTGAAGTTAGCGACAACAGAGAATTAGATAGAAACTTTATTGTTGCAGATATAGTTTTTAAAAATGGTGAAGAGATAACAATTGGAATAATTTATTCAGCTTATGAAGTTATAGAAACAGAAATTGATCTTAGCAGTTCAAATTG
This sequence comes from Clostridia bacterium, assembly GCA_017462965.1. Lineage (GTDB taxonomy): Bacteria > Bacillota > Clostridia > TANB77 > UBA1234 > UBA1234. The sequence continues at coordinate 3,268 of JAFTQC010000046.1, read as the reverse complement.
GAAAATTAAAGAGATAAATGAATTTATTTCTGGTGCTGCACGAAAACTTTCTGCAAATCGTATAAAAATAAAACTAAATCCGGCGATTGAATATGGCAGTGGTGACGATGAAAAAATAATTAAGATAGCAGGAGAAAAGGAATTTTATATAGATGGCAATGGTGCAACAATTATAGGAAGTGTAGAGGCTACAGGGACTGTAGATTCAACATTCCAGCCATATCATAGATTTACAAATATTCATTTTGTAAGCGCTAGCGATGATATTGAAAATGAGGATAATGTTGGTATTTATGGTACAGGGCAATTAAAAGCAACTAGATGTTCTTTTGAAAATTATTATGCGGGTGTTAAATTGTTTGATGGTAAAAAAAGTGCTATGAAAGATGCGATGACTTTTTGCGAGTTTAAAAATAATTATTATGGTATTTTGGCAGATGCTCGACCAGGAGAACTCGAGGAAGTAAATTACAAATTTGAGGGTTGTAGATTTGTAGATAATGTTGTTGCGATTTTCATTGAAAGAAGAGAAAAGATTGAAACTAAAAATGAACTTTATGAGTTTGCTCATTGTGAATTCATTAATAATGAAGAAGATATTATTAATGAAACGTACAAGTATTTAGTTTATGGATGTGTATTCAAGAAAAAATCAGATTCGGATCCTTTGGTGCTTGAAGCGAAGGTCCCAGTAACAAGAGGAATCTATATATCATATGTTTACAGAGATTCAATACTTGAGGCTGATAGAGATGGTTTTATAAATACGGAGATTTCTCTTCCTGTACCTAATACTGGTTATGCACCTTTTGCATCAGACGGAAGTTTGAATGCATTCACGTATAGTATTTTGAAAAATGTAGGTATAAATATTTTGAATTTCACTGGTAAAATTGATGTAATTGGTGGATATGACGTTACTACTAATGAGTTTAAATTACTTGGTAGATGGGGATTTTAATAGGAGGCTAAGATGAAAAAAATATTAATTTTACTTTGTATTTTAATGATGGTTACAACTACTGTATATGCTGAAAACAATGAAGAAAAAATATTTGCACCTTCAATTACGGTGGATAGTTCTATCGCGGGAAAAATTGTTGTTACTGTTCCAGATGAAGCTGATAATGCAGCTGTATTAGCTGAAAAGAAGCCAACACTTTCTATTCCATGTGATTTTGAAAAAGCGTATGTTGAATTTGATAGTGAAAAATTAGAGTCAACTTTGCAAAATGGTGAGATAACTTTTACAGTTGAGAAAGTAGGAAACTACGTCATTGTTGAAGGAGAATTTATTGATGATAAAGAAGAATCAAGTGGTGATAATGCAAATATAAATGACGGAAGTGGATCAAGCGGTACAGTACAAAGACCTTCATCTAGCGGAGGCTCATCTGGAAGAAAACCACAAAAAGAAGTTCAAGAAAAAGTAGAATGGAAAAATCCTTTTAAAGATGTTAATGAGAAAGATTGGTTTTACGAAGCTATTAAATTTGCAAATGAAAAAGAATTATTTAATGGGGTTTCGGAAGATGAATTTGCACCTCATGAAGGAATGACAAGAGGAATGCTTGTAACAGTACTTTGGAGATTAGAAAAAAATCCAGTAGTGAACTATCTTATGATGTATGAAGATGTTAATCAGGAAGAATATTATGGAGAAGCGATAAGATGGGCAACAAGTGAAAAAATAGTAAACGGATATTCTAAAACATTATTTGGACCAGATGAATTAATAACAAGAGAAGATATTGTTACAATATTATACAGATATGCCAAATATAAAGATGCAGAAATAAATCCATTTGAAAACAATGATATTTCAGTTTATCGCGACTATAGCGCAATTTCAGAATATGCAATGCCAGCATTCAAATGGAGTTGTGGAAGTGAAATTATAAAAGGAGTTTCTGATACACAATTAGCACCAAAAGAATTTGCAGACAGAGCAGAAGTTGCAACGATGATAATGAGATTTATAGAAAAATAATTAAAAATTGGGACGAGGCGAAAGAATGATACAGGTTAAAAATGTAAAAAAAGATTTTAATCAAGATACAAAGATTCATATGAAAGATATAGAGTTTCAAAATGGAAAATCATATGCAATACTTGGTGTATCAGGAAGTGGAAAAACAACATTATTAAATATGATTGCGGGAATTGTTACACCGACGGAGGGACAAGTTTTTGTGGATGATGTTGAGATAACAAAACTTACGCAAAAAGAAAAAGATAATTTTAGATTAAAAAATATAGGATACATTTTTCAAGATTTTAAATTGATAGAAGATATGACTGTAGAAGATAATTTAAGTATATTGCAGATTGAGAAAGTAAATTGTATAGAAATAGATAACATATTAAAGCAAGTCGGCTTAGAAACTAAGAAAAAAGAGAAAGTAAGAAAATTGTCTGGTGGCGAAAAGCAAAGAGTGGCAATAGCAAGAGCGCTTATGAAATCGCCTAAAATAATACTTGCGGACGAGCCTACAGGAAGTTTGAACTATGAAAAAGGTGTTGAAATAATGGAACTATTAAAAGAGTTTCATAAAAAATCAAAACATATAATGCTATTCGTAACGCATGATGATAGGATGGCAAAGTTTGCCGATGAGGTTATTCATTTTGAAGATATCCTTGTTAAAGGAGGCGAAAAATAATGTATAAGCTTAAATTTGCTATAAAAAATCTTTTAACAAGAAAAGCAAAGTTTTTAATGACAACGATTGCAATTATAATATCGACATTAATAATAATGTTTAGTTTTAATGTAGCAAGTCAGATAAATGATGGAATTGTTTCAACTGCGTCTTATTACGATGTAGTGGTTGGTGCAAATGGAAGTTCAACGGATTTAGTGATGTCTACGATGTTCTTTACAGGAACAACGACAGATACTATTTCGAGTGATATTTACGATGAATTAAAGAAAAATAAAAATATAAGAGAAATCGTTCCTTTTGCAACTGGAGATAATTATAAAGGAAGTTTAATTGTAGGAACAGAAAATAAATTTTTAACTGGTAAAGCAATAAAAGAAGGAAAAAATTTTGAAGAAGCTTATGATATTGTTTTAGGTTATAATGTTGCTAAAGAAAATAATTTGTCAGTAGGAGATAAATTAATTGGAAGCCATGGGGTTTCTGAATCGGCGCATTCACATGAAAATACGCCATACACAATTGTAGGAATACTAGAAAAAACTCATACGGCTTATGATAATACGTTATTTACAAAAGTAGATAGTGTTTGGGATAGTCATGAG
>JAFTQC010000008.1 GCA_017462965.1 Clostridia bacterium | reverse complement strand
CTCGATACATATCATCTCATACTGTCCTCTTTCTTCTGCTTTTGTTGCTAGCATTTCCTTCACTCTCCCTTTATATTATATTATACCACATTTATGCAAAAAAGCCAAGCTTTCGCTTGACTTTTTCGACAGACTGACCGCCCGTTGATTAATAACGGGCGGTATTTCATTTTTTATTATAAAATATTGCTATTCAATCCAATATAAATATCAATTATTCCATTTGTTGGTTGATTAGCATCTTCTCTTATAATCATACAATATGCAGGAGTAATAGGTTCTTGGTTGCTTTGTTTGATATAGTCAAGAAGCAATTCATACGATGTGTTGAGTGTTTCTGGTGAACCTTCATGCCTAATTTTTACAGTATTAACCATTTTAAATGTTGGCTTGAACGCGAAATGATCGTTATTAGCTAAAATTTTATCAACAGGTATCAAAAACTCAACATCGTGTTTTTGATCAGGACAAAAATAATTATCCATACAGAAAATTATCTTATTCTGATGTTTTATGCCGATCTTATCAAGATTATTTGATATATATTTGGTTATTAAAAAAATATTCTCAGGATTAATTGTTGTTTTGTATGATAATAAATTTTCATAATGTATATACTGATCTTTAATTATTTGCATAGACATCTACCTCTATTTAATATATTTGAGAATTTTTTACTTCATCGATGATATTAAAAACAAATAACCTCTCCTATTATATCAGATTCATCTATCGGACCATATGCACGACTATCTATACTTGCATTATAATTATCTCCAATAACAAAATACTGATCTTTCTCAAGTTTATAATTTGTTTTGAGAGTTTCATCACAGTTATATGGTGAAATTTTAATTCCATTTACATATATACAACCATTATTAAGCTGCACATTATCTCCACCAGTTGCAATAATTCTTTTTACACAAACATCATATTCTTTGGTATCAAATACAATAATATTATTTTTATTGTATTTTTCTATATTCTTATTTATAAGCATAATCTGATTATTTTTTAATGTAGGTGCCATTGATTGACCATCTACAAATATCAACTTGAAATTTAATACGAATATCACCATAAGAATAAGAGATATTATCATAAATATATTTTTCTTTTTGCACATGATTCCACCACCGGATCGTGAGTTACGACTATTATAGTCTTATTTTCGCTATTAAGGTCCTTTAATATCTGCATTACATAATCTCTGTTTTGTGCATCAAGACTTCCTGTAGGCTCGTCAGCAAGAATGAGATCGGGATCTTTAACAATTATTTTCGCAAGAGCTACTCGCTGCTGTTCACCGCCACTAAGAGTAAATATTTTTCTTTTTTCATATCCTTTAAGGCCCACTTTTTCAAGAGCTTTTGCATACAATGCCTTTTTTTCGGCTTTTGATAGATTTTTAAACCTTGCAGATACAGCAAGATTTTCTTCAACAGTATCGTTATCTATTAATCCATAATTTTGAAAAAGGTATGCTATTTTTTCAGCTCTAAGCTTTCGTGCTTCTGAAGAGTAGAATTTAGGATTTTTTTGTCCGCATATTACCATATCTCCGCTGCTGAAAGGTTCGATCATACCAATCATATTAAGCAGTGTTGTTTTTCCCTTTCCACTGCGACCCATTATTGATACAAATTCACCTTCATTTACTTCTAAATCAAAATTATTAAAAATAGTATGATCACCAAACTTTTTGTTAATATTTTTAAGTGAAATTATTGACATATTATTCAGCTCCTTTAATAATCTCATTAAGATTTGAACGTGTGAAATTTTTGCAAGATGCATATATCGTAATTATTTCCATGATTCCAATGAACAGCATTATACTATAATTTGATGCAATACCAAAATCAAGTCCGAGTTTCATAAGAAGGAAACATGCAATATATGATATTACTGTCATTATAATGTGTGACTTAATACAAGTTAAGAGTGAAATACCTTCGAGAAGATAAATACTTATTCTGTTTTTATAATTCTCACAATAAAGTTTAGATGTGAATATTATTATTGAAAATAAACCGATGAAAAGCAGAATTGATTGCGTTGCATAGATTTTAAGCATCATAAGCCAATTGTTGATTTCTTCTTTGAATGTGTCGGAAACATATATAAGCTTTGTTGTTGTTTCTGAAATTCCTAGTTTTTCTAACAAAGGAAGAAGTTCAACATATGGATCTGAAGTTTCAGGTTTAATAAAATAATAATCTCCTGTAATAAAATTATAAATAAATGTTTCATTAATTATACTTTCATTTCCTATATATACTATAGGTTCTGGAATCTCACCATCTGAACTTTCAAGTCCGCCAGCATTGTACGAATATATCTTGGTTTTTGTTTGATCGTAATAGATTATATTGGTATCTGTTTCGTAAGCAAGTTTACACTGTTCGATTACATTTTGAGTTTTATCCTCTTTGCTTTTAGGAACTAAAACTGTAAGTTTACCATCTATCAGAGCATCAGAAGTAATTTTATTACCATTTTCATCATAAATAGGATTAAATTCAAGATAATTACTATTAATTGTTATGCTATCCTGACCAAATTCCTCACACATTGTTTTGCCTGATACAATGTCTAATTCATAATTTCTACTCTCAATAAGGATACCATTATATTTATCAACAGTACTATTGTAAAATTCAAGATAATTTCCTTCAAGTCCTTCTGAAGACTGATTTAATTCATAAATTGGAATTGAAACATAGCCTTCTATTTTCTGTGCAAGTTTTTCAGATGTTTTATAAACGTTGTTTGCTAATATAACATTTCTAATTGCAATTGACAAGAAGAATACTATAAAAATAATGAAACAAGACTTAAGCATCAATGCTATAATATATATTCCTCTCTGAGGAGCTTTTCCCTTTATACTTTCAGCCTTATTTTGAGTTGCAATGATAAAACTAAGAAGAATGTATCCAACTATAATTAATATAAGTCCAAGTATCATATATCCAAGCCAAGATATCATACATTCTACAAAAGCGTATCTATATTCCAAAATGCTTGCTATAGCCATAATAATTGTAATTATAGCGAATACAATAAGGAATGGCACACCTGTTTTTCTTATATCATCCTTCAGAATATCAATATTTCGGAACCCATCCATTTTTTTAAGAACATTGACTTTACCATTAGAAAGTCCATAAAACACAAAACTTGCAAGAAATAGAATAGTCGGGATACCAGCAAATATTATTATGCTATATTTTGCTGAAATAAGTGTCGACTGTTTGATTTCAACGCTATATCCTATATTAGTGATAGCCTTTGTAATGGTTTCACAATCTTCATTTCTTACATAAAATATGTCCGAAGTAAAATTATAATCTGCAGCATCCAAAAAATTCATAAATGTTATTTCGTTATTTACATTAGCTGCATTTAAACGATAAAATCCAGAAATTCCATAATCTTTAGTTGAAATTATTTCTCCTGGCTCACATTTTAATGTGCCTTTAGCACTGTTCATATCGATAAATTCATCGGAATTATTAGTTTTATAGTAAATCATTTCTGTTTTATCACCAGTAACATCTACAAACTTAAACATTATATCACAATTTATATTTTCCAGTACCGTGTTAAGTGTGTGGATATATTCCTGATTGGTAACATTTGCTGGCTTTTCAATTGAAATTGTTTGCATACCCATTTCCACTTTTTCTTCTGATTCAAAAGAAAAATTAAGAAATGCAAGTATTGAAAGCATTGAAAAAAGTATGCTAAAACAAAGTGTAATAAGCTTTTTCATTTTTTTCCTCCACTTTTTTATTTCGTGTGTTTATGTTATGATTATACCGTTCAAACCTTGTTTAGTCAAGTTTGCTCCGATAAACAATACAAAAAATGGAGTGAACGAACATTTTAATTATAATCGAACCTATTTATACAATAATAAGTTGTATTTTGCGTTCACTAGCTCTTATTGTTAATTAATATAATTTTATTTCCTTTACATAGCTTTGATAAACAGGAAAAATTTAGAGTTAACAGCACTTACTCAAAATATATTGTTTCACACTCATTATTCATTGCCTAATTTTAAAATTTACGATATACTGAACTTGTTCCAATCGAAAAACAAAATTTATAGCAAAATTTTAATACTAGAAAGGAGGTATTATTTTGAAAATCAATAGAAAATTTATGATAGGCACACTTCTTGCACTAACTATGTCTTCTATTGGTTCTGCTGCTGCAAGCGGTAGTCAGACAGTTGGCGGCGGCCAGTGGTCTTTGAGCACTATACCTGGTATATATGTATCTGCTTCTTACTATCATCTCTCTAAAACACATTCTGTTTCTGTACAAGTAGGAAATGGTAAAATTTACAAAGACATTAAAAGTCCAGGTATGACTGCACGTGCACCTGCTACTGGACTTGGTACCACAAGAGCTTGGTATAATGTTTATTAATTATACACTCACATAAAAATAAATTTAAATAAAAAGGTAGGTAAACTTATGAAAAAAATTAAAAATTTTTTTGCAGGAACGCTTCTTGCACTCTCTTTAGCTTCTATTGGTTCTGCATCAGCATTGACACATTATGTAGATGGAGGAGTATGGACTTATAATTATTTATCTGGTGTACACGTATCAGCTTCTTATTATCATCCATCTAAAACACATTCTGTTTCTGTACAAGTAGGAAATGGTAAACTTCACAAAGATATTAAAGGTCCAGGTATAACTGCACGTGCATCTGCTACTGGACTTGGTACCACAAGAGCTTGGTATAATGTTTATTAATTATACACTCACATAAAAATAAATTTAAATAAAAAGGTAGGTAAATTATTATGAAAAACAACAGAAAGATTTTCGCAAGTGCCATTCTTGCTCTCACTATGGCTTCTATTGGCTCCGCTGCTGCTGCAAGCGGTAACCAGACAGTTGGCGGCGGCCAGTGGTCTTGGAGCACTATCCCTGGCGTTCACGCAACATCCTCTTATTTCCACTCTTCTAAGACGCATACTGCTTCTGCCCAGGTTGGCTCTTCTAAAATTGACAGAGACACTGAAAGCGCTGGTCAGACAGCCAGAGCTTCTAAGACAGGTATCGGCACCACAAGAGTTTGGTGGAATGTTCTTTAATTACATACAATGATAAACAAAATACCCATTCCGATATTAATTATCCAGAATGGGTATTTTGTTTATATTAATCTAAATAAAAATCATTGCCGCACAGTTATAGTGCGGCAATGATTTTGTTCCAAACAAAAATTTTAGTCTTATTAAATTATTTAACAACGCATTCATTTGTGTGCTTATCCAAAAATTTTAAAAAGAAAATCTAAAAAATCCATATTATTTACTCCTTTCCTTTACTGTAATCAAATTATATCATTTTTCTCAAATACTATCCATAAAATAAGCGGCAATAAAGTTTTCTATGGAGTTAATATCATTCACTCCATAATCACTACTGTTCACTCTAAAACAGTAGACAACTAAAAGTTACATAGACAAAACATCAAATCTTTTTAATATGAAATAAAAGTGCTGTATTTAGATAATAAATAACTATCTTCCCTGTCCATACGAATAATAATTATTATTTTCTTGATTTGACCGTGGCTTAAACTCATCAGACATAACCTTATCTTTGCTAAACAAGGGCTTGTCTAATACAGCCTTAACACGTTTAACTGCTTCATAGAGCTTGCTTAAAGCTCTCTCAACGTTCTCTAAAGCCTTTAAACGATGTTTAGAATTATAACCATATGTTTCAAAGGGGAAGTACCCTGTAGGCTCTTTAACAACGTTTAAAGCTCGTTCTGCTTGCTCATCGGGAACAGATTCAACCAACGCTACAAAATCCTTATAGGTAGCATTAACGCTTTCATTGCTAATATTTTGTTCATTTAGCTTTTTTCGTATCTCGTTGTGCTTCTGTTCAGCTTCCATAGCTTTCCTTTTCTGTGACATAGGATTATCTGTATAGCCACAAATTGCATATAAATGCTCGCTTGTAATGTTGTCTAAACTCAATTCACGGCTGTTATAGTATAAAGGCACATCGAAATAATGACGGACTTTGCCAACGTATGCACACGCTTTTTCACCTTGTTCCGCAAGTTCTCTTTTCAATGTCATTTTTTTAATTGGATTAATCGTTTTTTCTATTTTGGTTTCAATATCATAATATTCTTTAGCAATTCCCTTGAATTTATCAGCAACTGCTTTTGAACTTTCATATTCATTTTTCGCTGTATACTGTATATCAGCGGTATTTTTGAGATATTCATTCGCACAATACTGGAAAACATACTGGTGCTTCAAGTCTGATAAGCGTTGCATTTCTTCTTCCGACATTTTCCTTTTTATCAATTTCGGCTTTAGTGGAGCAATGAGTTCCAAAGCTTTTTCCTTGTCGGCAAGGTCAACAGCAACTAATAGCAACTCACAATTTGAATTCACATCAAATGATTTTACTTTTGTTTCAAAGGCTATTCCGCTATTTTTTAAGCTATCAAGCTGTTTGGAGTCTATTTCAAGGTAATACTTGCTACGCCCTTTAGGCTCGCTCACAGGCATATTTTCAGCTGTAATAACCTCATTGTGTATTTTACTTGCTTCATTGAGCGTTGAAAGCCTTGATATTTCCTCATCAACAGATTTAAGTGCTGCTGCAACTTGCAACAGCTTCTTGTTCTTCTGCTGGATATCATTGTTGAGCTGAACACGTTCAGACGATTTACCGTCCTTTACAAGCTTTCTTGCGATAAATCCCTCGTGAACAGTAGGTATCTGATTGATACCTTGCCTGTCGAAGCTCCTGTGGTCTATGCGTTCACGTTCTGCAAGTCGGACATTGCAACATTCCGCCCACGCTGACCGCCATTCCTCGACACGTTCCTTTGCGTTCCAGTTGTTATAATCCTCTTTGTGATTTTTATACTGTTTTCTGCCTGTCTTATCGACTTTCTGAAATATACGCTCCCCTTTTTCGTCAAGGTCGTATATCTTACGGCTCTTTGGTGACCATTTTCCGTTTGGCCCGATGCTCCTCATCGTTGCCATAATATGTGCGTGAGGGTTTCCGTCACCTTTATCGTGCAATGCCCAATCAATGCACATACCCTGTTCAGTAAGCTTGCTGACAAAATCTCTTACTGTTTCAATCTGTTTGCCACGGTTCAGCTCTTTTGGTAAAGCAACTTCAAACTCTCTCCATAGTTGAGCGTTTTTATTTTTTTCAATGGAGTGAACTGCGTTCCATAAGGTTTCACGATTGCTGTATTCAGAGGGAGCATTTTTGCAAAGTGCAATTTCAGAAAACACAATACCGCTTTTGCGTGTGTAGTCTGATATTAATCCTGTTTCTTTATCGGTCAACTTTTCGCCCGAACGATAAGCAGAAGCGGCAACAGCGCTTTGACCTTTTGCACGACTGCCGATTTTGATACTGCAATGATAGATAGCCATAGTAGTTCACTTCCTTTGTATTAGGGGATCAAGAGGGGAAAGCCTTGCCTTCGGAGAACGCACACACCATACAGCTCCGCTATGTGGTGTATAAGTGCGCCCTTTATCGAGGGGTGCTATACAAGTATAGCATAAAAACAGCGGAGCTGTCAAGTTTTGCTCCCAGCTGATATTGACATCAAAGAAAAAACGTGGTACAATAATCTTGAAAGGGGTGTTGTGAAAAATGGCAACCGAAAAGAAAAGCTATGATGAACGTATTGCAGAATTACAGGAAAAGCAGAAACAGCTTAAAGCAATTGAAAAAAAACTGAAATCACAGAAAGCACAAGAGGAAAGAAAAAAACGCACAAAGCACCTAATCGAAATGGGCGGTGCTATATATTCAGTTCTTGGTGACAATTATAAAGAGGGTGACGTAGAACGACTGATAGCTTTTTTGAAAAAGCAAGATGAAAGAGGACGTTTCTTTACAAAGGCAATGAGAGAAACAACAAATCAACCTAATTGACAGGAGGGTGTCATATGAGTACTAGAGATTATGCAGTAAGTGTTCTTGCTTCTCTGTCGGAAGAAAAAATGCTTGAATTTATCAAGTTGTTTGCCGATGAGAATGTATTGGCAAGAATGGAAAGTGAAATGTTAATAGCAAATCCGAACACAAAGAGATATTCTTGCTTCAAAGAGTTTATGGATGAGGTCGAGAACGAATGAAGTACGAACTTATCATTGCAAGCTCATTTAAACGAGATTATAAGAAAATACTGAAAAGAAAATATGATGTAACCTTACTTGATGATATAGTAAATAAGCTTCAGAACGGAGAGAAGCTCCCTGACAATAATCATGACCACGCTCTGAGTGGTAATTGGAAAGGCTATCGTGAATGTCATATTCTGCCCGATTGGTTGCTTGTCTATAAAATATCTGACGAACAATTGGTATTATCTCTTACAAGAACAGGAAGTCACAGCGATTTGGAGTTTTAATTTAGTTATATATAAATATATATTTTTGATTTTTCTTTATTCGAAAAAACGACTATATGTTAGTCGTTTTTTCTATTTTTTTCTATGACTTTTATAAATCAATCCATCCATCCATCAGGAATGTTGAAAACTTTCTGTTTCACTCTTGATTGATAGATTGATTTAATAATGATTTAAATATGATTTAATATTGATTTCGGTTATCCTAAATGACGTAAAATAGCATGTTTTCGGAATCAATTGACTACATTCATTTCCGCAATTGACTACATTCATTTCCGCAATTGACTACATTCATTTCCGCAATTGACTACATTCATTTCCGCAATTGACTACATTCATTTCCGCAATTGACTACTATATATTGACAATGTAGTCAATTTGTGGTATAATCATAGTGGAGGTGTAAAAATGAAAAAACAATCCGATAATCTTTTTGAGACTGCGATTGTATCTAAACGTAACGTGTTAAATGAAATTCGAAAAAACAATATGTCTTTACAGGAACTTCGATTTTTTAGTATATATCTTTCGAAAATTAATTCTCATAATGTATCTACAAGGGTAGTTAGATTTCCTTTATCGGAATTTCAGAAAATCATGGAAATAGGCTCGGATATGAATATTAATCATTTTCGAATGGTTATTCGTAAACTTTTACAACAGATTGTAGAAGTTCCAAATAAGAGTGGCTATGGATATACAGCATTTCAGCTTTTTAAGGAATGCGTGCTTGAAAAAGACGAAAATGAAGAATGGTATGTGGAAATTGATGCTCATGATAGGGCTTTGCCTCTTATGTTCGATTTTAAAAACAAATATTTTTCTTATGAGCTTTGGAATGCATTAAGATTAAAATCGACTAATCAAATACGTATGTATGAGATACTGAAACAGTATGAAAAAATAGGTAAACGTGAAATATCAGTGGTAGAACTTAAAGAATTACTTGGTATTTCTCCTAATGAGTATAGTGATAGATGGAATAATTTTAAAACGAGAGTCCTTGATAGTTGCCAAGAAGCTTTACAGGAGAACACAGATATTTGCTTTACATATGAACGTGGCAAGGTCGGAAAAGGCGGTAAATGGCTCTCAATTATATTCTACATCAGCAAAAACACCAATCATAAAGACCAGCTATCACTTGATGAATTTATTGATATACAACCTGAGTATGAATCAATTGACTACAATACAGAACAAGAGCCTGAACAGACTGATTTTAATGAAGATACCGAACAAACTGTTTATAATGAAAACATATCTTTCTTGTTAGATGCCTGTGATGGAGATTTCAGTTATGAAGAAATGGAGCTTATATTCAACATAATTTCTACTATGGAAGTTCCTGAACATAAAGACGGAGTACAATTTGCTCGTTTTCATTATTTGAGTGAAAAGTACGCTGCACTTAAACTTGAATCTAAAAAACAATCTATAAATAATAAATTTAAATACTTTAAGGCTATGATTGAAAATGATAGAAAAAAGGTATAAGAAATCTCTCTGAATACTGGAGTGTACGCATTGATGAGCAAAATAGGATTGTATTTAAAATAACAGTAGAACAATTAGAAATTTTGCAATGCGATTCTCATTACAGAGATAAATAAAAACAAGCCCATAGACACCTCTAAAAAGCCGCGTGTGCTTTTCTGAGATGTCTATGGGTATTTATGTATGGATAAATATAGAAGCTTAAAAACAGCGTTTTAAACTCGTCTATCACGATTTGTGAAAAAACAGGATTTTTTTCTGATTTTTTGAACGAGTATTTATTTTTTGTTAAACCAACGCTGCCAGAAGTGCTTCTTTGCCACATGCACTTCTATATCTTCAGAAGGTTCAGATTTGTCTATAAGCTGCTGCTGAAAAGTTGCAGCATGTAATGCCTGTGCTGCTGTCAATGCCGTTGTAGTCTCTCTTAAAGCATCCTGTGCAGCACTCAATGCTGCAGTTGTATCCTGCAACGATTTCCCAAGAGCATCAATATGTGCATTTTTGGCAGTTAATTCTTCCTGTAAAATCGATATTTGCGTTTCTAAAAGTGATATTATTGTGTTTTCAATTTCGCTTTGCGATTTTTGCGATTTTTGCGATTTATTTTCAATTTCGCTTTGCGATTTTTGCGATTTTTGCGATTTATTTTCAATTTCGCTTTGCGATTTTTGCGATTTTTGCGATTTATTTTCAATTTCGCTTTGCGATATTTGTAGCTTAATTGCTGCTACTTGTGATTCAGAAAGTACAAATCGGTTACCAATTTTTTGTAATTCATCTTGTATCCCAAGAATTTCTATTGCCTTGCTAATAGTTGGTTTTGACACTTTCAATTCATCTGCAAGTTTTTTTATTGTAATTTCCATACAGCCCACCTTTTTTATACTACTGCCGTATTTTATGTATGAGATTTTTGTATATATATATTTTACTTTTTTAGATATTAATTGTCAAGTGAGAAATTAAATTACATTGTTATCTTAATCAACTGTCACTATCAAAAAGACGTATTATTGACAATATTTATAAATTGTGTTATAATAACATACAAAGTAACAAATTTTTCTGAAAGGGTGTGTAAATTATGAAGATTGCTATTTGTGATGATCAGATGTTTTTCCATAATGATCTAAAAAAACATCTGGAAAAGTACTCACAAAAAAGAAATATTGATTTTGTATATAGTGACTATACAAATGGAGCTGATTTTCTGAGAAGTAACTTTGATTATGATCTTGTATTTATGGATTTTCAAATGGAAGGACTTGATGGTTTACAGACTTCGAAAGAATTACGTAAAAAAAATAAAAATGTTGTAATAATATTTATGACAAGTTTTTCAAGTATTGTTTTCGATGCATTTGAGGTGAATGCATTTAGATTTCTTCTAAAACCGATTGACCCACAAAAACTTGAAGAAGCTCTGAATGATTGTATTTGTAGTTTAGAAAACAATGATGATTATATAGTTTTGAAGATTGATGATATGGCTAAACGTATCCGTATAGATGATATAATTTGTGCAGAGGCTTCCGATAAATATTGTTATATTAGCATTAAAAATGAAAGCTTTCTTTATAAAAAAACCCTTACAGAACTTGAAAAACAGCTTCCTTCTGACAAATTTTTTAGATGTCACCGGACATATCTGGTTGGAATGAAACATATCGTATCACACAATAATAATGAAATATTACTTGATAATAAAGAAAGAGCTTTGATAAGCAAAATGAAAGCAGCAACGTTTAAAAGTTCATTTTTATCATATATAAAGAGATATAATTTTGAAGGGCAAAATGTATGATATCTGAATTTATATCATATTCAATTGCGGATTTGGCTATTTTCGCCTTACTTACTACAATATTTAACTATAATGTGTCTAATAAAAAATGGTTGCTAATCGTTCTTATATCTATTAGTAATGCCTTATACGAATTAATAATGGTTAGCAACGAAAACACTAGATCTACAGTATTTGGATTACTAATGATAGCATTCTTCTTGTTTAGAAGATTTCTAATATTATCATTACTCTGCAAAAGTTTTGATAAACGAGTATTATATACTTCTTTTCTTACAGTTATACTTAATCAAACGTATTCTACATTGCTTAAAATGCTTATTCCGAAAGTTTCAACGGATTTACGTATTATTTTAGTCGGTATATGTGAGACAATTATAATATTCTTATTTATTACATTCATATCAAAATATAACAGAAAAATAATTGTACGTGAATTTATTGAAAAAGTTCCAATAAAGATATATATACTTATTCTTATAGCTATGTGGGTGTTTATTTTATATCTTTCTCTTAACAAAGGTTATGAACAAGCTGTATTTTATGAAACACTGAAATTTATCCTTACGATATCTATGATAATAATGATATTTATTATTGTTATTGCGTTTATACGAATTGCATACATTGAAATAAGAAATGCTGAGGTTTCTAAATTACTTATTAAACAAGTTGAAGGACAAGTTGAATATTATCAGAAACTTGTAGATATATCCTATGAGTTAAGAAGTGTTAGACACGATTTAAAAAATCACCTTATATGTATAGGCGGTCTTATCGAATCAAATAATACCGAAGATGCTCTCGAATATATAAAAGAAGTAACCGCTATTTCACAGATAAA
Source organism: Clostridia bacterium (assembly GCA_017462965.1). GTDB lineage: Bacteria > Bacillota > Clostridia > TANB77 > UBA1234 > UBA1234. The sequence goes on along the minus strand of JAFTQC010000008.1, from coordinate 2,537 downwards.
TCGGAATAGGATAAATACAGGAAATGTTATTATTGATGCATTGCTTAATGAAAAAGAAACATTGGCATCAAAATCAAATATATTAATTAAATTTAATGGTTTTGTTCCTACTCAAGGAATAACTAATACAAATTTATGCATTATATTTTTTAATGCTGTCGACAATGCAATCGAAGCTTGTAACAAACTTGATACTGATAGTCAAAAGGTTATTACAATAGATTCAGATTTCAAACAAGGATACTATTTTTTAAGTTTTAAAAATCCGTTTTATGAAAAGGTTAAAGTTAAGAGCAATGGTACTATTTCAACCACTAAAGTTGATAAATCACTTCACGGATATGGTTTATCTAATATTATTAGTACGGTAAATCGGCTTGGTGGAGAAACGAATATCATTACTGAAAATATGTGCTTTAAATTAAATATTATTTTACCTTTGGTATTAAATAACACTCAAAATGAAATACCGCCCGTTGATTAATAACGGGCGGTCAGACTGTCCAAAAACCCCGATTCTCGTCAGAGATTCGGGATTAAAGTTTTAATTAAAGAAAAAATCAGGCATAAATTTTTGAAAAGAGCGGAAAAACGAAATAAAAACGGAGATATTCGTCCTCATTCCATCTCCGAATTGCGAACTTTTTCAAGTTCATGGCAGCAAATTTAAGCCTAACCCAATTTGTTACATGGGAGAGGCCTCTGTGAAGTGTATAACGCATGCCATATTTTTCTTTAGCATCCGCAAACACTCGCTCTATTGTTTCTTTTCGTTTCTCATAAAGCTTTTTGTACTTGGGAGTATGGCGAATATCCTCGGCAAAATCAAGATATTTACTCCAGATATGTTTCGTTACTGTTTTCTCACACTTTGCATTTCTTGTACATACGCTTCTTGAGGGACAATTTTCGCAGATTTTTGGATTACTTTTGAATTCTCTGTAGCCGTCACGGTTGATTGTTGAAAAGTTTAAAACTTGGTTCTCAGGACAAATTACGCAGTTATAGTATTCGTCATAAATATAGTCGTATGGTCTGAAGAAGCCTTTTGCTCCCATTGGTCTTTTGTATGGCAATACGGGTATTCTTCCGTCATCAGTTACTTTTTTGCATATCCATGGTGTTTTATAGCCTGCATCCATTACACAGGCATTTATTTCGGGAAAACGCTGTACAAGTCTGTCATAAAGTCCGTCAAAAGCTACGCTGTCATGGATATTTCCGGGATTTACAGTTACATCCATAACATATCCATGCTTATCACAAGCTGTCTGTGCTGTATATGCCATACATTTTTTATGTTCGCCTTTGTGGAAAACTCCGCACTCAGGGTCTGTTGTTGATTCTGTTACTTCCTTTTCCTCAGGAGGTTTTGGACCGTCAAAAGGCTTCTTTCCGTTGCTTTCACGTTCTTCATTTATTTCATTCATAAGCTGCTCTTCATATATTTTTGCAGCTTTTGGTACAGCTTTCTTTATTACTTGCTTTGTGTTTGCATTTGCTTTGATATGTGTGCCGTCAATGAACACAGCCTCTGGTGAGAGATAGCCTGCATTATTGATTTCATCAAGAATCCAAAAGAATATTGCTTCTACTACTTCGGGAGTATATCTGTTTCTGAAATTATGGCTGAGTGTTGAAAAGTGAGGTGTCTGCTCGTTCAGAAGATAGCCTAAAAACCAGCGGTATGCTACGTTTAATCTTACTTCCTCCGCTGTTTTTCTGAGTGAGGGTATGCCAAAAAGATGCTGTATCAGTATCATTTTGAACAGCACCACTGGATCTATGCTCGGTCTTCCATTATCAGGACAATACAAATCTCCCACAAGGTCATATATATGGTCGAAATCTATTGCTCTATCTATTTTCCTCAGTATGTGATCTTTTGGCACTAACTCCTCGATACATATCATCTCATACTGTCCTCTTTCTTCTGCTTTTGTTGCTAGCATTTCCTTCACTCTCCCTTTATATTATATTATACCACATTTATGCAAAAAAGCCAAGCTTTCGCTTGACTTTTTCGACAGACTGACCGCCCGTTGATTAATAACGGGCGGTATTTCATTTTTTATTATAAAATATTGCTATTCAATCCAATATAAATATCAATTATTCCATTTGTTGGTTGATTAGCATCTTCTCTTATAATCATACAATATGCAGGAGTAATAGGTTCTTGGTTGCTTTGTTTGATATAGTCAAGAAGCAATTCATACGATGTGTTGAGTGTTTCTGGTGAACCTTCATGCCTAATTTTTACAGTATTAACCATTTTAAATGTTGGCTTGAACGCGAAATGATCGTTATTAGCTAAAATTTTATCAACAGGTATCAAAAACTCAACATCGTGTTTTTGATCAGGACAAAAATAATTATCCATACAGAAAATTATCTTATTCTGATGTTTTATGCCGATCTTATCAAGATTATTTGATATATATTTGGTTATTAAAAAAATATTCTCAGGATTAATTGTTGTTTTGTATGATAATAAATTTTCATAATGTATATACTGATCTTTAATTATTTGCATA
>JAFTQC010000045.1 GCA_017462965.1 Clostridia bacterium | reverse complement strand
ATAAATAGATTGCTTGCACTGGCTGTAGGACACATTATAACTATTGATAATGTAGTGTTTAATGAATATCCGCCGATTATTGTGGATTATTTTCAGGATTTGAAAGGTGCTGAATTTTCTGAGATTATTTGGGGAAGTTCTGGCAGTGGCAAGGGTGGACTTTCTGAAACTGTAAATATGACTTATAGTTTCTTTCAAAAGATTGCAATCGTTGGTTATTTAATTATGTTGATATACATGGGAGTTAGAATAATGCTTGCTTCAACTGGTGAGAGTCTTTCTCAATATAAGACATTGTTTATGTATTGGGTAATTGGTGTGGCGATTTTATTCTTATATCCATATGTAATGAAATATACGATTCTTTTGAATAATACTTTTGTTGAGGTTATTAAAGATAATAGATTTGTTGGTACGGGTTCGACGTATACGGTTACTCCGGCCACGATGACTGCAACTGAGATTACTGATGATAATAAATCGCTTGTGGATGTTGAGTTTGATGATCATCCTTTTAATTCTGATGGAAGTGATTACATGTCACAGATTGCAAATGATGCTAAAGTTGGAAAAAGGTTTGCTATGGCGCTTGCGTATTTGATACTTACTTGGCAGCTTGTAACTTTAGTTGTGCATTATTATAAGCGTTTATTTATGACTGGTTTGCTTATTGCTGTATTCCCACTTGTTACGTTGTTTTATGCGGTTGATCGTATCGCTGATGGTAAGTCACAGGCGTTTAATAAGTGGAATAAAGAGTTTATGATTAATGTGTTGATTCAGTCGTTCCATGCAATTGTTTATGTTTTTGTATGTGGAACGGTGTATGCAACTTATGATAGCACGTTTGGGTTTGATTATATTTTGGTTGTTACTGGTGTTACATTCTTGTTTACTGGTGAGGAAATTATTAGAAAGATATTTTCTCAAGAATCTCCTTCTGGTGCATCAAGTTCGCTTAAGGAAACAGCTGGTCAAATTGCAAAGACGGTTGTTGCTGTTAAAGCTGTAAAGGCTGTTACAAAGCCTTTCATTGGAAAAGACAGTATATATAATAAGGTTAGGGATGCAAATGCGAATGTGAAAGTTGCAGATGCAAAGCTTAGAGCTTTTGACGCTGCTGCTAAACCGATTGAAGCACCAAATGCGGGATTAAGATTGGATCATTACCAGAATTCTTCTGATAATATTGAGGCTATGGGATTAAGTGATGCCGATAGACGTGCGGCGCAAGCAAGTAATTTACGACTTGCAAATGCAATTGCAGATTTGAATAATCCAAATTCAAGAAGTGCAGAAGAGCTTGCTAGAGCAAGACAAATTGTGGATCAAGCAAGAGCTGCAGATCCAAACAATGTGTTATTACAAGATTTGAAATTAACGAGTGATCAAATGAATGATATGCAAAATATCGGAAATGAAATTGCGCATATGGTTGCAAATGGTACATTTGATCCGGTGACTATTGATAGACATGTTCAAGTGAGACTTGGATATACACTTGATGGAATGTCTGAAATTGAGCAAAATAGATATAAGAATATGTTACTTACAGGTTTAGCGTTTACAGGTGCTAGCAGGTATGATGATCCTCTTGAAAGTTCTAGAAATGAGGTTGAAGCTGGCTTGTCTGAACTTGAAAGTGTAATGAACAGCTTTACGTATAGAGATAAAAATGCTGCTTTAGATGATGCGGATAGAGCTAGAAGAAGACAAATTCAAGCTGACGCGGATGCGTGGGCTGCAAGTTTACATGAAGATGGTGAAGATGCTACTGTAGAGGAAAAAGAGCTTGCGCGTAGTTTGTTTGTAATTGCTAATAGAAATTCTGGACTATATACGGCGAAGGATTATTTGGATGCTACAAGTAGAATAAAAGATCATGCTGGTTCTAGTGATGTTGCGCATCAAATGGCTGAGACACTTGATGTTGATGCGGATCTTCTAAGACATATGATGGCTCATAAAGTTCAGGAAGAAGGCGCTGATCACTATAATAGAGGCAGAGTTAGAACTATTTTGGGTACATATGAATCTGACTTAAGAGATGGCGTGTTTGATGATGAGCTTTCTGGTCATGAGTTGGTTGCGTTAATGTTTGAAAGTGATGATGCTACGCGTGAAGCTAAGAAACAGCAAATTATTGATGATATGGCGGAAGCGAGACGTCAATCAAATATTACTGAAAGACAATATGTAAGAGATATTGCTGCTGATATTCTTGCTCAAAATGAGGTTGATATTACTGAAGGTGGTATGAGTGAGCAAAGATTTTTAAATGGTCAAACAAGAGAGCAAATACTTGAAGAAAGAAGAAATGCTAAGATGAATGTTGTTAGAAATCTTGCTGGATTTGGAAGAACAACTCGTTCAGGGCAGTTCTCTAGCGAATATACTGATGCCATGGATATCTATCAAAGACATTTTATGGGTGACCAACCAGGAGATTATGATTCTGAATAGATCCTGAATAATTAATTTAAGCGTGTATTTTATGAGGTGAGTTTTTTGAATAATAAGGAGGCTTTCTTATCTGGAAGATTAAGTGGGACTAAAACGTTGGAAAAAGAATTAAATGATATTTCAAATCCTGATGAGATTGAGATGTTTTTAAGGGCTTTTATTAAGACGAAGTTTACGCTTAGTACGGATAATGAAATTATATATGTAAATGATGATGATGATTTTACAAGTAGGGTAGAAGATTTGGAAAAGCAAGATGCTGTAAGCATTTACGTGAATGAATCTTTTACGAGGTTGTATGTTACTACATCAAATAAAGTTACATATGCGGTAAGATTAAATAAGGTTAACACCGGTCTTATCAGCTCCTTTATTTCAAAAGAGTTTCCTGTAAAATATGCGCTTAATTCTTTTTCTTTTGTAAGATGGTGCAATGCGAAATCTATTGATTTAAGAAATGTTTACGATATTCCTACGTATATAAAATTGCTTACAAATGATATTGATCCTTTTAAGTCTGTGGGTGAATATATTAAGGAATATGCGGACGAAGAATTGTTAGAAGATGATAATGAGCACAACTGCGTTTTAATTGGCAATTTTGTGCTCGAATTTGGAACGTATTTGGCTGAATTTGTTGAAAAATTCAATTTGTCTAGTGTGAGTAAGTTGATCAATGAAAACTCGTATTTTGAGGCAACTTCGCTTGAAGAAACAGGTCTTTGTAAGATCCGTTTTTCATATATAGATTTAGGCAAGCATATTGAAGAAGTAATCGGCGAAAATATCGAGAAATATGTAAGTCGTGCATATGTTGTTTCGCCTCTTGGCAGAATTGCAATCAAATTTGGCAGAAAGCCAGAAAATATCATAAGAGAATTATATAATGATGACTTACAACTTATGATTTTGAACGAACTTTACAACAACAACATTAAAGTCACTTTACTTGAGGAAAATCTTTATCAAGTCACATGCAAATACAAAAGCTTTTCTAGCGTAATCTCGCTAATAACAGCAATTCTAAAGGACATATTCTACACTATGTTCCAAGCTAGTGTAGACATCAAGCTAGAATGCGTGATAAAAGAATAAACAAAAAAGGACAAAGGGACGGGGCTTTTGTCCTTTTTTTATTTGAAAATTGAGACGGTTCCAATTTCCAAGTTTATGATAGTATTTTGGTTACGATTTGTTTTGTTGAATCTGGTTTTGCGATTTGTTTTTGCATTGCTTTCATGTGTTTTATACGTTCTTCATTTTTGAAGAATTGTTCTAAAAATGGTGCAGCTTTTTCGGCGTCATACAAGCGAACTGCAGCTCCGTTGTTTAGAAGAAAGCGTGCATTTTCTTCTTCTTGTCCTGGTATTGGATTTATTATTATGAAAGGAACGTTACTAACCAAAATTTCAGTGGTTGTAAGGCCACCTGGCTTAGAAATTACAAAATCAGCGATGCTCATAAGTTCTGGTATTTTTGTTGTATATCCTAAAATAACTACTTTTTTATCATGCCCTTCAGCGACTTTCTTAAATGTTTTTTGCGTCTTTGCATTCTTTCCTGCAATTGCAACTACCTGAATTTTTTCTTTTAAAGAAAGTAGACTATCTAAAAATCCTTTGACGTTAGATAAACCGTATTCCCCGCCACCGAAAAGTAAAATTGTTTTTTTGTTAGGATCCAAACCAAACTCTTTGAAAACTTCTTCGCGATTATAATTTTGTAAAAACGCTGGAGATATAGGAATTCCAGTCACGAAAATTTTATCTTTATCTATTCCGCTGAATGCTAAAGAAGATTTCATTTCTTCATTTGCAACGAAATAGCGATTTACGTATTCAGGTTTTAGTTCCCAAAATTTATGAGATGCATAATCTGTCATAATAACATTGAGTTCAGTATTTATTTTAGAACGTTTCTTTAAAGATGCTACCATTTCGGTAATGAACGGGTGTGTAGAAATTATGCTATCTGGTTTTTCATCTTTCAAAAGAGTGAGTAGTTTGTTTGAAAGAAGTTTTTGAACGGCGTTACTAAAGTTAGCTGCCGAATATTGCTTTTCGCTGAACTTATAGATTTCACCCCACATTTTAGGTGAATATCTGGCCATATTTACGTATGATTTTATTACAATTTTATCAACAACTTTATTTGTATATTTCAGTGCATCAATCATTTCTACGGTACAATTTTTATGGTTTTCTAAAATATAATTTTTTATTCCTTCTGCAGCCTTAAAATGCCCTCCACCAACAGATGCATATAAAATAATTATTTTTTCTTTTTTCATAGAACCTCCAAAAGATTAAAGTTCGCAGACAAATCTGCACATTTATTATAACAAATTTTTATCAAGAGGGACAGCCCTTTTTGGGAGAATGCGTCATCAACGGGGACAGCCCTTTTTGATAAGTAAATTTAAAATTAATGAAGAAAAGTATTGTTTTTAAGCCTCAAACAACTCATTATGCATCGCAAACAAGATGCAATGCAAATGAGAACTCGGCGACAAAAAACAATACTTTTTTCATTAAATATAAGAAGAGATTGGCTTTAAATAGCTTTTTTATTGATAAAACCAGTTTAACATAAAGGACTGTCCCTCTTGATGAAAATTTTCTCAAAAAGGGGCGTCCCTCTTGATGGCCCCGTCTTAATTTCTTCAAAATTTGTATATTCCTCCGTATTTTGGTTAAAAATACTAGTGAATATTTGTAATTAGTAGGAGGAGTTATGTTAGATTTTTTTAGTAAAAAGATAGAAGGTAGGGGCGGTGCGTTTCTTGCATTTGTACTTGCGGCAGTTTTGGTAGCTATATGTGTTTTTTTGAAGATTGAGAACAACAGAGTTGTAGAGACTTTGGAGTCATCGTACACAAAGTCATTTTATGATTTAGTTGAGTATATGGATGATACAGAGACTTTGCTTGCAAAGGTTCAAATTTCTAATTCACCAGATTATGCGGCTAAAACGCTTAGTGACATTTGGCGTAAGGCTGATTTGGCGCAGAGTAGTCTTGCTCAAATTCCAATAACACATATAAGTCTTGAAAAAGTAGTGCAATTTTTGAATCAGCTTAGTGATTATTCGTATACGCTTTCGCAAGGCTTGGTTGATGGAAAAACTTTAACAGATGAAGAGTTTGAGAATATTAAAAATTATTATGAAAGATGCAAAAACATGAATCAAACTTTAAATCAATTGATTAATGATATGGCTTCAGGAAGTATTTCCTGGGAAGAGCTTACTAAAAGTGACGATGATGCTTTTCTAGCGCAAGAAGTTTCGAATGTATCGCAAGATAGTTTTAGTTCCATTGAAGAAAATATGCAGGATTATGAAGGTTTAATTTATGATGGACCTTTTTCTGAGCATATGACAAGCGTTGAGCCACTTGGACTTGGAACCGAGAAATATACAGTGGAACAAGCAACTGAGAAAATTTATGAATTTGTAGATAAATCCACAATAAAGGAAATTGTTTATAACGAAGTTACAGAGGCGACAATTCCTGTATATTCATTTGAGGTGACGCTGATTGATAATTCGCAAATGTACATTGATGTGACAATACAAGGTGGGGAAGTGCTATGGTGCATGAGCAACAGAACTGTAACCCAAGAAAAAATAACAATTGATGAGGCAAAAGATGCCGCAAAAAAATTCTTAGAAAGTCATGAAATATATGATATGCAAGACACATATTATATTTCGGAAAATGCAATGGCAACAATAAACTTTGCATATGTAGATGGGGATATTGTATGTTATTCAGATTTAATAAAAGTAAAAGTATCACTTGAAGATGGAACGATACTCGGAATGGAAGCCCAAAGTTATTATTCATCGCATACCCAAAGAACGTACAACTTGCCAAAAGTTAGCATGGAAGAGGCGAGAAAGAGAATAAATCCAGATGTTGATATTTATTATGAAGGTCTTGCCTTAATTCCTACAGATTGGAGAAGCGAAATTCTAACCTATGAATTCAAAGGTAAAGTAGAAGAAAATGATTTCATAGTTTATATAAATGTAGAAACAGGCAAAGAAGAAAAAATATATATGATAGTGGATACACCAAATGGAGTGTTGACCGTTTAACAAGAGATTCTCATCAAGAGGCATCAAGAGGGACACCCCTTTTTGAGAAAATTTTCTCAAAAAGGGGTGTCCCTCTTGATGCCTCTTGATGGTTTGAGTTGAAAAAATGGACAAGAGAACCGTCCCCTTGTCCAAAAAAGTTTTTTATTTTTCTTCTAGTATGTATGTTGCCATGATGTCTGCCATGTGGGCAAATACGGCAAGTTCATATTTTTCGTATGCTTTTGATACGTAGTTGTGATTTTCTTTTGGTTCGAAACCGCCCATGTGCCAACGGATTGCGTAAAGTTCTTCCTTTGTAAGCTTGATGAATTCGGAAATAAGCATTACCGATTTTTCGCCGTGGCCTAGTGGCATTAGGTCGTCTACCATATAGAATGGTTCTTTTACCCAAGTGCCTGTTTCGTCTTTTTTGTTTCTGTATTCAACTTTGTATGTGTTTATTTTGCAAAGGTCGTGAAGTAATGAAACAATAATAATTGTATCTTCAGACCATTTGTCGCCTACTAATTGTTTTAATGCAGTGTACACATTTAAGCTGTGCGCCAAAAGTCCGCCCTCGAATGAGTTGTGGAATTTTGTGCTAGCTGGCGCTGTATAAAAATCTGTTTTTTCTAAAAAGTTAATAAGATTTTCAATACCTTCTCTGTTAGTACTTCTAAGTAATTCAATAAATTTTTCTTTCAATGTAATCCTCCTAAATTTAAGCTATAATGTCATACCAAAAATCGATGTAAGAATCAAAATCTTCTTTGTGATGTCTTAAGCAAACTGAAAGTCTGAAAAATAGCATTATTATAAGCATTGCTTTAACTTTTTCTTCTGGTTCGCCAGTTTCCTCAACTAAGTAATCTACAGATAAATGCTTTACGATATCTAGGTTACTTAAGCAAGCATACAAGAAATCATAAAGCGGATCGCCTGCTACTGGAATTGGATCTATAGCTGCTACAAATTTTCTATCTTTTTTTATAAAATTATGCGTTCCAAAATCGCCATGAATCAACTTCTTTTTGAAAGTAAATTTCTCAAGAGTAGCTATTGCTTCATAAACATGAGGCAAAAAGTCGAATGAATCCGAAAATTTCAAACTTTCTTCATGTACCTCTGATTTTAAGAACTCAATCCAAGATGTAGAAGGCTTATAAATGTATCCAAATTCGTCTTTTTCATAATCCTTATATGAATTTATAATTTCTTTAATATTAGCCATAACATCATCAAAGTCGTCAACTGTATGCATTACATCGCCTGGAATAAATTCGTAAACAATATATTTGTTTTCATCAGATGATAATACAACTTTTTGAAGTTTCTTTACATCCTTATACATCTCATAAAACTCAACTTCACTTTTTAATAGACTTTGAAGGTTTTGTTTTACAACGTATTGGCCGTTTAATAAGAAAATTCGGCTACTAGTTCCATCTCTAAAATATTTGAAATTTATAAATGAAAGATTAAGCTTTTCAAGCACTTCATTTATAATTTCAATATCTAAAAGTTCGCTACTTTTAACAAATTTATCGTCGTTATCGTAAGTATAAGGAATTGTTGCAACGATTGCAGTTGGTGCAATTGGCTTTGAAATATATATATAATCTCCATCAAATTTTAATGAATCTTGATCCACTGCGTCTGTATTTATGCAAAGAACGATATGATTCATTGTCGTAGGAAAAGAAAAGTTTTCGCTATTTACTTTGTCTGGTCTTATACAAGTGATAGAGCCTGTACTTTCGATGTCTGTAGCTCCAAAAGCGTCTGTTTTAGACTCATTATCCCATGTTTTTTGTAATGTACAATGCAAAATAATCATGATAATCAACCTCCTAGAAACATTATATAAATAGTATCTGTAAAAATCAAACAAAATAAGTATATTGAAGATAAAAATGGGGGGGATATCTAAAAGGGAAAATTTACATATTTTTACAAAAGATAATAAGTATGACTTATGTTAGTTATTATGTAAAACTATTGAAAAAATAGCAGTTTTGTGGTAAAATGTATCTGTAATTGAATGTCTGTTTGTATTTCATCGAATGACCTTGGAAAATTACGTTTGTTTTTTGCCCACAATGGGTGAGAAATTAAACGATGATATATAGTCACTGCAGAACACCTACGACCGACCGTGACGTACAAGGAGGTGAGAAATCACTAGAAATTGAACGTCGCAAGACACCTATCCCTGGTTAAGTATTAAGATGAGAAAAGGAGAAGAAAAAATGAAGATTCTGAAGTCGATCATTCTGGTGATCCTGATCGCCGCACTGCTCGTCGGAGCAAAGTT
>JAFTQC010000044.1 GCA_017462965.1 Clostridia bacterium | reverse complement strand
TATCACTTTACTTCTATGTAGGTGAAACTGTTAGAGATGAGTTCTTAATTAATGTTGGTGAGATTGCTAGTAATTTTGCTGATAAGGTTGATGTTCAACAAGCTAGTGGTGCGGGTATGCCAAGCGGTAAAGCAATCTATCTTACACTTGGTGCAACTGGCTCAACTTATACTGCTCCCGCTAATGGGTATTTTACATTGTCTATTCAAGCGGGTAAAACAGCATCTACATTTATACGATTACAAAGTTCAGCAAAAATAATTTCAGAAGTTAATAGCTCTGGTGATGCTTTAAGGGCAACAGCAGTATATATACCAGTTAAAAAGGATGATGTAGTAACAGTTACTTATGACACAACCGGTACTGATTCGGTGTTTATGTTTACGTATGCAGAAGGTGAGGTGTAATAATGTTTTATAAAATATATGAAGAAAAACTAGCAGTATACGACGATAATAAAGAAAGATTATTAAGCACAATGAGCTTTATGCCACAGTTAGAAAACGAACGTCTGCTTGAAACAGATATTGTAACTGCTGATGAGTTGAATGAACATCCTAATAAAGTTCTCGTAGATGATATTCAAATAGAAATTGAAGTTCCGGAATACGAAACTATAACGGAAGAATATGAAGAAGTTGTTTCCGAAACAGATATTATGGGAGAACCTATAATTAATATAGAAATTAAAACTCGTGAAGTAACCGTTCAAACTGGCTCGCATACAGAAATAATAACAGTAAAGGGTTTGGTGTTAAACCCAGATTTTGAAGCGGAACAAGCACAAAAAGAAGCTGAACGTATCCAAGAACTCTATATGACACGTTCAGATTTCTTTGACGGTACAATACAAGCTTGGGGAGTTGGTCAAGATGAGTTACTTGTTTTAATACAAACTTTACTTGCAACTCTACCTATTGAAGATGTTAAGAAATTAATGGCAATTAACAACTTTAGAAATGCTTTGAACTTCTACCGCAAACACGACTTGTTCAAAATGTTGGTTAATATACCAATTCAATTAACTGAAACAATACAGGTAATAATTACAGATGAGCATTTAGACAAGTTCTTCGACGAGGTTGACAAAGGTAACAAAGCTACTGCTTGGCAATACTTACCACAGCCTGTGCAAATACCACTTCCTGAAGAAGCAGTAGAGGTTGAAGAATAATGAGCATGGGTGTTAATAACATAAGTTTCGGTTATTCACACCCCATTAAAAAAGCATTTGACAAAGGTTTATTAGGTAAAGATTTTAAAGGTTTATATGGCTTTAAACTTACTAAAAAAACAAGGTCAATAGAACATATAAAACCACATTCACAAGGTGGAAAAACAAAATCAGGAAATGTGGCACTTGCAGACAAATTTATGAATTCCAAAAGAGGAACAGAGCCAATTGAAAATTATGTAACTTTTGAAATGTGGAAAAGCTATCTTAAACAATTTGAAAAAATAAAAAACAAATTCATAGATGGTATGGAATATATAAAAGCAATTTGTAAAGAACAAGGTTTTAATATAAAGGATATTTTAAATGATTAAATGGATTAAAAAGAAAATATTAAAAAGTGTTATAAAAGATATAAAAAACGAATTAACACAATTTCAAAAAACTTGGCTTGATTTTATATTAGAAAAAAAAGGAAATAAAGATGAGTTATTGGACTTCTGTAAGAAAAAGCTCAAAGAAGCTCTTGAAGAATATATTAAAAATTATCGTGACAAGAAAGATTAATTTAAAATGGAGGTTTTAATATGGGAAGGTGGCTAACAGACAACTCAAGACTTGAAAAGTCTAATAAACCTAATAGATGGTTTTTGTTAGATAATGAATTGTACCAAGATGATGATGGTTCAATTTATTTAGCACCGAGAAATTATGAAACTGATAATTATTCAATACCTGATTGGGTTGCTTGGATAGCCGGCAATAAATCAAAATATGATCCAAGACCGGCACACATTCATGACTTTGGCTGCCAATATCATCAACTTTTAAAACTTAAAATAAATGAAGCCGGATTAAGACGATTAAGACTTTTGAGAGTTCATAAGGCTAAATTGATTTGTGAGGATATTCCTACAAAATATTTGTGTTTAGTTCCGGTTACCAAATGGGAAATTGACTGCATGTTTAAACGCATGATGAAAGCTACAAAAACAATACCACCTAAAGCATATAATACTTACAGATGTGGTGTGTTTTTAAATACCGGTTGGTCTAAATATAAATGCTATGATATGAATAAAATTTACCAAAGAGAAGTTAATGAACCACCAAAATATTAAGAAAAAATTAAGAGAAATGAGCAAAGCTGAATTGAGAGAGCTTTTTGAAAAGGCAGAACTTGAAGAAATCGAAAAATGGCTCTTAAGATATGCTTATATTGATGAAAGATTAGTTTTGAATACATGTGCAAAGCTAAATATTTCTGAATCTACTTATCATAGAATGCTGCCGATCGCATTAGTAAAAATCTATTATACATTAAAATTTAATTAAAAACTTCCAAGTTTTGAATACTAAATCTCTTTTATTATTAGAAAATAAAGGAGATTTATTTATGAATTATTTTCCACAAAACCCATACTACGGACAATTTCAAAACGGCATGAGTAATCCTTATCAGCCTACTTATTTTAATTATCCGATGCAAGGGAATTACACTCAACAACCACAGAGTCAACAACCGGCACAACAGCAGCCACAGGCTCAACAAACTCAACAAATCACAACACAACCCCCTATTTTGCAGCCTAAAAACGGCATAAATAATGAAATTTTATGTGTTGTAACAAAAGAGGAAGCTATAGGAGCTCCGGTTGATTTAATTCATGGAAAACCATCATTCTTTTACAACAAAGCAAATGGTGAGATTTACTTGAAGCAATTTGACGTGCCAACAGGATCAGCAATTTTTAAAGTTTTCAATGAAACAGTAGAACCGATAGAAGAAAAACATGAAGCTATCGATTATAAAAAAGAATTAAATTATATCAGCGAGGGAATAGACAATTTACATCGCATGATATCAAAAATGCAAAATGAAAGAAATTATCCAATAAATATTGACAGGGTGCAAGCAGAAACAATTGAAATTGAAAACGAAAGCGAACAACCTGAAAACAAAAATTATAGAAATAGAAAAAGAGGTTAGAGATGAATCCATTACAAATGTTTAATATGCTTTCACAGGCTAAAAACCCAATGGGCTTATTACAACAAATGAGTTCAAAAAATCCTCAATTAAAGAGGGTTCTTGAAGTTGTTAATGGCAAATCCCCCCAAGAGTTAAGGCAGTACGTTGAGAATACTGCCAAAACTCAAGGGGTAGACCTCACCCAATTAGCTCAAAAATTGGGTTTGCAACTTCCGCAATAATTTGCGTGTAATTAACCGTAGAAATACGAGAAAAGAGTACACACAAAAAAAAGGAGTAAAATCATGGCAATGGACAGTAGTTCAATGAGCCCTGCAGACATCAGGGCAGTTATCGATGCAAACGGAAACAACAACGGAGGTTGGGGTTATCCTGTTTACATGACAAACCCATGTTGTGGCTTCGGTGGAGGCTACGGCGGCTTTGGTGGCTATGGTGGTGATATTGTTTGGATCATCTTATTAGCTGCTTTATTTGGTGGTTTTGGTGGTGGCTTCGGAGGCTTCGGAGGTGGTGCAGGTGCATTCGGTTTAGAAGCTATCTATGGCTCTCAACAATTCAACCAATTAGACAATGGAATTAGATCAATTCAAAATGGAATCTGCGATTCTACTTTTGCATTGAATAACTCTATTAAAGACGGCTTCTATTCAGTTAATTCAAATATTAGTAGTGCTTTATGTAATACTACTTATGAATTGGCTAGTAAAATAGATGCAAATCGTTTTGCTGCTCAACAATGTTGCTGCGAAACTCAACGAGCAATTGACGGAGTAAACTTCAACAATGCTCAAAACACTTGCCAAATTGTGAATGCAATTCATGCAGAAGGCAACGCAACTCGTGATTTAATCACTCAAAACAAAATTGAAATGTTGCAGTCTAAATTGGCAGAAAAAGACAGAGAAGTTCAAACAAGAGATTTCCAATTATCTCAACTTTCTCAAAATTCTTACTTAGTCAATAAATTAGCACCATGTCCAATTCCGGCTTATATGGTAGCAAATCCTAATTGCTGCTATAACCCTTGTGGCTGTGGTAGTCAATTTGTATAAGTAATGTAGATGTGTGAGGGACTTTCATGTCCTTCACACTTTTGAAAAGAAAAGGAAAAATAAAAATGACTTGTAATTGTAATTGTAATTGTGGAACATTCAAATGCAGTAGATTTGTTCATAGAGTAGTTACAACAACAGCAGGAGCAACTCTTGCTTTAGTTACAACGAATTCAGACAATATTAATGATAAAGATCCATATAAATTTATTGTTAATGCTTGCACTCTAAATAATTTACCTGAAACACCTGTTCCTGTAACTGTTGAGGTAAATGGAGCTCAAGTGCCTTTGTGGAATAAGTACGGCGAGCAGCTTTTATCAAGTGCAATTCCTCGTGAAGCAGTTGGATATTATTCTGAAACACCTACTCCACACGTAATTTTAGTGAACACACCAAAAACTGTAGTATGTCCATAGGAGAAACGAAAATGTATAGTAACAGACAAAATTATAACAGAATGCCAAACTCTAGACATATTGAAGATGAATATATGTATCGTGATGCAGTTCGTAATCTTCGATGGAATAATGGCAGAGGACATGGCGAAAGATGGAAAATTGAAGATATAACATCTGAATCAGGTATTGATTTCAATAATGAAAACTTTACACCTTATGATTATGCTTATGCTGTAAATGCTCTATATGCTGATTATGGTAATGTTTCAGAGAAACCTGAATATTACTTAAAAATGGGTAGAGAGTATTTAAGGAATGATAGTTATCCTGAACGAGGTGAGGAAAGAGCATATTATGATGCTAAAAGACGTTCAAGAAGATACAATACTCGCAATGAGTATGGTGATGATGATTATTCTTTTGAAAACAACAGAAGATACAGAGAACGCAACACATATCGTGACAGAGATAATGACGGCAGATATTACGAGTAGGGAATAATCCCTACTCGTAGGGATAAAAAAATGTATATTGAAAAACCTAAAGAGTTATTAAAACCTTGCATTATAAAACCTTTTGATGATGCAGAAGGAACAATTATAGCAATAAAATATGACAGATACGGCTGCGAGTTTTTAGTTAGGTATTTTTCAAATGGCATGGTGATAAACAATTGGTTCTTTGATTCAGAAGTTGAGTTAAAAAAAGAACAAATCGCTAAAAAGAGTAACTTTTTTAAGGAATAATAAATATGTTTAATTTAGAAAAAGCAGATAGAATATATGAAGCAAAAATGCGAGAAGATAGTCGCTTTGCTGACAAATTTATAAGAAAATTTAGAAGTTTAATGCCTGAAGTTTATGCTAAAACAATGTATGAAGAGGAATATGGATGTCATATTGTTGATAAAACTCTTTATGATGAGGCTGTTTCACTTTTAGAATCAACTGATGAAAAAGAGTATGGACCAAAATTTGAATTTGAAGAAATACTAAAACTCTCAAACATTGATTTTAGCAATAAAACTTATTATGAATATGACTTCGCTTATGTAGTAAATATGCTATGGTCCGATTATGGCCATATTATAAACGAACCAAGCTATATATTTAAAATGGCTAAAGCATATTTAGAAGATCCTGATTATATGGGTAAAGCTGATGAAAGAGCTTATCATAATGCAATGAAAAGAATAAAATACTTTGAAAAAAAATAATTCTAACAATCCACTCCTCCCCCAAAAATAGCCGTCATTATATGACGGTTTTATTTTAATATGTTATAATGTGAATATGGCAAAGAAAAGAAGAAGTTATCCTAAAAGTGCGAATAAGATTAAATTCGATTTCAAACCTAATACCACTATTTATGAGAAAACTTTTGATTTTGAAGGCAAACCATTTAAAATAAAAATGAATGTTAAACCTCACTTGCCAAATAAACCTACAATTGAAATGAAGGAAAGAGAATAATGACTGAAATTCAATTATTTTATCCATTACTTTTTGTATTAGCAATTATAATTGTTTTTGTTTTAGCAAGAGTTTATAATGATAAACTAAATTTTAAAAAAGATATTCACTTCAAAAATAAAGATGTTGAGATTACTTCTGAAGCATTTAAACGAATTGGCGAGGTTAAAGACGGCACGCCAAATGAAGTTATTTTAAATTTACAGAATGTTGAGAACAATAAAGAAATTTATTTGCATGATAAAAAAATTGATGAATTAGAAGAAAAGGTTGAATTTTTATTAAATGAAAATGGCGATTTAAGAGCTGCATATAAAATTTTACAAAGTAAATTTGATGCTCTTACAAAAATTGTAGGGAGAGAAATATAATGTCATTAACAAGTGAACAAGAACTTGAAATGTATTCTGACATCAAAGTAATTAAACAATTACTTGAAAATCATCAAAATGTTCAGAATGATCACGAAAAAAGAATAACAACTTTAGAACATGGCTTTTGGATTTTTGTCGGAATTTCAACTGTTGTTACTTTTATTTTACCTTTCTTTATAAACCATTTCTTAAGAGGATAACATGAAAAGAATTATTATTCATTGGACCGGTGGAATTTGGAAACCAAACGAACATGAAAGAGAATGTTATCATTATTTAATAGATGCAACAGGAAAAAAGCATGAAGGAATTTTCAAACCTGAAGATAATGAAAATTGCTATGATGGTAAATATGCACAGCACATCGGAGGAGGGAATACAGGCTCAATTGGTGTTGCTCTTTGTGGTATGTTCCGTTATAATAACCGGTTTGATATTGGAATCTATCCTTTAACTAAAATTCAATGTGAAGCAGCATTTAAATTAATTTCTGAACTTTGCAAAAAATATGATATAAAAATAACTCCTGAAACAGTTTTAACTCATTATGAATTTGGGAAATCACACCCAAAAACATCAAGTTACGGAAAGCCGGACATAACATTTTTACCACCTTATTCCTATTTAGAAGCTGATGAAATTGGCAATTTTATCAGAAATAAGGTAAAATGGTATTTAAACAATTAATTCTTTCTTAAATTACGATCAACGGCTCAAAATTGAGCCGTTTTATTTGGAATACCATATAATCTTATTAATTCAATAACACTTGATTTCATTTGGCATTTTTGAGATGTAATAAATTTTTTCATAGGACAATCTTTACACATACAATTTCTTTCATAACAATCAATAGCAGATGGTGTCCATCTTTGTAATTTATGATAGATTTTTTGCATTGTTTCTTCAAGTTCCTTTTTTCTTATATTATACAATATTTCAGGCGAGATAATTAGCATATAAACTCCCTACCAAAGAGGGTGGTCGTTCTCTTTGGATTTTAGGATTAAATTTTGGTTTGTAGTATATTCTCTTGATGACCACCGTAATACAAAAGGGAGTTTATTTTTTGTCATGTCTAACTTGTGTATTATATCCATATTCTATTGAATTATGTTTTATAATCATTTCTCTTTCCTTTTTTGCTAAATTTGTGTGATTATTGCTTGAAGCGATTTCTTCCCATTTGAAATTTTTGCAGCCAAATTCCCTCAATGCTGAATGAAATTTGTCATTTCTTTTCCTTTTAAATGCTTCATATTCATGGTCCACTCTTCGATTATGCAAAGTATTTGTTGTTTGTCCGATATAACATTCATTAGTAATTAAATTAGTTGCTTTGTAAATTAGCATTTTGTTTCCACTCCAAATATTTTTTATACTCTTCTATCGCATTTCCAACTGTAATTTCTGCATCGCTAGGAAATATTGATTTATAATTTTTATTATACCTGAATATTGCAGTTTCAATTTTGCCGTTTAAATCTGCAGCTTCAGGAATACTTGTTAAAATAGCGAATAAATCTGCCATTGTTTTTTCTTTCATTTTGATATATTCTAAACACCAATAATACAAAACAGCTCCGTAGGTTTTAACCCATGCAGGATTTTTCTTAATCCATTCTTGAATTTTTTTGCCTTGTGGAATTGCTTTATAAATATCGCAATATCCACAAGAACAAATCATTTGAGCAAGTTCTAAAAGCTGCTTAAACTTTAATTTGTCAGGCACTTTATTTGCTGCATTAACAGGGTTAGAATCTAAAACAATTAACATCATATATCCACCTCTTTTTTTTGTTTAATCATAACATGTTATGAAAACAAAATCAAGCATTAAAATAAACCAATGCAAGAGCATTTTTGAAAACTCCCATAGGTTTTTTATCATCAGGATTTATGAAAGAATAGCCTTTTCTTAGCCATTGTATTTCAACTTTTGGATTAAATAGGATATATTCATGCCAATATTTAGTTTCTGTCCTTACAGGAATGAGCATGACTGTTGTTTTCCCTATTTGCTGCTCTTCATAAGCCTTTTTTATCCATTTTGCACAAGTATCAAAAGGAGGATTACACCAATTAACTTTATACCAATATTCACTTAAACCATTTATTTGACCATCTTTGTAATAATGTAGAGCCGGTATATTTTCCTCCGAACAACAAACATCACAATCAAAGAATTCTTTGTTTAATTTTTGAAGAGCCATTTTAACCAATTCAGGAGGGCTCATATAATCGTTTCTTTTTTGTTCAAAATTGTATTTACTCATCTTTGTTTTCTTCCTTTCCATCAAAGCATTTAACCATAATTAACATTATTATTACTACTGTTATCATTCCGATAAGGTCATAAAGATTAGACTCTATAATCACTATTTTCAACCTCCGTAAGTGTTAATCTTAATTCATTCCCTTCAATGAATGTATAATCACTTGGCAAATATGCTTTTTCTTTTATTGATTCAATAGCTTCAAATCTTGTTTTATATTTTTCAAGAAAATAACAGCCTTTTGGATAATCTAAATTATTTATTAAAACAAATACTGTCACTTTTCTACCTCACTAATTTTTTGTAATATTTCGTTTAATGCTTTAAAACCTTCTTGTTTAAGACTTTTATTATCTCTTTTAAAATAGGTCTTGTAATCAACCATATTTAAAGTTTTTTTAGCAATCTCTTTTATATTTTCAAGGGTTTTTTTAATATTTTTCATTTTTTCTTTTGCAGCATCACAAAATTCATTCCCTAAACATCTACAAGCACAACGGCATTGTTCTGTACCCCATTTATCAATGCAGTCATATAGTCTAATTTCTTTCTTCAACTTTTCATTATCTGCATTGAGTCTTTTGTTTATCTTGTTTACTTCTTCAATAGCTTTAAATAAAGTTTCATTCCCTGCTTTGAGTTGGTCATACTTCTTTGCTAAATCCTCGTGTTTAGCGTGGTAGCAAGCAAAGTAGGTATCTTTTAAAGCTGTCATTTGGTCTAATTCAGTTTTAAGTTTATCGAGTTATTGCTCCTATTCATACATTTTTGCTTCATTTATATATTTTGAATAAATCAAACTCCAATTTTCTAAGTTTTCTTCATATTTATCTTTATTATTTTTTAAATTTTCTATAGTTATTGTTTCGCTAAAACCATCAGGGTAAATAATAGTTGCTATTGAATGCCCCATTCTTTTATGCAAAAAAGAAATAACATAATGCCTTAAAACTCCTTTTTCAGAAATATAAGAAAAAACATCGCCAATTTTTAAATTATCTAGTTCTTTATAACAAAGTCCATTACTATTAGTAGTTTTAACATCTGTCATTGTTACCTGCTTTCTTTATTTTTTATTCAATAACAACTTCAACGCAAGGAGTGTTATAATTTCCATTCCAAAACTCTCCGGAGCTGCAATAAATATCTAATTGTCCATCATTATTGCCATATTCTGATTTGAATATTGGTTTTAAATTATCTAAAGTTATTAATAATCCTGCTTTTGCATCTGCTACAGTTGTTGTTCTTGTGCCAACAAACATTTGAAGGTTTGCTGCTTCATATGATTCGTAATTACTCATTATCATTTCCTTTCATTCCTATTTGTTCCATCACTTTATCTCTTAAGAAATCTCTGAAATCCTTGCCTTGCATTAGGTCGTTAATTGTTGCTTTAATTTGACCTTTTACACATTCTCTTATCATGGCATTTAATTTATTTTTATCTTCAAATAATTTCTCATTGATAATTTCAGGTAAAATAGATTTGATATACCACTCTAATTCTTTTGTTTTTTCAGGATCAATATTTACACTTAAATACATATTAATAACCCATCTTTCTTGCAAGTTTATAAGTTAATTCACAATCTCGCAAACAATATCTTCTTATCATTTCTTTTCCTGTTGTTGTTTTCATTAGTTCAGGAATTTGTTTTACATCAAGATCATCTTTGCATTCCCCATCAAGAAGAATTGATGCAACTTCATTTAATTTTGCAAATTTACCATAACCACACCATTTTTCCATTAAATCAATGTGATTTTCTGATTTGTATTTATTAGTATAAACCTCTAAAAGCGATAAAGGGCAAACACCTAATATAACACCTCTTTTGATAATGAATTCAAAATCAAAGCCTTTACCATTCCAAGTTACAACAACATTTTCATTTATTCTATCTAAAAACTTTTTAATCATTGTTGCTTCATCTTCAATATCAACTTTTTGTATTTCATCACCATAATAGCCAATACAAGCAATTTTTCCATATAAAGGACTTAAAGCCATCTTCTCTATTTGTTCAGCTTTTTTCTTTTCAATATCAGCCTTGATTTTTTCTTCATCTTTTAATCTTGAATCTGCTACAACTTCAGAAAGTTTTGAAATCATATCAGGATTTGGCATTGTTTCTATATCTATTGCTAAAATATTCATTTTACACCTCATCTTCTTCACTTTGACGACATTTAACATCAAATTTATATTGTTTAAACTTTATTGACAAATCATTCAATTCTAAAAAGTTAATTAATAAATCTATTTCAGAACATTTTTCTTTATATTTTTTATCTAATTCTTCTTTTTCTCTTTCAGCTTTCCAACGAGCTGAACGAGCTTCAGAAATTTCATGATCAAGAATTATATTTTTTTCAATTAAATCTCTATATTCATCTGTTCCTATTTCAACTTTTCCTTTAATTGTATATTCTTTTTTTTCATCAGACATTTTTATTTTTTCCTTTCATTTTCTATTGCTTGCCATGCTTCTTTTGCACCATGACAAACTTCTACTTTGTATCCGTAATTTCTTAATATTTTATGAACTTTTAATTGTTCTGCACTCACTACCCCTCCATCTCTTCGCTTCAATTCAATAAACAATTTTAATTCCGGAAGAAATAAATCAGGGCAACCTTTGAGCATGCCTTGAGAATATCTTTTATTTGTTAGCATGCTCATTAGTTTCTGCAGCCTGTTTTTTATCGTGTCTATTGCTGCCAAATTTACATAAGGTTTAACAATATCCAAAACAGCATTAATCGGAAATTGTAAGCTGTTTTCAATGCTTATAATTGTTATTCTTTCCATTTGGCAACGAGTAACTAAAGCCTTTTGCTCTTCTTGTTCTAAAACATTAAGCATTAATAACCTCAATAATATCTTTCCAAGTAGGGTTTATTAACTCTAAAGGAATATCATTATATTGTTCTTTTTTAACTGTTAATTTGCCTACAATAGTTCCGGTAGGTTTCAAAGTTAAAACCCTGTTATCATCATCAGCAGTTTTCAAATAGAAAACATTATCAACAGTCATATTTATTTTTGATTTTAATGCATCTGTTAAAAGAAGATCTATTTCTTCATTTTGTTTTTGGTGGCAAGTTGCAATAATGGAAATTCCTAAATCTTTAATCTTTTTTGTAATTTCCCAAATTTTATTGTATATTTCAGGGCGACCATAATATTTGTCTGTTATCTCGCCTTTTCTCAACATACCAAGCATAAATTTAACAAACATTTCATCTAATGTATCTATAATAAGATATTTGAATTTTATTTGTTCTTGCTCAATATAAGAAAGAAAATTCAAAAATTGTTCATAAGTGCATGCTTTATCTTCTCTGAAATCTCCTGCAGATGTCGGAACGATCCTTAAATTTTCTGTTTCATCAATGTGTGATATTCTGTTTTCAAAATTGATTAAAACTGTTTGTCCTAATTCTGAACAAGTTGTTGCTAAAACTGTTTTACCACACCCAATATTCCCATAAATTATGGTAAAAGTTGGTGTCGAATAATTACTCTTTGGTTTAATTGCACCAAATAATTCATTATAATCCATGTATTTACCTCTTTCTTAAATATTAATATGCCGTCTGTCCGGCTGCCAACCGTCTATCCGATTTGTCTTTGTCTTGCCTAGAGACGGTTAAAAACTTGGAACTGTTTTTACAGGTTCAGTAGCTGCTGCAGTTGTTGCAGAACTTCCACCGGCATCAACTAAATTTGCTTGAACAAAATCGTATGCTTTTGAGTTTTTTAAAACTGCATCAGCATCAAAATCATTATAGAAACCAAAACCATGAGCAGCAACTTTATTTGAGAATAAAATCACCGGCATTTTTGACATATCCACACCTTGATTTTCTTTTTCGTTAATCATTTTTAAAATTGATTTAGGCATAGCTGATACCAAATATGCAGTTGGTTTGTCTGTGAATTTAATTGCTTTTGTTTCTTTATCTTGAGCAATAAAAGGTTCTTGTTTAACGTGAACTAATACTTTTGAGCCGATAAATTGAGCCGGTCCTTTTGCTGATGTTTGCATTTTTGCAAGTGCATTGTTTTTCTCTGCAGAATCAAGTGCATTATATTCATCTTTTGTTAATTTTGAATACAAACATCTTGTGAAAAAGTTTCTTAAATTTTGTAATTTAAAATCAATTGCAGTTTGTTCATCGCCTGTTTCAGGTAAGAATAAATTGTGTACCATTTCTTTTTTACCTTCTTCAAGTTCCAAAGTAACTGTTAATGCAGGTTTGTCATTAGAGCCAATTACACTCTTAATAACATTCTTAATTTCAGCTTTGTAAAATCCTTCAGGAAGTAACTCAAAATTACTCTCGCTTGTTTTGTCCTCTACATTTTCAAAGTTTGCTGAAAATCCTAACCAATTTTGTGTTGCTGTTGCTGCCATGTTTACACCTCTTTCTTTTCTTTCTTACTACGATCAGCATCAATAATTTCATTGATTTTTTTATTAAACGATTTGTTTTCCTTATCTGCTTGTTCTTGGACATACTCTTTATTTCCATTACTAAACCAAACAGATTTATTTGGATTTGACATTTCTTCCTCCTTACTTTCCTTTTTCTTTATCCTAACATGTTATTATTAAGATGTCAAGCACATTTTTTCACGCATTTTATAATATACATAATTTGGATTATATTTCTTTCTGCGAGCATAATTTGATAACCTGATAACTTCTGAATTAAATGTGTCAGTTGGTATTCTTTCAGGCTTCATGCTTAATAATTTTGTATAATAAAAAGTGTTTCCATTTCTACCTAATAAGTTTGTTAATGCTTCAATCGCTCCGGCTGATCCTGTTGCTGATTTTATTTCAATAATTTCTTTTGCTCTTAAATTTTCCTGAATTTCTCTTTCCCTTGTTTCTTGCTGCTGCTTCAAAATAAAATCACATTCAGGGCATGTATTAGTTTTTTCATAAATTACAGAAAAACAAGAAGGACACACAATAGGTCTATACTCAATTTCTCTTTTAACTTCATTTTCAGGCGAATATAATCTTGGTTCGGACCACAAACCAAATCTTTCAATATTACCGGCATAATCAAAATGCCTAAAGAAATGTTTGCCCTCTGAATCTAACCTAGCAGCACGACCGACCATTTGAAGATATAAAGCAAGGCTCATTGTCGGTCTGGCCATGATACAATCAATAATCTCAACATCATCAAAGCCCCTTGTTAATTTTCCAACATTAACTAATAATTGTATTCTTCCTTGTCGGTGTGCCTGCATCCAATAATCAACCTGAAATTTTTTCATTTTTGAATGAATTAAGCCTGTTTTAATTCCGGCATTACAAAATGCTTCTTGCAGCTTTTCCCCATGACCTATTGAAATTGCAAAAACAATTCCACGATAACCACAATTTACTTTTTTGTAAGTTTCAACAATATCATTGATAAAATAACTTTGTGAACAAGTTTCATCAAGTTCTGATTCGTTAAACTCTCCGGTGGTCATAACTCGAACATTTGACATATCCGGAGTGGCAGGGATAAAGTTTTTGTCTATTGATAAAAAGCCTTTTTCCTGCAATTCTCTTACTGTTATAACTTCATGATAAAAATCAAAATCAGGCAGCAAATAACCTTTGAATGTAATCGGTGTTCCTGTAAGTCCTACAATTTGAGCTTCTGAATGTCTTTTAACCATTTTTTTGAACATTTGACCATTGAAACCGAAATCAACCTCATCAACAATAATTACATCAGGATTTAAGTCCGGCAGCTTTTCTGCTCTTGCCGTATAACTTTGAATCATTATTATTTGAACTTTTGCAAATTCATTATAAAATTTTTCAAAGCCTGCTTTAATTATTGATGGGAATAAACCAATGCCTACAAATTTATTATAAGTTTGCATGACAAGTGGCTCATTTGCTACAACAAAAAATATTTTTTTACCTTGATCTACCAATTGTTTTACAATTTCACTTGCAATAACAGTTTTTCCTGAACCGGTTGGACTGTTTATTAATTGCTTTTCAATTCCTTTTTCTATATTTCCTAAAACCAAATCAACTGTTTCTTGTTGATAATCTCTTAAAATCATTTGTATAATTCCTTAACTAAAACTCTTTTATAAAACTCTTCAAAATCTTCCCCTTCTTCAAGCATATTGAAAAATTTAAATTTGTTTTCATGTGGAAGTTCAAGCAGCTTTTCTTTTGCTGCTCTTCCGGCTTCATCATTATCTAAACAAAAAATAATCTCTTCAAAATCGTTCCAAAGTTTAGCTTCTTTCACTAATTCAGGAATGTGTTTAACTCCACAAGATGAAGTTAAAATGCTACAATCAACTTTTTCAAATTCCCCTTTGAATTTCATTGTTTTTTCGTATTGGTATTGATACATAAAATAAGCATCTACAAAACCCTCACAGAATATTGCTTTTTTGTTATCCCATGCTTGATAAATTGAACAAATGCAAGAGGGAGTATTATCTGCTTTGTAGCATTTTGTTTCTTTTCCATTTTTGAATTTAAATGTTTGAAAATACTTCTGTCTTATTTCATAGCCTACAATTTTATTATCGCTATATCTCACACAAGGAAAAATCCATCCTTTTTGAGGATCATAACCTATCATACAAACAACTGCAGTAGGCAAAGTTAAACCTCTTAATTCATATAATTTTTTGCAATAAAATTCATAGAATTCATCATGCATTATTGTATCATTCCAAACCTTAAAGCAATATTCAGAATAATCTGTGTCAATTCTTGGTGGTGGTTCTTTTGAAATAATTTGTTTAACCGGTTTTTGTTCCATTGGTTTATCCATATCCAATGCTTTCAATGCTTCCGGATAAGTTAAATTATTTCTTTTCATATAAAAACCTATCCAAGAGCCTTTTTCATTACAACCAAAACAATTATAAACCGGTTTATTTTCATCTGTTGAAATACAAAGGCTCGCATTTTTATCAGCATGAAAAATACAAGGTATCATTATATTTTTTTGATTTGTATTTGTTCCCTGTGGAATCAAGTCACCAAAAATTTTGTCAAATAAAATACTAGTCATTTAACAATTCCAATTCTTTCTTAACTTTCTCAAATATTTTTTTCTTGCGAATGCTCGCACATAAGTATATACAATTCTTGCTCAAAAGCTCATGTATTTCAATAAGTCCTGAATCTAAAACAATTATAATTGTTTTTCCATTTCTGCAATTATGCTCACAAATATTTATTGTTTTATTTTTAATGTTTTTGTAATTTTTTATTTCTTCAACTAATTCTTCAAATTTTCTGTTTCTGAATACTTGTTCATATTTTGAGTGTTGTTCAAATATTTTTTTCATTTAACCCTCCGGATAATTCTTTTTTTCCATTCTTTGATAATACTTTCTGCAATTATTTCAGGATTTTCATAAGGATTATTTTGACCTAAAACAATACATCTTGTAATAAATGTTTTTAAGTTTTCAAGCCCTCTAATCTGTAACATTAACCCTCCAAGCTTTTCATATAATCTACCACTTTTGGATCTATAAAAATACTTTTTTTAGTTAAATTTTTCAAATATAATCCTTCATAATTTCTCGCTCTTGAAAGTGCTACATAAGCCTGATGTGGTGCAAATATTCTTGAAAAATCTATTGCAACAGAATCAAGGCTCATTCCTTGCGATTTATGAATTGAAACTGCCCAACCTAAAGCAAGAGGATATTGCTCACGTTCAAAAATTAACTTTGATTTTTCGTGAACTTCAAATTTTGCTTTTGGTATCATTTCTTCAATTCCATTGAATTCACAAATAAGCAAATCGCCTTTTAATCTTTTAAATGTTCCAATAGAACCATTACACAAGCCTTTTTTAACATTCAAATTATTTAACAAAATTACTCTTGCTCCGGTTCTTAATTTTAGCAATTCAGGAGCTCTCATAAATTTGTTAAAATCTCTTTTGAACCCTGTTATATTTGGGTTTGTATAATCTTTATCTTTTGATTTTAATTGAATTTCTGTTTCATATTCTAATTCGTTAAGTCTATAATTATTTAAAATATCTGCTTCGCTATTTGTTGGATAAAGACATGTTGTATCAAGCAAAGCATAGTTTAATTCCGGAAATTGTCTTTTTTGCAAAAATTCAATATCCTCATCAGTATGTTCTGCAAGTCTGATTCTATTCAAGCAGTCAATAAATTTTTTGTCATTTTGTCTATATATTTTTTTCAATAGCACCGGCTTAAAATTGCCGAATGCGTATGAAGCACTTTCAAAGAAAAAGCCTTTTGTATTGCTTTCAACCGGTGGCAGCTGATAACAGTCCCCTACTAAAATCACTTGCACACCACCAAAAGGCTCTGAATTTTTGCGAACTTCTCGCAGTACCTCCTCAACTATATCAAACAGAAATCCATCACACATTGAAATTTCATCAATGATTAGAATATCTGTTTTCTCAACTTCTTCCCATCTCGCCCAAGGATTAAATTTTATTCTTGCAACTTCCTTTTTTATATCATCGGATTTAATCATTCCCAAGTTTAAGAATGAATGCAATGTTTGACCATTTATATTTGTTGCTGCAATTCCTGTTGTAGATGTTAAAGCAATTTTTTTATCTTTTCCATATTTTTCAATTATTTTGTGGACCTGATAACTTTTGCCTGTTCCGGCTGCACCTGATAAAACAATATTACAGCCTTTTTCAATTAATTCTTCTAATTTTTTGTTCATTTTTTCTTCTTTCTTAATTACAATTCACTTACTTCTAAATCACTATTATCTAATTTTATTAACCTTCCTTTTTGAAATTTACCATCAAACTCTGCTTCAAAGTGATATTTATCAGGTTCATAAAGTGCAACCTCAAAACCTTGATTT
Source organism: Clostridia bacterium (assembly GCA_017462965.1). Lineage (GTDB taxonomy): Bacteria > Bacillota > Clostridia > TANB77 > UBA1234 > UBA1234. Next base: position 22,023 of record JAFTQC010000044.1, on the reverse strand, counting down.
CTTTTTCCTGTTACTCTTGAAACAAGATTAAATCCTTTTTCTTCACACATTTCACTAATATTATTTAGTGCATCATCAAACCAACCTTTGAACTCTCTATTTGGCACAAATTTTTGATTTCTTAAATCCATTTTTGAAATAAATTTATTTCTGTTTTCAACAAGATAATTGTATAAATTGTCATAATCTGAAATCAATTTGTCGTTCAACATTTCTTCTAAACATTTATGAGTTTCATTAAAAAAATTAACTGCTTTTCTGAAACTTTGAACATTTACAAAAGTTGATGAAGGATTTTCTAAAATGTGGTAAAGAACAGCCAATTTAATAATTTTCCACGTTGAGTGTTCTAAGTTTAATTTTAAAATTTCCTGATTTAAGTTTAAAACATTTGTGTATCTATAAAATTCTTTTATTTTTTTATCGATTTCTTTTTTATAATCGTTTATTTCATCATTAGCTTCTAAGCTGAAATAATAAACTTTTCCTTCTTTTATTTCATCAAATTTGAATTTTAATTTTTCTGAAAATTGTTTTAATCTGTCTATCGCTGCATTTTTTTCATCATAACTAGGATAACTTGAATTTTCTGTATAATAGTTTTCATTTTTTTTAAAATAGATAAAAGAACGACGAGCCATACCTCGTGCAAGATAACTTTTGAAAGCTCCGCTTAATTTTTCATTTTCTAGCAGCAATTTATAATCTGACATAAAAATACAAGATACCGGAATGTTTGAAATATTTTCTCTGCTTGTGCTTATTGTATCAGTTCCTTGAAATTCCCCATCATAAAGGTTATACATCATATCAAGAAATTCTTTTTTCATTTTGTCCTTATTTAAAATTGCATCTTCATAATAATTGGCAAATTCGGAGTTTAAAATCATTACTGAGCCGGCGGCGGCTTCTTTGATGATTTCTAGGGATTTATACAACTTTGCTTGTGTTGCATTTGTTACTTCTTTTTTCAATGGTGCGAATGCTTTAATTTCTGCTTCACATTCCATTCTTTTACGTCTTAATTCAACCTTATCAGTAATTTTTTGAAGTCTTAAGGTTTGCTCACATTCAAGTTTATCAAGCCTATCTTCGTTGTATTTTTTTAAATATTCGTTGAAAAATTTTAATAAATGTAAATCTATTTCATTTAATAATCGGTTTTTAACCCCACCAGATGGCACGAAATTAAAAGCAAAATAAGCAAGTGGAAGAGGTCTGTCTATATTTTGAATACTTTGGAATTTAACCCCTTTAAAACTCATAATTTGTAATAATTTTGCTTGTAATACATTTAATGCAGCAATATTGTTTATTTTGTAATCAAGGTTTACTCTTAAATCCTCTACTATTGATTCTAACATCTTTGCTCCTATTGAAAACCGGCAGCTTGTCGAGGGCTCGCCGGCGAACGTTCTTTTTTTTGAAATTCTTTTTTGCCCTCGACATGGAATATCCTAACATGTTAATAAAAAAATGTCAATAATGTTTTTTAATGTTTTAATGTTTTTCAACCTTAAAAAAATGTTAATTCTCGCATGGTCATTGGCTTTCATGCTAATATTTTAATATTTTTCACACTATAAATATTTATAAAGAAATTTTTTATTTTTATATAAAAATAGAGAAAAAATACTATAAGTGCGAAAAACATTAAAAATATAAAAATATTGGCTTGAAGTTAGACTACAAGCCAATATTCAAAATTTTTCAATTTTTAACCCTTAAAAAAACATTATAAAATTTTATGATCTAATTTGTATTTCTGCAAATTTTTATAATAAAAATTTACTATTCTTGGATTTTCAATGTTTATTTTTAATTTTTCCATTAAATTTTTACACTCAACCCAAGCCGGAAGCTCAACAGTTCCTTTTGTTTTTTGTAAATCTTCAAAAAATTTTGTATGTAATATCTTAATTCTAAAACTCTTCTTTGAGTTTCTTTTCTTTTTTTGTTTTTAAATTCTTCAAAAAATTTAATCATAATTAACCTCTTTCTTAATCTTCTATGAATTTAATTTGCATTGTATCTTCATCAATGACTTCAATTAAAACAGTTTCACCTTTTTCAATGTTCATCTTCTCAACTATTTTAGCCGGAAGATTTAAATATAAATTTCTTTTTGTGCCTTGAATAATTGCTGTCTTTTTCATTTTTACTCCTTAATACATTATTGTTTTTAGTACAATTTCTTCTCTTCCTTCAACTGTTATTAATTTACACTCTCCACATGGATTTTTGCCAAGCTCCTGCAATCTTTCAATTACTTGATGAATGTTTAAATTTTCATCAGTTTTAATGCAATAGTCTGTGTGCCAATCTGTGCCATATCTGTGATGTGTATCGTAACTTCTAATTTCAATTAATTCAAACATTATATTTCCTCCTGTACGCAAATAATCTGCATTTGTTCTTCTGTAAATTGTGGAAATGGACTGCTAATTTTTTGAAATAGCAGCGAACCCAATAAAATCAAACCTAAAACAATTAATACTTTCTTCATAATTCTTTCCTTTATCCTATCTTTTTAATTAAATTTAAAAGTTCTTCTTGTCTTTCCTGAATTTTGTCAGTTTCAACAAATTCTAAATTTTTATAACTGTTGTATGAGTTTATTTCTGTTAATAATGCTTTGATAATTAATTCTTTTTCTTTTTCTGTGAATTTCATCTCTTTTTCCTTTCTTATTCTAATTCCATTGTCCAAGTGTTATTTTCTCTTGTGAAATAATAAATTTGCTTGAAAAATTCAACTTGAATGTAATTTATTGAACTTTTTAAAACAATTACATCTTCTTCTTTTGCATTTACATAACCGAATACGTTTAATAATTGTGTTGCTAATTTATCCATTTTGTTTTCCTTTCGTTTGTTTTGTCCTTGTACTTATATAATAACATGTTATGAATGTTTTTCAAGTGTTTTCAAGTGATTTCTTAACATTTCTTAATAAAAATACAACAAATGGAGGATATAAACTATAATTGTAGAGGGTGAATAATGAGCAAATTTAAAGCATCGGATTATAATGCTTACAATTCAAGATTTGGATTTGATAAGTATAAATACTTGTATGATTTGATGACGGAACTTTTTGCCTTAATTCCCTTTGATGAGAAAGATTTTGAAGATGATACTTTTTTTGTCTATTCAGGAATGACTGTTTTTATTGATAAAAGATTTGGTTCTTATTGCGAAGTCACCGGTTCAGGGTGGCTTAATATTTTTGATAGAATCAAGCTGCATGAAGATAAAATTAAAGCCTTTAAAAAAGATATTATACAGCTAAAACTGTTTTAAAACTTGGAAGTTTTGAAAGCGATTTGAAACCTACCATTTAATTATGGAGGTTTGCTATGATTTGGAAAATTGAAAAAAGAAACATTAACGACTTAAAAAGTTATGAGAAAAACCCTAGGAAATTTACTAAAAAGGGCTTGGCTGATTTAAAAGAAAGCATCAGGAATTGTGGTGATGCAAATATTATCACGATAAACGCAGATAATACTGTTTTAGGTGGTCATGCTCGCTTAAAGGTTATGAAGCAGCTAGGATTTAAAGAGGTTGATGTTAAAGTTCCGGATGAATTGTTGAATGAGCAGCAAGTAAAAGAAATTGTTGTTAGACTTAATGCGAATAATGCAGGCGATTGGGATATTGCAAAACTCAATGCTTTTTTTGATAAAGATTACTTAAAAGATTGGGGATTAGATATTGATTTAGGCTTGGATTTGAATAAAAACGAAGTTAAGGAAGTAGATGTTCCGGAAAAACCAAAAGCAAGATGTAAGCAAGGTCAAGTTTGGCAGCTTGGAAAACATAAACTTATTTGTGGCGACTGCTTGAATAAAGAAACTCTAGCAGCTTTAATGGGCGATAAAACAGCTCATTTGCTTTTGACAGATCCACCTTATAATGTTGATTATGAAGGGCAAGCAGGAAAAATTAAAAACGATAATATGACCGATAGTGTATTTTTGAACTTCCTTTCTGATGCGTTTTTGAATGCTGCAGAGTTTTTGAAAGCAGGTTCAAGTTTTTATATTTGGCATGCAGATTCACAAGGTTACATTTTCAGGAAAGCTGCTCAAGAAAATTTAGGACCAATTAGACAATGCTTAATTTGGCTTAAAAATTCAATGGTTATGGGTAGGCAGGATTATCAATGGATACATGAGCCTTGTTTGTATGGTTGGACTTCCGGCGATTCGCATCTATGGGCAAGCGATAGAAAACAGACTACAGTTTTACAATTTGATAGACCACAGAAAAGCAAAGAGCACCCTACAATGAAACCGGTTAAACTTTTTGATTATTTGATAAAAAACAACACGAGAAAAGATGATATTGTTTTAGATATTTTTGCCGGTTCAGGCACTTCTTTAATGGCTTGTGAGCAAAACGGAAGGACTTGTTATTGCGTTGAACTTGATGAGCATTATTGCGATATTATAATTGAAAGATGGGAAAAACTAACAGGTTTGACTGCAACTGTGCTATAATGTTTGTATGGGTAAAATAATGAAAGAAAATTTAAAGCCATGCAGAACGACTGAGGAAGCAAGAGAACGAGGTCGCAAAGGTGGCATCAATTCCGGAAAGCGAAAAAAGGAAAAAAGGAAGCTCAAGGAAATTGCTGAAATGTTGCTTGATATGAAAGCACCTGATGATATTATTGCAGGGTTTGAGCTGCTATATCCGGACCTTGATGCAAAGGAAATGACAAACCGATTAGCGATAGTTCAAAGGCTTATTTTGAATGCTCTTGCCGGAGATAACAAAGCATTTGAATTGTTGCGTGACCAAATTGGCGAAAAACCAAAAGAAGAAATTGTTAATACAAATCAAAACATCAATATTACTGATGAAAAAGTAATCAATGCAGTATTAAAAAAAGTAAAAGATTTATAATATGGCGATTTTTATTGAGGATTTTCCAACAGCAGAAGAAAGAGCAGTTTTAAAGCTCCTTTGTGAAAATAGTTTAAAAGCATACATTAAAATTATGCACTATTACAATACCGGTGCTCATTTTACTTTTAAACCTTTTCATGATGAGGTTATTGAAGCACTTGAACGAATTGCGAAGTATGAAACGACTAAAAACTTAATCCTTAATCTTCCGGTTGGTTTTGGTAAATCTGCAATGGTTGAATATTTTATTTCTTGGGTTTTTGCAAGGAATAAAAACATTTGTAATTTATACACTTCTTATTCCGATAAACTTATTATAAAATTTTCTTCTGAAATTATGGAAATAATGAAGTCAGATCCTTTTGCTGCGATGTGGGGATATTCTTTCAAGAAAGATAAAAAGAGTAAAGCAAATTGGAGTATTGAGGGTTCTGTCGGTCGTGCCGGATTAACTGCCGGCTCTATTGGTGGAACTATTACCGGTTTAGATGCAGGCAACCCTGCAGTTGAGGGTTTTTGTGGAGTTTTGATTATAGACGATCCAATGAAAGCCGGTGATGAAATATATGAAAATAAAAGAGATTTAGTTGTTGAATATTTTTCAAGAAAGCTGCCGTCTCGTTTAAGACGTGCTGACGTTCCTATGATTTTGATAATGCAAAGATTACATGAGGAGGATTTAACCGGCTACATAAAAAACGAGGGAAAATATGCATCAGAATTAACTCCGGAACAAAGAGAAAGTTGGCAGGAGGATTGGGACTGCATAACTGTTCAAGCATTGGTTGATGAAAAATCAACTTGGGAAGAAAAAGTTAGTACAAAAATGCTTTTAAGAGAGAGAGATAGAGAACCTTGGTTTTTCTATCCTCAAAGGCAGCAAGCACCGGACACTAATTTTAATACTCATTTTAAAGGTTTACATTTTGAAGAAAACAACTCAAGAATTTATGACGGCATCGGTCATGTGGATAAATCATTCGGTGGGGAAGATAGCACAGCATTAACGATTATAAATAAAGTTGCTTTCTTTGATGAAGATGATAATTATGTCAAAGATGATATAATAATGTTTGGTAAGAAGTGGAATAAACACATTGATGAATGCATTGATGAAATTAACATGTGGTGTGAGTTGTTCAGGTGTGGCACAGTTTACACAGAAAATAACGATGATAAAGGCTACACAGCAAAAAATAATGATAATTTTGCGACTTACCACGAATCAATGAATAAGCATTTTAAAATAATGACTTACTTATATTCAAATTGGAAAGACATTAAATTTTTAAGAGATACGGATTATGATTACATCAGACAAATACAAACTTATGAAGAAAAAGCGAAGCATGACGACTGCCCTGATAGTGCTGCAAGTGCTATAAGATTATTAGAGGGTTATGGAATAGAAACTGTTAGTGGAATTGTGGTATAATAAAATTATGATTAAAGTTTTTGATACAGAAATTAACGAAAAAAATGTTGCGAGTTGGATTGAACTTTTTAAAAATGGTCGCCAAAGAGAGCTGCTTAAATTAGATGCTTTTTATAAAGGCGAAGATGATATTGGAAAAGTTGTTCAAGGCAAAAACAGAATTGACAACAGAGTTCATACAAATTTAGCTTATATGATTTGTAAGAATGCTGTTGATTATTTTATTGGCGAGCCGGCTTCTTATTCTTTTGCAAAATCTTTTAAAGAATCTGAATATGTTGATAACTTGCAGTTTGAAAACATTGAAGAAGCTGAAAACAAAGAAATTGCAAAAGACTGTTCAAAATTCGGTAAAGCCTTTGAGCTTGTAAATATTAAAGATGATAAAACACTTTATTACAAAAGATTAGATCCATTATTCACTTTTGATATTTTTGCGACTTCTATTTTAGAAGAAAGAATTGCAAGTATTACTTACATCACTTACAAAGAAAGATATTCAGTTATTACAAAGGGTTATGTTTACACACCTGAAGAAATTATTGAATTCACTTATAAAAATAAACAAGTTACTTTTGGGGAAAGAATACCAAACGTCTTTGGCAAAATTCCTGTAATTTATTTTCAAAATAATTCAGATGAAATCGGCGATTATGAAAGAGTAACCGATTTATTAACTGCTTATAATAAATTGATGTCATGTGCGACTGACGATTATGAAAGCATTTCAAATGCTATTTTGTTAATCAAAGATACAAAACAAATTAGTGAAGAAGCTAAAAAAAGTTTAAACTCTACAAGAGCAATTCAATTATTTTCAGAAAATGCTGAAATGGCTTTCATCAATAAAACTCTTGATAGTAATTTTGTTAAAACTTTAAGAGAAGCTTTGAGAGAGGATATTTTAACTGTTTCAAATGTTCCGGATTTCACAGATGAGAAGTTTGCCGGCAACTCTTCAGGTGTTGCTTTGCGTTATAAACTTATCGGATTTGAAAACTTAAGAGCAGATAAAGAAATTTACTTCAAGCAAGCACTTCACAGAAGATGGAAAGTTATCAGCTTATATCCTGCAAAAACTTTTGATTTAAAAAGAGATGATATTACAATCAATATGTTTGCTAATCTTCCATCTAACATTGAACTTGATTTGCAGCTTGCAGAGCTTTATAATGCCGGTGGAATTTCAAGAAAAACAATGATTGAAAACATGCAAATTGTAAAAGATGTTGATGAAGAATTAAAAAGAATAGAGGAAGAAAAACCAAAGATTGACACAACTGATAAAAACAGCAATCTTGATTTAAGGGTTTAATAAATGTTTATATCTGAAGATAGAGATTTCATTGAAGAAGTTATAAATGAAAGTGAAAGCAAAACAGATTCATTCATGAGCAAAGTAAACAATGCTCTTTTTGACATGTTAAAAAACCCTACTGATGAGCAAATAAAAAAATTCAGAGATACAAGAGATGCTTTATTGGTTGGTTGGCTTTTGGCTATGATGGAAGATGCAAGACCTGATTTTTATCAGGCTGCACAAATCGGTATTGATGTAGCCGATAGGCAACTTGCAGAAAAAGGAATTAAAGAGATTAAAAACAAAAACATTACAAAAAATACTTTTCTTGAAAAAGTTGATAGTCGCATTGATTCTTTACAGCAAGATTTAACGGCAATAACTGAAAGCATAAAATCTAATTCAGAAAAAATCATAAAAGAATTAAAAAGCAGTCCTACAGCTAATGGCCTGAAAGAACAAAAAAAAATCAGTTCTGAAATTGCTGCAGATCTGCAAGAAAAAGGTATAACTTTTTTTACGGATAAAATAGGAAGAAAAACACCCATTGAAAAATATGTTAGAATGAGAGTTTTTACCGATAGTGTAACAATTCAAAGGACATCATATTTTGTGAGAGCAATTCAATATGGAGTAGATTTAGTTCGCATAGTTCACTTAAATATTCACCCAACATGTGAACTATGTGCTCCATTTGAAGGTAAAATTTTATCAATAAATGGTGATGAGGCAGGATACATGACAATTGAACAAGCTGAAAATTATGGTTTGTTTCATCCTAATTGTGATCACATTCCGGAAGAGTTAGAACTTGCACCGGTTGATAAAGGTGGCGAGGGTGTGATAAATTTAAATAAAGCGAATGAAAAAAGGCTTGAATATAACAACAAAAAAAGTATGATATAATAAAATTGTAAATTACGTTACTCTACGGTTCAAGAGGAAAGGATAAAATATGACAGACAAAGACAAAAAACAAGATCAAGACGATCCAAAAAACCAAAATCAGGACCAAGACAAAGAAAAAGAAAAGGAAAAAGACAAAGAAACTGATGAAGGTAAAAAAGATGCAAAATTTACTCAAGATGATTTGAATAGTTTTGCAGCAAAGGTCAGAGCAGAAGAAAAAGCCAAATACGAAAAGTTAAAGGCTGATGCAGATAGAAAAGCAGAACTTGAAAAAATGGAAGAAAACGACAGGCTGAAAGCTGAAAAGGAAGATGCTGAAAAGAAACTTCAAGAGTTGGAAGCACAAGTTAAATACAATAATGACAAGACTGCTGCTATTGCAAAACTTTCAGAAGCTAAACTTGATAGCAGGTTAATTGATGTTTTGATGTCAGATAAGTCCAACGAAGAAAAAATTAAACTTATGGCTGACGTTCAAAAAGAAGTTGTTGATAAAGCAATAAAAGAAGCAATGCCAAGTCATAAGCCAAGTGGAAAAGGAGCAGATGAGAAAACCGGCTTTGATTCCGACACAAAAGTAAAATACAACTTTGAAAAATTTAAATAAGGAGACTAAAACATGGCACATTCTTTAAACTACGCAGAAAAGTACACAGGCAAAATTTTTGAAATCATTAACCAAGGGTTATTGACAGCACCATTTTTAACAACTAATGTTGAATGGGTTGGTGCAAAAGATTTTCACTTCACTCAACAATCAGTAAGTGGTTACAAAGATCACTCTCGCAGTGGTGGATGGAACAAAGGTGTAATCACAGAAACTGACAAAGTCTACACAGTAGAACATGACAGAGACATTTCTTTCTTAGTAGACAAAGCAGATACTGATGAAACTGCAAGAACTGCAGCAATTGAAAATGTTTCTAACACTTTTGTCGAAACTCAACAAATTCCTGAAATGGACTGTTATGCATTCTCAAAAATTGCTACAGTTGCAAACGATAACAACTTAACTGAAGTTATTACAAGAGCATCTTTGACTGCTGAAAATGTATTCCAAACTCTTGTTAAAACAATGGGTAAAGCTAAACTAAAATACTACAGACAACGTGGTTCTTTAGTTGGTTATGTTCGTTCTGAAATTATGGATTTGTTGGCTTTAGATAAAAACTTCACAGCTACAATTAAAAATGATACTATCGTAGACGGACCAAGAGCTATTGAAACAAGAGTAACTACTGTCAATGGTGTTCCATTGTTTGAAGTTATCGATGATGAAAGATTTAACACAGCATTTGATTTCACAGAAGGTGCTGTTGCAGATGGTTCTGAAATCAACATTTTATTTGCATCTGTTGAAAAAGTAAAAACAGTTCCAAAAATTTCATCTATCTACTATTTCAACGCAGGACAACACACAGAAGGTGATGGCGACCTTTACCAAAACAGATCACTTATGGATACATTCGTGTTCCCTAATGGTAAAGACGGCAAAATCGATGCTGTTTATGCCGTTCTTGAAACTGCTATTTCATAATAAGGAGGCTAATATATGAAATTAAAAAAACAAAATGTTATTTATAGGACTGAAGATCCTGAAAAAATCCAAGAGCTAAAAGCAAGAGGATTTAAAGAGGTAAAACCAAAATCTAAACTTGATTTACCTCCAAAAGAAGGAAACAATAAGCCTAACGATAACAAAAATGGCAAAGACAAGGAATAGTAAAAAAGGGAGGATAAAACCTCCCTTTTTTTTAGAAAGGAAAAATTATGTTATTAAAAAAGAAAAATATTGTTGTAAATATTCCTGATGAAAATCAAGAAAAAATTAAAAAGTATATTGATGAATTTGGTTATAGCGAATATAACAAAAAGAACGTTTATAAAAAGAAGGCTAAAAAATTATGATATAATTTAATTAAAGGACAATAAAAATGATTGATAAAATTATTACAATAAACGGAAAAAATTATTATACTTATGCAACTGTTGAAGATGCTGATGATTATTTTGCAGCGAGTTATGGCAGCGAATGGGAAACCATAAGCGAAAACCAAAAGCAAAAATTATTGATTACTGCTACAAGAGTTATTGACAGAAAAGATTATCAAGGCGAGAAGTTAGATAAAAATCAGCCTTTAAAATTCCCTAGAATAATTGAGGGTGAGCAAACTTCTGAAGAAATTTTAATTGCTGCTTGTTCTGAATTGGCAGCAAATATTTATTCTGATGGTGGAACAGATAACAGCATGAGCAATATTAAATCTGTCAGCTTGGGCGATTCTTCTATTTCTTTTGTTGAAAACGGAAAAACAGAATGTGAAGATGATTTGATTATTGAAAAATTTTTGAGTGAATATTTAATGGGGGGAGTTCGAGTTATTCTATGACATTAAGACAAGGCTATGCAACATTAAAAATAGAGAAGAAAAAGAGAACTTTGGTATTTAAAGAGTTGCAGCAGCTTAACATGGAAAAAATAACTGCCGGAATCCATGCTGCAGATGGACAACAAAAAGTTTCAGATAGTGGCTTTAGGTTGATAGATGTTGCAGTTCAAAACGAATACGGCAATAGCTACACAGTTAATAAAACAAGACGATTTTTCAAAAATGGTAAATGGTGGACCATTAAAAAAGGCACAAATATAAATATTCCTGCAACTAGATTTGTGAGCAGAATAATACAAGATCCAAACGAAAAAAGAAGTTTGATAGATAATTTTAAAGCAGAATTACATATTTTGTTTAAATATGGCGAGGGTGGAAAGTTTTATTCTGTAAAAGATGTTGTTAAAAATATCGGCTCATACATGAGAGATAGAATTAAAAACGGAATCGATAAAAAAATATTTGTTCCAAACGCACCTATGACAATTGCAATTAAAGGTTTTGATAAAAGGTTATTTGAAACAGGCACACTTTATAATGCAATAAAATTCAGAAGCAAAAAAGCGAGGGTAGAAGGTTGAGTTTAATAGATACACTTTTAAAATTGAATGGTGGAAAAATGTATGACATTTGGGCTGCTACAGAGAAGAAAAACCCTCAAGCCGGTTCAAAGGTTAAAACATATCAATATTTAACAAATATTTATGCAGTTATTCAGCCAACAGGCTCATTGAATACTGTTAAAGGTCTTGCTTTATCTTCCACTCCAAATTCAGGCGATAAAATAACTTCTGACTTGGTCATGTATTCAAAGCATGAGAGATTTGAAAAGGAAAGAGTTTTATATCGTAATTTGTTTTATGAAATCAGAAGCATAGAGTATTATAATAATGGAATTTTGCAATATTACAAGAGTTATTTAGTAAAGGTGGATAATCAATGATAAACGAAATTAAAGATAGGATTTATTCATTTTTTAAGGCTGAAATGGCTGTTGCTTTTCCTGATTTATTCCCTTTAGATGATGTGGGTTTTTCAGAAAAGATTTATTGGAAAAAAATCAGGGATACAGAACCAACAAAACCTTATATTATTTTAGATGATGTTATCAAAGGTAAAATAAACAAAGCATGTGAAACTTATCGCAGAGAGGGCGATAAAAAACTCATTAAAAGAGAAAATTGGATGATGATGATAACATTTTCAGTTTATTCTCAAAGCACCGAGGGCGACTTTGCAACTCCGGAAAGACAAGCAACTGACATCATAGAACACATTGAAGATTTGTTCAACTCGCCTGAAACTTTTGAGACATTATCAAATAATGGTATAATAGTAGATGAAAAGCAAGTGAGCAATATAAGAGATTTGAGTTCATTTGAAGAAACAAACTATAATTACAGATATGAAATAGACATAACTTTTAATTTCGATATAATCAAAGAACCTCTTGATTATGGAGTGGGTAAAAAAGTTGGATATGACATCAATGTAAAAGATACAGAATTATACATAGAAAATGAGATAGGAGATTAAAAACTATGGCAAACACATTATTAGAAAAGTTTTTTAGTATTTTGTTCAAACTTCCTGACGGTCGTTCAATGGAAGATTACTACAAAACAGTAGCTTTAATTGCACCAATTGCATCAGGCGAGTTAAAAGCAGATAAGACATTTCCTGAATCAGGTTTGTTAGTTGCTACTTCTTTAGATGAAGTTGCTGAATATTTTGTTGAAGCTTCACAAGTTTACAAAGAAGCTGCTGCAAATTTTAAACAAAAATCAAATACACAAACAACTTCTCAGATTAAATATTTATTCATTTATCAAAAAGATGAGGGCGAAAGCTACACAGAAGCATTGAACAAAGCAAAAGCAATTAACACAAAATTTGCTCAAGTTACAATGACATCAAGAGAAGCAGCTGATATTGTTGATGTTGCCGGTTGGTGTTTATTGAATAAAAGATTTTTATCTGCAACAATTGATTTAGCTGATATTGCAGATGTTGCAGCATTAAAATCAGGCTTAAATAATTATGCTTATATTTTAGCAAGAAAAACTGCAAACTTAACAGAGGGCATCGGTTCTGCAGTTGCTTCAACTACAACAAAGGGTTATTTTGGTGGAACAAAAGGTTCTGCTCAATTTACTCAACTTGTAGGAGTTACACCTGAACAATTAACAGATTCAGAAATTGCTGCTTTAGATTCTGCAAATATCGGTTATTACTCAAATGTTTCACCGGTTGATGGTGGAGGTGCAGAAGATTTTGGATACAATTGGGTTATTGGTTCAAAAATGATCGGTGGCACTTTAAGACAACGCATGATGATTATGGACTACATTGAAAAAGCAATGGCTTTAAAATCTCTTGAGTTCTTAAACACTAAACCGGCTTATGATGAAGATGGCAATGCTACTCTTTGGGGTATGCTTCAAGTGTTAGGTCGTTTATTACAAACTTATGATTTGATTATTGCAGATACTGAAGAACTTGCAGGGTTTGTATTTAATGTTCAAAGAATTAGAGGAACTGCTGACAGTATTCAAAACAATGATATTGAAGCATACAACGGCAAAAAATTCAAAGTTTATGGTTACTACTACGATAAAATCACAGGCGAAAAAGTTGAGGTTAATTTAGTGGTAGATCCAACATCAATGGAAGTAGAAAATTTATTAGCATAAGGAGACTAAAAGATGTACGATATTAAAAATGCTCAATTTGTATGGCGAGGAATAACTCTTTCAGGTTTTGGTGATGATCATAAATACAGCATCACTCAAAACGGCGATAGTGCAACACCTTATAAAGGTGTTGCCGGCGAGGGTTTAAATATCGCAAATAATCAAAGAATGTGGACTATTACAACAACTTTAAAAGTTGATAGCACTTCTTTACCAATTTTGATACAAGATAACTTGAACAGAACTGAAGGTGATTTAGTTGTTCGTGATTTGAACACAGGAATTTCTGATTCTTTTGGCGAAGCAGTTATTTTAAACATTACAGGCGAACAAGACAGCAACACAAGAACTGTCACATGGTCAGCATTAACAAGAAATGGTAAATAGGTGATTTATGATAGAATGCAATGTTGGTGGACACAAATATCAAACTGCAAAACTATTATTTGAAGATTTTACAAACCTTGGAGCAATGTTAGAAGAAAAGGTGTTCCCATTCTTCACTTGCTTCATGGCTTGTATAGCAAATGATTTATCTGATGCAGAATTATTAAGAGCATTATACACTTCTTGTAAAGATGTTTTTAATAGAGAAGATATGAAATTCATCTCAAAATTAGTTTTAAATAAAGATACTTTCACAGTTGATGGAAAAAAACTTGATGAAGCTGAATTTAATCTTCATTGGCAAAAGGTAGGTTATGCAGATTATAGAGTTGTAATTGTTCACTTTATAAAGGGCAACCTTGGAAATTTTACGAGTTTGTCGCAGCTTCTTCCGAACGGTGCGACAGAAAAAATCAAGAGCCAAGTAGAGAAGAAATTATTAACTCTATTTACAAACCTAAACGGACAATTAAACAAATAACAAGCCAAACTACAAAATCTATAATGCAAATTTTCATGGCTAATAAAGGTTTGATGATGAATGTCGGTTTAGATGAAATCAAGAGAATGAAACCTGAAGAAATGTTTATTTTCTTGGAAAACATGCGAGAAGTAACAAGAGAAATGGAAGCAAAGAAAAATGGCATTTGAAGATTTATTAGTTCAATTATCATCTAAACTTGATGAAAGTGGGTTTAAAGCATTAGACAGGCTTGAAAATAAAGCTATTAAAAAAACAAACATTCTTTCAAATTCTTTGAAAAGAATGTTTGTTGGTGTAGTTGGAACATTCGCAGTTAAATCAATTATGGATGCAACTGTCAAACTTGATACACTCCAAAGGTCAATGGCTGCTCTTGCAGGTTCAGAAGCCGGTGGAAAATCTCAATTAACATATTTGAGAATGGAAGCTGACAGGCTAGGTCAAAGTTTTGAAACGATAGCAGATAGTTATAAAAATTTATTTGCTGCCGGCAAAGGTGCAGGTTGGGGAGATAGAGAGATTCAGAATGTATTTAGTTCTGTTTTGGAAGCCGGAACAGTCCTAGGTTCATCAAAACAACAAATAGGAGGAGCTTTGCTTGCTTTGGAACAAATGATTTCAAAGGGCAAGGTTTCAATGGAAGAGTTGCGTAGACAATTAGGTAATGCTCTACCAGGGGCTATGCAAATTGCAGCAAAAGCCATGGGAGTTACTTCTGAAGAATTACAAGAAATGTTAAAGAATGGTATTGCTTCAGAGGGATTTGTTAAAAGATTTGCTCAAACTTTACATGAAGAATATGCAAACAAAGTACCAAAAGCAGTACACACATTGAGAGCAGAATTAGAGAGATTAGGAAATGCAATATTCTTCATGCAAACTGCTTTACTTGACGGCGATAATATGCAAGGTGTAGCAGATGCAATTAGAGAGATTACACAACTTATTTCAAACCCTGTATTTTTGAAAGGTATAAACGAAATAGGAAAGTTAGTTGCTTTTCTTGCAAAACACATTAAATTGATTATCGGAATAGCAGTTATAGTCGGCTTGCAGAGAATTTGGCAACAATTAATTATTTTAAGACTTGAATTATTAACAACTACTTTTGCAGCCGGTTCATTGGGTGCAGGTATGCAGTTAATAGTTGGTGGCAATGTAATTGCAGGATTAAAAATAATTACAGGAATTTTCCTTGCTTGGCTTGCTCCACTTCTTAAAATTGCTTTGATTTTAGGTGTAATTATTGAATTGGTTGATACTTTAAGAGGTAAACCGACTGCAACAGGGGAAATTATCGGAAATGCACCTACATTAAAAGAATTTGTCAATAGTGAAAACTTTATGAGGAAAAAAATTCAGTTTCAACAAGCCATGCCATGGTATAAAAGACCTCAAATGTCGGATTGGGAAGATACAGACATTTTATACAACAAAGACGGAAGTCCAAAGACAAGTGCAAATAATGCTACAATAATTATAAATGCAAATAGTGCAGACAGTCAGCAAGTGGCAAATTTGGTCCGTTCTACTGTTTCAAATATGTTTAATAATTATGAAGAGGTTTATGCATAATGACATACGCAGCAATTTATATAAAACCTGAAAAACCAAAATCTGGAATAGTTGATGCAGTTAAAGCAACAACTATTCAAGGGCAATTAAAACAAGCCTTTAATAGTGCAAAAAATAATATTAAAAATTTTGATTTGAAAAGTTTTGCTAATAATCTTACTTTAGAGGGTGCAACAGATTTCACACAGAAATATGCGACTGCAGGACTTACAAAAATTATCAATGGCGAGCCAATAACAAGCCAATCAATGATGGATGGTTTGTTTAATGGTTTTGCACCGGCTATTGATATGACTGCAGTTCAAATGGGTTATAATAGTGTACAAGAAATGAAAGCAGCTGTTCAAAGTGGAAATATCAATGTTTCAAATTTTATTCAAGGTTTTTCAGGTGCTTTAAGCATAGTTATAAATAACAAAAAACAAGCTGCAGACTATTCATATTTAGGTGATGAAATCACTATTGATATGATTATTGATATTGACAGACAAAACATAGCAGAAACTCCTGATAGACGTGTTCAAAGTGGACAAGTTTATAATGAGTATATTCACATTTTGCCTAAAATTTTATCTTTTAACGGAAAAATTAAAGATGGTGGAAAATATACTGCAGATGAATATGAAGAGATTTTAGACGGTGTTTTTCAAAGCAAAAAACCTTTTACTTTTAGAGCCGGCGAGAAAGTATTTGAAAACTATGTTTTCACTTCATTTATTCCGGCTAACAATTTTGAACAAAGTTTAAATTTTTCTGCAGAAATTAAAAAAATAGAAGTAGGGGAAATTTTAGTTCAAAAAGTAAATATTCCAAAATCTACAAGTGGAGCAAAGCAAAAAACAATAAAGAAAAATCAAACTTCACAAACAGGGAATGAGGGCAAGAGTATTGAAAATAAAACTACTCCTAAAAAACTTTATGGAATTGGTCGAATTATCAATTTAGATCAAGGTGTAGCGGATATTGTTGATAAATTAAATGAGTGGAAATAAAAATGAACACAATTCAATTACCAAATTTAAATGAAAATGCAGATGTAACTCAACCTATTGTAATAGGCACAAAGGCTTATACATTTAATTTTAGGTGGGTTGATACTTTTTGCGTATTAGATATTTTGTTAAAAGATAGATATTTAGTAAAAGGTAGAGCCATGACAACCGGCAGCGATTTAATCGGTCGTGTAAAAGATGATGAATTGATAACCGGTAGTTTATTTTTAGTAAACAAATATGGCCATTCTGTAGAGCCTACACAAGAAACTTTTAGCACAGATTATTATTTGGTATGGGTAGAATAATGACAACGATCGAATCAGAAATTAAAGTTATAAAATATAATAGTTTAGATTTTCACTTGCGTTTAGAAATCGCCGGTGCTGATTTGGTTATTGAAGATATGGATATTGATGTTGAATTTATCAAGACAAGAGCAGAAGAACCGAATAAAAGCACAGTTACAATATGGAACTTATCAGATGATATTTTCAAGAAATTATTTGATACTTATGCTGTTGATGTTTATGCTTGGTTTGGCGATGATGAGCCTTCTTTAATTTTTAGAGGTTACACAGATCCAAAAAGCATGGTTAAAATGCATGCAGTAGCCGGAAGAATAAATACTGCAAAAGGTTTTCTTGCTTCAACTGTTAAACAAGATAATAAAGGGCAGTTTGATATTCCAACAGTTATTGAATTAATTGATAGCAAAGTCAATTATTTAGCTTCAAAAATAAATAAAACCTATTTTGGGGAAGTTACAAGCACGCAGCTTATAAATGACTGCATTGAGGCTATGGGTGTAGGAATTGGTTTTATTAGTGAAGATTTGCCGGAAAAAACTTATAAAAATGGATATAAACTAATTGGCAAACCTCATGCAGTTCTTAAAACTCTTTTAGATGCTTTAGGAGCAAAATTTAATGTTACAAATGGGTTTATTTATGTTCAAATGCCTACAGATAAAAATAATGACACTTATGCTGTTGTTTTAAACCCTGAAAACTCAATGCAACCGGACCAACAAAGTGATGATACAATAGTTATTAGCACAAGGTTAATTCCATTCTTAAATGCTAATGATTGGGTTAAATTAGAATTTAAAGAGCTTGAAAGTTTAGAACAAGTTTATGAATTGCGTGGAAAATGCAACAATTACGGAACTGCCGGAACAACTGACGTAATAATCAAAGTTCCTGTAGAAAAAACAAAAAAGAAAAAAGCAAAAAAGGCTGAATAAAATGAGTAACGAATTTGAATATGAAGAAAAACAACATGACGATAGAAGTTTTGAGGGTGCTTTTTCAAGAATTTTAAAGGCTCTCAAAAAAGATTTGAGGGTTCAATTTGCAGCAAAAATTATTAAAGTTAATAGTCAGGATAGTGTAAATATTGAATATTATTCAAATGGTGTAGCCGATATTCTACAAAATGTCCCTGTAAGACATTTAAAATCGCCAACAGGCTTTTTTATTTTAAAATTAAAAGTTGGCGATAGAGGAGTTGTAAGATTTTTTGATGATGATATTGATTTGTATAGATCATCAGGAGTTATTGCAGAAAGTTCTGAAGCAAAAGTTCATGACATCAACGATAATATTTTTGAAATTGGTTTTTATCCGGATAATGAAAATTATATTTATCCTGATGGCGATTTAGTCATTGGAACAAAAGCCGGTGCTTTAATTAGTTTGACAGAAAAAGCAATTAATATTTCAGGTGGAAATATCAACATAACCGGTTCAAATGTTAATATTGGAAACAATACAACTATTGATGGTAAAAAGTTTTTAGAGCATGTTCATTCAAACGGAAATCAAGGTGCAAACACAGGTGGTGTGGTATAATTAAATTATGAAAGATTTGAAGTTAAACGGAAACAAACTAAAATGGATTAACGGCGACTTGGCACAGGTTGAGGGGTTAGAACTCATTAAGCAGCATATTTTAACCGGTCTTTATACTTTAAAAGGCGATTGGCTTCTTGATGATACTGTCGGCATAGATTTTCCAAGAAACATGAGAGATGATGTGTTTTGGAAGCATGACGTTAAAAAAGTTATTCTTTCAACTGACGGAGTTAATCAAATCAAAAATTTTGATTTAAGAAAAGAAAATCAAAATATATATATTAATGCTTATATTACAACTGAATTAGGCGATATAGAACTAAATGAGGTAATAAGACAATGAAAATAGATGCACAAGGCTATACTTTAGACAAATTAGATGATATTTTAAGTGCTTTTGAAACTTTTTTGAGGGGCAAATATGGTGATGATTTTTACATTGAAGCTAAAAGTGTAATCGCCAATATTTTTACTACTGTAGCTTTTCAAGAAATGAATTTGCAAGAACAAATTGCATATTTAATTAAACAGTTAGATCCGGAACAAGCAGAAGGCGATTTTCAAGATGCACTTTATGAAAGATTACTTGTTTATCGTGAAAAAGGCTCAAAAACAGTAGCAGAAAGAACAATTTTAGGAACTGCAGGATTATCTGTTGATGCAGGTTCAATGACAATTAGAAATAAAGCTACTCTTGATGAATTTGTCAATAAAGATACTGTAATTATCGGTCAAGATGGAAAAGTTATTGCCGATTTTGAATGTGTTTTATTTGGACCTATTGAACTTCCTAAAAATGCAGAAATTGAAGTTTTAAGCATGCCTATAGGAGTTTCAGGAATTGAAACAGGGGAAAATCCTAAAGTCGATTTAGGTAGAAATAGAGAAAATGATGAAGAATATCGTGTTAAATACAGAAAAGAAAAAAGCAAAAATGCAAAAGCAACAAGAAACGCAAACTATTCAAATTTAGGAAAATATGTTGAGGATCCAAGCTATTTGAATATTGTTGATAAAAAAACAGACAATTCAATGAATGCAGGCGAAATTAAAATTATTGCAAATCATAATACAACAGATACTATTTTTGCAAATGCAATTTTTGAAACTGTTGCAGATGGAATTGATACTGTTGGAACATCAACAATGACAGTAAAAGATAATGCCGGCGAAGATGTAACCATAAAATGGATAAATGTTGCATTTACACAAATCGCAATAACCGGTGATTTGAAAATAAAAACAGGATTTTTATTTTCAAGTGTGGCAAATGCTGTTAAAGCTGCAATTCTTGAATATATCCAAAATAATAGAATTTATGGATTAGGCGAAACAGTATATGCAAATGAATTTATTATTCCGGCTTATAAAGTTGATGGAGTGGAAAACATCACAAATTTACAAGTTGGTATTTATGGCTCAATGACAATGGGTGATAGTCAAGAAATTATTGACACATCTTTAGCAATGTTTAATGCAGATTGGATAACTTTAAATGAAATATAGAGATTATAAAGTAGAAGTTTTAAAATATTTGATTTCTTATTTTAGACAAAATGAGGATATAAAAAACATTTTGCTTGCTATTGGCATGAGGTTTAATGAACTTCAAGATGTAATTGTTCAGTTGCTTGATAGTTTAACAATTTCAAAAGCAAGAGGATTTTTGCTTGATAATATCGGAACAGAAGTAGGAACAACAAGAGATGAAGTTGATTATGGTGATTATTTTTGTGTGAATCTACTTCATGTAAATGTGGCTAAAAGATTTTATTTTTTAACTTCTAATTTAAATCCGGATATAGTTATTACATTAGAGGATAAAGAATTTATCCAAAAAATAATGGCTGTAATCGGTGGAAATTTAAGTTCCGGAACAAGAAACGAAAATTTAAATATTATAAAAATGATTACAAATGCAGAAAGTGTTATAATAAAGAAAGTAGGAACTTGTCAGCTTGATTTATATTTAAATGGTTCTGACATAACTTACACAAAAAATACATTTGAATACATTTCAAATATATTAACAGACGGAGTATTTTTAAATGAGGTGCATATAAATGAATAAACCTACAAAACCAAATATTACAATTCCTGAAAGTTTTGCAGCAAACGGAGTTAAAGCTGATTTTGATAATAATAAAATTTTAAATGGATTTAATAGAATTCAACCTGATGTTTTAGCAGGCGATAATTTAAACAAATTTATTGATGATACTTATAAAGGTTTAAATTATAGCATGGCAGCAAGTGATGCATTAAATATTTTAGAAGATGGTCATACTTTAGTTTATGAAGATGGGGAATTCAAAAGCAAACTTGTTCAAGGTCTTGATGGTGAAATCACCAACTGCCTACTTGAAGTTCCACAGAATATTAAGCTTGAACTTACCGATGGGGTATTGACACTTAAAGCGGGGTCAACATATATTCTTCCTAATGGAAAGGACAACTTTGAACATATTACAATATCAGAAGATTTAACCAGAAACAAGTTTGGTAATGGGTCTCACGAAAACCTATATATTCAAATGTATGTTCCAAACTCAACTGGTATTGGTGGACTTTCTTTTGTAGAGCCTCGTAACATAACAGTTGGAACTGAACAACCAGCATCTGGTATGTGGTATAACACTACAACAAATCAAATTATTAATTATATTTCATCTGGAGCAGAAGATGCTATAAGAAGTTTTCCTATTGCAGTTGTTAAAACTGAAAGTGGAATTGTAACAGAAATCAAAGAAGTACTTAACGGAATCGGTCATTTTGGTTCAGTTATATTTGCTGATAAAGGAATTAAATGTTTAATCCCCAACGGAAGAAATGAAGACGGTACTTTAAATAATATTGAATTTAAAACTGACAAAGTTTTAGTACACAATATTACAGAAAACAAAACAGGATGGGAGCTATATTTATCCTCTAGCCATCTTACAAAATCTACAGTTATCAACTATGATGACCTTTCAAATTACAATATACACCCAACACTAGGGAACTATTTATACTGCCAAATAGGTACTTTTGATACATCTTCGACAAACTTTGCCGTAAGCAATTTCAGAGTAAAAGAACCATTC
>JAFTQC010000007.1 GCA_017462965.1 Clostridia bacterium | reverse complement strand
GGCAAATAAAAAAGCCCCTTAAGGGGCGGTCGGTGGGAGTCGTGCAAATGGCAGACTGTTCGACGAGCTTTTAGGCTCAGCCCACTGACTTGCCCTAAGGGGGCAGTGCAAACCACCAGCACGGCTGGTGGTTATGATTTTATATCTATCTTAAGGAGAAAAAAATGAAGCAACACAACCTACATTCACAAAAAACTCAACTTGCCTCAAAGTGCATACGTTTGTTATCTTTTTTGTTAACAACGATACTTTTGCTAACTTGTCTTTCAGCGTGTAAAAAAGAAAAGCAACCAACAAACGAAGAACTTATCGAAAATAGGATTACTAGCTTTGTAACCGCATATAACGATGGGGATATGGAAGTTGTACTTGAATGCCTTGATGCAAAAACACGTAATGCATTTCAAGCAATGTTAAATATTCTTGGTGGTCTTGCAGGAAGTGCCGCAGGGTTTAATATAGATTTGTCTGATTTGTTTAGTTTGGGAGTAAGCACTACATCGGGAGATTTTATGGAATTAGATATTACCGATATAACTGTCATAGATGGTGCAAACGCAACTGCAACAACAACGATGGATTTAACTGGTGCTGGAACGCAAACAATATATTTTGTAATGGTTTACGAAAATGAAGGCTGGTATATCCACGATATGACAGATGAGCAAGTAGGAGATTCTATAAACAATTCTAATCAAACTGGAACAAATATCAGTGTGTTGGAAATGGATAGCGTTTACAATGAAAGCGCTACAATAGAGTTTAAAATGAATGATAAAACCTATTCAGGTGTTATAAACTCAAAAGGTGAAATAATCTACTATTCAGAAAAAAAGTATATCAATTGGACGTCGATAGGCAATGGTGCTGGTTTTATTACGACATATACTGATGATGATAAAAAAATATACACTTTATTTAATGAGAACGGTCACAAAACGATTACGGTAGACGGAGATGTTTTTGATACGATAATCGGCTATGGCGATGGTTTGATTTTAGTTTATAAAAACACATCTACTATAACCACCGAGGAGCATTCTTATGGTGTTTTAGATTGTAACGGAAATTGGATAAAACAGTTAACTGCCGGAACAAAACTTCCAAATCCAGATGCTTGGAACTGGGACGCTTTTGAATATGTTGGAGAAGGAGTCTTTATGTCATATAACCATTATGGCTATAATGACCACTATATCCTTTATAATAGTAACACGAACAAATCCTATTTTATAGATTCCTGTTATATTTACAGTAATGCTTTTTGTAATGGTGTAATATATGGAAAAAATACAGGGTGGGGCTTTCATAGTGGTTCGATAAGCGATTACACGAATCAATCAGAGTATACATATATGCCTTCGTATTTTGCGCTCCGAGCAGACGGAACGGTTGAAGAGGTGGCAGAATTCACAAAAGCATTTGATAATTTGTTGATAAATACAAAAGGTCAATATATGCGTGTTTTAGATAAAACCAATAACATAGAAAAAGAATATACTGTTTTCTCCTCAGAAATGATTTCTTCCGTTCAATTTGATGGTGATTTTGGACTTGTAATGTTAAACGGAGCAGATGGAAAAACTTATTTTACAGTAATAGATAAGGAGTGCAATCAAAAAGTAGCTCCTGTTGTTTGTTCAAATGCCGCAATATCAGATGGTCGAATAGTCTATAAAAATAGCGACAATATATATGAGGTAATAGATGTAAACGGAAGTGCAATTGTTTCTAAAAATCAAGGCTTTACATACATTAGTAACTACAGTGGTGGAATTGCAAAAGCTGAAAATAGTGATGGTGAATGCTATATTGGGCTTGATGGCGAGCCTTTGACTATAAAGTTAAAATAACATGCCCCAATATACAAAACAAATATTGATATTATTGCTCGTATAAAAATACATTTTTTAGTATGGTATGACTTGACACAGGAGTTCAAACCTATATCAAAACAACGAAAAATATCTTTTTTATCGCCCCTTCACAGAAAAAACGACAAGCTTCGTCTTGTCGTTTTTTCAATGAAGCGCATCTGCGACGCATGAAAAATGAAGTAGGACTTCGTCCTATGAAGCGTGCATTCGGCGCACGGAGAAGGTAGAAATGCGCTTCGCATCATATTTGCGTAGCAAATGCTTCATACGAGCGTAGCGAGTGCTTCATATCGGCGCAAGCCGATGCTTCATTAGTAGCGAGCTCAACTCCAAACGAAAAAGCGTCAAAATATCTTTTTTATCCAAGTCGCAGACTTGGCATATCATTCCCGCACGAAGTGCTGATGATATACAGGCTATCGTCTTGATTTTGGTTAGACTTTGTGATATAATAACTTCAAAGAGGTGATATTGAGCCAAAGAATTATTTGCTCATCTATTCAGAACAACTCGCAACCGATATAGAATTGCTTTGCCAAAATATAAAGGCACCATCAAATACTATGTTTCAAATTCACAAAAGCTCAAGCAGTATTTATGCTAATATCCGAGAAGCTAATTACGGACAAAGCAAATCAGATATGGTTTCAAAGTTTGGAATTGCACTTAAGGAATGTAGCGAAACTGAAGGTTGGTTAAAACTGTTGTTCAACACGAATGCCATAGATGATGAAACTTTCAAAAAATATCGTAATCTGTGTGGGCGAATTAGGCGTATGCTGATTTCAAGCTACAAAACTTTAAAGGAGAGTTCAAAATGAAAAAATTGCTTTCGCTATTATTGGTTATCATGATGGGGATGACGTTAATATTCGCATTGGCGGGGTGTCAATCCAGGAAAGAGACAACAGACGAGAATCAGCCATCAAGAACCGTCATCGAACTTAATGAAAGCAACTATTGGAAGTATATTAACATTAGTCATTCGGATAATTACGATGACGAAAAAGCATCTGTTTCTTATGAGATGAGCGGCGTTATTGACTACGCTTTTTACGAAGATGTGGTGTTTGTTTTTGACGTTATCTATTATACTGACGGTCAACCCGAGGAAGAATATCAGAGCTATACAATGCGTATAGCCTGCAACGCTGCGGGAGATGCGAAATTTGAAACAACTTATCTGGGCATTACCAATGTTACTGTTGGGAAGTGGCTCGGAATTGACGGTGAGCTTGTAAGCTTTGCAAATTATAATTGGAAAATTCATTTCAAGTCGGTTAGTGGCAAGGTAATTTATACTGTATAATTCACCGTTTTTTTCATCTACGGACTATAAAATCAGCCGAATAATTAAAGTTGAAACCGTTTTCAAAAACTCATCCGTTTTTGCTTAATATATGCTATAATAAATATGCAAGATTGATAAAATGGGTGGCATATTATGAAATGCTATGTTTTGGAAGAAGGACAATACTTTAACCTGCAAAAGTGCAAAAGTGAAGAGGCTTCCGAACAAATCGAAAAGAAAATCGAGGAAATTTGCGCTAACTGGCAAGTAAGAGATCTTCATCAAGAGGGAAACTCCAATTATGGCGATGACGGCATTTCCTCGGAAAAGCTATATGAAGCTCTGAATCCTGAAAATTTTATAATTACCAACGATAGCATTTTAGCTATTACGCAAACCATTTTGGAGTTTGCGGATTTGTAAATTTAACGGCGAAGAAATGAAAAGAATTGGCGACTACGACAATTCAAGCTATGACGGCGGCTCAGGTCGCGTGGACAGAGGACACGTAAAAATTGTTCCTAAACCCGACACTGACACCAATCCCTATCATGACGAGCCAAGATTTCATAGCCAAGCAGAATATGACGACCACATTAAGTGGAGAGACTAATTCATCAAAAAAGAGCCCGTTTGGGCAATACCATTAAGTTAAGAAACGAGCGAAAATAGAAAAAGCACCTATCATTGAGTTAAAACGATGATAGGTGTACTTTTTTGTAAAAATAGGTATGACAAAAAGACAGGTGATAAATCTG
>JAFTQC010000043.1 GCA_017462965.1 Clostridia bacterium | reverse complement strand
GGCTTGTTATGGGATATATTATTAAAACATTCGTCCGAGCTGTTATATATCGGTTCGTTAATTCTCTATTCAGAAAGTAGGTGTTTTTATGGGTGTTATATATGGTGCTATCGTTGGCGCTATTGCTGGTGGTCTTATTGTTTATGTAACTATACATAGTTAAAGGTAACTTCGTAACGCAGTGAACCCTTTACTCAAGGAGCGTTTGCGTTAGCGTGGGGTTCAGGGCAAGCGGTGCTAGCCCTTCGGGCGCACCACTGCCCTGCACCGCAACGCACGCAATAAGTGGGTTCATTGAGTCAAGGGGACGAAGTTTCCTAAGGCTAGTATTACCCTTAGGAAACTTCTGTCGCATTGTCGCAATTTATTTACAAATCTTTATTTTATGCATGTTTGAACGTATTTTATTTATTATTTTACTTCTGTCGCACTTGTCGCAAATTGGCATTTTGCGACACAAGTTAAGGAAAGTGAGGGTTAAAATGGCTTATAGGATTACATTTTTCAGTATGTTTTTGTCAATTATTCTTGGTCTTATATGTGGTGCTTGGCATTATCCACTTGTCACAAGTATTCTTTTTCACTTCATATTTTTCCTGATTACGATTTTATCTTATCGGATTTATTTAGTTATTGAGAAATTGGGGGTATTTCTTTATGAGACGTATTTCAAAAAGATCATTGAGAACTTTACGAAAATTAAAGAAAAGATACAGGAATAGACAGAGTTTGTCAGAGAAGAAAGCATTGTATCTCGGTTCTGCTATCGGTAAAAAGCGTTGCAGGCGATTAAAGGCTTATTATAAAAGCACTGTTCAATATAAAACTCGTTGGAAATGGGTTATGTTTCTTTGGAAGTTTAAGCGGTTAAAACTTCCGCTCTGGCTCTCCTTCTTCCGCTGGATCATCATTGATTTTCTTAGAGGAAAGACAAATAAGAAGTTCGGTGTGTTTCAGTTCGTTGCTCTTCCGGGAGAAGGCAAAACAATGTCAATGGTTGCTCATATGGAACGGTACAGAAAAGAATTTTCTGCAAAGAAACAGCCTTTTGTGATTGCTTCCAACTTCAGTTATAAATACAATGACTATTTTATAGAGCACTGGTCGCAGATGGTGTCTATTTCAAAAGAATGCTATTTAAAGAAAATTCCCTGTTTGATAGCCATTGATGAAATACATGTGACGTTCGATTCTTCCGACTGGAAGAATTTTCCTCCTTCGGTTCTGGCTATGCTCTCTTTTAACCGTAAGTTTGGACTTGAGTTTTTATGCAGCAGTCAGATATACGAACGTATACCAAAAAAGATTAGGGATATAGCCAACTATACAGTGATCTGTAAGAATATCGGACACTTTGATAGGTTATTCCGGTGCTACTATTTCCGGAAGGATGATTATGAGTCACAGTTTGAAGGAAAGAAAGCCAAGGCAGATTATATCAAAGAGTATATAGCAGATGATGATTTCTATTCCCTGTATGATACTTTGGAACAGGTTGACATCATGGTGGGACAGGCAGAAAAAGAAAAGACTGCACAGCAGAAAGCATTTGATATTCTTTTTGGTAGTGCAGCTGAGGAATAAAAATATAAATCGAGGGTTACGTCATGGAAGATAAAACGCAGAGTCGGAAGTGGCTTTTAACAATTAATAATCCTAAGGATAAGGATTTGAACCATGAAAATATAAAATTGATCCTTGAAAAGTTCAAGGCTGTAAAATACTGGTGTATGTGTGATGAGATTGGAAAAGAAGGTACATACCATACACACTTATTTATACATGGTTCTGGTATGCGATTTGTATCAGTAAAAAAGAGATTTCCTTCTGCTCATATAGATTATGCTGTTGGAACAAATCAAGAAAATAGGGATTATATACGTAAAGAAGGGAAATATAAGGGTTCTACTAAAGAAGATACTAACTTGCTGGAAACTTTTGAAGAATCCGGGGATATGATTCCAGAACGTCAAGGACAACGTAATGACCTCATAGACTTATATGATATGATTAAGTCCGGCATGAGCAATTATGAGATTCTGGAACAGAACCCAGAATGTATGTTGCATATCGATAAAATAGAGCGTGTGCGGTATGTGGTTAAGTCTGAACAATATAAAAATACTTTTCGGAATTTAACAACGTATTATATGTATGGGAAAGCCGGTTCCGGTAAGACCAGAAGCGTTATGGATTATTATGGTTATGAAAATGTATACCGGGTAACAGACTATAAGCACCCATTTGATAATTATAAGGGTCAGGACATTGTTATCTTTGAAGAGTTTCGAAGCAGTTTAAAAATACAGGACATGCTTAACTATTTGGATGGTTATCCTTTGGATTTGCCTAGTAGATACAATAATAAAGTTGCCTGTTTTACTAAGGTATATATCATCAGTAATGTATCTTTGTCTGGACAGTATATGGAAATTCAGAAAAACTGTGAAGAGACTTGGAACGCTTTCCTTCGTCGTATAACCACGGTACAAAAATTCACTGGTACTGGAATTAAAGAAATGACGGTTAAGGAGTATTTTGACAGCTTCCACTCTTTCCAGAAGATAGAAGACTATGAACAAATAGAAATTCCGTTTGAGGAAGAAAGCGAGGGTTAATATGATTGAAGGTATTATGGAATGTTTATTAGAATGTGTATGTGGTACATATTGTCAAAATTGTAAAGAGGATGACTCTGATTGTGAATTAGAAAAAGAACTGAAAAAATCTCTTAAGGAACAATTTAAAGAATATCTGAAAAATTAAGTGAGGTATAATATGAAAATATTAATGATAATTACGTTTTTGATTATATATTATCTTTCATGGATTACGTGCCATTTTCTTTGTGAATTTAAATATTTCTGGTGTAAGGGAAAATGTGAAAAATGTAAAAATTGGAAGTGTAAATACTTTAAGGAATGTATTGAAAATGATTGTGAATTAGAAAAAGACTTGAAAAAATCTCTTAAGGAACAATTTAAAGAATATCTGAAAAATTAAGTGAGGGTTATATTATGATTAATGGTGTTAATATTTCGACCAACGAAAAAGAATTGGATATTAAATATGGTTTGATTGATTTTGGACCAGAAAGGGAAAACGCCCGTGTAAGTGTGAAATATATATTAACAGACATGAACGATATTCGAAAGTCTTATATTAGGTTAGGTTTTCATTTGTCCGAGTTTGAACGTATGGAGTATTATAAAGATTTTGGTTATGCTTCTTTACAAGAATTTTGTGATGCAAATATTGGTTTGGATAAATCTGCTGTTTCAAGATGCATTGGTGTGTTCAGGTCATTTAATGCGTCATTAGATAGTAGATATGTAAATGGCACTATAACTAAAGGCTCTGCTATGGAATTGGGGACATGTTGGCAAAAATTTTCTTATTCTCAGCTGTGTGAAATGTTGTCGTTGGACGATAAAATGCGAGAACTTGTTAAACCTGAAATGACTATTAAGCAAATACGTGAATTAAAGAAAAAGAAAAATGTTTCACAGGATGTTTCACGCGTTGCGACGTCGCAACCAGAAAATGCTTTGGACATAAAGAAATATGAAAATTGTTATGGCGCAGCACGTCAGAGTATTGTAAAGAAAGCCGAACCTATAGATAGTATTGTGTTAGAGGTTTATGACCAAGACGGCAAGCCTGTTTCAGGTGTGAATAATATATGGGTTGATTTGCTTGCTAAAAATAATAAATATATAGTTGTTAGATTAACTTATAGTATAGATGCTAAGGAGTAGGACTTACGCCCTACTCCTCTTTGTTTACTCTGGCTTATCTTCTCCGGGAAATTCGATTCCAAGAATCTCCATTAAATTGCGGTATGCTTCTATTTCGGTACTACCTCTCTGCGCTTCTTTAATTAAAAATCTCTGCATTTCTTCTTTTGTCATTGCTTCGCACATAGCCACTACCCCTTTCTATAGGGATATTATAGGCTTTCTCCTTTCTGTTAGTCAATCAAATGTTTATGAGTAATATATTTTAAATAAGTCTTCTTGTAACATTTCTTTTTCTTCTTCCGTTATATAATCAGTTGCTTCTAATCCCCATAAAAATCCGTATATCTTTTCATAAGTTTTATCTTGGTCTCTCTTATATTCTGCGGTATTCATGTCTATAATCCATTGTTGTAATAACCCCCATGTTCCATTTTTACCTTTTTCCATTTTTAGCTTTTCGATTAAATCATTGAGTTTCATATTCGTTTCCTTTCCGGCTGTCGCCTTTAAATTGATTTCTGGTTGATTCTTGGTTCTTCGGTGCTTCCTTATGCAGATTTTTAAAATGGTTTTGCTTATCACTTCCTTTCTTTCTATGTATTGATTTCTGTATATCATCTGGACTCGGGCTTGTGACTGCTTTTATCAGATCAGGAAAATAAATCAAGTAATTCGAAGAATAATGAAAAATATTTATGCTTTTTATAAAAATTTTTCATGGTACTTTATTTATTTTACTGTTCTGATATAGTCACGTTTTAGACCGAGTTCGGTTGATATACTAAAATCAATAGAAAAAAGGCAGTGATAAACCATTTAAAAATCGTTCGGTATAGATAAATTAGTGGGTTGTTTCAATATGATGTTGCAAGGAATTATTTGTAAACCTGCAAGTTTTGTATTCCGTTTGCTATTTCACATAAAATAAGCCATTTGTAAAGGGCACTTTTAAGTGTATATTTTACCCTTTATGAATGGCTTATTTTATGACATCCTCGGAAAAAGGAAATGGGGGTTATATATGGGAAAATACATCACAGAAGCGGAAAGATACCAGATAGAAATATTATTAAAGCAAAAATATACTATTAGTCAGATAGCAGAAATACTAGGACACAAATACAATACGCTTTATAAAGAAATCAAAAAAGGTACTGTTAAACAGCTTGATACTCTTCTTTCGGAACGTTATGTATATAAAGCAGATTATGCTCAGATGTTATATAATCAAAATACCTCTAACCGGGGAAGAAATTTGAAAATAGGATCGGATTATAAGTTAGTACATTACATTGAAGATATGGTTAAAAATAAACATTATTCTCCTGAAGCTCTCTTGCTCCATGCCCGGAATAATAACATAATATTTGATACTAAGCTTTGCTGTAAAACGATATATAATTATTTTGACATGGGCTTATTCTTAGATGTATCTATTGAGGACTTACCAATGAAAAGGAAAAAGGCAGAGAAGAAAAAGCGTTCTTCTACCGTTGCCCTTAATAACCGTTCTGGTCGTTCTATAGAAAAACGCCCGGAAGAAATCAAAGAACGCAAACAATACGGTCATTGGGAAATGGATACTGTTGTAAGTGCACAGGGTACCGGAAAATCCTGTTTACTTGTCCTCTCTGAACGTATGACAAGAGAAGAAATAATAGTAAGAATTAAGAATAAAAAGTCTGCATCTGTGGTTCATGCTTTGAACATGCTTGAAAGGAAACTTGGTCCTCGGAAGTTCCGGGAGAAGTTTAAAACAATTACTTGTGATAATGGTGTAGAGTTCTTAGACAGTGCCGGAATTGAGAAAAGTAGATATACTAAAGGTAATAGAACTATTGTATATTACTGTCACCCATATAGTAGTTATGAACGCGGTACCAATGAAAATATTAATCGTATGATAAGACGCTTCTTCCCCAAGGGTACAAACTTCGATACTGTAACCAGTAAGCAAGTTGAAGCTGTACAGGATTGGATAAATAATTATCCAAGAAAGATACTTGGTGGTATATCCAGTCGGGAATATATAAGCAGCTTAAATTTATCCGTAGCATAATAGCCCCTTGGGAGTCGGGTAAGGGGTTGGGGTTCGGAATGGTACACAAAGTACCCTTATTTTCTATGCCACAAAATAAAATATAGATATACGTATTGTAATATTGCACAAGAAAAAGCCGTTTCTTCCGGAGCGATCCAGATTGAAAACGGCTTTTGTTTTGTATAAAATCACTAAAAATTATAATTTCTTGATTTTATTGTTGCAATTCAGG
>JAFTQC010000042.1 GCA_017462965.1 Clostridia bacterium | reverse complement strand
TGATGCTCCAGGTATTGAGAGAGGTAGCTGTATTTATTGCCACGCTGAAACAGAAAGAGAGATTCCTAAGCTTGATTCTTCTGACGAAAATGAACCGAACAATCCACCTCAAGGCGATGAACCCAATGAAGAAGGAAACGGGGAACAAAAATTCCCCACATCAAAACTTTATAATATGATTATCCAAATTTGTATGGAATTGTATGAAATGATATTATCTTATTTAGGCTTCAGCTTGTAAATTCATTACTTTTAAACCGAAATATATAAAATGACCGAGACAACCAATTGATATTGGCGCACTCGGTCATTTTTATTAATAATACAGCTTAATGTTCGTTTGAAAGGTTACTCTACTGATGATTGATGCGCTATTTGTCTGGCAACAAATACGCCGCTTGCAGATGCGTGTGAAAGAGAATGAGTGATTCCGCTTCCATCGCCGATAATATAGAGCCCTTTGTATTTGGTTTCAAGATTTTCGTCGACCTTCACTTCCATATTGTAGAATTTAACCTCTACGCCGTAGAGAAGTGTGTCGTCATTTGCTGTAAATGCCATTTTCGTTTAGAATGATTTCTTTTTTGTTCGCCATCATTCCATGTTTATAGCAAAGACGGTCTTTACGAGCATTACCATAATATACATTTGTCGGTTCACCACAAATAGGACAAACTAAATCTTTATTTTCCATACTAACCCCCAAAAAGCGTGTTTTTCTTGATTATAGCACGATAAATAAGAAAAGTCAAATAAAAAGAAAAAATGTGGCTCTATTAGTGCCACAAATACATATTAAGAGGTGATTTATATACCTAAACCCAAAAACAAAGGGCATATAATTGATAAGTCTGGAAACCAGGTAATTCCATTAGGGCGAACCTTGAAAACAAATGATAATTATCTACCCGAGAACAAAAGAAATTCTAAAAAGGAAAGACCGCTTGTTGTTATAGAAACGAATAAAAACAATGAATTAGCTGTGGTGCCTTTATCATCAAGAAAAGGTAAGCATAGAACACATTTACCTAATTATCAGCAAGGAAAATCGTATTTCAAGCATTTTGTTGAAATTGAAGATAGTGAGGGAAAGCCTATAAAGGTGGGTAAAAAATTTAGGGAGAACAATCCAAAAAGTGACGTATCTCGAAAAGATGTAAATAAGATTATTGATAAAGTGTTCAATCATTCTTCTACATCTTCTCGTAATAAGGAAAAAATAGAAATGTTTAGAAAAAGAAAAAAACCTTGAGATTAAACCACTCAAGGCAATGCCAAAACGATTTGGCGGGTGTAAGCAATTGCTTACCTGTCAATTATTATATATCAAAAATACATAAAAGTCAATAGCAAATTTTCAAAATACAGGAGTTTTTATGAAAAAGTTTATTTTAATTCAGGACCGGGATGTAATTGTTGAGGTCCAAGGAAAAATTGTATTAGTTCCACCATATAAAGAACGAGATGTTTATTTTGTTGGAATGGAATATTATGCCGGGAAAAAGATAGTTCGAGAGATTTTAGGTGAATATGATGAAAGAACAAGTAAGAATGTGTTCAGTGCAATTTATCATTTTTTGAACTCAATAAACTGTTCCGTTTTTGCAATGCCAAAAAAATTTATTGAATGATAGGAGTGTGTAACTAAGAAATGCCAAATATGTATTGTCCGATTTGTGAAAAAGTACACTTTGTAGTTCACAGAATAAAGGTACATTATTTCATTCATAAGGGAAAAATGCTTAAATGTAAAAAGCGCGTGTATATGTGCAGGAATACCCCAAGAGGCGCGGAATTTTTCGAAGATGGTGAAATGCTTAACGAAAATTTAGCAAATATGAGAGCTGCGATAAAGGAGACCGGGTTATGATAGATTTTTCAAAGAATGATGAATATAGCTATTATCGAGAAGATGATAAAGCTGAATACAAAAGAATAGTTAATTCTGATGTTCCGAGTGCAGTGCGTTCATACCATTATACTCATAATGTAAATGGTGAAAAAATTAATATTAAAGATGAAGCTGTTTCTATTGTTAGCAAAAAGCATTTACCAAAAGCATTATCTGATAAAATCAAAAGCTTTTCTGTTGACAAGTATGTAACGAAAAAAAGAACTTTCAAAAAGAAAAAGAGCCGATAAATCGGCTCCCCAAAGAATAATTCATTTGTTATGTATTATCATTATACACTATAGAAAGGGAAAAATCAATGTTTTTTAAAACATTAAATGTATTTTTTATTAAAAAAATATGAGCGAATGTACATTATCTAAAGAACAATGCTTGGAACAGCGATATTATGACGAAAAATACTTTGTTTATCAAGCTGATGAAAATGGATATTTATCTATTTATGATAGAGAAACAGGAGTAAAAATTAAAACTCTTAAATGGCGTAAGCGAGAAAAAGTAAGAGAGGAAATTTTCAATTAATAAGCACTTTTGGTCACTTTTTATCGCAAAAGTGACTGCAATTTAAGACCCCTAAATTAGTGAAGACTATTGAGTTTTCCATCAGTTGTAAATTTTAATTTTCAAGCTGTGGGAAACTCAATAGTCAAGCTACTTTAGGAATAGGGCTTAAATTTACCACGCAAGTGGCTTCTTTTGGCAAATGAAGTAAAATAACTGCACAAATTAACCCTGCTTTTCTGCTTCTAAGAAAAGCACCGCTTTTTAAAAGGAGAAATTATATGTTATGTACAGTATATAACGATGGTAGCCATTACATAGCCTATCAGATAAATAATAACAAATTACACTTGAAGAAAGATTTTGTAAGAAAATCGGATTTGACCCCTATGGACAAAGCCTTTGATGAGTTATATTTTTTGGCATTAAAGGGCGGTTTGAATTTGAAGGAGCAGAAAGCTTTTGTAAGACAAGGAATAGCTGATAGCTTTGGTGATGCCGGGGAAATACTTGATAATTGGTTGGAAGAAAAATTTGAAATTAAGTTAAAGAATATTTCGTTACGTAAGAAGAGATTTAAACGTAAAGCTTTTTTGAATAATTGGAATTATTTTGTTACCTTTACATATGACGATGATAAGCAAACGGAAGATAGCTTTAAAGTTAAGCTGCGTAAGTGCTTATCTAATTTATCTTCACGTAGAGGATGGAAGATTATGGGTGTATGGGAATATGGCGCGAAGGAACAGCGTTTACATTTCCACGCACTATTATATGTCCCGGAAGGTCAATTAATTGGTACAATTGAAAAAAAGCAAGAGTATTCCAAGAAAAAGCATAAAATGATTACTCGACACGAAAACGATTTCTTTCTAAAATTCGGACGTAACGATTTTCAGCCTTTGAATAAAAATAGTCTTGCTAAAGGTCATACTCTTGATTATATACTTAAATACATCACCAAAACAAACGAGAGGATTGTATATAGTCGAGGAATACCGAGCGAGTTTATTGATGATATATTTGAAGAAGATGTTGTTACAGAAATGGAAGATTTTGTGCTAAAATATATTTTGTTTGATGATGTTTACGACGGTGAGAATAGACGAGTTTTGAAAAGTGTTAGTTTAGATAAGTTTTGCGATTTTGAGAATGATGAGGTAAGCCTGGAATAACAACAACACTAAAACTTAACATTTTTTGAAACGGGCAGAAATGGTCGTTTTTTCTGCATATTAACTTTTATTATAAATTTGCTAATTAGGGCTTGAAAACGCCAAAAATTAAGCGATTTGATATAATCCCCTTAGAGTAGACACTTGAAAAAACAAAAAGTTTTCAAGACTACTTTAAGGGGATTATTTTTATGCAAAGAAGATCACATAAGAACAAGAAGTATAGTATAGAACTAAAGACACTGGCAGTACAAGA